>JADZAP010000006.1 GCA_020852705.1 Ignavibacteria bacterium | reverse complement strand
TGAATTACCAATAATGTCAACGAAACTACGCTTACAATTACACCTGCTACTTTTGCTATCAAATCAATATCATAAGCAAAATCACGATTTATTACTCTTGGTACATATACAAAATCGCTTGATTGAATAGTAGCATCATCCGGTTCAAGCCACTCTCTGGTTTTAAATTTAATTACACGAATCTCATCTTCATCTGCCCTTTCACCCAATCCGCCGGCTGCATTAATATAATACTCCGCTCCAGCACCTTCCTTATAAGGCACAAATCCGGGTTTATTTACCTGTCCATATACATATACTTCTTTACTGTTATCTGCAATATAAATAATATCACCATTTTTTAATGTTATATCCTGGCTATTATCACCTTTAGATAATTTTTCAAAATCCACATTTACTCTGCCAATCTGATATAAAAGATCCTGATCAAAACTTTCTTTTTCCTCTTTATTTGAAACTATATCATTCAACCTTCTGGTGTAAACATTTTCTAAGGTATCTCTATTTTTTGTCTGAATATAAAATGTATCTATTTTCCTGTAAACTTCCGAGGTTGGCAAAAATGAATTTGGCAATAAACCTCCGGCTTCACTAATAACATCTGAAAGTTTTGTTGTATTTAAAGTAATTGGATAGTTTCCGGGTCTCACAACTTCCCCCAAAACAAGTACTTTAAAATCACGGCGCTGTTCGGCATAAGCATAAACGTAAACTCTGTCATTTGGTTCAAGTTTCATTTTTTTATCATGTTCATAATCAACCCAAATTTTTTCCATTTTTGTTGCGGATGGATCCATTCTGGAAATTACAATACTATCCATATTTGCAACAGTAGTAACTCCGCGTACTAGCTGAATAGCTGTTTCCAAGTCATCACCATTAATATATTCAAAAACTCCGGGAAACTGAACTGCACCCTGTACAGCAACAAATCTTCCTTCCCAATCATATTTTTGCAGTGTTAAAACATCGCCTTCACGCAGAAATGGATTATATTGTTCATCTCTGGTTGCAAAATATTTATAAAGATCTATTCTTCGTATTTCACCATTTTTTCGCTGAAGCTTGATATTTCGCATACTAAAATTGTATCTATCTGATGGCTGAGTACCTGATTTCATCAGAGATAAACTATCACTAAAAATAAATGCAATAATTGAACTTGCACGCATTATTGCACTTGTCGGATAAGTTCCCTGCCCAACTCCGGCAACTGTAACAATAAACCTTCTGGGTGAAACCAAAGTTAAAGTAATTTCTGCTGAAATATATCTTTTTTTAACAGCTGCAATTACTTTTTGTTTTGTTTCAGCTAATGTTAATCCATTAACAGCTACTTCTCCAACAGATGGAATTATCAATGAACCTTCAGGGCTTACCGAAATTGGAAGAGGTGTATTAACTACTCCCCATATTCCCAAGCTAAAAATATCATTTGGACCAACAATATATTTATTTGCATCAACTGCGCCTTCCAATAATTGATCATTATATATTGTATTAGTTGAAGCTGTTGGCTCTATCTGTTTGAGAATATCAAAATTCTGCAGATCCATTTTATTGGTATTCATATTCAGGTCAAATTGCTTCAATGGATTTGACTGATTGTTTGATGAATTTTTATCATTCAAACCATTTTGTGAAAACAATGTACCGCTGATAAAAAACAATACCAAAAATACCGAAATTAATTTTATTTTTGTTGCCATAATCATATATTAAACTTCTTAACAATATCTTTTAAGATATCATCTGTTTTGTTAATTCCTGTTGTTTCTGTGTAAATCCTAAGCAAAGGTTCGGTTCCTGAAGCCCTTACTAATAACCAGCCGTTTTCAAATAACAGTTTACAGCCATCAAGGTCATCCTGTCCGGTTACTTTTAAACCTGCTACTTCCTTTAATCCCTTTGTTAAATTTACAAGTTCCGTTTTCTGTTCATTGCTTGTTAAATGCTGGTCAATACGTTTATAAAAATATTTGCCGTATTTACTTTCAATTTCATCTATAAGTACACTCAGTTTTTTCTTTTTAACAGCAAGCATTTCTCCAAACATCAATCCGTTAAATATGCCGTCTCTTTCAGGTAAATGATGTTTAAGCCCAATTCCGCCGCTTTCTTCTGCTCCAATCAAAATATCTTCTTTTATCATTAACTCTGAAATGTATTTAAAGCCAATTGGAACAGTATATAACTTCAATCCGTATTCATCGCAAATCTTTTTAATAAGATCACTTGATGAAAATCCTCTTACCACTCCGCCTGTCATTTTCTTTTCATTAATAAGATAAGAAAGCAGAAGAGCAAAAGTCTTTTGAGCATCTACAAATTCACCATTTTCATCTATTATGGCAATTCTGTCAGCATCCCCGTCCGTTACAATCCCAATATCATAATTTCCATTTTTCATTTCGTTGCAAATCAGTGAAAGATTTTTTTGTACGGGTTCTGGACTTGAACCGCCAAATGAAGGGTTTATTTCATTTCTGATTGATTTAAGTGTAATTAAACCATCCATCATTCCCTGACCGGAACCATACATGGCATCATAAATAATATTAATACCTGAAGATTTAATATTTTTTATATCAATCTTTTTTTCTAATATTTCTCTAAAATATTCTTTACCTTTAGCATATTCAATTTTTCCTGAATTCAACAAATTATCAAAAACATCACTACCATAATTAAATGAATCAGAATCTTTTAGTTTTTCTTCAATAATAACAAGTTGCGATGGTCCCATTGAACCGCCAAATTCATCCTTTAGTTTAAAACCATTATACTTAGCGGGATTATGGGATGATGTTATCATAACTCCGTAAGCCAGATTTTTATCTCTGCTAAGCAAAGATACTGTAGGGGTTGTAACAAATGTATCAGTTAAAAAAACTTTTATTCCATGATTAGCAAAAACTTCTGCAGCGCATTCAGCAAATTCTTTTGAAAGAAACCGTGTATCGTAACCGATTATGATTCCGTTTTTAATTTTTGGGTGATTTTGAAATGCAATTGCTGTAGCTTTTGAAATTTTCTTCAAATTTTCAAAAGTATATTCATCTGCTATGACTGCCCGCCAGCCATCAGTTCCAAATTTAATAGCCATTTATATTATTGATTTAAAATTGATTTATACTTCAAGTGTTCTATGCTCATTAACCCATTTTTTAACATATTCAACAGTATCAGTTGTTGGTGTACCCGGTGTAAATAATTCACCTACACCAAGCTTTTTTAATTTACTGATATCCTCTTTGGGGATAATCCCCCCTCCGAATAATAAAACATTATCTAAGTTTTTAGTTTTCATGACTTCAAGGATTTTTTTGAAAACAGTCATGTGTGCACCGCTTAATATACTTATCCCTATTGCATCAGCATCTTCCTGTAAAGCTGCTTCAACTATCATTTCGGGCGTTTGTCTTAAACCAAGATAAATTACCTCAATTCCTGAATCTCTAAATGCAGCTGCAATTACTTTTGCACCTCTATCATGACCATCAAGTCCGGCTTTTGCGATAATAACACGTATTTTTCTTTCCATATTGAAATTAATTAATTTCCAGATTTAAGTTTCTAAAACAATTTCATTGATACTTTTATGTGAAATCTTCTGGTAAAACATAACTGCAATAATCCCCACCACAACAGCAAACCATAAAGTAGCTGCCCTGATAATAAGTGTTGAAGCTACTGATACACTTTTGGGAATTGCCAAAACAACAAGTAACCCTGTAATGCTGGCATCAGTGGCACCTAAACCCCCAGGAAGCATAGTAATTGCACCTGCTATTGTAGCAAAACCATATACAAATGTTGCAATAAAAAGATCAACATGTGGGGCACCTGGAATATTAAATCCGTTAATAACAATATAAAAGCTCAAACACTCAAATGCCCATGCAAAAATACTTAAAATTATAGTTATTAATAATTCCTTAAATTTTACCATTTGATAAATGCTGTCATAAGCGGTATGTATTTTATGTGAAATATTTGATACAAATTTTAATTTTTCAAAGATGCCAATAATAGCGTACGATATTTTTCTGTTACTTATAATAAATATTGTTAAAATAAAAAGAATTCCAAATCCAATAATTAAATTAGTGCCGTAACCAAACATTAAAGCTCCGGTTAAGCTAAGTAGTACTAAAGATAAAAAATCAGTAATTCTTTCGGCAAATACTATTGGAGCACTTTTACTTACCGGTGTACCAATTTGTTCTTTCAGCAAATAAGATTTAAAAACTTCACCTATTTTACCCGGTGTAACTGACATAATAAATGATGAAAGGAATATCAAAAAACTCATCTTTCTTTTAATCTTTATATCAAGAACTTTTGTATAATGCTCCCACCTGAAAAACCTGAAAATATAATTAATTAAAGAAAATACCAAAATTAAAGGAAACAAAAGCCAATTGTACAGTGAAAATGCATCCAATAATTCATTAAAATTTGCATAAATACTTAGTCCAAGAAATACCAATGCACCCAGAATTACAGAAAACAATATTTTCTTTTTATATTTTTGGTACAAATTATTAAATAAGTTTTATGAATTTACTTAAACCATTATATAATTTAAAAACCGGTAGCCCCACAACGTTAAAATAATCACCATTAATTTTTTCAACAAATGTGCTTCCAAAGTCATCCTGAATACCGTACCCGCCTGCTTTATCCATTGGACTTCCGCTATTGACATAAAAGTTTATTTCTGCTCTGCTTAAATTGCGAAATTTAACTAAAGTTTTTTCATAAGTTTTAAAATATTTTTCTGTTACAGGATCAAAAATAAAAATCCCGGTGTAAACTTTGTGTACATTTCCGGATAGAAAGTTAAGCATTCTGATAGCATCTATTTTATTTTTTGGTTTTCCTAATATTATGTTATTTATCACAACTATTGTATCTGCTGCAATAATTAACCCATTTTTTCTAATAGAAACTTCTAAAGCCTTTAATTGTGCTAAATTTGCTGCAAAATTGCCATAATTTTTCACATTTTCAGAAATATATTCAACAATATTAGCTGGTATTACATCAAACTTCAATCCAAAATTCTTTAATAAGGCATTCAAAAGCAGTTTTCGCCTTGGTGATGATGATGCTAATATTATCCTTTTAGAATATTTTAAAATTGGATATCTATTTTTCATTACCAGCTTTTAAGTTCGTAAATTTCGTAATCCTCTGCATTAGTTCTGTAATTATATTTTTCAGCTAGTATTTTATTAAACTCAGGAAAACGATTTAACAGATGCTTTGAATCTTCATTATATCCTGAAATGTATTGTAACGGGTCATTTTGAGCTACAATAATTATTTTTGGATAATTTTTTTCAATAACATGAATAAACTCTTCTCTGAATGCAGTGTTTTCACCTTTCCACAATAACGGGAAATTATAAATAAACCTTGAAGAACAATTTCTTCCGGATAGATAGTAAATTAAAGGATCAAATCCCCACACAAATACATTATCACTTTCAGATGAATTAATTTTAATATATTCTACAGCTTTAAAAGTTTTACTGATCATAAAAACTGAATCAGATGTGAAGCCGTTTTTTATATATTCATCTTTTAATGTACTTTTACCGTTTAGGAAACTAATTAATGAAGAATAACTGGTTAAGTATGGCTTAAAGCCATATATAAATATAACGGCAAGCAAAACAATAGCAATTGAAAAATAAACTTTCTTATAGTTTTTAAAAAATTCTTTAAGATATGAAAATCCAATTGCAGATGCAATCAGAACAGGGGGAATTATCACCAGAAAATGATAATAATAGAATTTCCATTGTACAATTAAACTGAAAAGTGCTGAAATAACCCAAATAAATAATAATAATTGAGGAAAACTTGTCTTACGCTTAATAAATGTGGCAAGCATTGCAAATATTGATAAATATATGAATGGCGTAAATACCGAAAACAGAAATAACTTTGTTAATTGTTTCTGGATAAATCCTTGTAACTCAGTTTCATAAGCTATCTTTGTATATAAAGGTGTCTGAATAGTTTGAATATCCCAAAAAGCATTTAAAGCACCGGTAAAATAATATAACAATAGAATAAATAAACCGCTTATAAGTATTCCGCCTGAATATAATAATATATTTTTTATTCTTAATGATAAAATAAACTTATTATCAAACAGCATTAAGACTATTACTAATGGCAGAAATAGAATAATTGTATATTTAATAAGCAATGCAGCTGAAAAAGCTATACCTGCAAAAAATAATTTGATAAATGAATGTGAAAAATAGTTAGATAATAAAAGTAAAACTGAAATTGCAAAGAGCAAATTTAATGATCCGTCTGTTTGCAATGTATGCCAATAATCATTTCTGTAATATAAGAAAATATAAAATACAGAAAGAGTTATTGAAAGAAACTTTTCTGCAGTTAATTTGTAAATTATGACCAGCATTATAAAAGCAGTAGTGCATTGCCAAATTAAATCAAATATTCTTGCACTTAACATTGACTCCCCCATAATCAGCTGAATAAATGCAAAAAGAAAATGAATACCCGGTGGTTTTAGGTCAAACACATAGAGGTAATTTATTTTTCCTTCCAGCAGCATTTTACCCGCATAAGCATATATTGCCTGGTCACGCCCAAACGGAAACATAAGGCTGACACTTCCTATTAATATACTTGCTGCTAAAATAACAAGCCCGTAAACTATTAATTGCCTGTTAGATAAACTTAATCTCAAAAAATGTTAATTAATTACAAAAAGAATGGTAGTGTTTTGCTATAAAATTGAAATGAAATTTGTAGTTAGTGAATGCAAAAAATGTATTAATTAGTTAAAAACAATATTAATAATAAAACTTGTATAATGCAATATTATTTGATTTGAACATAAATTTCATTGATTTTATCTAATATTTCATCAATTTTAATCATTTTTCGTTCGCCGGTTCTTCTGAATTTTAATTCAATTTCATTATTCTTCATGTTTTTTTCGCTTACTACAAGCTGTAATGGAACCCCAATTAAATCAGCATCTTTAAATTTAACACCCGGACTAATATCATCACGGTCATCAAATAACACTTCAAACCCTTTTTCTTTAAGTTTACTATATAGTTCACCTGCAGTTATCTTAATATTATCAGTTTTTTTGTTTACGCTAATTAAATGTATCTGAAAAGGTGCTATTTCTCCCCCCCATATAATACCATCTTTATCAAAATTTTGTTCAATATAAGCAGCAGCAATCCTTTCAATACCAATGCCATAACTGCCCATAATTATTACATTTTCCTTACCATTTATATCAAGGTATTTTGCATTCAATGCCTCAGCATATCTGGTTCCAAGTTTAAAAATATGACCTACTTCTATGGCTTTAGCCATTCTGAGAGTTGCATCTCCAGTTATTGTTTTTTCACCGTCTTTAACAGTCCTTAAATCCATATATTCAATACCTGGAACATCTCTTTTTAAATCAATATTTTTTAAATGGAAATCATTTTTACAGGCACCGCTAATAAGTTCATCAGCCTCTTTAAGTCGTAAATCAGCAATAATTTTAACATCCTTATTTTTAAAATTCACAGGTCCAATTGAACCTGCATCAGCACCTGCAATTTCTAATAATTCATCAGGATGAGCAGGCCTAATTCCCGAATACATATTTGCAAGCTTTGATTCACTGAATTCATCGTCACCGCAAACAAGAGCCAGAATATATAAATCCTGTTTATCCGGAACCTTTGAAGGAACAATAAATAACCTTGATTTTGCAAGTCGTGATTTATTTGTAATTTTTAAAAATCCAGCAAGTTCATCAATACTCTTTATATTAGGTGTGTGAAATTCTTCACAAGTTAATCCGGTATTTTTTCTGCCAATATTTTCTGAAAATGAAACTGCAACTTCTAAATTAGATGCATACTTGTTATCACTGCTAATTACCACTGTATCTTCTCCTGCTTCAGCTTCAACCATAAATTCCTCTGATTCACTTCCACCCATTGCTCCGCTGAATGCAGAAACAGTAAAGAATTTAAGTCCGCATCTTATGAATATATTTCTGTATGCCTGAGCATTTTTTTCATAAGAAACATCAAGACCTTCCCATGTTGCATCAAATGAATAAGCATCTTTCATTAAGAACTGTCTTCCTCGCAAGACACCTCCGCGAGGACGAGGCTCATTTCTGAACTTTGTCTGGATTTGATACCAAATTTGAGGTAAGTTCTTATATGAAATTAAATTAGGTTTTGCAATTGAAGTAAATACTTCTTCGTGTGTCGGTGCAAGAACCAAATCACGATTTTTAATTCTGAATATATCATCACCATAATCTTCAAGCCTGCCCGTTTCCGCCCATAATTCATTTGGAGAAAGTGCCGGTAAATGGAATTCTGAACCTCCAATTGCATTCATTTCTTCTCTCACAACTTTTTCAACTTTTCTGAAAACTCTTAAACCAAACGGTAAATATGAATATACACCAGCAGTAAGCTGCCTTATCATTCCGGACCTAAGCATTAATATATGCGATGGAATTACAGCATCTGAGGGAACTTCCTTTAATGTTGGTAAAAAATATTGACTAAACTTCATTATTTTCTTTAAAATTTCACAAATATATCAATTATTCATCATAAACTCAATGAATTAAAGAAATTACGTCTCAATACCATATAATGGGGATAGATAAATTTGGGGATTAATCGTAATTTTAATTAGTGATTTTTACTATAAACTTATCATTTTAAGCATTTGAAAAAATACAAATTTATCAAAATTGGGATTCTTTTCACATTTCTTGTCATTTTCTATTGTCAAGAAAGTTCTTTTGCACAACAATTCATAAATGTTAACTTTCCAATTGGTTCTGTTTCAGGAATAGAAAGCAGAATCACATTGAACTTAAATTACAGAATATATCAGGTATCACAAAACGTTATAAAATTTGAACTTCCGGCAGTTTCTTTGGTAAAAATTGGATTCTATGACAGCAATAATAATTTAGTAAGGACCTATTTATATAATAATCTTCAGGCAGGTTCTTATGAAATTAATATAAATTCCGCTAATCTGGAAAAAGGTATTTATACCTGTATTCTTTCAACTGCAAATGTACATGAAAGTTCGAAGATTATTATTGAATAATCTTTTATAAACTAAAACTAAAAAAGCAGCTTAAAAAGCTGCTTTTTTTATAAACATTTTGAATTTTCATTATTTTAATATAGCCAGAACAAGCAATACTATTACCAAAACCAAAATTATTGTAATTAAAGTACCAGTATCCAGGTTCAACTTATTTTCTGCACCTGTAACCTTGTATTCAAATTTTTGAGTCTGCTTGTTGTATTCTTTATCCTTAATTACAAACAGGTCCATATCTCCATCACCATCTTTATCTGCAAAGAATATAGGATATGGCATCTGAGGGTCAATAAACATAGCTTTGCTGTATTTATCGTAGTTTTTGTTTTCTAAAATAAATGCAGGGTTCAAATCCGTTCCAGCATTTTTGTAATACTCAACATTACCGCCATCAAATTTCAATGCATCAAAATCACCGTCTTTATCAACATCAACAAGTACTGGATTTTCAAAATCCAATTTACCTTCAAGAAAATTTCCTGCTATACTGCCAATATCTTTATTTGAAATAATGCTTTTAGGAGCATCACAAAAAGCTGAAAGGGCAACAAAAAACTGGATAATTAAAATCAAAAATATTTTTTTCATTTTATAGCCGATAATATTTTAAAATGATTAAATAATTTATATAATATAACAAATTTTAACAATATTTCTCAATACAAAATTCACAGTAAAATATATAAAATTCATTTAATTAGTTAATTAAATTTAAATTGAATTTAATTGTTTCAATATTTAATTTTACAAATGCCGAAATTAAATAAGTTTTTAAACTATTCGCTTTCATTGTTTTCAGTTATTTTCTTTTTATTAATTTTAAATAGCTGTAAAAAGGGTGAAGACCAAATAATAACACCAGGTGAAGAAATATCATGGAAAGAACAGGAAAGCGGAGTCACAAATAATCTTAAAGGCATTTACTTTTTAAATTCATTTACAGGATTTGTTTGCGGGAATTCTTTTCCAAATGACACAAACAAACTTTTGAAAACCACTGATTCCGGAACAAATTGGTCTAGAATTCCAGTAAATATTACAAACTCAAGCCTTTATTCAATCTATTTTGTAAATAATTCTGAAGGATATGCTTGCGGAACAGCAGCTCTTATCATTAAAACTACAGATGGAGGTACAAACTGGTTTCAGCAATCAAATACAGATTCTTATGTGCTGTATGATATCAAGTTTTTTAACAATCTAACTGGAATTGCATGCGGAACAGGAGGTACAATATTAAAAACTGAAAACGGCGGGAATCAATGGGGTAATATAAACACTTTTTCACAAGGTACATTTTACTGTATTTATGTTTTTCCAAATGGGAAATCATATATAAGTGGTGATAACGGAAATATATTTTATTCAGATAATTTTGGTTCAAATTGGGCAGAACAAAATTCTAATACCGCAACTGTCTTAAAATCAATTCAGTTTACTGATCAAAATACCGGTTATTGCTGCGGTCAAACGGGGATAATATTAAAAACATCAAATTCTGGTAAAAACTGGATACTGCTTAACTCACCTGTTGAAGAGGAATTATCTTCTCTTTACTTCACCAACAATGAAACCGGTTATTTTACCGGAAATTACGGAAGGATTTACAAAACTGTTGACGGCGGGAAATCATTTCTAGGTAGTAATACTTCAAGCTCAAACTTCTTGAGAAAGATTTATTTTTCTGAATCTGAAATAGGATGGGCAATTGGAGAGCAAGGAACAATTCTTTTCACAAACTCAGCAGGTGAATAAATCAATTCAATTTCCCAAAACTTTCATTAAAGTATTTTTAAGCTGTTCATCTTCAAAAGGTTTTACAAGATAACCATCTGGGCTTAACTCCCCTATCCTTTTCAATGTATTTTCATCTTCAAATGCAGTAAGAAACACAACATGTATATCTTGTTTTTCACTCAAAGTTTTAGCTGTATCAAGTCCGTTTAATTTTCCTTTCAATTCAACATCCATCAGTATAAGGTCAACAGATGAAATTTTTGCTAATTCTAGTGCTTTTTCACCGGAATCGGCAACAAACACTACTTCAAAACCAAGATTAGAAAGACATTTACTTATATCCATTGCCACAATGCCTTCATCTTCTACAACAGCAATTTTTTTCTTATCCATAAATTAAAACTATTTAAGTGAAATGTTTTGCACAAATTAATAATAATACAGCTATAATTCTATATAAAATTGCATTATTTTGTAAATTGAAAACACATATTATTATTGGTATTTTTGCAGATAAGCGGGAGTAATTCAGCGGTAGAATGTCAGCTTCCCAAGCTGGACGTCGCGGGTTCGATCCCCGTCTCCCGCTCTGATTTTATTTTTTGATATAAACCATAGAGTACATGTTGTTTATAAATGCTGATAATTAAGATATATTCATTCAGTTATAAAAAGAGCGGTATCCCAAAAGATGATTCAGGTAATGGCGGCGGATTTGTATTTGACTGCAGATTCATTTATAACCCCGGGCGAAAAGATTCATTTAAAGATCTTTACGGAATTGATAAACCTGTTGCTGAATTTCTGGATAATGATAAAAATATGCAGGAATTTATGAATAATGTATTCCAAATTGCCAGAGAAGCAGTAAATAATTATATTGATCGAGATTTTACCAGTATAATGTTTTGTTTTGGCTGTACAGGAGGTCAGCATCGTTCAGTATATTCAGCAGAAAAGCTGGGGAAATACTTACATGAAAAATATGGTAACATGGTAAAGATTATAATACAGCATACGGAATTTCCCGAATATAGCCATACATTCTAAATTAAGAATTTAATTAAAAAAATTTAATACAAATTTTTTCAATTACAATTATATTTCTTTTGCAGGAATAATGATGCAGCCTGAGAATAAAAAAATCAGCAATTCTCAAAATGATATGATATTGACTTGAAGATATTAAAAAAAACAGTAATTTTGTATTACTTTTATAAAAATATGGGCGGTTAGCTCAGCTGGTTCAGAGCGCTTGCCTTACAAGCAAGATGTCGGGGGTTCGAATCCCTCACTGCCCACAGTAAGACGTATGTTTATACGTCTTTTTTTATGACTTAAAACGATTGTTCTTGAGCGTCCCGATTTATCGGGACAAGATGTCGGGGGTTCGAATCCCTCACTGCCCACAAGCCTAAATATAGATATTTAAGCTTTTTTATTGATAGAATGCACCTTAGTTGAACCTAAAGCTACCAGATTTAAAGAGAATAACCAATTTAGTATATTATACTAAGATTAATTAATGTACCATAAATTTTGCCATATCTGATTTATGCAGTTTCCCTTTTTTATTAAGATAAACTTTAATCATAACAAATATTATTGGGGTAACAAATAAAACATGAATTGCAGAAGTAATAACTCCGCCAATCATGGGAACAGCAATAGGTTTTGCTAAATCTGCACCTGTTCCGGTTGCCCACAAAATAGGTATCAAACCTATCAAATTAACTGCGACTGTCATAATTTTAGGTCTTAATCTTAAAATTGCACCATCTTTTGTTGCCTGAATTATATCATCTGAATTCACTTTATCATCATTCTGAATCATCTTTTTATCAAGAGCTTCATGAAGATATATAACCATTACAACACCTGTTTCAACTGCAAGTCCGTAAAGAGCAATGAAACCAACCCATACAGCAACTGAAAAATTATAATCAAGAATTGAAATTAGATATACACCCCCAATTAATGCAAATGGCACTGATAACATTACTAAAAATGATTCGAGAAAATTTTTAAATACCATATAAAGCATAACAAAAATTACCAAAAAAACTATTGGCATCACAATTTCAAGACGTTTTTTTGCTCTAATTTGATTTTCCCATTGACCGCTCCATGTATAATAATAACCTTTAGGTAATTGCGGAGCAAATTCTTTATCAAGTACATCCTTAGCTTCCTCAACAAATCCGCCCATATCCCTCCCGCGGACATTTAGAAAAACAATTGAGCGCAGCATATTATTTTCACTTGAAATCATTGGCGGACCGGTTGTTATCTTAATATCAGTAAGCTCGCCTAATGGTATTTGGAATGGCTTCGTAACCTGTGAATTATCAGAATTATTACTGCTCATTTCAGTTCCATTGCTTTTTTGCATTGAAGAACCGGATGAACCTATAGTAACAAGAATATTCTTTAATTTATCAATATCCTCTCTGTAATCTCTGAAATACCTCACCCTGATTGGGAATCTTCGTCTTCCTTCAATTGTATTTGAAATATTTTCTCCTCCAAGTGATGTTTCAATAACATCCTGAACATCTCCAATGTTAAGTCCGTATCTGGAAATTACATCCCGTTTTATATCTATATCAATATATTTGCCTCCCAAAGTTCTTTCAGCAAACACATCTGCAGCTCCATTAACTTTTTTAACAATATTTTCTGCATCAATTGCAAGTCTTTCAAGAGTATCCAAATTATCCCCAAATATTTTAATTCCTAAATCAGTTCTAACCCCTGTTGAAAGCATATTAATTCTGTTAATAATAGGCTGAGTCCATGCATTACCAACACCGGGTATCTGCAATTTAGAATTTAATTCAGCAATAATATCATTTTTAGTCAACCCGGGCCTCCATTCAGATTTATCTTTCAGGATAATAATTGTTTCTATCATATTCAATGGAGCGGGGTCAGTAGGTGTATTAGCTCTGCCAACCTTTCCCAGAACATGTTCAACTTCAGGAACTGAATAAATGATTTTATCCTGCAATTGCATTATGCGTTTAGCTTCGGTTATTGAAACATTTGGCAGCGTTGTTGGCATAAATAGCAGGCTTCCTTCATCCAAAGGGGGCATAAATTCAGAACCTCTGCTTAAAATTAAAGGAATAGTTATCAATAAAGCAATTACATTAATAGCAAGCGTGGTTTTTCTGTATTTAAGTGCTAAATTCAGTAATGGTTCATATAACATTCTGAAAAATCTGGAAACGGGGTTTTTTTCCTCCGGGTAAAATTTGCCTTTCATAAACAATGTCATTAACATAGGAACCAATGTAACAGTAATTATTGCAGAGCCGGCTAATGCAAAAGTCTTTGTAAATGCAAGCGGATGAAACAGCTTTCCTTCCTGTCCTTCAAGTAAAAATACTGGTAAAAACGAAACAACAATAATAGCAATTGAAAAGAATATGGCTCTTCCAACTTGTTTTGCAGATTTAATTGATATTTCAGTGTAGTTAATATTTTCACCGTTTTGCAAAGAAACTGAAATATTCCGATATGCATTTTCCACCATTACAATTGAAGAATCAACTAATACACCAATTGAAATTATGAGACCGCCAAGACTCATTATATTAGAACTGATATTAAAATGCTTCATTAGAATAAATGCAATTAACACTGAAACCGGTATTTCTATAACAATTCTGATTGCACTTCGCCAATGAAATAAGAATATAAGGACAACTAAACTAACTACTATTGCCTCTTCTATTAACGAGTGTTTTAAAGTATCAATTGCATTATCAATTAATGTGCTTCTATCATAGGATTTTTGTATAGTAACGCCATCTGGCAGACCTTTTTCAAGCTCAGCCAGTTTTTCTTTAACTCTTTCAATAACTTCTGATGCATTTTCTCCATACCGCATAACAATAATGCCGCCAACAACCTCCCCTTCACCGTTCATATCAAGTAAACCCCGTCTTGTATCGCCACCTATTTGAACTGAGCCGATATCTTTTATTCTAACAGGTATTCCAAATTTAGTATCCTTAATTGTAATTTCTTCAATATCATAAGTAGATTGTATGTAACCTTTACCGCGAATAAAAAATTCATTATCACTTGCTTCAAGATTTTTACCCCCTACATCTTTGTTGCTGTTCTTTACCGCATTTACAACATCATTTATACCGATTCCATAAGATGAGAGTTTTGTTGGGTCAATATCAATTTGATATTGTTTTACAAATCCGCCAATAGATGCAACTTCGGCAACACCATCAACAGAAGTTAATTGATATTTGAGATAATAATCTTGTAAAGCCCTTAATTCTCCAAGATCATATTTATCACTTTTTAAATGATACCAAAAAACATGACCTACCCCAGTTCCATCTGGACCCATATTAGGGGTAACACCCTGCGGTAAAATATTCTGCACCTGGTTAAGTTTTTCAAGTACTCTGCTTCTAGCCCAATAAATTTCTGCATTATCTTCAAATATCACATAAACAAAACTCATGCCAAACATAGATTGAGAACGCACAGCTTTAACCTGAGGAATTCCCTGAAGATTTTGTGTTAATGGATATGTAATTTGATCTTCAATAATTTGAGGACTTCTTCCCATCCATTCAGTAAATACTATAACTTGATTTTCTGATAGATCAGGAATTGCGTCAACAGGTGTATTGTAAACAGACCAGATCCCAACTCCAATTATTACAAGGTATAATACAAGAATTAAAAACCTATTTCTTGCAGAAAATTCTATAATTTTCTCAATCATACTATACTAAGCTTGTTTATGTTAATTTTAATGCTTATGACCACTGCATTTATTGCTATTATGTTTCATTTCAGGACATGATTTATTGTGTCCATCTTGTTCATTGTGATCTTTGTGTTCATTTTTCATGCCCTCATTTTTCCTGCTATTGGTATTTGATTCGTTTTGATTATTACTTTCCTTAAGCTCAAGTTTCATTCCGCATTTTGGACATTTCCCTGGTTTATCAGAAATAACTTCGGGGTGCATTGGGCATATATAAATTTTAGTATCTGTTGAATCTGTGTAAACACTTGCCGGGTTAGAAATAACATTTTCAGATGTTGGGATTACACTGCTAATAGTATAAAAACCAGCTGTAACTATACATACCAACATTACTATTAATATATAAATCTTTTTATTTTTCATTTTTATATTTTTATTTAATTAATGAGAAGAACCTTCTTTTTGATCTTGCGGTAATTTACAGCAGTCATCAAGATTATTATAAGCATCTTTATCTGCTTTTTTATCATTAGCATCGTAACCCGCCATTGTGATTGCATTCTCTATTTTTGATAAATCAGTTTTCGATTTATCAAAATTAATGTTAGCTATTTTATCGTCAACTACAACATTAACATTTATTACACCGGGAACTTTATTTACTGCTTTTTCAATATTTTTCTTGCAGGTTTTACATTGCATTGTTGGCAGTTTAATCATAACTTGTTCTGCATTTTTATCAGATGAATTCTGCATGTTTTGCTCTTTAGATTCCGTATTGTTAACCTTATCTGTTTGCTTTTCAACTGAATCTTTTTTACCGCAGCCATTTATCAAAATACCTGCAACAATAAATGCAGCAATAACAGTCGAATTTAAAATTATTTTTTTAATCATTTTTCTACTCCTTTTTTTAAATTTAATTAATGAGAATGTTCATTGTTTTTATTGTTTTTAGAATTCTTATTTTTCATATCTTTCATAATATCCTGATCAGGATTAATTTTTAAATCTTCTTGGTCATTATTATTCAAATGATTTTCATGTTCTGAAGTAAAACCTTTTTGGATCTGTGTTTCGCTATCAATTAAAAAGCCCCCTGATGTAACAACTAAGTCGCCTTCAATTAATCCTGATGTAACTGCATAAAATCCATCTTGTTCATATCCAATTTCCACTTCTTTGGGTTCAAATATTCCTTTTTCTTTTTCTATATAAACATAATTATGTTCCCCAGTCCTGATTACGGCATTTCGCGGAACTCCCAAAGATTGAGTAACATATGTATTTATCCTGATTTTAAGATACATATCGGGCTTAAGCTTAAAATCCCTGTTTGATACATCAATTCTTACTTCAAGAGTTCTAGATTCTGAATTAAATACCGGATTAATAAAATTAATTTTAGATCTTAAAACTTCATTTGGATATGCAGTAGAAAATATCTCTGCTGTTTGTCCGTTTTTAATATACTGGATATCAGATTCATATATATTTGCAATAACCCAAACTGTGGAAAGATCTGCAACTTCAAAAATATCTTCACCCGGCATAGCCCAATGCCCGACTTGAAAATATTTTTTTGTAATTATTCCGGAATATTTTGAATACTGAGTGATAGTATTCTTAACTTTTTTAGTCCTTTCAAGTTCTTCAATTTGACTATGTGTCATTTCCCATAAAATAAGCCTTTCACGTGATGCATTAACTAAACTCTGCGCTTGATCAATAGCCAATCTGTTTCCGCTGGTTTTTACACGATTGTAATTATCAAGTGCCAGCAAATATTCTTTTTGAGTTGAAACAAGTTCAGGTGAATAAATTTCAAGTATTTTTTGGCCTTTCCTGACTAATTCACCTTCAAATGAAATGTACATATTTACAATTTTACCGGAAACTGCTGTGGAAATATGTGCTATTTTTGATTCATTTAATTTTACATATCCATTAAATGTTTTTTCGCCCTGAAACTGCATTACTTTAACTTTCTCGGTTTGAACATTTGCTAAAACTATTTGCGATGGTGAAAGTTTTACTGTATTAATATCTGCCCCTGAAAGATCGTGACTGCTGTGTTCATCTTTATCAATCTCACTTTTTTTAACAAGATCCATTCCGCAAATCGGGCATTGCCCGGGTCTATCCTGAATAATCTGAGGATGCATCGGGCAAGTATAAACTTCTTTATTTTCATTGGTTGAATTATTTGTTTGAATAAAAGTTAAATATGCCCAAAATAATCCTGCTGCTATTATCAAAATTGAAAATATAACTAATAATATCTTAATTGATTTATTCATTTTAATGATAAATTAATTTTTTATACTTAAACCAGCTGCTTTTTCCAGTTCAGCAGTCATTTTTAGGTACATTACTAAAGATTCATAAAACATATTTTTTGACTCCTGAAACATTCTGTATGAATCCAGAAGATCTAAAAAACTTCCTATTCCTGTTTCATAAGAATATTGTGATGATTTCATTGTATTTTCCGTTTGCGGAATCTGTACATTATAATAAAATTTCATAGTTTCTTTAAGAGAAGCCATGTTATTAATTATGGTATTTACTTCATTTTTAATTTCATTTTTTTTAGAATCTAATTCATCAATTGAACTTTTTACAGTAATTTCATTTTTTAAGATATTGTATTCATATTTACCGGAAGACCATGGTGCAAAAGGCAGTGTGATGCCTAACATAACAGAGAATGCATTATTTTCTTCAAAAGGAAGTATTTTGTATCCAACTTTAACATTAAAATCCGGATATCTTTCCAATTTAGAAATTTCTACATCAGTTTTGTTCATATTGATTTTGTATTCTATAACCTTAAGATCCGGTCTGTGATTCAGTGCATAATTAGTAATTTTTTGTTTGTCAGTTATATCGTAATTAAAGCTATAATTATCTAGTAAATAATTTGTATCAATATCGTTAAATGAAATTCTGGTATTATCATCAATAATTATTTTAGTCAGTTTTGACAGTTCAGAAAAAATATTTTTTCTTTGCTGTAAAAGTATATATTTCTCATTTTCAAGTCTTGATAATTCAATTTGAGACTTGAATATTTCCTGCTGCATGCCTTTACCAACCATATATTGCGCTTCAGAAGCAGTAATAAAAGTTTTAATTAACAATGAATTTTCAAAATTTAATGAAAGTTTATTATTTAACAGGTACAATTCATAATAGTTAATTTTTATCGATTTCATAATTTCAGATGCCATAGCCAGTTTTTCTTCTTCCATCATAGATTTTGAATTCAAAACAGACTGCTTCTCCAAAGCTAATTTCCCGGGAAAAGGAAGCATTTGCGAGATATAAATATTTATCATTCCAACTTTTTTAAAATCTGACATTATATCATCAAGCTCAAATTCAAGCATTGGATCAGGCAAATAAGTTTTACTGTGTGCTGATGGATTTAAAGCATCCAGCTTTGTTTGTATAGTTATAAGATCGGGATTATTGTTAACAGCAGCAAATAACAACTGGCTTAATGTAAATACTTCTGATTTACCGAATGAATTATAAAATGCTGTATCAGGATCATTAATTGAATTATTATGAATAAATAAAGAATCTAGATCCCCTAGTATTGAATTATATCTATATAGAGAATCCTTCTTCAAGTAGTTATCAAAACCGCTCTGTCCATACAAAGGGCTGTAAATAAACAGACTTAAAATTAAAATAAATTTTAAATTATTAAACATAATCTCGTGCTGCTATAATTAATAAATTATTAAATATAATTTCAATTGAAATTATATTGTAATTTGAAACAGAACTGAATGAGAAAAGTTTAAATTAACAAGGAAGTGTTCAAAAGCGGAATATCAATGACAGGCAGGAAATGATAATCTTTTATTTTTGAATTTTGAGTATTTTGCAGATTGGAATTAAACTCTGAATAAATAGATTGATAATCAGAAAACAGGAATTCGTTTTCATGACTAATATTGTTAATAATAAGAGTATTAGTATTTGATAATTCTGTAATTTTTTCGCTGCAGCAATTATTTTTTTCCTGTGTAAAAGCAATACCACGATTATCATTGTGATCGTTTTGGGGACTTTCACATTTACAATTATCACCGTACATTTCACATATCATTAATTGAGATGCAAAACTGAAATTTGACAATATCAGCATAAATGTCAGCGGAAATATCAGATATTTTTTTATAATAATTACAATCACGATATCAAGTTAATACAAAATTACAAGTAATACAATAACTAATTTAAACACATTTAGTTAATTAGAACAACATTTTGATTAAAAATATAGTTTCACAAAAATCTTCGTTTTAATTAACACCTTGAAAATCATCTAAAATTCCTTAATTTTGTATATATTTAATGTTAATTTCATTCATTTTTCAGGATTAAGTGAACAATACCAAGATACTGTTACTTGTTTCGATAGCTGTAATATTTGGAATTAACTTAATTTCAGACTCTATAAATTCTTACTATTACCAAATCATAATCTATTGCGGTATCAACATAATACTTGCATCAAGTTTAAATCTCATAAATGGATATACAGGACAGTTTTCTCTTGGACATGCCGGATTTATGGCTATTGGTGCATATACATCTGCTGCAATAAGCACTTATTTAGCCCCTGAGCTTATAAGTGTTTTTGGAATTGGCATCTTAGGAAAGTCTTTTTGGTTTATTCTGATACTTTTAATGGGTGGTTTAGGTGCCGCTATTGCCGGAATTATTGTTGGAGTCCCCTCTTTAAGGTTAAAAGGAGACTATCTTGCAATTACAACCCTAGGTTTCAGTGAAATTATAAGGGTTATAATTCAAAATTTAGACTCCATAGGTGCTTCGCAGGGTTTCCGAGGAGTATATATATATGATAATGGTGTAAAAAGTCTTGAAATGGTACCGGAACTAAGCAAAATTGGATATAAATTTTATGATATCCCCAAATACACAGATTTTTTCTGGACATTTTTAGTGGTAGCAATTATAATTTTTGCGATAACCAATCTAATGCGCTCAACGTACGGACGCGGATTTATTGCTGTAAAAGATGATGAAATTGCTGCTGAAGCAATGGGTATTAATACGACAAAATTTAAAGTTACTGCGTTTATTCTGGGAGCATTTTTTGCTGGAGTTGCGGGTGGCTTATACTCTCACTTCCTTAGATATATAAATCCTGAAGATTTTAATTTTCTGAAATCTGTGGAAATTGTTGCTATGGTTATTCTAGGGGGAATGGGCAGCACCTTAGGTGTAGTTATTGCAGCTGTAGTTTTAACTATATTGCCTGAACTTTTACGAGACGTACAGCAGTACAGAATGATAATTTACGCATTGCTTCTGATTGTTATGATGCTCTTAAGACCGCAAGGTTTATTTGGGATAAAACTTGAAAGAAAGAAAAAGAAAGTAACAACTGAACAGCCGCAGGAAACCGCATTAAAAGAATAAATTATATTGGTGGATATACTTAACTTAAATAATTGCACAATCCGGTTCGGGGGATTAACAGCTGTTGATTCATTGGAAGCAGTTGTTAGAGAGCATGAATTAGTTGGTTTAATTGGTCCAAACGGAGCCGGCAAAACTACTGTATTTAATATTATTACCGGAGTATATGACCCGACAGAAGGTGATATATTATTTAATGGTGAAAGTATAGTTAAATATAAACCTTATGAGGTAACTCATAAGGGCATTGCCAGAACTTTTCAGAATATTAGACTTTGCCGCAGTTTAACAGTTAAAGATAATGTAAGGGTGTCGTATAATAACAGCTGTAAATCAAAATTATTCAGATCAATTTTACAGATGAAAACTTACCATGATGAGGAAAAATCAATTGAAAATGAAATATTAAACCTTCTGGAAATGTTTGACCTGCATGTGGATGCAGATGATTATGCAATTAACCTTCCCTATGGCGATCAGCGCAAACTGGAAATAGTAAGGGCACTTGCAACCAAACCAAAATTGCTGCTGCTTGATGAACCTGCAGCTGGAATGAATCCATCTGAAAAAAAAGAATTGATGTCCTTAATTCAAAAAGTAAAAAAAGAGTTCAATATTTCAATACTTCTTGTAGAGCATGATATGAATGTTGTTATGGGTATTTGTGAACGGATTTACGTAATAGATTACGGCAAAAAAATTGCTGAAGGCAAACCTGATGAGATACAAAAAAACCCAAAAGTAATAGAAGCTTATTTAGGAGAGCCTGCTAAGAAATAAAATGCTTATTGTAGAAAACTTAAGAGTAAATTACGGAGCAATTAATGCAATTAAAGGAATAACATTGCTTGTTCCTCAAGGTTCAATTGTTACATTAATTGGTGCAAATGGTGCAGGTAAAACAACTACATTACGTGCAATTTCAAACATAATAAAATCTTCGGAGGGAAGTAAGGTTTTATATGACAGCAAAGATATTACAAATTATCCCGCACATAAAATTGTAGAAATGGGTTTATGCCAGGTTCCTGAAGGAAGGTTGATATTTGCCAATCTAACTGTTAAAGAAAACCTTGAAATGGGTGCATATCTCCGTAAAGATAAACAAAATTTTTCTAAGGACTATGAATTTATTTACTCAATTTTTCCGAGACTTAAGGAAAGAATAAAACAGCCCGGAGGAACACTTTCGGGAGGTGAACAGCAAATGCTTGCGATTTCAAGGGCATTAATGGCAAAACCTAAAATGCTGTTATTAGATGAACCTTCACTTGGTATAGCGCCTCTGCTTACAAAAACCATATTTGAAAAGATTGCAGAAATAAATAAAACACTTGGAATGACAATTTTGCTTGTTGAACAGAATGCAAATCTTGCTTTATCTGTAGCTTCCTATGGATACGTTCTGGAAACCGGTGAAATTATATTAGAAGGTCCTGCTAAAGAACTTGAATCCAATCCTGAAGTAAGAAAAGCATACTTAGGGGAAGCATAAAAATTTACAATTATTTTAAACGAAATTTTTAAACTAAATATTAAACAATAATGAAATTAGCTGACGGAATATCCAGACTGGGAACTGAAACAGCATTTGAAGTCCTTGCTAAAGCGAAAGCATTGGAGGCACAAGGAAAGAGCATTATTCACCTGCAAATTGGTGAACCCGACTTCCCCACACCTAAAAATATTTGTGATGCCGCAATCAATTCAATAAATGCAGGCGATACTCATTATACACCTGCACCCGGTACCCCAGAAACCAGAAAAACAATTGCCGATTATGTAACAAGAACTCGAGGAGTTGAATTTATGCCTGATAATGTAGTTCTAACACCTGGTGCAAAACCAATTATATTCTTCACTATTCTTGCTTTACTCCAGGAAGGTGATGAAGCCATGTATCCAAATCCCGGATTCCCAATTTATGAATCTATGATCAACTTCGCTGGTGCAAAAGCCGTTCCTATCCCATTAAAGCAGGAAAATAATTTTAATATTGACCTGAAAGAATTTGAAAAGAACGTTAATGATAAAACAAGGCTGGTAATCTTAAATTCACCCGGTAATCCAACCGGAAAAACTATATCAAAACAGGATATTGAAGCAATTGCAGAGATTTTGAAGAACAAAAAAGACTGTATGATACTTTCCGATGAAATATACTCAAGGATATTATATGATGGAGCTGAATGTTACTCAATTTCAAAGGTAAATGGATTTAAAGATAGAACTATTATTTTAGACGGATTTTCAAAGACTTACGCAATGACTGGCTGGAGAGCCGGATACGGGATAATGAACACTGAGCTTGCGCAAATAATTACAAAACTGATGGTAAACAGTAACTCCTGCACAAATTCATTTGTTCAAAAAGGATGCATAGAAGCTTTAAACGGTCCGCAAGATGAAGTTGAAAAAATTGTTGCTGAATTTGACAGGCGAAGGAAAATTATTGTAGAAGGTTTGAATTCAATAAAAGGTTTTAACTGTTCAACCCCTGACGGAGCTTTTTATGCTTTCCCAAGTATTACCGGTACTGGTATGAACTCAAAAGAACTTGCAGACAAATTATTATATGATGCAGGTGTAGCCTGCTTATCGGGTACTTCATTTGGTAATTATGGTGAGGGTTATTTAAGATTCTCTTATGCAAATTCAGTTGAAAACATCAATGAAGCAATTAAAAGGATCAAGACAATTGTAAACTAAAATTAATTAAAAACCCCTCTAAAATAAGGGGTTTTTGCTCTTCAGCTTATATTGTTTACAAATTGTTACATCTTATATAATGAAAGTTATTTATTTAAATCTTTATTATTGCGAAATTGACTAAAATTCCTGTTAATTCAGCATGAAAAATAAATTTTTAATTTTATCAACCGTATTTACTTTACTTAACTGTACATTTATTTATTGCGGACAGGTTTTCCTTGATCAAATAAACGAGTTAAAATTATCAAATACTCCAACTGATATTATTTTATATGATAATGCATACATAATTTCATCCGAATTTGTTTATTCTGTTTCAATTAATGACCCTTATAATTTAATTTCATCTGAAATAAGAGAAATTAATTCTGCAAAAAGTATAGCATTTATTGGACATTATTGTTATGCTTTAAAAACAAGTTCAATAGATGTTTATGATTTCTCTAAATCTCCAATTGCTAAAATCAGAGAAATTGATCATAATGGAAACGTAATTAAAATTGTAATAAATAACGGATACCTTTATGCATTAAATGAATCATCCGGAATGCAGGTTTATGATGTTAATATTGCTGACTTTCCGGTGTACAAGAATACACAAATTATTCCTTTTAACCCCACAGGTATTTACATATCAAACAACAAGGCTTATATATCCGGAATGAACGGACATTTATCAATAATTGATGTTACTGATAAATCTAAGCTTCCAATAGTTGGTACATATACTTCCGGTGGTAATTTTTATGAACCATGTATCGATGGAAACACAGCATATATACCGCAGGGTTCAAGCGGGGTGCAGGTATTGGATATATCTAAATTACCCACACCGCAGCATCAAATAAATCTTTTTGGCAGAAATAATGCACATCAGGTAGTAGCATCTAATTTTTATATTTGGGTTGCTGATGATAAATCAGTTGAAAGCTTTTATAATGATGCACCTGCTTCTTATTATTTTGCGGGGAATTTTAAATTCAAAGAAAAGATTAATAAAATGGCTGTAGTTGATGGCAAATATATATATGTATGCACACAGGATAAATATTTAAGAATTTTGAAGATAAATTATAAGTATTAATTTATTTTGTCATTATGTAATAAGTGTAATTAATTTTAAACCCTCCCATACATTTTAATTATATTGCCTCTATATGATTTAGAGCTGTTTCCCAATAAAAACAAACACGTTTCAGCTATTTCCTGTGGATTTACCCACTTTGAAAAATCCTGATTTTGCATACTTTCACGGTTTGCAGGAGTATCAATTATACTTGGTATAATGGTGTTAAATGTTATATTATTTTCTTTGTGCTCTTCAGCAAGAGTTTGCATTAAGTTTATAACTGCCGATTTGCTCATGGAATATGCAAATTTGCCGGCAGTAGTTTCAATTGCAGGTTTCGCCCCAATTGAAATTATCCTTCCAAAATTATTTGATTTAAAAATATTCAGTACATATTTTGTAAAATAAAATGCTGTATAAAAGTTCAAAGTTAACTGGTTTTCTATCAATGCTTTATCTGTTTCGGCAATAAATTTTTTAGGATGATACCCTCCTACAGTATTAATAAGATAATCAATCTTTTTTTCCTGTATCACAACATTCTCACAGAATTCTTTAACGTCCATTTCACTTGAAGCATCACAGGGCAAACCGTACCTTTTTGGCAGACCTTTAAATTCAGTTTCATCTGTTTGTTCAAATACTTTCATAAATTCAGGCATTGAGCGAACCGGGACGTAAACTTTCATACCTTGTGCAGCAAAATAATTAACAATCACTCTGCCCAATGCCCCTGTACCGCCTGTAATTATTGCAACTT
This sequence comes from Ignavibacteria bacterium, assembly GCA_020852705.1. Taxonomy (GTDB): domain Bacteria; phylum Bacteroidota; class Ignavibacteria; order Tepidaquicellales; family OLB5; genus OLB5. Next base: position 89,355 of record JADZAP010000006.1, on the reverse strand, counting down.
TATCTTTAAACATTTGTATTCTATAAGTTAAGTTATATTATAAGATAATTAGATAATTTTAAAAAAAATATTATTGACATATCTTTCCTAAAATTACATCTTTTGTTGAACCTGTTACACTATTCATATTTGCTGGTTTTCCTGAAATACATTCATTTGCAAGTACAGCAAAAAGTACAGCTTCTTTGTTGTTAGAGTTTATTCCATTTTGCTTTATTAATGATGTATTAACTTCTTTAAAATAACCCTTTAATGTTTTCCTTATTAACGGATTTCTCGCTCCTCCTCCGCTAATAATTAATTCATCTATCTCACAAACAGGTTTAATGAAATTAATATAATTATACCAAATTGAATAAACGGTAAACTCGGTAACAGTTCTGATTATATCATATTTGTTTATTTTTCCAAATTTTTTCAACAGATTTTTCTGGAATGCAGCTCCATAGTGCTCTCTGCCAGTAGATTTTGGTGGTCTTTTTTTGTAAAAAGTATCGTTAATTAAATAATCAAAAAGTTTAGAATGCAATGACCCTTTTAAGGAAATCTGAGCATTTTTATCAAATTTTTTTTTGAATAAATGATATGTTAAACCATCTATTATCATATTTCCAGGTCCTGTATCAAACGCAAATACATCTTTTTTATCTGTATTCTTTTTTAGTAATGTGATATTTGATATTCCCCCAATATTAAGTAATACCCGGTTTTTAGATTTATGAGTAAATAAGATATGGTCAAGATAAGGTACAAGCGGAGCTCCATCTCCATCAACAGCACAATCAGCAATGCGAAAATCTCCAACAGTAATAATACCGGTTAAATTAGCAATTATTGATGGGTCTCCTATTTGTAATGTGGATTTTACTCTATATCCTAAATAATCATTCTTTAATGGTAAATGATGAATAGTTTGCCCATGAGAGCCAATCAAATCAACCTCAGAGTTTTTTATTTTATTCCGTTTAAGTATTTTAAGAACTGCATCAGCAAACAAAGCACCAATTATTACATTTAAGCGAGTAATTTCTTCAATTTTAGCAGTCTTATTGATTGAATTTTTAAATACAGCAAGTCTAACATTTGCAGGTATATTCAGTTCAATAAAATCAATAATGTTAATCTTTGTTGCACCAGCATTTCCTGAAATTTGCAATAAAACTGCATCAATAGCGTCAACACTTGTACCGGAAAGCAATCCGATAATTGTTCTTTTATTCTTTTTAATTACTGTAAGTAATTTACTCATATTTACAAATTTATTCATAAATAGCTCAAAAAACTATACATTTAGCACCTAATTAATATCATTGAAGGGAATTTTAAATAAAGTTATATTTGAGATTAACTAAAATAATTATATGGAATTTAAGATAAATAAAATTGATGCCGTAAAACAGGAAGTGGAATTTGAACTCTCATACTCAGATCTTGCACCTCATTTTGATAAAGCTATTGCAAAATTTGCTAAAATAGCAGAAGAACGCGGTTTCCGTAAGGGTAAAGCACCGGTTTCTGTGATTAAACGTAAATATGGTGATAAGATAGAGCAAGGTTCTCTTGAGGATGTAGCAAATGATGTTTATAAACAATTCCTTGATGAAAATCACGTTCACCCGCTTGGTGAGGCGCAGTTGGTTGATATAGATTATGATGCAAAACAACTTTTTAAATTTAAAATAAAATATGAAATAAAGCCTGATTTTGAAATTTCTGAATATAAGGGAATTGAAGTAAACCGTACTCTTCAAAATATTGATGATAAAATGACAGATGATGAGATTAAATACATGCAGTCAAAGCATGTAACTTACCAAAGTGCTGAAAAAGCAGAGGGAGATGAATATACAATTACAATGGATGTTCAAAAGTTAGATGAAACCGGAGTTGATTTAATTGGACAAATAGATAAGGATGTCAGATTCTATCTTAATGACCCGCAAGTTAATAAAGAATTAAAAGAACAGCTTGCTGAAATTACCGTTGGTGAAGAACGGATTCTTAACTTACCGGCACAAGAAGAAGGTAAATTTGAAAAATACAGAGTTACTTGTAAAAAAATTGATAAAGTGATTTTTCCAGAGCTTAATGAAGAATTTTTTAATCATATTTATAAAGATAACGGCATTAAATCATTGCAAGAATTTAAAGCAAAGGTAAAACAGGAACTTGAAAGTATTTATAAAAATCTCAGTGATCAAGAAGTAAGGAACAATATTGTAAATGAATTGATTAAATTAAATGATGTGCCTGTTCCTGATTTACTTGTTGAGAATATATTAAATTCATATATTGAAGATGTTAAGAACCAAAATCCAAAGCGCAAACTGCCAAAAGAGTTTGATGAAGCTGAATACAGACGTTCAAAACGAGTTGATGCAATTTTGCAGGTAAAATGGTATCTAATAAGAGATAAAATTATTGATGCAGAAAAAATTGAAGTAAATGATGCAGATTTAGAACCTGTAATTGAAGCTGATGCTAAAAAGTTTAATCTACCTGCAGATAAAATCAGGACCATTTATGCAAATAATCAAGACATAAATTACAGGGTTCTTGATGATAAACTAATGAAGTTTCTTATAGAAAACGCAAAGATTAAAGATGTAGAAAAAACCGATGAATCATTTGACAATATTGATGAAACTGCCGAAAAACCAAAAGAAACCAAGCCTAAAAAAACACGAAAAAAACAAACAGAATAATCTAAATAGACTTAACTAAAAAGTTAAATATTAGAAAGAAACAAATGGATTACCAAAAAATAATATCCGGCAATAAAGCCGAAATTGAAAGAAACCTCAATGTTGCAAATCAGCTTGTCCCAATGGTTGTTGAGCAAACCGCAAGAGGTGAGCGCGGTATGGATATATATTCAAGACTGCTTCGCGAAAGAATAATTTTCTTAGGTTTTCCGGTTGATGACCACACTGCAAGTTTGGTTATTGCTCAGCTTCTGTTTCTTGAATCTGAAGATGCAGATAAGGATGTAATGCTCTATATTAATTCACCGGGCGGCAGCGTAAGTGCGGGTCTGGCAATATATGATACTATGCAGTATATAAAACCTAATGTTGCAACTATATGTACCGGAATGGCTGCTTCTATGGGTGCTGTATTGCTTGCAGGCGGTGAAACCGGCAAAAGAACATCACTCCCTCATTCTAAAATTATGATACATCAGCCCTTAGGCGGCACACAAGGTCAGGCAACAGATATTGAAATTTACACTAAAGAAATGATAAAAACCCGTGATGCTCTTTATAATATACTTTCCAAAGCAACAGGAAAAGATTATGAGACTATTAAAAAAGATTGTGATCGTGATAACTTTATGACTGCCGAAGAAGCTAAAAATTACGGGTTAATAGATAATATTCTTGAAAAACGTATGCCTGATAAGAAGTAATTTATACATGATTTAAAAACTAAAAAAGCTGCCTAAAAATAGGCAGCTTTTTTTAAAAAATAAATTTTATATGCAGAATTTATTTTTGCTGTATTTCTTCCTTTTCTTCAGCTTCACTTTTTGATTTATTTTCTGTTGAATCCTTTTTATCTGCCTTATTGATTCCGTATCTTCCTTTATCGGGTTTATTACCTGAATCATCCTCAGATTTTGGAGAAATTATATTCTGTTCCTTATTTACAGCATCATTGCTATTAATAATTGTATTTTTCTTTTCATCCGATTTCTTTTTTTCATCACTTTTAGTTTCTGACTTAAGCATACCTTTTGATTCCTTTTTCATCATTATTCCGTCATCTGTCTTCCTTTCAGGCAGCACATCAACTCCTTTTTCTTTATCTTTATCATAATATTTCTGCATTTCAATTTTTTTATCATCGCTCGCTTTATCATCTCTAATCTCAGGGGCAAATATTCTGGAAGGATCCGGTTTAGATAAATAATCGCTTGGTGTCTCCACCGGTGCATGTATTTCGTTTTCACCGGGGTTTCTTTCATCTGGGTTTAATGCACTGTATTCCTTGGGGTAATTACTTGAAATATCCTCACCATCTTTTTTTATATAAATAATAAGATTACCCTTATTAGTTGAAGAAACATATTGTGTAGGCTGAGTATCTTTGGTTTGCAATTTTGAATAATAAGCAAAATAAGCCACTATAGCTATTAATAACACTGCAGCTAATCCCATTGCAGGTGCAAACATAGGTCTAAAAAATGATTGTATCCAGCTTTTTTTAACATGAACGTGCTGAATTTTGTTTTCATCAGTGTAAACAGGTAATGATTCACTTTCTTTAATACGCTTCATTAACCTAGATTCAAAATCGGGCTTTGCTTTCACTCTGGGAAGTGATCTAAGCTTTTCACGTAATTCATTATATTTATTATCGTCTTGTATCATTTTTTCCTCCTTTAAAAGGAGATGGTCTTGTACTTGTTTAAATCTGTATAATTTTTATTATATATTATTCTTCTTTATAAATATCTTTTAACAACTCCTGCAGCTTTTCTCTGCCTCTGTTAATCCTTGATTTTACAGTTCCCATTGGTAATCCGGTCATATCAACAATTTCTTCGTAAGAAAAATCTTCAATATCTCTTAATATTACCAGTTCCCTGTAATTTTCGTTAATCTGATCAAGAGCTTTTTGTATGTGCATACTTAAATACTTAGAGTTTGCTTCAACATCGGGAGTAAAACTGTCATCAGGCAGATCAAAATCTTTATTCTCATCTTCATAAACATCACTTATTGAAAATGTTTTATATTTCTTTTGCTTTACAATTTTAGTTTTAGCCAGATTGATTGCAATTGTATAAATCCATGTTGAAAACTTTGCAATTTCCTTGTACAGATGTTTGGATGTGTAAACCTTTACAAATGTATCCTGAACAATGTCATCGCACTCATCATAGTTTCCAACATACCTGTAAATATAATTTGTTAGCCTGTCTTTGTATCTGGCTACTATTTCATTATAAGCGCTTACATCACCTTCCTGAAAAGTGAAGATTAACTCTTCATCTGACATTCCGGTTACATTAACCTGCTTATTTGTATTTTTCCCTTCTTTCGAAGGTGTCATCTGTACCCTATTAATTTTAACTGATTTCCTTGTTTTTTGTTCCGGTTTGTTAAAAATTATGCATTTAAAAGTATTTCTACAAGGGATGTCATTAGTATCTTTGGGTTATTCATGCTTAATTTCATATTTTTATCTGTATCAAGAATGTTATTTATAGAACTTTCTAAAGAGCTGATATTAAATGAATTATGATAATTTTTAATTATTTTGAGGCTGTCACCCCATAATTTATATTTGTTATAAAGAGTTCCCGAATCCAGTTTAGATGTACCCTGTGTCTTGAATATCAACATATCAAAATAAAAGTTGCTGATAAATGCAAGTAAATATAATTCATTTAAACCTTTGGAATTAAGTAAATTGTTAAGGATATTAAATGCTTTAGCTTTATCACGTGAAAAAATAGCAATTACAAGCTCATTTGGTGAGTAACCTTTATCATAACCAACAAAATGCAGAATTAAATCACTTGTTAAAAGTCTATGCGAATTACCAAAATCATAATTGCTGATTTTTTCAATTTCTGTGATCATAATGTCAAAAGATAAAGGTAAATATGAGATAAATAGCTCTAAAGCATCATTATTAATTTCAATTTCTCTAATCTTGAACTCATTTTTAACCCAATCGTATAATTGCTTTTGCGGCAGCTCAGAAAAATCAAAAAGTTCAAGTTCGTTATTTTTGTAAAGTTTTTTTTCGTTTACAAAAGATGTATCAAAAACATACAAAATGTAAGTATCATCCTGAGGTATTTTGCTTTGCTTTAAAAATTCAGTAAGTTTACGTGAATATTTTTCACATCTTTTTACAATAATAAGTTTATTTGAGGCAAACAGGGAAGCACCGCTTTGAGTAAGATCAAATAATTCCTGCATGGGAGTTTCATCTGCATATTTAAGGAAGAAGTTCTCATTGGCAACGTTTGATTTAAAGAGCTTCTCCCTTAAAATTTTTCCTGCCTTTTGAATAAAATAATTATCTGCTGCAGAAATATAATAAACATTCCTGATCTTTCCTCCCGAAACTTCTCTTTCAAAATCAAGAAATGTCAGCATTTAAAAATATATTTGAATTTATTTAAATGTAACTTTTTCTATGGTTACTTTTTCAATTGGATTATCCATAGCATCTCTTTTAACCTTCTCTATTTTTAAAGCTACGTCCATTCCTTTGATAACCTTTCCAAATACAGTGTACTGTCCGTCAAGATGTGAAGCGTCACCTGTTACAATATAAAACTGACTGCCGCTTGATTCTTTTTTAGGATTTACTGCATCACTTAACCTTGCCCCGGCAATTGAACCAATTTCGTGTTTTGCTTTTATTTCTGCAGGTATTGTGTACCCCGGACCGCCCTGACCGTCATTTGATTTATCATTATCTTTAGAGTTTGGGTCTCCGCCCTGAATCATAAATCCGGGAATAACTCTGTGAAATGTTGTTCCTTCATAAAATCCTGATTTTACTAATTTTTTGAAATTAGCAACATGAAGAGGAGCATCTTTTTCAAATAATTCAATTTCAATATCTCCCATTGATGTTTTCATTACTACAATATTTGATTCTTTTGAATCCTTTTTATCCTTTGTATCTGTTGAGTCTATTTTTGTTGTCATACTGTCTGTTTTTTTCTGAATATTCTGTGTTTGTGTATTTTGGGTTTGAGTATTTTGCTGTTGTGTTTGCATTTGGTTTTGATTAGTATCTGTTTTATTTTCACTGCACACAAATGCGAAAAAGCTTAAAATAAATGCGCTTAACAGCAATATTTTAAAAGACGTTAATTTCATTTTAATGAATCCCTTTCTTGTAAATTTGATATTTATTAATTTTTTATATATCCCGTTGAAAGTAAAACAATTATCAATATTCCAAAAAGAATACGATAAACGACAAACAAGGTCATTGAATGTTTTTTGATGTATGAAAGTAAAAACCAAATAGACCAGTAACCCACAAAACCCGAAATTACAGTGGCAATAATAAGGCTTAAAATTGCACTTTCGCCATTTAGTAAAGTTGCCCGTTGGCTAAATAGTTCATAAACCCCACTTAAGAACACTGCAGGGATACTCAAAAGGAATGAAAATTTTGCAGCATCTACTCTTGTCATACCCATAAAAAATGCTCCTGAAATTGTTGAGCCGGATCTGGATGCACCCGGAATTAATGCAAGCGCCTGAAACAATCCAATTATTAAACCTTCTTTGTTTGTTATATTGTTTAAATCTTTTGTTTTTTTTGTATATCTATCCGCCACATAAAGAACTATAGAAAAGAAAATAAGACTAGCTGCAACTATGTACATATTTCGGAACTGATGACGAATTAAATCTTTTAGAATAAACCCAAAAAAAACTATTGGTATTGTACCAATTACAATCATTATCAACAGTTTTGTATCTTTACTTTTAAAATTTTTTGTTTTTAAACTTAAAAGCATTGCTTTAATCATATTCAAAAGTTCATTTCTGAAATACAATATAATTGCAATCATTGTACCAACCTGAATTACCGCAGTATATGATGCACCAATATCTTTCCATCCAAAAAATGAAGGTATTATCCTTAAATGAGCTGTACTGCTGACAGGTAAAAATTCCGTTAAGCCCTGAACCACACCAAGCAAAACTGCTTTAAATATTTCCTGCATTAATTAATATTAAATAAAATTCCAAGTCTTACCCCAACCCCATATCCGCTCAAATCAGCTTCTGCATTTAAAAACGGAGCAGTAAGTATTTTACCCTGTTCATCTTTAAGCTTACTGTAAAAATTAGCAAAAGTAAAACCACTCAAATAAACATAGAAATTCTCAGAGAGTTTAGGCAAAAAAGTAAATTGCAGCCTGATTGAAGGTCCGGATGCAGTATATTTAAGTGTGGTGGAATTATTAATTTTATTATCAAGCTGCTGAAGGTGGTAACCGGCTGAAACTCCGAATTTGATACCATATTTTTGATGCCTTAAATTATAATTAAGCACTAAATACGGCTGGTGTGATGTAATTGTATAATCAAAAACAGCGGGTGAGAATGTATAAGAGACTCCCCTGATATAATATGAATAATCAATTCCGGCAGAAATATTTTTACTAAGATCATATTCAAATCCGCCCATAAATTCAACACCTGCATTAAATGATTTTATACTATCAGCAGTTGTATAGGGAATACTTGCAACAAGGTAGTCTTTAAATTTTGGAGTTATACCGTAATTTATCCCCATTCCGGTGTAAAACATAAGATGTTTTTTAAATTTTGGCAGCCCCTGTGAAAACAAAGCAGCATTAATTAAAATTAATGCTGCCATAATTGTTATTAATCTATTTTTCAAATAATTTATCGCTATTCAGAATTATAAAATATATTTAAATATCCAGATTCTTTACATACTTAGCATTTTTTTCTATAAAGTTTCTTCGTGGTTCAACCTCTTCACCCATAAGCGTTTCAAACACTTTATCTGCAGCAACGGCACTATCTATAGAAACCTGCAGTATTGTTCTAGTTTCGGGGTTCATTGTAGTTGACCACAGCTGTTCAGGATTCATTTCTCCAAGTCCTTTAAAACGGCTTATTGTAACTCCTTTTCCTTTTACTACAACTTCCCCGTTTTCTGTTACTTCTGATTCAGATGGTTCATTAATTGCTGATTTTGTATTTATTTTAAATCTTTTTAAAATCTGATCTTTTTCATTTTCATCGTAAGCATAATGTTCTTCTCTGTTTACTTTAATCTTATATAACGGTGGCTGTGCAATATAAAGTCTGCCTGTTTCAATTATTTCTTTCATGTGACGGTAAAAAAAAGTAAGCAGTAAAGTTCTGATATGTGAACCATCTACATCAGCATCGCACATAAGAATAACTTTACCATAACGAAGTTTGTTTTCATCAAATTCTTCTGTATTTCCTAAACCTGCACCAAGTGCAGTGATAATTGATTTTATTTCATCATTTTCAAGAATTTTATTCATCCTTGCTTTTTCAACATTCAAAATTTTTCCTTTTAATGGCAAAATTGCCTGAAAACGTCTATCTCTGCCCTGTTTTGCAGAGCCCCCTGCTGAATCACCCTCAACTAAATATATTTCACAATGGTCAGGGTCACTTATTGAACAATCTGCCAGTTTTCCGGGAAGACCCGAGAACTCCAGTGCATTTTTACGTCTTATCAGTTCTCTTGCTTTTCTGGCTGCTTCCCTGGCTTCAGCGGCTCTTAGACATTTTTCAATTATCTTTTTTGCTACAGAAGGATTTTCTTCAAGATATTGCTGAAGCTGGTCACCAACTATAGTTTCAACAATACTTTTAACTTCGCTATTTCCCAGTTTAGTTTTAGTTTGTCCTTCAAACTGAGGTTCAGGGACTTTTGTACTAATTACACAGGTCAAACCTTCTCTAAAGTCATCACCTGTTAGTTGAATCTTATCATTTTTAATTATGTTAGCTTTAGAACCATAATTATTAAGTGTTCTTGTTAGCGAAGTTTTAAATCCAACTAAATGCGTTCCGCCTTCATGAGTATTAATATCATTAACATACGTAAAGATGTTATCATTATACGATTCATTATACTGGAATGCAACTTCAACCTGTGTATTATCACGTTCTCCTTTTATGAAAATTGGTTCTTTCATAAAAGATTTGCGGGATGAATCGATATACTTTACAAATTCTTTAATACCACCTTCAAAATGGAAATGATTTTCCTTTTTTGTTCGCTCATCTTTTATGATTATAGTAACTTCTTTATTAAGGTAAGCAAGTTCCCTCAATCGTTCTTCAAGCACCTCATATTTTATGTTTGTGGTATTGAAAACTGTATCATCGGGCATAAAGGTAGTTTTGGTGCCTGTAATCTTATTGTCAACTTTACCAATTTCTTTAACTGCAGCTACTGGTACCCCCGCTTTGTATTCCTGAAAGAAGACTTTACCTTCACGTTTTACTTCAACTTTAAGCCATTTACTTAAAGCATTAACAACAGAAACACCTACACCGTGCAAACCGCCTGATACTTTGTATGTATTTCTATCAAATTTTCCTCCTGCATTAAGCACAGTCATTACAACCTCAAGAGCAGATCTTTTTTCCGTAGGATGCATTCCGGTAGGAATGCCGCGTCCATTATCTTCAACTGTAATTGAGCCATCTTTGTTAATTGTGAGTGATATTTTATCGCAAAAACCAGCTAATGCCTCATCAATACTATTATCAACTACTTCATAAGCAAGATGGTGTAATCCTCTGCTTGATACATCACCAATATACATTGCAGGTCTTTTCCTAACGTGCTCAAGACCTTTTAATACCTGGATGCTTTCTGCACCATATCCAGCTTTTGAATCCGCTTTCTTTACAGGTTTATTCTTTTTATCTGCCATTATTTAAATATAATATCCTTAATTTTTTTAGTTTCAGTTAGATTTTCATTTACCTTTTCAATTATTTCAGATTTCATCCTTGTTAGTTCAAATCTTGAAACAGGGTTTACAACATTCACATAAAGCACACCGTGCTTTTTAAAAGCAGGTACAGCAATTTTGCCAATTGTTTCGCCAACTGCTAAGTACCAGTAGTCAAATCTCTTTTTTTTCTGCTGTTTTAATTCAAGAAGAAGACCTTGAATTTCATTGCCTAGTTTTGCCTGCTTATTTCTGTGTTCTTTATAGTCAACTATCATTTGCATATTGTTTTCTTAAGCTATCATTTCTGAACTTCCATTCATAATATGAAAAGATTTTGTATCCCTCAAATCATTTTTTAAAATTTTAAGATGCTCTTTATCAGTAGAGGTTATAAACACCTGATTAAATTCATTTATAAATTCAGAAATCCTTTTTATTCTGTTTTTATCAAGTTCAGAAAATACATCATCAAGCAGAAGAATTGGCTTGCCTGTATTAGTATGTTTTAAGTTTTCATTTATATAGTCAAATTCTGAAAGTTTTAATGACACAACAAAACTTTTATGTTCACCTTGAGATGCAAAAGATCTCATTTCAAAATTCTCTCCGTTTTTATCCATACAAAACACATAGCTATCACGATGCGGACCAACAAGTGATGCACCTCTTTTAATTTCTGTGTCAAGTTTTTCATCAAGAATTTTTTGAAGCAGATTTTTCAGATCATCAAAACCATTGATACCATTCAAATCCAATAAATCACTTTGGTAAATTATAACAGGAATATATCTTAATCCTGAAATTCTGCTGAAACTTGAATTCATATAACTCCTGAATTCTTCAGTAAAATCAAGTCTTCTAAGCATAATCTTAACAGCCAAATCTAAAAGTTCATAGTTCCAAATACCAATAAGTTCTTTAAGTTCGTTATATGAATATCTCTTTGAAATTGTATTTTCCTTAAGCAGTGAATTTTTTTGTTTTATTATCTTTTGATATTTTCTAAGATCATTAAGATAAACTTTGCTTACTTGCGAAATTAAAAGATCAAAGTTTCTTCTTCTTTCCTGCTGTAGTCCCATTGTTAATTTTAAGTCATAGGGAGAAAGAACGACGAGAGGAAATCTTCCAATATACTCATTTGTTTTAGAAACTTTTTCTCCATCTGAAAGCAACTGCCTTTCATTATTTTCTTTTTTATATACAAGAGAAACTTTGTTTTTGCTTTCAACACGATTTTTAAATATTCCTTGTATTTCAAATGCTTCTTCACCATACTTAAGGCAATCAGATTCTGAGTTCATCAGGAAACTTTTAGTATAACAAAGAATTGAAATTGCTTCCAGAATATTGGTTTTTCCGTTCCCGTTTTCGCCATAAATAAAATTTAAGTCCGGACTGAATGAGAAAGAGCTCTCTCGGTAATTTTTAAAATTAACAAGATGAAGCTGATCAATTATCATAATTGCTCAAATGTTACTTAAGAAGCTATTAAATATTACGTACAGGCATTACAAGCATCATCAGGTCTTCGTTCTCTTTTTGTTCAGATGGTCTTATAATAGATGCTTTTAATGGAGTGCTAAAATCAAAAAGCAGATCATCGCAATCAAAATGCTGTATTGCTTCAAGGAGATATTTACCGTTAAATGCAATTTCAAACTCATCTTTTTCACTAAAACTTCCATCAATGGTTTCATCAGCATCAGTTCCGTATTCATTATTTGCGGCACGAACTTTAACTTCATTCTCTGTAATGTTTAAGGAAGTTTTATTAGTTACCTGATCTGATAAGATAATGCTTCTTTTTACTGCTCCTGAAAGCTCACTTTTTTCAACTTTCAGCAGCTTTTCATTATCAGAGGGTATTACTGATTCGTAATTAGGGAATGTGTCGTCTATAAGTCTAGAGTGGATTGTAATGTTGCTAAAAGTACATTTCAGAAATTCATTACTGAAAAATACAGAAACTTTATCTTTATCTGTTAATTCTTCTCCTTCATCAGATTCTTCTCCGCTCGTTTTACCTTTAAAAAGTCTTGTCATAATCTGGCAGGTTTTAATAGGTACCAGCATGCTTGTTTTTTCACCTGAATAGTCAAAGTTATTATTAATTATCTTTACTAACCTGTGGCCATCTGTAGAAACAACTTTAAATTCACCGCTTTTAATTTCAAAAAAAACTCCGTTCATACTCCTGCGAAGTTCATCTGAGCTAGCGGCATGGATAACTTTAGGAAGGTAGCGGGTTATTAATGCACCGGAAATATCAATTTCCTTCGAGTCTTCAATTTCGGCAGGCATCGGAAAATCGTTTGGGTCTTCCCCTGTTAAAGTCCACTTACCGCCCTTGGTTTTTATAATAGTTTTAAATCCGCTTTGCAGATCAAAATTTAATTCTTTACCTGAAAGATTCTGAAGAAGAGTTTCCAGCTTTTTAGCAGGAAGTGCAACCTGTCCGTCACTTTTACCATCTACATTAATCTTTATTTCAATATACACTTCTAGATCAGAACCCATTACTGTGAGCTCTTTACCTTCTAAATTAAAATACAGATTGCTTAAAATGGGTAGTGTGGAGCGGGTTGGTGTAACTGTAATAACTTTACTTATTGCGCTGATGAGCTCATTGCTCTTAACAGTGAACTTCATTAAACCTCCCAAAAATTGCTTAATTTAACAAATTTACAGATATTTTTAAACTTATTCAATTAATTAATTTGTGCCTATGTTGTGATTTTTTATAATAATTAATTATCTTTTCAGCAGCTGTTATTGACATTCTCTTTTTACTTTCGCCTGTTTTGCCTGCAAGATGCGGCGTTAATATTACATTTTCAATATTTGTAAATTTTTTATTAAATGCAGGTTCATTTTCAAATACATCTATTCCCGCATAACTTATTTTTCTTTTTTGGAGAGATTTAATTAATGCATTTTCTTCAATTGTTCCACCCCGGGAACAATTTATGATAACCGCATTATTTTTAACAAGCGAAATATTTTGAGAATTTATCAGGTATTTAGTAGTAGCATCTAATGGTGTGTGAATTGTAACTATATCAGATCTTTTTAGAAGTGTATTTAACGAAACATAGTTAATAAATTTATATTTATTTACCAAAGATTTTTTAATATCATTTCCCAAAATTCTCATCCCAAAAGCTTTTGCATACATTGCAACTTTTGAGCCAATTCTACCTGTCCCGATAATACCAATTGTTTTTCCCAGTAGTTCATAATTTTTAAATAATGAATAATCGTATTTGACTTTCTTCATCATTTTATCAGCTTTGATAATGTTTTTAGCGGCAGCAAGAATTAATGACATTGTAAATTCAGCTGCGCTGGTGCTGTTAGCCCCTGCTACATTCATAATATCTATTCTGCATTTTAATGCATAAGCAGTTTCAATATTATCAAATCCGGCAGATACAGTACATATTAATTTAACATCAGTAGTTTGTTTAAGCAAATCCATAAAAACCTTATCAACTTTTCTGACTGACCGTATTATTAATGTACTTTTGGAATTACTATTTTTTTTTCTGGTTATTGCCTTTAAAAGGGTATTATTGTTAAGTCCCTGTACAAGTTTAACTTTAAAATGCTTTTTTAATAAAGTTATACCTGCTGCATGAATTTCATCGGCAATATAAACTGTAGGCTTACCTGTCAATTCTATCAGCTTTGAAGTATTTTCATTTCCTTTGCCATTAAGATGCAAAGTTCTTTAAAATCAGCAAGATCCAGATCACCCATGTGAGAAATTCTTGCAATCTTATCTTTCATCTCTGCCTGTCCGTTAGCTAATCTTATGCCGTATTTTTCACACAATGCGGAAATTAATAATCCGGTTGGAATACCATGAGGAATTGTCAAAGCTGTTAATGAATCACTAGGGAATTTTGAAAACAAACCAAATCCATTTTTTACAGATTCCGTTCTGAAAAATTCTGCCATTTGATTGGTTTTTTTCCAGCGATTTTCTAATCCATCTTTTAAAATTATATCACACGATTTATCCAAACTGTAAAATAAACCTACAGCTGGGGTCCATGAGGTGTAACCTTCTTCATTAAGTGATTTAATTTCTTTTCTAAGATCAAAATAATATCTTGGCATTGGGTTATTATTCAGTTTTTTTAAAGCACGATTGCTAAATGCTGCCACTGCAATACCCGGTTGTGTCATTAATCCTTTTTGAGATGCAGATACTGCACAATCGATTCCCCAATCATCAAACCTAAACTCAGTTGAAGCAATAGAAGTAACAGCATCAACAATAATTAATGCATTTGTTTTACTTCGTATATATTCTGAGAGATTTTTAATATCTGTAATTGTTGCTGTTGATGTATCTACATGAGTAAGCAGAATTGCTGAAAGGTTTGTTAAATTAATATTTTCAAGATCACTTACTTTGGCTGTGCTGCCGTATTCAATAGCAAGTTCTACTGCATTCACGTTATGAGCTTTGCAAATTGCTCCCCACCTTGCACCAAACCTGCCTTGATTTATAAAGAGAACATTTTCTCCCGGGGCACAAAAATTCAATACAGCAGCTTCCATAGCGCCTGTTCCTGATGTTGTAATAATATGCAGGTGCTCATTAGTAATAAAAATGCTTTTTAGCTTTTCTATTAATCCTAAATGAAATTTTCGGAATTCACTGCTTCGGTGGTAAGTATCAAACTGAATTGCAGCTTTCAGAACATCGGGGTGGACCTGTGTAGGTCCGGGTGTGAATATCTTCTTGTTAAGCAAAAGATATCTCCGGGTTTCTGTTTAAAATTTATGAATTGAGGCTTTCGTTAATAAGTTTAATAACAGTATCTTTTCCTTCACCGTTTATAGCAGAAAAAGGAATATAATCCTTGCAAAGGTCATCATTACTAACAATTTTACTTGTTCTGTAAATTTGACGTTCCATTTTATTGGATGATATCTTATCAGCCTTGGTAAGCACAATAGCGTAGTTAATTTCGTAATACTCAAGCCAATTAACCATAAGCTGGTCAAGATACGTAGGGTCGTGTCTTGAATCCATTAATTCAAAAACAAGTTTAATATTCTTGCGTGTGCTTATATACTCTTCAACAAGCTTACGCCAGCCCGTTTTAATCTGTTCAGGTACTTTTGCATATCCATAACCTGGCAAATCAACAAAATAAAATTCTTCATTGATAAGATAATAATTCAGCATTCTGGTTCTGCCGGGAACTGAACTAGTTTTTGCCAATTTTGATTTATTACAGATCTTATTAATAAGGGATGACTTACCCACATTTGAGCGCCCAATAAATACTATTTCCGGCATGTGTGCCGTTGGTAATTGATCCAAATCTGTAACACTATTAACAAATTCAGCTGTTGTTATTTTCATTAACTATCCTTAGCTTAATTTATTAATTATTCAGCTGTCTCTTTCGTTTTCCTGCCTTTAGTCTTTTTGGTTACTTTTTCTTCAGCTGTTTTTTTTGATTTTTCTGTACTGCTTTTGGAGTTTTTAGATGCTGTTTTACCGGAAGTTGATTTACTTGATGTATTTTTACTTTCGGTTTCTGTCTTTGTTTTACCTTTTTGCTTACCCTTTATTTCCTTTTCTGCAGGTTCGGTTTTTTGCGGATTTTGTTCTAAATTATAATCAACAAGTTCAATTAAAGCTAGTTCAGCACCATCGCCTAATCTTCTTCCCATTTTAAGAACTCTGGTATAACCGCCATTACGGTTTTTGACTTTTAAGGCAATTTCTTCAAAAAGCATTTTTACGGCACTTCTATCCTGAAGAAAGCTGTTAACTTCCCTTCTTAAATGCACTCCGTATTCAGGTTTTGATGAATTTAATGCTTTACGGGATTTGGTAATAATTGGCTCAATATAAGTTCTAAGTTCTTTAGCTTTTGCTAATGTAGTTCTTATTTTTTTACTTTTAATTAAAGCTACAGAAAGATTTGAAAGCAATGCTTTCTTGTGAGAAGCTGTTCTTTTTAATTTTCTGCCTTTTCTTCTGTGTATCATATCAATTCATTCAGTTGTTTAAAATCCTGCAAATTTCAGATTAATAATTTAATTTTCTTCTTTTATATATTTGTCAACATCCATACCAAAGGAAAGCCCGTTTTCCTGAAGTATTTCGCCAAGCTCAGCAAGTGATTTTCTTCCAAAGTTCCTAAACTGCAGCATTTCAACTTCCTGATGTCTGACAAGATCTCCTAGCGTTTTAATGTTAGCAGAGCGCAGGCAATTTTGTGCACGAACCGAAAGTTTAAGCTCATCTACATTTGTTAAGAGCATTTTGCGAATTCTTGCAAATTCATTTTCTTCATCTTTTACCGGCGCCTTTTTCTCTTCGGGTACTTTACCAAAGTTTTCAAACATAGAAACATGTTCATTTAATATAGCTGCAGATTGCGTTAATGCATCAACAGGCGTTATTGTACCGTCTGTAGTAATTTCTAATACTAACTTTTCGTAATCAGTTTTTTGTCCAACTCTTGTGTTTAATACTTCATACTTAACATTTTTTATAGGTGTAAATATTGAATCAATTGGAAGCATTAATAAATCCTGTTCAGGATCTTTATTTTCTTCTGATGGCACATAACCAATACCTGAACCTATTTTTAAAGTAATACTTACATCAGCATTTTTATTAAGTGTTGCAATATGAAGATTTGGGTTTAGTATTTCAAAATCTTCAGTTGCTTCCTGTAAGTGCCTGGCAATAAATTCAACCGGACCCTTAAGGCGTAGTTCAACTTTTGCTGCTCCTTTAACGTTTTGTTTAAATCTAATTTCCTTTAGATTTAAAATTATCTCAGAAACATCTTCAACAACATCTTTAATTGTTGTAAATTCATGCGGTACATTATTAATTCTGATTCCTGTAATTGCAGTTCCTGGAAGTGATGAAATCAGAACTCTTCTTAATGAATTTCCAAGGGTAATACCATATCCTTTATCGAGCGGCTGAATAGTAAAGCGTCCGAAATATCGTGTATTTGTATCTTTTTCAAGCTCTAATTTTTCTGGGTACTGAATATATTGATTTGTCATGTTAAAATTTTATTTTGAATATAATTCTACAATTAATTGTTCATTTGCATTAAACGGTATATCAATTCTTTCGGGAATTGCCAGTAATGTTCCTTTTAAAGCTGATTTATCAACAGATATCCAGCCCGGAAGCATATCATCTTTTACACGCTTCATTGATTCATGAAATACTTTTACTTGTTTACTGTTATCTTTAACCTGAATTGAATCACCTGCTTTAAGTAAAAATGAAGGAATATTAACAGTATTACCATTTATCTTAAAGTGTTTGTGAAGTATCAGCTGTCTGGCTGCTTTTCTTGATGGTGCAAGACCTGAGCGATAAACAATGTTATCAAGTCTTCTTTCAAGCAGTTTAACAAGGTTTTCGCCGGTTCTGCCCTTTTGTTTTGAAGCTAACTCAAAATAATTCCTGAATTGTGATTCAAGTACTCCGTAAGTTCTTTTAACCTTTTGCTTTTCTCTCAACTGAATAGAGTAATCAGAAACTTTAGCCCTTCTTGATAATCCATGCTGACCTGGAGCATAGTTTTTCCTTTCAAGCGGACATTTTTCTGTAAAGCATTTGGTCCCTTTCAGGAACAATTTCATTTTTTCTCTTCTGCAAAGTTTGCAGCTTGGTCCTGTGTATCTTGCCATTTATAAATTTTATATATTAATTTCTATTATGTTAAACTCTTCTTCTTTTTGGAGGTCTGCAGCCGTTATGAGGTATCGGAGTAATATCCTTAATGCTCATTATTTCAAGTCCGGTAGTTTGCAGAGATCTGATAGCAGCTTCACGTCCAGAGCCGGGTCCTTTAATAAATACATCCACTTTCCTTAAACCGGCATCTAATGCTGCCTTTGCAGCGCTTTCAGCAGCTACCTGTGCTGCAAAAGGAGTATTTTTTTTAGAACCTTTAAATCCCATTTTACCGGATGAAGCCCATGAAATTGTATTACCCTGTACATCAGTTAATGTAACAATTACATTGTTAAAGGTTGCTTTAATATGCGCTACTCCGGTTGATTCAACAATTCTTTTCTTGGTTTTTTTTACCTGTTGTTGTTGTGACATTATAAATTAATTAACTATTCTTTAATGTATATAATTTTTTAATTATTTTTTAGCTGCAGCTTTTTTCTTTCCTGCAACTGTTTTTCTCTTACCTTTTCTAGTTCTTGCATTTGTTTTAGTCCTTTGACCTCTAACAGGCAGTCCTCTTCTGTGGCGTTTGCCTCGGTTAGAGCCAATATCCATAAGACGCTTAATATTTGCCTGAACTTCAGATTTTAATGAACCTTCTACTTTTATCTCGGAAGTTATTATGTTACGTATCTGATTTACTTCATCATCAGAAAGATCTCCGACTTTTTTATCATGACTTATACCAGTTCTGTTTAAAATATTTTCTGATGTTGTTCTTCCTATTCCGAAGATTGAAGTTAAGCCAATTACAACTCTTTTATTTTTTGGAAGATCAATTCCTGCTATTCTTGCCAATTAATATTACTCCCGGATAATTATTTATCCCTGTCTTTGTTTATGTTTTGGATTTTTACAAATAACTCTGATAACACCTTTGCGTTTTATTATCTTGCAATGTTCACACATTTTCTTAACTGAGCTTCTTACTTTCATGATTGTTACCTCTTTATACTATAATTTTAAAACCTGTAAACTTTAGTTTGAATATAATTTATTTATATCTGTATGTAATTCTTCCTCTTGTAAGGTCATAGGGAGAAAGTTCAACCGATACTTTATCTCCTTCAAGAATCTTAATAAAATTCATTCTCATTTTACCTGAAATATGAGCTATTATCTCATGTCCGTTTTCAAGTTTGACTTTAAAAGCGGCATTTGGAAGTGTATCGGTAATAATACCATCTACTTTTATAGACCCCTGTTTTGACATCTAAATATCAGCTTAACTTTCCATTGTTAAAATTTCAGGTTTCCCTTTTGTTATTAAAACCGAGTGTTCAAAATGTGCACTTGGTTTACCATCTGCAGTTACATAGGTCCATTTATCTTTTAAAACTTTAACCTTGTAAGTACCATAATTAACCATCGGCTCAATAGCTACGGTCATTCCTTCTTTAAACTTTGTCCAGTATCCGTTATGATAATAATTCGGGATTGGAGGTTCTTCGTGAAGCTGTTTTCCTATTCCATGACCAACAAGATCTCGTACCACAGAAAACCCTGCTGCTTCTACATGCTGCTGAATTGCATTTGAAACATCATTAATGTAATTCCCGTCAACAGCCTTTTCTAAACCAAGGTAAAGACTTTCTTCAGCAATTTTAAGCAGTTTTTTTTTAGCCGGTGAAACTTCACCAACGGGGAATGTTTTTGCACCATCACCATAATAACCATTTTTCTTAACACCAACATCTATGCTAACTATATCACCTTCAAGAAGCTTTCTGCTGCCAGGAATACCATGAACGACCTCTTCATTAATTGATATACATGCACTTGCAGGAAAAACATTTTTATGAACTTTATATCCTTTAAATGCCGGAAAACCATCTTTAGAACGTATATAATCTTCAATTGTTGAATCAAGTTCTAATGTTGTTATTCCCTGTTTCAGGAATTTTTCTATAAACGAAAGAACGCCAGCTACTATTTTACTGCTTTCCCTGATGGCTTTTATTTCATCAGCGGTTTTTACCAAATCCGGAATTCTACCCTCTTCTGCCTTTAATTTTTCCGCTCTTCATAAATCCGTCATAATGTCTCATAACAAGATGAGATTCTATCTGCTGAAGAGTATCAAGTGCAACCCCAACAACAATCAAAAGACTTGTACCTCCAAAGAATTGAGCAAGACCCTGAGTTACACCTGCTTGAGCTATAAATGCCGGCAAAATGGCAATAATAGCCAGAAATATTGAACCCGGAAGGGTTATTTTTGTTAATATATTATCTATAAAATCTGATGTTGCCTTACCCGGTCTTACTCCAGGTACAAATCCACCCTGTTTCTTCATGTTATCTGAAACATCTTTTGGATTAAAAGCAATTGCTGTATAAAAATAAGTAAAAAACACAATCAACAATCCATAAAAGAAAGCATAAACAAGACTTGTATGATCAAAATATTTTGAAATATCCTGCATAAACTGACTGTTGGGGAAAAAAGTTAAAATTGTATTTGGTACAAACATAATTGATTGCGCAAATATAATAGGCATTACACCTGCCTGATTTACCCTTAACGGAATATATTGAGTAACACCACCGTAAATTTTTCTGCCAACAACTCGTTTTGCATATTGCACCGGTATTCTTCTCATAGCTTGCGTTACCAAAACAACTCCCGCAATAATGAAAACAAGCCCTGCAATAATAATTAATTCAATAATTATACTTCTAGCACCAGAAGCAACAACCTGATATTCATCAAGAAATGCATATGGCAGTCTATCAATAATACCGACAAAAATTATAAGTGAAATACCGTTACCTATACCACGTTCCGTAATCTGTTCACCAAGCCACATCATAAATATTGTACCTGCAGTCATTAAAATGATACATGAAACTGCAAATAAAATCGGTGATACATCAGGGGAAAGAATACTTACTCCTGCAACATTTCTGCTTTTAAGCTGAACGCTAACACCCCACGCCTGCATTAAAGCAACAGGAACTGTACCATATCTTGTAAGCTGGTTTATTTTTTTTCTTCCTGTTTCGCCTTCTTTCTGAAGCTTCTGGAAGTAAGGAACAACAGCGCCCAATAACTGAATAATAATTGACGAACTGATATACGGCATAATACCTAACGCAAATATAGCAGCATTTTTAAATGCACCTCCAACAAAGAGGTCGTACAAACCAAATAAAGTATTATCCGATTGATTTTTGGAAGCTTCAGCAAGCAAACCGGTATCAATACCGGGCAGAGTAATATGTGCACCTATCCTAACAACAATAAGGAGTAATACTGTAAATACTATCCTTTGCCTTAATTCCTGAATCTTGAAAATATTTCTGAAACTATCAACAAAACTGCTCATAGAGTTATTGCCTTGCCCCCGCTTTTTTCAATTTTAACGAGCGCAGTTTTACTGAACTTATGAGCGCTTAATTCAAGTTTTTGTTTAAAATCACCTTCTCCAAGTATTTTAAGCGGAAGTTTTCCGCTGGAAATTACCCCTAATTTATATAATGTTTCAGGATTTAAATTCTGATCGCTAAGTTTTCCTTTATCAAAAAAACTTTGCAGCTTTCCAAGATTTAAAACTTGAAACTCAATTCTCCCCGGATTTGTAAATCCAAACTTAGGAAGTCTTCTTTGAATAGGCATTTGACCGCCTTCAAAGAATGCGGGCCATTTATTTCCGGAGCGTGAACCTGCTCCGTTCATACCTCTTGTTGATGTTTTACCGTGTCCTGAACCGACACCTCTGCCGATTCTTTTTCTTTTTTTCTTTGAACCTTCTGCGTATTTTAAGTTGCTTAAAACGTCCATTATCTTTCCCTGAAGTCTTACAATAAAGACCCCTCGTATTTCTACGAGGGGCTTAAATAAATATTAAAATATTAGTTTACTTAGCGAAATTATATGATGCTGAAATAACACCGAACATATCTCTATCAGTTTGGTTATTTCCGCCTGAGATGAAGTAAACACCCTGTTTAAGCCATCTTTCGCTAACTGTTGCATCAATGCTGAATCTGCCAAAGTGGAAACCTGCACCAAGACTAACTGTCGAAGCTGCCGTGTTTGGCTGATTAAGTGAAAATGTAGATGTATTAGTTTCAGACTTCATCATATCAATTGATTTATTGAAGCCCATTCTGCCAGTTAACCAATCAGCAATTCTGGTTTCAAGAGCCATGTTAAACCCGGGAGCAATAAAATCTGTCCTTTTAAGTTCAACTGAACCTGAATCTGATTTAGATGTCATGTATGTTGCAGTTATACCACCTGCTAACTGAATATCATCCATAACCGGCCAATTTAAACCAACGCCTGCATTAATGCTCATCATGCTATGCTTCATACCGGTTACTGATGTTGTTGTTCCGCCAGTTGTGAATGAACCTTTTGGATTAAAGCTCCATGTGTGGAAACCTAATACAGGTACTATTGCAACTTTACTTCCCTTTTTCGGGAAGAGCCAAGCTCTGAACATAGCACCGAATTCCATACCGCCATCATTTTCAACTACAGCTGAATTTCCGGTTGAAGAAGCTTCATTCTTAAAGCTATTCATTCTGAACATTAATGAACCTTCAATCCAACCTTTTTTAACCATGTATATGAAACCAACGTTAGCTCCTAAAGAAGTTGACTTGTTGGTATTTGTAACATTTCCGGTTGTATCTGTTGATTCAACTTTACCCATTGATACATAGGGTGCTATACCAAAATGGAAATTCTTGTTGAATGATGTACCAACAAGAAGCATCATTGGAACAATTGGTGAGTTTGCTGGTCTGTATGTTGAATCAGAATTGAACATATTCCAGCTATCCTGCCTTCTGTTAACAATGATACCAAGATTCCATTTTTTACCAACACCAAATGTTACACCTGCGTTTCCATCAAAATCATCAGTTTCACCAAACTGATTGAGATCACCAAAAGCATAATCTCTGTACATATTATTCCATGCTGGATTGTTAAATATATCTGTTGATGCATCCAGCATAAAAGGTGAACTTCCTAAAGCTGTGTATCTACCAGTTCCGCTCGGTATGTTCTGTGAATATACACTCACTCCCATAACAAGCAGTAACATAACTGCTAGAAAATGTTTTAACATTACTTTTTTTCCTCCTATAATGTTTTTAATGTTGTTTGTTTCATTCTATCTCTACTTTAACCATGATGACGTCTTTCATGATTATTTGGATACTGAATGTAAAATTATATATTTGTAACTTCAACTAAATGCTTTACTTTGTTTATCATACCCCTGATTTGAGGAGTATCATTGTGCTCTTTTGACTTGGAAATCCTTCCAAGTCCTAAAGCTTCAATAACCAATTTCTGCTGCTTAGGTCTATCTATCGTGCTTGCTATTTGTTTTACTTTTATCTTTGCCATTTTAAAGTATCAATTTCATTAATTCATAAAAATTGTCTGCATTTCAATACCTCTTCTGCTAGAAAGAGCTTTTGCATCGTGTATATTCTTCAATGCATTCATTGTTGCCTTAACTAGATTATGTGGATTTGAGGAACCTAGGGATTTGGTTAAAACATCCTGTATCCCGGCAGCTTCTAAAACTGCACGAACTCCGCCACCGGCAATTAATCCGGTTCCGGGGGTAGCTGGTTTTAACAGTACTTTACCAGCACCGTATTTACCCAGTACTTCATGAGGTAATGTACCTTTTCTTAACGGAACATGAACCAGATTTTTTCTGGCATCATCTGAACCTTTAGCAATTGCTGCTGAGACTTCATTAGCTTTACCAAGTCCAATTCCAACATGCCCGTTTCCATCACCAACAACAATAACAGAAGTAAAGCTGAATCTTCTTCCGCCTTTAACAACTTTTGCTACTCTGCCAATATAGACCAGTTTATCTTTTAACTGTAATTCGCCTGCTTTAACTTTTTTAGCCATTAAAATGTATTCCTAAACAATTCTAATTACAAATATATATAAAAAAAATATAAAAATCTACAATATGCAACAATTTTAAACAATCTGTTCTCAGGGGAGGATTCGAACCTCCACTGACGGCTCCAAAGGCCGCTGTCCTGCCATTAGACGACCCGAGAATTAATTTATTTTTCAAAGGATACAATCAGGGCATCTAAATGCAGTAAAAATCAGAACTTAAGCCCTGCTTCACGGGCAGCATCTGCTATAGCTTTTACTCTGCCGTGATAAAGGTAACCATTTCGATCAAATACAACAGTAGTAATATTCATTCCAGCTGCTTTTTCAGCTATCTTTTTACCAATAAATTTGCTCTTTTCAGTCTTTGAAGATTTACTTGTTTCACTTTTTAAGTCTTTAGCAATTGATGATACTGAACACAATGTTTTTCCGTTTACATCATCAATAAGCTGAGCATAAATATTGCTTAAACTTCTGAATACCACGAATCTCGGAACTTTAGAAGTACCTGTAATGCGCTTCCTAAGTCTGTATTTTATTTTTTGGCGTGCTTGTAAATTTGTTTTAACTGGCATTTATATCTAAAATTTTAATTTTCCTAACTTTTCAACTTTAACAATTACTTAGCTGCAGCTTTTCCTGCTTTTCTTCTAATATATTCGCCTTCGTATTTAATTCCTTTGCCTTTGTAAGGTTCAGGTTTTTTAAGTGACCTTATTTTAGCAGCAACCAATCCAACTAACTGTTTATCAATACCCGAAATCAGCATAGATGTATCAGTTAGCACATCAATTTTGATTCCTTCTGGAGGTGTAAAAATAACAGGATGTGAGAATCCTAAACTCAAATAAAGTAAACCCTGTTTTATTTCCGCACGGTAACCAATTCCAACTAACTCAAGTTTTTTAGAAAAGCCATCTGATACACCGCTTATCATGTTCTTAACAAGTATTGCATAAAGTCCGTGAAGTGCTTTTTCTCTTTTGAGATCTGAACCGCGGGTAAACTCTATTTCATCCTCGCGTATTTCTGATTTAATAATGGGGTTTACATAAAGACTTAAAGAGCCTTTAGGTCCGTTAACGGTAATACTATCGCCTGATTTTTCAACCTTTACGCCTTTTAAAATTTTAACCGGTTTTTTTCCTATTCTGGACATTTTTTACTTTTAACTTTAAACTTTTATATATTTACCAGATACTGCAAACAACCTCACCGCCAACACCAAGCTTTTTTGCTTCTTTATCAGTCATTAACCCTTTTGATGTTGATATGATGTTTATTCCAAGACCATTTAATACTTTGGGAATTTCGGTACTTTCAACATACTTCCTTATACCCGGACGGCTGACTCTTTGGAGTCCTAAAATTACTCCTTCGCTTTTAACATATTTAAGCTTAATAACAATATTACCCTGCTTATTTTTTGTTTCAGCCACATTAAAATCGCCTATGAAACCATATTTGTTTAGTATTTCAGTAATTCTTAGCTTCATTTTTGAAGCAGGAATTTCAACTGATTTCTTTTTTGCCTTTTGTGCGTTCCTGATTCTGGTTAAATAATCTGAAATTGGATCTGTGTACATTATATACTAATTATTTTTTCTATATTTAAAAAATATATCTTATGTTAATAAATTACCAGCTTGATTTTTTTACGCCGGGAATCTTTCCTTCAAGAGCCATTTTTCTGAAAGTAAGTCTTGAAATTCCGAATTTCCTGTAAAAGCCCCTCGCTCTGCCGGTTAAGGCGCATCTGTTATGCAGCCTGACCGGATTACTGTTTCTTGGAAGCTCTCCAAGAGCATCATAATCACCGGCAGCTTTTAAAGTTTTTCTTTTTTCAGCATACTTTTCAACTAATTTTTGTCTTTTTTTATTTCTGGCTATCTGAGATGTTTTTGCCAATATTTACTCCTGTAAATTTATACTGTTAGTTAAGTGTTACTTCTTTTTTAACAAAGGGCATACCAAAAGCTCGTAAAAGCTCTCTTGCTTCATCATCTGAATGTGCTGAAGTTACAAAAGTTATATCCATTCCAAAATGTTTTTGAATAGCATCAATATTCACTTCCGGAAATATAACGTGTTCTTTTACACCAAGTGTATAATTTCCATTGCCGTCAAATGCCTTATCAGGAACTCCGCGGAAATCTCTAATTCTTGGGATTGCAACATTTATCAGCTTGTCAAGAAATTCATACATTCTGGCTTTTCTTAATGTAACCTTAGCACCAATTTTCATTCCTTCTCTAAGTTTAAAGTTAGAAACGGATTTTTTTGCTTTGGTTACAATCGGTTTTTGTCCAACAATGTTTTCAAGTTCTTTTGCAATAACCTCAACTATTTTAGGATCCTGTGTAGCAGCACCTAAACCAACGTTAATTGAAATCTTTTTAAGTTTTGGAACCTGGAAAGGATTTTTATATCCAAACTGATTTGAAAGTTTTTTTACAACATCATTTTTGTAAATATCAAATAGTCTGACAGGTACTTTTTCCTCAACAAAATGTTCTTTTTCTTCTGACTTTTTAGAAGTTTTTTTGCCTTTTAGGTCTTCGGCTTTTTCTGGTTTTGCCTGTTTCTTTTCTTTTTTCTCTGTTGCCATCTATATATAATGATGATAAATAATTTTTAACTTAATATTATTTCGCCGCTTTTTTTGCCGTATCTCATCCTTTTATTGCTGCGGTTTTCACCTTCAATAATCTGTATTCCCAGTCTTGTTGGCTCTCCTGCTTTAGGATCAATAAGCATAACGTTAGATAAATTTATCGGCGCTTCTTTTTGTGTTATACCGCCTTGTGGGTTTTTTTGATTTGGGCGAGTGTGGCGTTTAATAATATTTACACCTTCTACTATTGCTCTGTTGGTTGTACGGTAGATCTTAAGAATCTTGCCTTCTTTACCTTTATGATTACCCGAAATTACCTTAACCTTATCGTTCTTTTTTAATTTTGTCATTTATTACAATACCTCCGGTGCTAATGATATGATCTTCATAAATTGTTTTTCTCTAAGCTCTCTTGCAACAGGTCCAAAAATACGTGTTCCGCGAGGCTCATTTTCAGCATTTATTAATACGGCGGCATTTTCATCAAACCTTATATATGAGCCGTCTTTTCTTCTTGTTTCCTTTTTTGTCCTAACAATTACAGCTTTTGATACTTCCCCTTTTTTAACGTTGCCGCCGGGAATTGCTGATTTAACCGAGACCACTATCAAATCGCCTACTCCGGCATATCTTCTGTCTGAACCGCCAAGCACTCTAATACACCTTACTTTTTTTGCGCCTGAATTATCAGCAACTACCAGATTTGTTTCTTCCTGAACCATTTTATAATCCTATATATAATATTATTTTACTTTTTCAATAACTTCAACCAGTCTCCACCTTTTTCTTGCACTAAGAGGTCTGGTTTCCATGATCTTAACAATATCACCTATATTAGCAATGTTATTCTGGTCATGAGCCATAAACTTTGTTGTTTTCTTGAAATACTTTTTGTAAATAGGATGAATGATCCTTCTTTCAATAGCAACTATAATGCTCTTATCCATTTTATTGCTAACAACTTTGCCAATACGTGTTTTTCTTCTTCCTCTTTTAACTGCGCTGATAGGGTTTTCTCCGTTAACAGCAGGGCTGTTTACAGCAGAAGAAGTATCCGGTGTATTATTAACTTGTTCTAAATTTTCGTTCATTAGTTAATTATTTATCCTTTTTATCTGATAATTCTCTTTCTTTAAGAACTGTTTCAATTCTGGCAATAATTTTTTTTGTATTCTTTATGCCTTTAAAGTTCTCCAACTGACCCATTGATTTCTGAAACCTCAGATTTTCGAGACCTTCATTTTCTTCCTTAAGTCTGTTAATCAGGTCTACCGTAGAAAGCGTTTTAATTTCGTAGTATTTCATTATAAAAAAATATTGTGATTGCTTATTAAACTGTTAAATTTAACAGTAGTTATTCTGAATAATCGTGTCTTACTACAAACTTAGTTTTAACCGGAAGTTTGTGAGCAGCAAGTCTAATTGCATCTTCTGCAACTTTTTTAGTTACACCGCCAACTTCAAACATAATAGTCCCGGGTTTTACAACTGCTACCCAGTATTCCGGAGCACCTTTTCCTTTACCCATACGTGTTTCAAGAGGTTTTTTAGTGAACGGTTTATCGGGAAATATTCTTATCCATACTTTACCGTCACGCTTCATTTCTCTTGTAATGGCAACCCTTGCGGCTTCAATCTGCCGCTGAGTAATCCACGCCGGCTCCATAGCTTTGAGCCCAAAATTTCCGAAGGAAATTGTATAGCCGCGAGTTGCCTTTCCGGCTCTTCTCCCTCTGTGTGCTTTTCTGAACTTAACTCTTTTTGGCATTAATGCCATAGAAACACTCTCCTAAACAGAATAATTCTAAAATTCTTTTTAAATTATTTTCTTATCAGCTTATCGCCAATACAAATCCAAACTTTTACACCAATCTTTCCGTAAATAGTATGAGCTGCAAGACTTGCATAATCTATATTAGCCCGTAAGGTCTGCAGGGGAATTCTGCCATCTTTAAACTGTTCAGCCCTTGCAATTTCAGCACCATTAAGTCTGCCGCCAACATAAACTTTAATTCCTTCTGCACCCATTCTCATGCTTGATGCCATTGCAGTTTTAATTGCTCTGCGGTACGATACCCTGTTTGAAATCTGATTAGCAATTGTTTCAGCAACAAGATATGCATCTAATTCAGGTTTTTTTATTTCTGTTACAAGAACTTTAATATCTTTATTTGTAACTTTTTTTAATTCACCTTCAAGATGTGTAATTTCTTTACCGCTTTTACCTATTACATAACCGGGACGCGAAGTATGTATGGTAAGTGTAATTTTTTTGGGAGTTCTTTCAACCTCAATTTTTGAAATACCGGCATTATCAAATCTTTTTCTGATATATCCGCGTATCATATTATCTTCCATCAGTTTTGATGCAAAACTTTTATCGTCATACCAGCTTGAATCCCAGCCGTTAATGACCCCAACTCTAAAACCTACCGGATGTGTCTTTTGTCCCAAATAAATCTCCCTTTAACTATAAATATTGGTTTATATTTTTATTTACTTTCTTTTTCAGCAACAACAATTGTCAAATGATTAGAGCGTTTTCTAACTCTGTACGCTCTTCCCTGCGGAGCAGGAAGCATTCTTTTTAAAACAGGTCCGCCATTTACATAAACTGTTTTAACATAAACATCTTTTTCATCTATTCTGCCTGAATCAACCTTGTTTGTAAGGTTTGAAATTGCTGACCTTAATGTCATTTCAACTACTTTTGAGCCATGCTTAGGCGAAAAATGAAGAATGTTCAAAGCATCGTTTATAGCTTTTCCTCTTATGAGATCAACAACAAGTCTCATTTTTCTTGGTGAACTTTGAATATATCTTTTTACTGCTCTTGCTTCCATTATATTTACTTACCTGATATTATTTCTATTTCTCTAAATTAAATGTGATAATTTTTAACCGAATTATTTAATTCAGTCAGAATTATTTTTCGTCTTTTCTGTTGCCTGAGTGTGTCCTGAAGATTCTGGTTGGAGAGAACTCACCAAGTTTGTGACCAACCATATTTTCTGAAACAAAAACAGGGACAAATTTATTGCCGTTATGAACGGCAAAAGTATGACCAACAAAATCAGGTGTGATAGTTGTTGACCTTGACCATGTTTTTAATACTTTTTTCTGGTTAGCTTTATTTAGATCTTCAACTCTTTTTAAAAGTTTTGGGTCTATGAATGGTCCTTTTTTAAGTGATCTTGGCATTTATATAATACTCTCTATAATTCTTTATGTATATTATACTTTAAATTTATTTTTATTCTTACTTCAGATCAGTTATTTTCTTCTCTTAACTATGAATTTATTTGATCTGTTCTTTTTCTTTCTGGTTTTATAACCTTTTGCAGGCAAACCCCAAGGACTCACCGGATGCCCGCCGCCGGATGTTTTACCTTCACCGCCACCCATCGGGTGATCAATCGGGTTCATAGCAACACCTCTTACTTTAGGTCTTCTGCCAAGCCATCTTGATCTTCCCGCTTTTCCAAGCGAAAGATTTTCATGTTCAAGATTGCTGACAACACCAACAGTTGCTTTGCATAAGTTAAGAATCATTCTAACTTCGCCGGAAGGTAATTTTACCTGTGAATACTTTTCATCTTTAGCAACTACAATACAGCTGCTTCCGGCACTGCGTGCAAGCTGACCGCCTTTACCGGGTTTAAGCTCAACATTATGAATAAATGTTCCAAGCGGTATATTGGCAAGGGGTAATGTGTTTCCTGCAACTATATCGGCATCAACTCCTGAGGAAATAGTTGTACCGACTTTCAAATTATCGGGTGCGATGATATAAGTAATTTCACCATCTGAATATTTTACTAATGCAATTCTAGCAGAACGGTTTGGATCATATTCAATAGCTTCTACTTTTCCTTCAATGCCGGTCTTTTCTCTTTTAAAATCAACAACGCGGTACATTCTTTTATGTCCGCCGCCCCTGCGTCTTGAAGTAATTCTGCCGGTATTATTTCTTCCGCCTGATTTTTTTAAAGGTTTTAATAATGATTTTTCCGGTGTGCTCTTTGTAATTTCTTCAAATGAAGAAATTGTGTAGAACCTTGTTGCCGGTGTCATTGGTTTTAATTTTTTTAATGCCATTACAATATAATCCTGATCAGATTGTGTCTAATTTTTAAAAAATAACTGAAAATTGCAAAAAACGATTAAATTTTCTAGGTACAGAAGACAAATATAGCGGTTTTTTTAATTATTGTCAATGAAACGAAATATGGTAAACTGTAAAGTTAATTGTTTTAAATTAAAGCCGTTAGTCAGTTTAAATCCAAACAATAAAGCCCTCCGTTTACATAGGGATGCTTTAAAATTGCTGGTTTTAGAGCTGTTTCGCTATTTTACCAGAACCATCTTCTTCACATCCTTTTATCCATTAGCTTCCAATGAGTATAAATACATTCCGCTCGCCAGATTAGTGCCGTCAAACCTTACTTCATAGCTTCCTGCAAGTTTGTATTCGTTGAAGCTGAATACCTCGTTACCGAGTATATCATATACCTTGATTGTGATATTTGTTTCATTTATTGCATTGATACCATAATGACAGCTTGGGTCATTGGAGATATTAAATGTATTGCCGGTTATGCTGCAAACGGAATTAGAAACTTCAATCGAAGCTGCTGCATCATTAAAAGTACAATTCCGAATATTTGACTGTGAACCTGCTTCGTCAAGAACTATCCCCTGCCATATCTCACCTGAATTTATCGAAGTAAATGTGCAGCCGTCTGCATCAAGATATGCGCCATTGCGGAACTCTATACTTGCACCCGCACCAAGAATTATGCTCGTGCCTGGTTCGGCAGATAAATGGCTTTCAGTACCATCAAAGATCAATTTGCAGTTTTTTTCAATAGATAATATTCCTTCCTGGGTAATGTTGATTGAACCTCCACTGTCGATAATATGCTCAATACTTAATGGTCCATTCTGCGACCAGCATGTTAATGGATCAAGTAATTTGTACTCACCTCCTTCTATGCTCCTGTTTAATGGTTCATGAATTACAGCTCCGCAATTTCTGATTATCGCTCCTGTTTTTATTTCTATCTTTGAAACTGAACTTAAATTACCGGTACCGTAAATATGTGAATTGGGAAACCAGTACATAGAAGAACCGCTGTTCATTGTTATTACAGAGTTACTTCCCATTGTTAACCACCCGTTTTGTGAAACTTCGACATTGCAATACCTGTTTAAAATTACTCTTGTTCTCTGGGAAGGATTATTTGGTGAAGATTCCATCAAAAAAGTACCGTTAGTATTTATCAGTAGATCAGTGCCGTCATTATAATCAGTATATTGACGGAAGTTTAAAATTCTTTCAGTATTATTATTGCCTTTAGCCAATTTTAAAGTTGCTTCCTCAGTAATTACAATAGGTGAGGGCAGAACACAAGGATATTCCGGATATCCCATTTGATACGTTAAGATATCAGGAGTTGAAACATCCTTCTCAATTGTTAGATTTAATGTCAAAACTCCAATATTAGACGGACTATAATAGTCTATATAGTTTATTGTATATGCAAAGTTAAATAGATGATTTTGTGTACTATATTGTGGATATATTTCATTTACACAATCCCTTCTTGGATCTTGAGGAATAATTGTATAATTATTAGGTGTTAGTGTTGTTCCATTTCCATAATGAAAATTTCCAAACTCTTTCAGTCTCACCCCATTTTCGTATTGATTCCAGGCTTCGATTTTGTAATTGCAAACCCTTACACTTTGTGTGTCAGTAGGCAGCCAATGAAATACCATCCTTGGATCTTCATTGTTTGGTAAATTTGTATTATCTATAAACCATATACTCAAATCAGCAGAAAAATTTCCAGATAACGGAAGATAACCTGCATCATACTCAATAGTAAAAGACTCATCCGGCGGTTGTGTCAAAATATTATTATTCCACCAAACATCAACTCGGTATTTTCCCAATCCGAAGCCTAAATCACATTCATTTCCGGAAATATCCTCATCAGCATTAAGTGAAATTTCTTCACCTTGATTTAAAGTGTAAAAAGTTTTCTTACGCAAAGATGGATTTGGTTCGTCAGGGTCCCATGCTACGCCACTTAAATAGTAATATTGCCAGATATTACTTAAATTCTTACGATGTGCCAATAAGTTATAGCCATCTACACCATTAAATATCATACTTACAGGATAAATTTTCACATTTATTGTATTATTATGTGTTGTGTAATTGTTAATAAGTATTTCCCAACCACCTTGGGTAAATACACTACAGTTTAAAATGATTAATAGTAACAGGATTTTTTTCATGACCGTAAAGTTTATTTTATTAATAACATCTTTATTGAATATATTTCTTTGAAGGCAGAAGTTATTTTAACAAAATATACGCCGCTTGAGTAATTATTTGCATACCATTGTGTTTTGTATCTTCCCGTATTCAAATATTCATTCTTAAGTACATCTACCAATTTTCCATTTATATCAAAAATCTGAAGCACTATGAATGCACTTTTGGACAATTGAAATTCTATATTAGTGCTTGAATTGAAAGGGTTTGGATAATTATTAAAGAGATAAAAACTCTTTGGCACATTACTTGAAGTTTGTTCTACACCTATATATTCAGAAGTATTTAATAAACTGTCTGTTCTAACAGCATAGATTACTCTTGTACTTGGCTGTAATTGCCCGGTACCTGCAAACAATATATCGCCATTAGCAATTGGCACTATTGCTCTTAACGAGCCCCAAACAAATGATGAATTTGTAAAAACTTTTTGCTTAATCATGTTACCGTTCAAGTCAGTAATCAAACCATAACTATTCGCCAATCCAAATGAAGAATCTCTTGCATAAGAAAAGATTAATTTGTTATTCGCAATTGCAAAACTATTAAAATAATTATTTCTTCCATTAACAGGGAATCTGTGTGTAAAAATGCTATCTCCATTTGAATCAATTTTCATAAAAGCTATTTGTCCTTTACTTGAATCTACTGTACCACTTCCAATAAAATAATCGTTGTTTAATTTGATTATTTTTCTGCCAGATGAACTTCGATTATTAAAATAATAACTCTTTTGCCATAACGAATCACCATTTGGATTTATACAAAATATAATCATTTCATTTGGTGAACCGATACTCTCTGATTTAAAACCAGTTAGAATAAAACCATCATCATGCTGAGTTACAGAATAAAACACCTTTAAAAATTGAGAAGAAAACACTTTATCCCACAAGAGATTTCCCTCAAAGTCTACCTTAAATACAAAAGCAGCCCCGGGTAAATAATTAACAAAACCGCAGAACAAAAATCCATTATCATCTGTATTTATTATATCTTCGCTGAATCTTGAAAATAATAAATACTTCTTATACCAAATCAAATTTCCGGTAATGTCAAACTTGCAAGTCCATGCTGTATCATTTTGACCCGCAATCACTACGCCTCCATCTGTTGTAGCTGAAATTACAGTTGCATTGTCATTTTCATTAGGCGCATTTGGCACAGTTCTGGTCCATATCGTATCCCCTAAAGCGTTAATTTTCATAACAAAAATTGAATACCCATGCCCGGAAATCATAGTTGTACCAGTAATCATAAAATTCCCATCTGACGTTTGGCAAGCATCGTTCCCTACCAATTGGATATTTCTTTCAAATGTTCTCTGCCAAGTAATACACTGACTGCTTAAAATTTGACTAAAAATTATGCTTAATAAAATTAATAAAGCAAATTTATATGTTTTATAGGTTTTTAAGTTAAATATTCTCATAATTTCAAATTTTTATTAAATTTTTCGGAAACTTCTAATAAGTAATCATAAAATAACACACTATTCAGCAAATTACAATCAATTAAGGTTAAATTATTTAATTTTTATAAATTTTTTGCTTAGATACGTTTTATAACATAAGTTTTTTATTTTATTTTATTAAAATCATTTTTTTTGTTGAAATCGTATGACCATTAATAAGTAGAGTATAGAAATATATGCCTGAACTTAAATTAACAGCATCAAATCTAACAGAGTATTCATCCGGTAAATAGTAATTTTCAATTGTAGTACTTATTTTTCTACCTAAAATATCATATACTTCAACTTTTACTTTAGAAGCTTTGTTTATAGTGAATTTTATCAGAGTTTCAGAATTAAATGGATTGGGATAATTTTGAAATAAACTATAGTCACTTAATAAAATTGTGCTATTTGCTATTCCGATAGGGGGAGGAGGAGTTAATAAACTATCAACTCTTGCTAAATACGCATCAAAACCTGCCCAGCCACCTAAAATAATATCATTTACATTCGTACCCGGTACAATACAGGCCGAAAATACATGAGTAAAGCCACCAATAGGCTGAAGCGTTAAACTTCTTATAATATTTAAATTACTATC
This sequence comes from Ignavibacteria bacterium, assembly GCA_020852705.1. GTDB lineage: Bacteria > Bacteroidota > Ignavibacteria > Tepidaquicellales > OLB5 > OLB5. The sequence goes on along the minus strand of JADZAP010000006.1, from coordinate 54,224 downwards.
AGTAATTATTGCTTTGCTGTAATATGTACTTAAAATAGAGATTGCAAACCTATTTTCATTTAATTTAGCTATAGAAGGAGTAGCTTCAAAAATATTTGCATTAAAAATTTTAGTTGATACTGTATCTCCGGATAAATTTATTTTTGCCAGGTGTACTCTAAAACTATCTGTATTAGGAAATACGGCTGTGACGCCCACTGTCATATATTTATTACCAGCAGTAATAAAACCTCGCTCACTTGAATTATAACTCAAAATATATGTCTTATACCATTGAACAGCTCCAGTGTCATTTATCTTCAGAATCATACTATTAGCAACCGATGAAACATACTTATCTCCTACAATAATATAGCCACCATCGATAGCCGTATCAATCTTGTAAAACCTTTCGTCTGTACTTGCAGGAAATGGCTTTTCCCATATTACATTGCCTGCTGTATCGATTTTAATAACATAACCGATTAATGTAACACCTGAAACTTTGCCGCTGCATAGAATAAAATTACCGTCATTTGTGAGCGATATATCATTAACACTGCCTGAGTTATAATTCCTATACCATACTACCATTCCGTTTTTATTTACTTTACATGCAAAAGAAGCACCGTCATATCCTGCAAATATACATCCTGAATCATTTGTAGGCACAATCGCGTACCCTTCACCACTATTCAGTACTCTGGTCCAGATAGTATCACCAAATTGGTTAATTTTGAGCAGATAGATTTTCCTCAGCGGAGTCGCAGTAAAACCAACCACGAAAATATCAGTGCCTCCGGCAGTGCACATGTCAAAAACTTCATCAGAGCCATCCATTACAGGATGATAAAGCCTCTGCCATGTAATGCTCTGGGCAAAACAAGTTTGTATAATTAATAAGGTTTGTAAAGCTAAAAGTATGTTCAGTAATTTTCTCATTTTACTTCAATAAAATCATTTTTCTTGTATTTATAACTTTATCATTAACTAATAATTGATAAAAATAGATACCACTTGATAAGTCATTTGATTCAAAATTTATATAATGTTCACCCAGGTTATAATAACTATTCATAAGTATTCTCACTAATTTACCATTTATATCGAAAATTTTGAGTTCAATATTACCCGATTTTTTCAGAATAAACCGAATTTGAGTTACCGGGTTAAATGGATTAGGATAATTTTGAAAAAGTATATATTCTGATGGATTGATTGTTGTATAGTAAATAATACCAATTGGCGGAGGAGGAATAAGAGAACTATCTAGTCTTACAGCATATGCTTCCTCATTGCCTGGTGTTAACGCTGTAATGCCAACAAGTATTATATCCCCTGGGATCGAGCTTTGAGCCTTTATCATTGATAAAGTCCATATATTTTCAGAACTTTGAAGAGTAATTTGATTTATAACATTAAAATTTGAATCCACTGAGTAAATTCGGGAAGCTTGGTTGTTTATATGAGCCGCATAATATTTATTGTCATTCTCTTTTAATAATGCAGGTCCATAAAATACATTACTGGTATTTATAAAGATTTTAGTAAAAATACTGTCTCCGTTAATACCAACCTTCAACAGATATAACTTATCATTACTCCACCCTGTTAATACATAGCCATTGTTTTTTGTCTGAATGCCGGAAACAATGTTGCTAGTATTTAGTTGGTATTCTTTTTCCCATTGTAACGCACCGGTATCATTTATTTTGGCAAAATAGGAATTCTCAGGACCGCCGGAAAAATTTTTCTTCTTTCCACCTACAACGTACCCTCCATCCAATGCCAATTCAACTCTTATTAAATCTAAAGTATAAGTTGCCGGATATATTTTTTCCCATAACAAATTTCCGTCTATATCAATCATACATGCATAACCATTATAATGCCCGTTAAAATAATTAGCTCCGCATAAAATATAATTTCCGTCTAATGTTTATTTTATATCCTGAAAATTTATCGTATTGTATTGCCTTACCCATAAAGTATCCCCATCGGAATTAATTCTACAGGCAAAAGCCTGACCTGTATATCCTGCAAAAATACAGCCACCGTCATTTGTCGGAGCAACAGTATAAATTTCACCGATAAATAAATATGTTTTGGTCCAAATTGTATCTCCGAATTCATTAATTTTTATTACATATCCATTACGGAAGGAAGGTGCGGTTAAACCTACTATATAATAATTGTTATTATCAGCTTCGCAGATATCAAAAGCTTCTTCATCGCCTCCAGCAGAGTAAGTTTTCTGCCAATAAAACTGGCTGCTTAAACTTTGGCAAAAAATTAAACTAAAAATAAATATTAGTCCAAGTTTAGCTATTTTATAGGTTTTTAAGTTAAATATTCTCATAAGTTCTTTATTTAATAATTTTCTCACAGGAATCTATTAGTATTATCATAAAATAACACACAATTTGGCAAATTACAACTTCAAAACCTTTTTAAAGGATTACAGGATTAGCATGATATCAATAAAATAAATAAAAAATCAGGAAATCCTTAAATCAGGCAAATCATTTTTCAGAATTAATGATTATCATTACGGCTGGTTGTGGCTGTATTTTCAGGGTATATCTATAATATCTAAGTAATATCAACAGCTTCATAACAAATATAATACAGCTTTTAAGCCAAAACTATGACCAAAATCAAATAATCTTTTACCGTGAAATAATTAATTGTTTTGTAAGTTTTAATTTTAAAAGGGTTAAAGCAAAATTTGATTTAAAAAAATAAAATATATATTTTTTAATTGAATGTTCCGCAGTGGCAGCAGAGTACAGAGATTGGCTATGCTATTCATTAATATTACCTGTACAGACCTGCCGCTGGCACATCTCAATTAATGATAAGACTTCAATAGTCTTAAAGACTTTTGAAGTTCTCATTAATACAAAACCCCCTCTATTCCTGACTGCTCCCGCAGTTCCACCTGCTTGGGGGAGATGTATTCCATAAACAAAACAAGGGGCTTGAAAGCCCCTCGTTGATGAAGATCAAATGTAATCCTGATACTTTTTTTCTATTTCACCAAAACCATTTTTTTTGTATCAATTTTATTATTATTTGCTATCAATGAATAGAAGTAAATACCGCTAGCCAGATTAGATGCATCATATTTATAGCTTACAGTCCCTGCATTCATTTCAATATCGTTAAATAATATATCTACTTCTCTGCCTAATATATCATATACTTTTAATGTTACTTTAGCAGTTTTTGGGATTGCAAATTTTATAGTAGTAACCGGATTAAACGGATTCGGAAAATTCTGTTCAAGTCTGTAGCTTTCGGGTATTTCATTATTCCAGGTAATTCCGCCAACTAATAGGTTATGTAGTTTGAAAACTCCAGCAGATGAGGCAACTGCATAAGCTGAATCATAACCTCTTGCATAAATACCATTTGTTGTAGAGCCTGCTGTATTTAATACTTCCCAAGAACTTCCGCCGTTTGATGTTCTGTATGTCAAACCTGATGAACCTGCAATAAATCCGGTATTTACATTTATAAAAGAAAGTGCATAAAGACTGCTCGTATATGGTACTGTAACAGTATCCCAATCGGTTCCTCCATTTGTAGTTTTTCTCACATTACCTGAGAGCCCGCAAAGATATCCTGTATTAGCATCAAACATCTGCACATCATATAACGATGAGGTAGTTCCTGGAGTTTGTGCAGTCCAGGTAGTGCCTCCATCAGTGGTTTTTCTAATACTGCCTGTTGTTCCAACAAACCAACCGGTATTTGCATCAAACATGTCAATGCTGTACAAAGTATTTGTAACACCCGAAGTTTGAAGTACCCAATTAGCTCCGGAATCAGTTGTTTTAAATATCCTGCCTGTCGAGCCTGAAGTCCATCCTGTGCTGGTATTAATAAAATCAATGCCATACAATGTAGTAGAAGTAGGATAAATTTTTGTAGTATCCCAATTTAATCCTCCGTTCGTTGTTTTTGCAAGCATACTGGTTGAGCCGCAAACATAACCTGTATTAGAAGTAAGCATTTTTATACCATAACATGTAAAAGTTACATTAGTTGAAGCCGTAAAATTCCAGTTCATACCTCCGTTGGAAGAAATAATTATGGGGACTGGTGCAACTGAGCCAACAGCTATAACTTTCCCATTCATATTTTCACACCATACATCATTTAATGTGCCTGCATAACCAAGATAATTGTGTGCAACCCAATTAGTACCGCTGTTTGTTGAAGTATTAATTAGTCCAAAAGCGCCACCGGTTACCATACTGCTTCCATTTCTATCTAAACTATATTGTGTTGAAATATAAACTTGGTTTGCCGCTATTTGAACTGAGTCCCAGGTTGAGCCGTTATCTGTACTCTTGAATGCATATATTGCGTTTCCGCTTGCATATAGAGTGTTTACGGAAGTAATATATGAAAGTTCATAAAAGGTGGTTGATGGCAAGCCCGTACTTGTTTGGGTCCAGTTTGTACCCCCATTTGTAGTTACTCTAATTGCTGTTGATGTTCCGCATACCCATCCTGTATTAACATCCTTAAAGCAGACATCGTATAATGTAGAACTTGAACCGGTAGAAACAGTTAACCAGTTTGTACCACCGTTTGTGGTATATCTTAAATTTGCAGAAGAAGAAGTTGCATAAATATGGTTTACATCGTATGCATAAATATTATATAAACTTGTAGAAGACCCGGTTGAAATTGCAGTCCAATTTAAACCTGCATTCGTTGTTTTTAAAATATCCCCGCTGGTTGATGTGCACATAAATCCTGTAGTAGTATTTATAAAATGCATACCATAAAGTGTAGCGGTTACACCGGTTGAAATAGTATCCCACGAAGTACCGCCATTTGTTGTTCTGCTTACTTTCCCACTTTCACCGCATGCAAGTCCTGTATTCTGATCAAAGAACCAGCCGCTGTAAATAAACCATTGGTTATCTAGCTGTTGCCCAAAAACTTTGTGGGTAATAAACCAGTTTGAACCCGAATTTGTTGTTTTAATAAATGTACCTGCATAACCAAGTGCATAATAGGTGGTTGCATTAAAAGTTTTAACGTATCTTAATGTATTTCCCTGAGGAGTTGGGTGAACCCATTTCCAAGGTTGATCTGCTTGTGCAAAACCATTGTAATTAATACAAAGCATTAAAACAAAAGTAAATAACAATTTCAGTAAATTGCCCTTCATAATTAGCTCCTTTTATGGATTATAAAAAATATTTAAATTGAACTAATAAATATATATTGTTATTTATCTTACAACAAGGGTAATAAATTCCTACAAATAATTTATATCTTATTATTTAACAGGATTTTAGAAATCTCTTAATTTTTAAATTTAAAATAAACCTATGTAAATCAAATTGATTTTTTAAAAAAATACTTGATTTAAATAAATTGATTCCAAAGTTATTAGCTTATAACACTAAATAACATTTTGAGGGAAAATTGGAAGATTTAAAATGTAAATTGATCTTTTTTTATCCAGAAAGTTAATCCAAAGTTGAATTTAAATTTTATTTACTGTTGAATAAAAATTTTCCCGCATCATTAACGGTAACCTTGACATTCTCTCCGGGGAGAATTTCACCTGATATAATCTTTTCAGATAAAATATTGGTAATATGGTTTTGGATTGTTCTTTTTAATGGTCTGGCTCCAAAAGTTATATCATATCCAATCTTTGCAAGCCAGTCTTTAGCATCATCAGTTATTGAAAGATTAATTTCATTGTTTTTCAATAACATTCTGATGATTCCATTTAATTGTATATCAACAATTTTTCTAAGCTCATCACTCATAAGAGGTTTAAACATTACAACTTCATCAATTCTGTTCAGTATTTCAGGTCTAATTTTCTGCCTTAAAAGTTCAAAAAGTTTAATCCGCAGATTGTTTAAGACTTCATCTTTATTAGTATCAGTTAATTCAAGCAATTCATCCTGAATAATATGTGAACCAAGATTTGAAGTCATAATAACAATTGTATTTTTAAAATTGACAGTTCTGCCCTGTGAATCAGTTAAAATGCCGTCATCAAGAAGCTGCAAAAGAATATTAAATACATCAGGGTGAGCTTTTTCTATTTCATCAAGCAAAACAACGCTGTACGGTTTTCTTCGTACTGCTTCAGTTAACTGTCCCCCTTCTTCATATCCTACATATCCCGGGGGAGCACCAATAAGTCTGCTAACCGAAAATTTTTCCATATATTCACTCATATCAATTCTAATCAGGTTATGTTCATCATCAAAAAGAAATTCAGCAAGAGCTTTTGCAAGCTCAGTTTTACCAACCCCGGTTGTCCCTAAGAAGATGAAAGAACCAATCGGACGGTTTATATCCTGCAGTCCTGCACGGCTTCTTCTGATTGCATTTGCTACGGCACTAATTGCTTCATCTTGTCCAACAACTCTGTTATGCAGATTCTCTTCTATATGAAGAAGTTTTTCGCGTTCGCTCTCAAGCATTTTTGAAAGCGGTATACCTGTCCACTTGGAAACAATCTCAGCAATATCTTCTGAATCAACTTCTTCTTTCAGCATTTTAGTTGTTTTCTGCAGATCATTTAGTTTTGCGGAGTTTTCATCAAGTTTCTTTTGAAGTTCAATCATTTTTCCGTATCTAATTTCTGCAACCTTTGCAAGATCACCTTGTCTTTCAAAATTATCTGCATCTGTTTTTAATTTATCAAGCTCTTCCTTCATATTCCGGATACCTGAAATCATATCTTTTTCCAGCAGCCAATGAGCTTTAAGTTCATCTCTTTGTACACTGAGTTCTGAAATTTCTTTTTCAATTGCTTCTAATCTTTTTGCAGTTGGATTTTCTTTTTTTGTTTTAGCCATTTTCAATAAAAATTCAAAACAGGTTCAAATATAACGTTATTTTATACAAAGATAATAATAAGCAAACATCTTTGAAATGAATAGAATATTATCCCTTGCTTGTATATATTTGCTGTTTATGAGCAAGATAAAAAGTACAAAAATTACATCCAAAAGCCATGAATCAGTATTAAATATTCCGTATAGCGAATATTCATTTGAAGCAAAATATTCAAAATACCTTTGGCTTATAATACCTGTTTTAACTATACTATATTATTCATACCGAAAGATTGCTGTCGGATTCTATCAGGATGATGAAGTTGCGCAGTATATCAATATGCTCAATTTTTGGCATGACCCATGGGTAATATTAGGAAACGGACCAAAACCCGGGTACAAAATATTTATGGTAATTCCAGCCCTTATTAGTTATGATGCTGTTTTAATCTTTAATTCTTTTATTGCAGCATCAACTGTATATCTCACTTATTTAATGATACGAACATATAAGGTTAGCTTTGCAATTGTTGGGGCACTGCTTCTTGCAGCACAGCCCCTATTTGTTAATCTTTCATTCAGGTCATATTCAGAAATTTTTACAGCATTATGTTTTGTAGTTTTTTTACTTCTATTTAAAAAAGAAAAATATATTTTAAGTTCACTTCTTTTGGGATACATCTACACTATAAGACAGGAAATTGCACTGGTGCTTATAATTTTTACTGTAATTTATCTGTTTAAAAAGCAATATTACTATGCTGCATTGCTTTTTGTGTTCCCCATATTATATAATTTACTCGGCTGGATAAAAACCGGAGATATGTTTTTTGTACTTTCGGAAATGCGTTCTGTTGCAGGACTAAATTACAAATCTCAGGGTCTGCTTCATTACTTTAAAGTTTATATATTTATAGTAGGACCGGTTTGCCTTACCCTTTTTTTAGCAGGATTTTTTGGATTTCTGAACGATACCTCTAAAATAAAGGAATATTTCAATAAGTATCGTGAATTTTATATAATCTTCATATCTATTTTTATAATTCAAATGCTTACAATGGTAAGTGATGGTCCAAACCCGGGGAACTGGAGATACCTTCTTCATATTTCACCAATTTGCGCATTTTTTGCTGCTGTAGGTTTAAATAATCTTTCTGTACAAAGATTTAAAAATACATACTATATTATTACAGGAATATTTGCAGTTTTAGTTCTGTTGTTCCTTTCAAAATCAACTGATGGTTTTGTACTACTTGAAAAAGCAGATTATACAAAAATAATTTTTGTGATATTAACTATTCTATTTTCAGCAGTATTATGGAACAGTAACCGTCAAAAATATCTTGGTAACCTTGGATTGTTACTTGTAATACTTTCTGCTGTTCATTTATACTTTGTTGAACCAAAAAAGCTTTCTCCGGAAAACATAACGGTAAAAGAAACTGCAGAATTTATTGATTCAATACCCGATTCTGATAAAAAAGAAAAGCTTACTAATCATTCATTTATAATGTTTTATTCAGGGCAATATAAAAATAATCAGCAGCTTTTTAAAAAACTTGACCAGAAAAATCTTGCAGAAGCGCCAAGCGGTTCAATTATTATATGGGAGTCACATTATGGGTATCGCCCCGAGTTTAAAAATGATGTTCAGCTGGAAACTTTGAGAGATTCAACAAAATATAAATTTATTAAACAGATTATTTCTCAAGACCAGCGCTTTGGCTCATTCATTTTTGAAAAACAATGAAGCCATTACCTGAGGATTTTGAAACTTGGAATGAAGAGCATGCTTTAAAATATGACCTTGATAAATTTTATAATCATCCAAACCGTCTTTTCAGATACATTGAAAACAAACGAATTGATGTTCTGTTAAAACTAGCAGAAATTAACCCAAATAATACAGTGCTTGAAATTGGCTGCGGAGCAGGTCATATATTAGAAAGAATAAAATGCGGAATATTAACAGGAATTGATATTGCAGAAATTCAGGTTAATCGCTCAAAAGCCCGGTTAGGGAGTAAAGCAAAAATATTTAGAGCTGCCGGAGAAAACCTGCCATTTGAAAATGAAAGTTTTGAAAGGATTATATGCACAGAAGTTTTTGAACATGTACTTGATCCAGTAAAGGTACTAATAGAAATGCACAGAGTACTTAAAAAAAACGGATTAATTTCGCTATCAATTCCAAACGAAAATTTGATTATTTTTACCAAAAATCTATTGCTAAAAACAGGATTCAAATGGGTTTTGGAGCCAAAGGAAAGCCAATGGGATTTAGCCAGTAAAAATAATCTTGAAGAGTGGCACATTCACAACTATAATCTTAAACTTATTAAAATGCAGGTAAACATTATGTTTAAAATTAATTTAATAAAAAGGATACCATTTTATTTTTTGCCTTACAGGTACGTTTTACAATTAAGCAAATTAAATTAATGCAAGAAAGCTGTATCATATTTGGAGGCGGTGGTTTTATTGGCTCGCATATAGCAGAAGACCTGCTAAAAAACGGGCTAAGAGTAAATGTATTTGATAAACAGAATGCCTCAAAAAAAAATGTTGCCCACATATTAGATAAGATTAATTTTATAGAAGGTGATTTTAATAACGAAGTAGATATTTCCAAAGCTTTAAAAGGTAACACATACGCAGTTCATTTGGTTAGTTCAACTGTTCCAGCTACATCTAATTTAAATACATTTTACGATGTTGAAAGTAATCTAGTTTCATCACTGCGTTTATTTGAAAAGTGTATTGAGTACGGTATAAAACGGATAATTTTCATTTCTTCGGGCGGTACAGTTTATGGCAATCCAATTAAACTGCCAATAAATGAGAAGCATCCCACTGAACCGATTAGCTCTTATGGTATAATTAAGCTATCAATTGAAAAATATCTTTATTCATATAATGTATTAAAAAGTCTGGATTATAAAATCCTCAGGTTTTCAAATCCTTTTGGCGAAAGACAGAATCCGTTTATTACACAGGGTTTAATAGCACACCTGCTTTATAAAATTAAACATGGTAATACTATAGAAATATGGGGAGATGGGAAAGTTATTAGAGATTACTTTTATATAAAAGATGGGGCTCAAGCCATATACAAAGCTATTAAAGATAAATCACCTAACAGAATTTACAATATCAGCAGTGCTAAAGGATTATCAGTAAATCAGATACTTCAAAGATTCAGAAATGTTTTAAAGCTTAATTTTAATGTAAAATATCTTGATGGCAGAAAATTTGATGTTAAAACAAATGTATTGGATAACAGACTTGCAGCAAAATATTTAAAATGGAAACCAGAATTCACGTTTAATGAGGGATTAATAAATACCTGGGAATATTTTTTAAATAATGGGTAATAATATTACAAATAAAGATATTAGACTTTCAGTTTTTTTTCCTGCTTATTATGATGAAAAAAACATTGATAAAGTCGTTCATAAAGCAGTTGAAGTACTTGAATCGTTGAACTTAAAAGATTTTGAGATTACTATAATTGAAGATGGCAGTCCCGATAAAACAGGTGAAGTTGCTGATAAGCTTGCAGAGCAATATCCAAAAGTTAAAGTTATACACCATAAACAAAATAAGGGTTATGGTGCTACTCTTTGGGAAGGTTTTTCAACAGCAGGATTTGAATATGTGTTCTATACTGATGGCGATAATCAGTTTGACCTGGAAGAACTAAAGAAATTTGTTGCTCTTATTCCATATTCTGATATGGTTGTTGGCTACAGAAAGAAAAAACAATATTCACCATACAGAAAACTAACTAGTTTTGTGTATAATTTTATGCTCCGTTTAGTATTTGATATTGATTACATAGATATTGATTGTGCTTTTAAAATTATTAAAACCGATCTGTTTAAAAATATTAACGTTAAAACAAAAGATGCATTTATTGATGCAGAAATTATGATAAGGGCAGAACTTTTAGGATACACTTTTACTGAGCTTGGGGTTAAACATTTACCAAGGGTTGACGGGGTTTCAACTGCAGCACGTCCTTCAATAATTTTCAGAACCATTAAAGAGATATTTGAACTTAAGAAAGAATTAAAGCCTGAATTAATTGCCAGAAGAAAAAAACAATAAAATAAAAGATTCCAGCGATTTAAAAGATATAATTATTATATTTTCAATAATAATTGTTATACTTGTTGCTGTTTCAATGCTTGATATTTTTTTATGGATGCGAAGTATTGCATCAGATAAAGAAGGCTTCAGAATTGTAGAACTGCTTTTTGTTTTATGTTTATTTGGATTTGCCTATGCAATTTTTACCAGACGCAGAGCAAAAGAATTAAAGGTTAAAATTGCAAAACTTGAAAAAAATATTGAAGAACTGCAGGATAATGTTAACAGATTAAGAAGTACTGTAAATTTATCACCAGATACTATTACAATACACAGAGATGGAAAACTTTTGTTTATAAACCAAGCGGGATTAACACTTATTGGCGCAAAAAACGAAGAAGAAGTTCTTGGCTCAAATATTAATGATTTTATACACTATTCATTTAGAGAAAAAGTTGCAAAGCGTGTTGAAGAAATGGTAAAATATATGAAACAGGTGCCTGTTATTGATATTACAATTAAACGACTTGACGGCAGCTATGTAGATGTAAGTATTGCTTCTACTCCTGTGCTTTATCATTCAATTCCTCATGTAATTACAATTTTAAGAGATATTACAGAAAGGAAAAAGAACGAAGAAATTAAAAATCAACTTGCTTCAATTGTACTTAATTCAAGTGATGCAATTTACTCTATAAGTATTGATGGACAGATACAAAGCTGGAACCCGGGTGCAGAAAATCTATACGGGTTCACTAAAAGAGATGCTATTGGAAGGAATATTTCAATAGTAGTACCGGATGATAAACAAAATGAACTTGAAAATTTGCTTAACAAAGCTGCAAGGGGAGAAAGAATTGAAGCATTAGAAACAAAACGTCAAAGACGTGACAAAACTGTTATAGATGTATCATTGACATGTTCACCTATTTGGGATGAAGCAGGTATTGTAACAAGTGTTTCAGCAATTTCACGTGATATTACTTTTAAAAAGCAGGTTGAAGAAGAACTTAGACGCTACGCTGAAGAATTGGCGCTTTCAAATGAAGAATTATATGTATTTTCTTACGCAGCAAGCCATGACCTTCAGGAACCATTACGTTCAATACAGAATTTTCTTGAAACTCTTAACAAAAAATATAAAAAACGGCTTGGGCACGAATTGGAAGAACAAATTGCATCCGCAGATGATGGTGTTACAAGAATGTACCGGCTTATTACAGATTTTCTTATGTACTCCAGAGTGGGGACCGAGAGAGCAGTTAAAGAAGAGGTTGATTGTAACCAAGCATTAAACGATGCAAAAGCAAATCTTGAAGTTGCAATAAGGGAATCAAAAGCTGAGATAAATCAATTTACCCTTCCTAAAATATTTGGAAACTTTATTCAAATTACTCAGGTTTTCCAAAATCTAATTGCAAATGCAATAAAATATCAGGGTGAAAATACACCGCAACTCAACATTTCAGCTGAAAAGAAAGATAATATGTGGTTATTTGCTGTTAAAGATAATGGAATAGGTATAGAACAATGGTTCTCTGAAAGAATATTTATAGTTTTCCAGAAACTGCATGACCACAGAAAATATCCCGGTTCAGGAATTGGATTGGCATTATGCAAAAGGGTTATTGAAAAACATGGCGGCAAGATTTGGTTTGAGTCTGAAGTTGGTAAAGGAACTACATTTTTCTTTACACTTCCAATTTTAGAAAAAAAGAAAAAATAGATTTTATTTTTTAACTGCTAAAATTCAGAAAATAGCTGCATTACGTTACGCTGTCAACTCTCTTTTTAATGCTTCGCGTTCAATTTCAAGCTGTTTAATCTTTTTTTCAACAATATCCAGCTCCTCTGGCATAGAGTCAATTTCTATTCTTAACTTACTTGCTGCTTCATCAATTAGGTCAATCGCTTTATCAGGTAGAAATCTATCTGTTATATAACGATGAGAAAGTGCCGCTGCAGAAACAATTGCTGCATCTGTTATTCTAACACCATGATGCACTTCATATTTTTCTTTTAATCCTCGTAAAATTGAAATAGTATCTTCAACACTTGGTTCGTCAACCAATACCGGCTGAAACCTGCGTTCTAAGGCTGGATCTTTTTCAATATATTTACGGTACTCATCTAAAGTTGTTGCGCCAATTGCATGAAGCTCTCCCCGGGCAAGAGCCGGTTTTAAAATATTTGCTGCATCCATTGCACCATCGGTTTTACCAGCACCAACTAATGTATGTATTTCATCAATAAATAAAATAATTTCACCATCACTTTGCTTAACTTCATTAACAACTGCCTTCAATCGTTCTTCAAATTGACCTCTGTAACTGGCTCCTGCAATAAGTGCACCCATATCTAGAGCAATTACAGTTTTAGTTCTTAAATTTTCGGGTACTTCACCATTTACAATTCTGAATGCAAGTCCTTCTGCAATTGCAGTTTTGCCTACTCCGGGCTCACCAACTAAAACCGGGTTGTTTTTAGTTCTTCTGGATAGTACCTGCAGCACCCTTCTAATTTCGTCTTCCCTGCCAATTACCGGATCCAGTTTTCCTTGACTAGCAAGCTGATTAAGATCACGCCCATATTTTTTAAGAGATTGGTAAGTCTCCTCGGGGGCTTGGCTGGTAACTCTTTGAGCCCCTCTAACATCTTTTAATGCTGTTAAAATTGATTCTCGGTTAACACCTTGCTCTGCAAGCAGCTTTCCGGATGGTGTATTATCTTCGGCAATTGATATTAAAAGATGTTCAATGCTGATATATTCATCTTTAAGCTGAGAAGCTATCTTAATAGCCTCATCAATATCTTTTTGAAGACTGCTGGAAATATACTGGTTTGAAGAAGTTGCACCGGATATTTTAGGAAGTTTATCTATTTCACCGGATATTTTTATTTTAAGAAAATTAACATCAGTACCAATCTTTTTAAGCAGCGATACAGCAATAGATTCATTGTTTTGCATTAATGCCGCAAGTAAATGCAAAGGTTCTATTTGCTGATTAGAATAATTTGATGCAATTTCAGTTGCTTCCTGCATTGCTTCCTGAGCTTTTATTGTGAATTTATTGAAATTTATTGCCATTACATTAAATTTAATATATACATTTATATTAATTGATAAATTATATATACAGTTTCATTAAAATATTAAAATTTATAAAAATGCCCCTATTTTTCAGAGGCGGATAAAAAAATATGAACCTATTTAACTAAAACCATTTTTCTTGTTTCAGTAAACTTATTACCTTTTATATCAAAGGCTTCAATTTTATAAATATATATTCCGCTTGAATAACTTGAGGCATCCCATTGTGCATTATATTCTCCGGCATCAAGTTTTCCGTTTATTAATGTAACAACTTCTTTTCCCAGTATATCAAATATTACAAGTTTTACACTGGAATGTGCCGGCAATCCAAATTTAATATTTGTTTCTGGATTAAACGGATTTGGATAATTAGGGCTGATAAAATATCTTTCAGGAATGTTTGATGAAATCTGCTGAATCCCAATTACAGTTCTGATAAATGTAATTAAAAAATTATTTTGCGAAGAAAGGGAATCAAGCATAGTGTAACTTCTTATCCCCCATTTTAATCTGAGTGAATCTCCAATATTAACAGTACCCCAACTATTTACTAAAGAGTCTAACCTGTTTCTGGTTATAGAAAAAACAGTATCATGCCCTGAATTATTTGAAAAAGATGAAAATGAATTTGAGTTATTAAGTGTACTTAATGTAAATTTATATTTGAATTCAGGCAATGTACCGCTTTTCCCGAAACTGAAATTGAGCAATGAAGTATCTCCCTGAGATACGTTTGTTCTGTATAGCTGGGGTGGATTAAAAATACTGAAAGTATTCATTAAAGGTCTGATTTGAAACGCACTATCACTTTGATCTCCGTTTGCTGGCATACCGGATTGATACACTTTAACACGTGCCTGTAAGGTTGTTGAAATATAGGGTATTGTCCATGTTATGTTTCTTAACGATGCATCAATGTTACTTTGGATATTAACCCAATTCCCACCGTTATTAGAGCTATAGTCAATATCAACAGTACCTGAATTAGACGTTCCCCAAATGATTAATGTTTGGTTACTTGATCTGAATAATTGACCTCCGTTTGGTGTTGCAAGTAAATAACCCGTAATAGAACTCATACATCCTGCTGATTCAGCTTTAGTTCTAATCAAATTTGATGGTAACGGACCAAAATACAATACAATTGATCCGTTCAAATGGCAATAACTCATAATTGTTCCAACCCGAGGAATTTGAGGACCATTATAACATCCTCCTTCTACTGTATAACAGCTATCAATAGGTCCGCCTGGCCATGAACAATTGTGAGTATGAGGTGACCCAAAATTATGACCGGTTTCATGTGCAACAACCATACAATCCCATGAATAAGTTGGAAGATTATTGAACGTACCGTCAATATCACTGAAAGCATAACCATAGCTGTTACCTCCGGTTGCACATAAAACGTCAACCCAGGCAACACCCCCTAGCCCACCGGGTCGTGTTGAAATAAAATGTGCAATCGTTCTGGGTGTGCCCTGCATATTTGCATTCCAGTAACTTCTGAAAGCATTGAGCAAAGTACTTGATGAAGTAGCATCAGGATAAGGATCAGCTGAAGTTGACCAAACCCTTATATATGTGAGTTCAAGTTTCACATTCACATCACGGGTATATATTGCCGAGACCGGAACATATAAAGAAATTATATAATTTGTTGCACGTTCAATTGATCCGCTAAAGAATGAAAAAAGTTCAAAATCAGATTCGACAGCTATATTAGCTTTTAAAAGATTACTGGTTGCAATATCAAACATATTGCTCCTAAGATTTTTCTGAAGATTTGTAATTTCTTCAGGTATTCCTAACTCTTCACTTGTACATTTAAAATCGTTATGTTTTTTTAAATTACTTGTTTTATATGCAATAATGTCATTTCCTGAATGTTCTTTTGCAATCACATAGGTATCCTGATTGGTAATAATTAAGGCAGATATTTCATCTTTAAAAAAAGTAATTACTACAAGCGGTGAATTAATATCTTTAAGATCACTTGTGTATGAAACAAAATCATTAATTCTATTTATAATAACATCACCTGCGCCGGTTCCTTTTACAAATTTTGTATTGCTGTTAATTATATCAAATTTTTTAAGCTCTACATTTAATGTATTCCCTTCAAATGGAACTGTAAGACTGATATTTTCTTCACGATTTCTGATAATTCGAAGCACTTCATCAAAGTTCACATCAATAATTTTTGCATCGGTTACAGAATTCAGAAGTTCTGTACTTTTTAAGTTCGATTTAGATACATTGACACTGAATGGTGAATAATGATTTGATTGAGAAAAGGAACCTGCTGTTAAAAAAATAAAAACTGAAGTAATATAGAATAAATTCTTCATGTTAATAAAATTCGTTTTAATTTATGATAATTTTACTTTTGGGTCAAGAAATGCGTATATAATATCTACAATCATATTAACCAGAATGAAAATTACGGCAGTAAATAATACTGTCCCCTGAATCATAGGGAAATCCAATGAAAGAATTGAATTAATAGCTAACAGTCCAATACCGGGCCAGTTGAAAATATATTCAATGAAGAAAGTTCCCCCAAGTAAAGCAGCAAGCCACGCACTGATTGTTGTAATAACTGGATTCAGAGCATTTCTTAATGCGTGCCTAATTATCACTTTCCATTCATTAACTCCTTTAGCACGGGCAGTTCTAACATAATCGTGTCCCAAAACATCTAACATACTGGATCTTGTTAATCGCGCAATTATTGAAAGCGGTCTTAATGCAAGGGTAAGCATTGGCAGCACAAGATAAATCATTCCGTTATTTATGTATCCTGAAATTGGAAACCATTTTAACCATGCACCAAAAACCAAAGCCATAATTAAACCAAATGCAAAAGTAGGAAATGATATTCCAAATAATGCCATGAGCATAGATAAATTATCTGCAAATGTATAAGGCTTAACCGATGAAATCACTCCAATTAATATACCTAATATTGAAGATACTATTAATGCAGATACAGCAAGTAAGGCGGAAGCAGGAAAAGTATCAATTATAGTTGTAAGTACATCCCGGTTAGATGAATATGATCTGCCCAAGTCACCCTGTACAGCTTTGAGCATAAATCGACCGTATTGTATGTATAAGGGGTCATCAAGTCCAAGCTGTTTTCTTACTGCATCAATAGATGCAATATCAGCCCTCTGTCCAAGCATCAGTCTGGCAGGATCTCCGGGGATTACATACATTAAACAAAAAGTTACTGTAATAACCCCAATGAGTATCAGGATTGAGTACAGTAACTTTCTGATAATAAAAGTTGCCATGCTTTATTTTATAACACGTCTTGCAGTTACATATTTAGCATTATAATAATCTTCATTAAGCGAGCTGGTTTTTACTCCCCCGCTTGAAGATGAATGTGCAAAGACACCTTCTCCAAGGTATATCCCAACATGAGATATCCTTCTGCCAATTGTGTTAAAAAAGATCAAATCTCCAAATTGTAGATTTTCTCTCTCAACAGGATCTCCAACAGTTGACTGCATTATTGATGTTCTGGGAATATCTATACCTAAAGCATATTTCAAAACCCTTTGAACAAAAGCAGAGCAGTCTATTCCGTTAGTAGTTGTACCGCCCCAAAGATATGGGGTGTTAATGAGCTCAATGATCTTTATCATTACAGCATCCCTGTCAACAGAATTATTGGAATATTCGGAAACAATGTTTGTGAGTGTCTCTAAATTAGACTGCTCAATTAAACTTTTTTTCTGAATACCAGTTATACTGGCTACCTGTTCTGTTTTCTTGGTTTTCTTGTTAGTTTTTACGCTATATTCATCATCACTGCTTGATGCTGAACAACCAGCAAAACTTATAATGATAAATGGAATCATTATTAAACCTATGATAAAATGTTTTTTTATCAAATACACTTTACTCCTTTCTTTAAATATAAATTTAAATTTAACAAATATAATTATTAATTAATTTTTATAAAACCCTAAACACGGTATATGTAATACTAAAATAACAGTATCTTAAAAAAAAATACATTATTTATCAAGCCACGTAAATCTCATATTGACTCTGTGCATCGGGTCAAGTGCAAAACCTCTTACAAAATTCTGTACTAACCTCCAGTCTTCATCATAATAAATAAATAAACATACAGCATCATTAACTGCAATCTGTTCAGCTTCTTCATATAGTCTGTTTCGTTCACTTACATCTGTAGTGGCAATTGCTTTTTCAAACAATTCATCATACTTTGGATTTTTATATCTGAAACTGTTTATAGGGCTAACATCTTTTGGATTTGCAGGAACATTTTTTCCATAAAACAGATTCAGAAATGTTTCAGGATCAGGATAATCAGCATTCCATCCCAGCCGGTAAAAATCACTTCTTCCGGCATCAATATTATCTAAATGCTGGGCAAACTGCAGCAGTTGCAGCTTTACAGTAACGCCAATTTCTTTCAGCATATCCTGAATTGCTTCTGCAATTTGTGTATTTCTGCCGCCACCTTCGTTGATGTTCAGTGTTACCTCAGGAAATCCCTTCCCATCAGGATAACCTGTTTCAGTCATTAGCTGCCTTGCTTTTGCAAGATCAAATGAATATCCCTTAACTTTTTTAGAATCATAGTTAGGCATCACAGGAGGTACCATACCATAAATTGCAGGTTCAGTTGCCGAACCTTGCAGAACAAATTTTAATATTTTATCTCTATCAATTGCATAATTAAATGCCTGTCTAATTCTTACATCAGAAAAAACTTTACTTGTTACCAAAAATCCGTAATATTGGGTAGAAAGTGATGTTTTTCTCTGAATTACGAAATTTGAATATTCCGGAGTTAGGGTTCTATCATCGTTTACAATAGTTTTAAACAGTTCATTTGGTATCCTGTACGATTCATATATTGTACCGTTTTTAAATTCAAGTAATTGTTGTGAAAGATCTTTTATAAATCTGAACTTTACTCCATCCAGGTAAGGTACATTATTACCAAACTCATCTTTGTACCAATAATTCGGATTCTTTTTTAAATTAATTTCAAGATCAGGGGTCCAGTTTTCAAAAACAAAAGGTCCTGTGCCAACAGGATTCTGAAAGAAATCTTTACCGTATTTTTCTACTGCTTCTTTTGGAACAATATACGCAAAACCCAGACACATATAATTAATAAATGGTGCAAAAGGTTTTAGTAATGTTATTTGAAATGTGGTATCGTCAAGTGCTTTATATCCTTCAATTGAAGTAAATTTAGGTTCTCGTTTTTCATTGGTTGCTTTGGTTATTTCATCGTTAAACTCTTTAGCACCCTTAACATAATTCCTGTAGAAATCAAATCCAAGGCTTCCGGTTCTAGGATCCAGTACTCTTTTAAATGAGTATTCAACATCAGATGCTAGAAACTTTCTGCCTTTTCCATCAGGGAAACATTTGTTATCCTGAAAATACACATCATTTCTTAAATGAAATGTATATATTAAACCATCAGGAGAAATTTCCCATGATTTGGCAAGCATTGGTTTTAACTGAAGGTTTGTATCAAGGTCAACAAGAAGATCGTAAATCTGGTGAGCTACGTGGTGTGATACTACATCATTTATTCCGACAGGGTCAAGACTTCTGATATTTTCATTTTCGTTGGCAATAAAAATACCACCGCCTTTAATTCCGCCCTTAAGTTCAGTAAAATTTTCTCCGCCGGATTTCTTTCCGCAGTTTAGTGCCAGAATAAAAGTTATACAAGTTAATAGAAAACTTCTAAAAATAAACTTTAATTTCATGAATTTAAAATGATGGAGGCAGTTTAACTATTTAAAATTAGTACAATATTACCAGAAAAATCAACTGATTATAAAAACTTATTTTTAACCTAAATAAGTTTTTAATTGTTTGCTTTTGGAAGCATGTTTAAGTCTGCGGATGGCTTTTTCTTTTATCTGTCTTACACGTTCACGTGTCAGTTTAAACTTTTCACCGATTTCTTCAAGGGTTAAAGGATTTTCCTGATCTAAACCATAATAAAGCTTCAATACGTCACGCTCTCTATGATTTAATGTGTTTAAAGCTCGTTGAATTTCAATATTTAACGACTCTTTAATAAGTTTATTATCCGGGAGCGGCTGATTTTGATTTGGCATTACATCAACAAGTTTGCTGTCTTCACCATGTACAAAAGGTGCATCAATAGAAAGATGTCTTCCTGATATTTTCAGAGTATCTGAAACTTCATACAATGACATATCAAGCTGTTCTGCTAACTCATCCGGACTGGGTTCTCTTTCAAATTCCTGTTCAAGAGTGCTGTAAGCTTTTCCAATTTTATTTAGAGCACCAACTCTGTTAAGCGGAAGTCTTACAATTCTGGATTGTTCAGCAAGCGCCTGAAGTATTGATTGCCTTATCCACCAAACGGCATAAGAGATAAATTTAAAACCTCTGGTTTCATCAAATCTTTTTGCAGCTTTAATTAATCCAAGGTTTCCTTCATTAATTAAATCACCTAAGGCAAGTCCTTGATTTTGGTATTGTTTTGCCACACTTACAACAAACCGTAAATTTGCTTTTGTTAGTTTTTCAAGGGCTTTTTGCTTTTCCTTATCATTACCGTATTTAATCTTCTTTGCAAGATCAATTTCTTCTTCAACATCTAAGAGCTCAACTTTCCCAATTTCCTGAAGGTACTTATCAATCGACTGGGATTCTCTGTTTGTAAATTGTTTGCCAATTTTCATAGACAGTAATAAAATGGTTAATTTATAAAAATTTAGGGTGTATTAAAATATTGGAACAAAAACAACTATCAACCTATGAAGCGGTTTCAAAAAGATCGATCTTATTATCTTTAGCTAATGTAATAATTGCCCTTTTTTTGTTAGCTCTAAATCCTTCATACCTGCCTCTTTTGGTAAATTGAGATTTACGCTTACCTTTTGCAACAACCGTTCTAATGCTTTCAACCTTAACGTTGAACTTAGATTGTACAGCATTTTTAATAGCAACCTTGGTAGCGTTTATATCTACCTCAAAAGCATACTGGTTCTTTTGCTCCTGAAGCAAGGTCATTTTTTCGGTTATTACCGGTTTTATTAATATACTTCTTACCATTGTATCAATTTGCTCTCTTTAAAATTTATTTTAAATAAGGAAATTATTTAATAAAAGGTTTGCACAGTTCATCAACAGCACTTTTCTGAATAAGAATAAACTGATTATTAACTAAGTCATACGTTGCAGCATTTGATGCGTTAACTATATTAACTTTAGCAATATTTCTGCCAGACTTATAGACATTATCATTATTCTGAGTTGTAAGCATCAGAACTTTTTTCCTGTCAATTTTCAGGTTCTTTAATATTAAACTGAAATCTTTTGTTTTTGGTTTCTCAAAATTAATATCTTCAACAACCATTATTTCACCGTTTTTTGCTTTCAAGCTTAAAGCACTCTTTCTTGCTAGCTGAGCAGATTTTTTGGTCATTGAAAGTTTATAAGTATGCGGTCTGGGACCGTGTACTGTACCACCACCTACCCAAACGGGTGAACGGGTTGTTCCTGCTCTAGCAGTACCTCTTCCTTTTTGTTTCCAGGGTTTCTTACCGCCTCCTGCAACTTCACTTCTCTCTTTTGTTTTGTGGGTACCCTGTCTCTGGTTTGATAGAAAAGTTCTAACCGCCTGATATATAAGGTGGTGGTTCGGTTCTATTTCAAATACATTTGAAGGAAGATCAATCTTTTCATTTGATTCGGTTCCGTCTATTTTAAATACGCTTAATTGCATCTTATGATTAACTTTATTATTTGGCAAATAAATATTTTTAAAACTATCTAACTTTTGTATATTTCAACAATACCTGAAATTGCTCCGGGTACTGCTCCTTTTATTAAAATTAAATTTGATTCAGGAATAACTTTTACAACCTGAAGATTACGTATGCTAACCTGATTACCACCTGTTCTACCTGCCATTCTTTGTCCTTTGAAAACACGAGACGGATAGGAACTTGCACCAATAGAGCCCGGAGCTCTTAATCTGTCACTTTGTCCGTGGGTAACTGAACCGCCTCCAAATCCATGCCGTTTAACAACACCTTGAAATCCTTTACCTTTGCTTTTTGATGTTACTTTAACAGTATCACCGGATTTAAAGATATCAGCATTAAGCACATCACCAATTTTGAATTCTTCAGCACCTTCATAATTTCTGATTTCTTTCAGAAATCTTAAAAGTGGCAGGTTCTTTTTCTTAAAATTCTTAGCTTGGGGCTTTGCCAGTCTTTTTTCTTTTCTTTCAGTAAAACCAAGCTGTAATGCTGTATAACCATCACTATCTTTAGTTTTAACTGCAGTAACATAGCATGGACCTGCTTCTATTAAAGTGCATGGTACACTATGACCATCATCGGTAAACACCGAGGTCATGCCTAATTTTCTTCCTAATAAGCCTTTCATTATATTCTATGTATCCTTTGCTTAAGTTTTGATTTCAATGTAAACACCGCCCGGAGGGTCAAGCTTTGTAAGTGCATCAACTGTTTTCTTGTTAGAATTCAGAATATCAATTACACGCTTATGAGAACGTATCTCGAACTGCTCTCTGGATTTTTTATCAACATGCGGAGACCTTAAAACAGTGTAAACAGCCTTCCGTGTCGGAAGTGGTATCGGACCCGATACCACTCCGCCGGTTGATTTTATAGTCTTAATTATTCTGTCAGTCCACTTATCAATAAGTCTGTGGTCGTATGACTTTAATTTTATCCTTATTTTCTGTGTTGCCAAGTTATTTCTTTACCTGCCTTATTTATGACCTTATTTATTATTCAATAATTTTTGTTACAACACCTGCACCAACAGTTCTGCCGCCTTCACGAATAGCGAACCTTAATCCTTCTTCCATACCAATCGGAGTAATAAGTTCAACCTTTAAGTTATCAACGTTATCACCCGGCATTACCATCTGTACGCCTTCGGGCAGATTAACAACACCTGTAACGTCAGTTGTTCTGAAGTAAAACTGAGGACGATAGTTACCAAAAAACGGAGTATGACGTCCACCTTCTTCTTTTGAAAGTACATAAACCTGACAATTGAATATTTTATGGGGGGTAATTGAACCGGGTTTTGCAATTACCATTCCGCGCTCAATATCTTTTTTATCAACACCTCTTAAAAGCATACCAAGATTATCACCTGCCAAACCTTCATCAAGTTCCTTCTGGAACATTTCAATGCCTGTTACAACAGTTTTCTTATGCTGTCCTAAGCCAATAAGTTCAACTTCATCTCCCATCTTGCATTTTCCTCTTTCAACACGCCCGGTTGCAACAGTTCCGCGTCCGGTAATTGAAAATACATCTTCAACTGACATAAGAAATGGTTTATCAGTCTCGCGGGTTGGTTCAGGCACATAGTTATCAACTGCATCCATTAAGTCATAGATACATTTTAATGCAGGGTCATCAACAGAAGAACCCTCTTTAATTCCAGCTTCCATCGCTTTTAATGCACTACCGCGAATTATTGGAATTTCATCTCCGGGGAATTCGAAACTTGTTAATATATCTCGTAATTCTGATTCAACAACTTCAAGCAGAAGCTCAGCATCTTCAGCAGATTTTTCCTGTTCATAAATCATATCTACTTTATTCAGGAATACAACAATTCTGGGCACACCAACCTGCCTTGCTAAAAGAATATGCTCTTTAGTTTGCGGCATTGCACCGTCATTTGCTGCAACTACAAGTATAGCACCGTCCATCTGTGCTGCACCTGTGATCATATTTTTAACATAATCTGCGTGACCCGGACAGTCAACATGAGCATAATGTCTTTTTTCTGTTTCATATTCAACGTGAGCAGTTGCAATCGTAATACCTCTTGCTTTTTCTTCAGGTGCATTATCAATTGAATCAAAT
Source organism: Ignavibacteria bacterium (assembly GCA_020852705.1). Lineage (GTDB taxonomy): Bacteria > Bacteroidota > Ignavibacteria > Tepidaquicellales > OLB5 > OLB5. The sequence continues at coordinate 30,318 of JADZAP010000006.1, read as the reverse complement.
GCTCTTACTTTAGCTTTACCTTTTTTTGCAAGTGCCATTGTGATAGCAGCGGTAAGCGTTGTCTTACCATGATCTACGTGACCAATTGTTCCGATGTTCACGTGCGGCTTACTTCTATCGAATTTTTCTTTAGCCATTTTTAATTGTATCTCCTAATGATTTATATTTTTTTGGTTTTGTTTACTTATAAAATGATTATTTTTTAACTTATTTCTTAATTTATTTGGTTTGTTAGGATTTGCTCCGTAGGATTCACTTCGGGAAACCCCCACCCTTATGCTTTTAGCAGGGTGAACCAAGTTGTTTAAACTTCATTAAGTTTAAAGTGGGCCAGGGAGGATTTGAACCTCCCACCCCGCGCTTATAAGGCGCGTGCTCTAACCACCTGAGCTACTGGCCCAGTAGTTCAGAGGAAACAATCTGTATTTAAAGACTCTTTATATACAGTTTGTTTTACAAAGCAGCTTTTTCGCCTGATCTTTGGCGGGTGATCTAATTAAAGATTGACCCTAAACTTATTTTAAAGAACGATTTTGCTTAAAACTTTATATCTTAATTTGAATCTTTATTTCTATACAAAAAATTATGCGTTAACTGATTCTTTACCTTTAAATTTCTCAATGATCTGTTCTGAGATATTCTTTGGCACTTCTTCGTAATGAGAAGTTTCCATATTATAGATTGCACGTCCCTGTGTCATAGAACGCATCTGAGTAGCATAACCGAACATTTCAGAGAGCGGTACCATTGCTCGTATAACCTGAGCGTCAGCACGCTGAGACATACCTTCAATTTTTCCTCTGCGTGAGCTAAGATCTCCCATAATATCACCCATATATTCTTCTGGAGTTGTAACTTCAACCTTCATAATAGGTTCAAGTATAACCGGACCTGCCTTTAAAGCACCGGCTTTAAATGCCATAGATCCGGCAATCTTAAATGCCATTTCTGAAGAGTCAACATCATGGAAAGATCCATCAAAAAGTGTTGCTTTGATATCTTCAACAGGATAGCCTGCTAGAACTCCATTTTTCATAGCTTCTTCAATTCCATGCTCAACAGGTTTTATAAACTCTCTGGGTATAGCACCGCCTACGATTTTATTTTCAAATACAAACCCTTTACCTTTTTCATTCGGTTCAATTGTAATCCAAACATGACCAAACTGACCTTTACCGCCTGATTGACGGATAAATTTGCCTTCCTGTTCAACTTTCTTGGTAATAGTTTCCTTGTATGCAACCTGGGGTTTCCCAATATTTGCATCAACTTTAAATTCTCTCTTTAATCTGTCAACAATAATTTCAAGATGAAGTTCGCCCATACCTGCAAGTATTGTCTGACCTGTTTCTTCATTGGTTGAGATTTTTAATGTAGGATCTTCATCAGCTAATTTTCCAAGTGATTCAGATAACCTATCCTGATCGGCTTTGGTTTTTGGTTCAATAGCAATAGAAATAACAGGGTCAGGGAAAGTCATTCTTTCCAGAATAATTGGATCACCTTCATCGCACAATGTATCGCCTGTCTTTGTATTTTTTAAACCAATAGCAGCAGCAATATCACCGGCATGCACTTCATCTATATCTTCACGGTGATTAGCATGCATTTGCAGCAATCTGCCGACTCTTTCCTTTTTTTCAGAAACAGAATTATATGTATATGAACCTGATTTCAGTATTCCTGAATAAACTCTGAAGAAAGTAAGTTTACCAACAAAAGGATCTGTCATAATTTTAAAAGCAAGAGCTGAGAATTTTTCTTTATCTGAAACTTCTCTTGTAATATGGTCATCAGTGTGAACGTGATGCCCCCATACTTCGCCAATATCTTTAGGACAAGGCAGATAATCTATTACAGAATCAAGTAAAGTTTGAACACCTTTGTTCTTAAAAGATGAGCCGCAAAGCACAGGGATTATCTTAACCTTTAATGTAGCTTCTCTTAAAACACGTTTAATTTCTTCTTCAGTAATTTCCTGTCCATCTAAGAATTTGTTTAACAATGTGTCATCAACCTCAGAAACCGATTCAAGTAATTTTAATCTGTATTCCTTTGCTTTTTCGGTTAAAGAAGCAGGTATTTCCTGCTCTTCCCAGGTTTGACCTAAAGTATCAGCATTGTATATAAGCGCTTTCATCCTGATAAGATCAATCTGTCCGACAAACATATCTCCTTGTCCAACAGGAAGCTGCAATGGAACAACATTGGCTTTCAATCTTTCTTTCATCATATCAAGAACATGATAAAAATCAGCGCCGGTTCTATCCATCTTATTTACAAAGGCTAAACGAGGAACTCCGTATTTATCTGCTTGTCTCCAAACAGTTTCTGATTGAGGTTCAACACCGCCAACCGAACAGAATAAAGCTACTGCTCCATCAAGCACTCTTAACGAACGTTCAACCTCTGCGGTAAAATCAACGTGACCGGGAGTATCTATAATATTAATTCTGTGATCTTTCCAAAAACAAGTTGTTGCAGCGCTGGTAATTGTGATACCGCGTTCTTTTTCCTGTTCCATCCAGTCCATAGTTGCCGCACCTTCATGTACTTCACCCATCCTGTGTAAACGACCGGTATAATAAAGTATTCTTTCTGTTGTAGTGGTTTTACCGGCATCAATGTGAGCCATTATACCGATATTTCTGGTTTTTTCTAATGAAACTTTTCTTGACATTAAACTATATGCTTTCTATCCTGTTTTCTGTTTAAACAAAAAATATAAGCAGCAAAATGCTGCATATTTTTAAACTGATGCAATTACACAATTACCATCTGAAATGAGCAAATGCTTTGTTCGCTTCAGCCATACGGTGCACATCTTCTTTTTTCTTTACTGCACTGCCCTCATTATTAGCGGCACTCATAAGTTCACCCGCAAGCTTTTCAGCCATAGATTTTCCGGCTTTATCTCTTGAATAAGTAAGTATCCATTTAATAGCTAAAGCTTTTCTTCTTTCCGGTCTAACTTCAGTTGGAACCTGATAGTTTGAACCTCCGACTCTTCTTGAACGAACTTCCAAAGCAGGTTCGCAGTTATGTATTGCTTTCTTAAAAACATCTATCGGCTCTGCATTCAATTTTTCTTTTATAATATCAAATGCATCATACACAATTCTTTCAGCTTTTTGTTTGAGTCCATCTTTCATAATGCAGTTTATAAATCTTCCAACAAGAATATCTGAATATATCCTGTCTGTGCTTCTGTGTCTTTTATTTGCTGTTCTTTTTCTCAAATATTTATATAATTAATATTATTTCTTTAAATTATGTATTCTAAAAATAAGCGGTGAAATTTATTTTCCGCCTGATTTTGCTTTCTTTGCACCGTATTTTGACCGTGCTTGTTTTCTATCTGCAACTCCGCTTGAATCAACTGCACCCCGTACTATATGATAACGAACACCCGGAAGATCTTTTACCCTTCCGCCCCTAATGAGAACAATTGAGTGTTCCTGGAGATTATGTCCTTCACCGGGAATGTAAGCTGTTACTTCCATACCATTGCTTAAACGAACTCTTGCAACTTTTCTTAATGCTGAGTTTGGTTTTTTTGGTGTAGTAGTATAAACTCTTGTACATACTCCCCTTTTTTGAGGAGATGATTCCAATGCAGGTGATTTGCTTTTAAATTTTAAAACTTTTCTTCCTTTGCGGACTAACTGATTTATTGTTGGCACGTAATATTCCTATCTTAGTCTTAATTTACTAAAATAAATTAAATCGCTCATTCCATTAAAATGATACCGTGTTTTTTGATATCTGGATGGGCGGCATTATTATTAGAAACTACAAATTTAGCGATTTTTTACAAAATAGTCAAGTTAAGGATTGATGGCAGCTTATGAATATTAGGAATTTATTAAGTACTTTAAAATTACACGATTTTAAAAAATAATTGTATATTTAAAATGATAAACATTGCTTAAATTCATGAAATATTAACGGTTTTTCTAAAATAATAGTTTCAAAAAATTAAATGATGCTGATATTTTATGTAAAATTTTCAAGTTAATTACTGTTTAATAATAAACAATTTTAATTATATTCGTAACATTATTATATTTATGAGATTTAATCTTAAGGTTTATTCTGTTAAAATATGTTAACAATACTCCGGTTTCCAATTATCTTTATAAATTTATTTATTCTCTTTATCACATCTGTAAATTCTCAACAGGTCAAAAATGATGATCTTTCCCCCGAAAAAATCTTTGAAAAGGTAGATAATTCAGTTGTAGTTATAATTGCCTATGATAATTTAGGAAATATGTTCCAAGGTTCTGGAGTAGTATTGAATGATAATGGTTTGATTGTTACTAACAACCATGTGTGTAAAGATGCAAACCGTATTGATATAAAGCATTACAATAGAGAAATTAATAATGTTTCGGTTTTAAAAACTGATGTAGTTAATGACCTGTTATTTTTACAAACCGGGGATAACTCTTTTAAACCGATTGATTTAGCAAACAATACAGATTTAAAAATTGGTCAGCGGGTTTATGCTGTGGGCTCACCGGAAGGTTACGAAAATTCCATATCAGAAGGAATAATAAGCGGGTCAAGGATTAATGAAAATAATGTACGTCTTATACAAATGACCTGTCCAATAACCGATGGATCATCAGGCGGAGCGGTTTTAAATTCAAAAGGAGAGTTGATAGGTTTAAGTGTCAGCGGGCAGCACGATGGTGCTTTATATTTTGCAATTCCGGTAAACGAAATATTGAGGGTCATAAATATCGGCAGCACACCTAATGATGTTACCGACCCAAATAAATATTTTGAAATTGGCTCGCAGGCAAACGAAAACAAAAATTATAAAGATGCTGAAATTTATTTTACAAAATATTTAGAAAACTTTTCAAATGATATTACAGCTTATTATATGCGGGGATACGCCCGTTTTAAACTGAAAGAATACAGAAAAGCAATAAGCGATTTTTCAGAAGTTCTCCAGGAAAATAAAACATCCAAATCATATTTCTACCGAGGCAATTGTTATTACTCTATTAAAGAATACTACAAAGCACGTGAGGATTATACAAATGCATTAGAGCAGGAACCCGATAGTTACGAAATATATTTTAACCGCGGTTATGCAAATTTCAGATTAAAGAAATATTTGGAAGCTGTTAGTGACTGGAAATTAGCAGTTGAATTGAACCCAGATTATAAAGCTGAACTTGATGTAAAGATTAAAATTGCACAAAAAGAATTAGATAATGAATAACAGAATATTTTAAATTAAAACCACAGTTATGACTTCAACAAAGTTTAAAAGTTCACTGCAATTTTATTTGATTTTTGGAATACTTATACTTATTTCTGTTATAACAGGATTAATTATCAGTTATATTCATTAACAGAAAAGGTAAATTAATAAAATACATCTGATATGAATTTTTCAAAAAGCACAGATATAAATATCTGTGCGTTTTAATTTATCAGGATAACCAAGTGAGTTACTTATCAACTCCATCCGTTTTTTTAAAATTCAATGCTGCAGAATTCATGCAATATCTCAACCCTGTTGGATTGGGACCATCATCAAATACGTGACCTAAATGCGCCCCGCAATTTGAACATACCACTTCTGTTCTGTGCATTCCAAGTGTAACATCTTCTTCTTCTTTAACATTTTCATCTTTAACGGGTTTAAAAAAACTTGGCCAACCGGTACCGGATTCAAATTTAGTATCACTGTTAAACAGTTCCTGTCCGCAAACTACACAATAATACATTCCTTTATCATGGTTATCCCAATATTTATTACTGAATGGACGCTCTGTACCTTTTTCCTGAGTAACTTTAAACTGTTCATCAGATAATTTATCTTTTAATTCTTCCTTGCTCATTACTGGTTTAAACTCCCCGCAGAAATCAGTTGAATCTGCTGATTTAATTATATTTTTTTGTTTAAAATTTACTTTTACAGCCATGTTTTTAATTTGGGCAGGGTTTTGTTCAAACAAACTCCACCCAAATGATTTTACCGCAAATGCTGTAAATACAAATGCTGATAATATGATTGATACAAATAAAATTAAATTTTTCGGTTTCATATATGTATAATATATATTTAGTTAATTTAACTAATATTCGTAAAAAATCGTTTCATAGATTTATATATATTTAGAAAATTAATAATATTTTTAATAAATAAATCTGGTATTATATTTACTTAATTATGTCACCAAGAGAACAGAAAATTATTATTTTGATTGCTATTATTATGTTTGTTATTATTCTATTCAGGGTCATAGTTTAATTATACAAATAATGTTTTTTAAAGCAAATTAAATTTTTACACAGAATATTTAGTTTAATTTTAAATTATTTCTTATATTTGTACAGCAATATTGATAAGCAATAATTTAATACTTTTCTGCCCTGCAATCATAGATATCCATAGGTATCAAAAACCTGTATTTTATTCCGGAATTTTTAAATTAACAGATGAAGAGCTCTAAAACCTCCAGAAAGACATTTGTACTTGATACTAATGTTATCCTGCATGATTCAAACTGCATAACACAATTTAAAGAGCATGACTTGGTAATTCCAATCACAGTAATTGAAGAATTAGACCATTTTAAGCGCGGCAGTCAAGTTATAAACCTGAATGCACGTGAATTTGCAAGAACTTTAGATAATTTAACAGGTTCTGCTTTATTTAATGGAGGTGTTTTAATTGGCAAAGGCAGAGGGAAAGTATCAATTGCACTAAGCAAGGGCATAAGGAACGAAATAAGAGAGATATTTACGGAAGATACCCCTGATCACAGAATATTAAGCACAGCACTTGATGTTAAGAATAAAAAACAAAATTCACAGGTAATACTTGTCAGTAAGGATGTTAATTTACGCATGAAAGCTAAAGCTGTTGGTGTTCTTGCAGAAGATTATACCACAGATAAAATAATAAATGTTGAGGAACTTTATAGCGGCATGGATACAATAGAAAACTATAATCATGATATCATTGAAAAGCTATATCACCCGCCGTTTGAAATACCAATGAAATCTTCGCTTAAAAAATCTAAAACTGAATTAGTCCCAAACAAATTTCTTGTACTAAGAAATGACAGCCATTCAGTACTAGCATCAATAGATCAAGGTAAACAGATACTAAGAAAAGTTGATAAAAATCCTGTTTACGGAATAAAACCCCGCAACGCTGAGCAAACCTTTGCAATAGATGCATTAACAAACATAAACTTGCCTCTTGTAACAATAACCGGTAAAGCTGGTACGGGAAAAACATTGCTTGCACTTGCAAGCGCTTTAAGCGTTAAAAAAAATTACCGTCAAATATATATTGCAAGACCCGTTGTACCATTGAGTAATAAAGATATAGGTTACCTGCCGGGCGATGTTGAATCAAAACTTGCGCCTTATATGCAGCCATTATGGGATAACCTTAAAGTAATTCAGGATCAGTATGGCGAAACAGAAAAGCAGCATCAGCAAATTACACAGATGGTAAAAGATCAAAAATTAGTTATAGAACCGCTTAGCTATATCCGGGGAAGAAGTCTTCAAAGAATATTTTTTATTGTAGATGAAGCACAGAATTTAACTCCGCATGAAATTAAAACCATTATAACAAGGGTTGGGGAAGGTGCAAAAATAGTATTGACAGGTGATATATACCAGATAGACCATCCATATCTTGATTCTCAATCCAACGGATTAACTTATTTAATAGAGCATTTTAAAGGTGAGAAACTATATGCTCATATTAATCTTGAAAAAGGAGAACGCTCTGAAATAGCTGAACTTGCAAGTAATTTATTGTAATTTTAGATTAATTTCATTATTAATAAATATTACAACATTTTTCATTGTTTTAGTTTTGCAAGGTTTTTCTTGGCTAGTTCATTATTAGGATCTACCTCAACTGCTTTCTGATAATTTTCTATTGCTTTGGGAATATCATTCATTCTTTCATAACATGTACCAATATTATTATATGCTGAAGAAAACTTATTATCTTTTTTAACTGCAATAAGAAAATTATCTATCGCATCCTTATACTTTTCCTGATCCATATAACACATCCCGATATTATTATAATAACCTGAAGATTTATCAGGCATTATTTTTATGAGTTCATTAAGCTCATCAATTGCTTTATCATAATTTTTTGCCTGATAATTTTTGTAAGAAGATTCCTCTAAAACACGTACCTTTTCAAGATTCTCATCTTTTAGAACTGGCTGTAAATTTTGATTTAAAGGACTAGTTTGATTTTTAGTTTCTTCCTGTTTAACTGCTTTGAGTTGTGCAAGCAATTCTGATGCATTATTATAATTTGGTGCAAATGTTACAAGTTTTTCAAGCCATTTAACAGCATTTTGTATATCACCCTTCCTTTGGTACATTTGAGCTAATGTGAATTGCGGTTCAGGAGAAAGAGTATCAAGTTTATATGCTTCATTAATATAATAGTAAGCTGAATCAAAATTACCCCTTACCATGAATATCTTTCCAATATTATTGTGCCCAATAACAGATTCTTTTCTTAGGTCAAGAGCTTTTCTGTAATATAATTCAGCCACGTCAAAATTGCCCTTGTTGGCATAAATATTTCCTATATTTATATATGTAACAACTCCGGGTCTTCCTTCAGCACTTAAAAAAAGAGAGTCATTGTTTTTCCAATCTTTGTTCCTAGAATATGTCATGTAACTAAAAACAATAAGCACTGCAGCAGAAATTATCATTACTAAATTATATGACCTTTTGGTAAAATATCTGAACAATACCGATGCTGCAATAATACTGACAAATATTGAAGGTATATATAAAAATCTATCTGCCATAAAATTCATTGTAGGCACTATATTCATAACCGGAAGTAATGTTACATAAAAAATCAAAATTGCAAATGAAATATACGGAGAGCGTTTTACAAAGTAAATTGCGGCTCCGGTTGTTACTACGATAAAGAATACAGCAAATATTACCCTGAACTCTGTTAATGAGTGTGCATCAGGCAAATAGCCGCTGTAATGATAAAGCATACCGTATGGAGCAATAGAAAGCCGGAAATAAAGCGGCAGCGTTTGAAGCATTGTATATACAGCAGTCATAAAATCTCTGCCGTAAAAATAAAAATATGTTTGCCTTGGCACTACCTGGCTTAATGCCCAGGTTCTTAAAAGTATAAATAGAACAGAAATAATTACAAGTGATCCATAAACAAACAACCGCTGTTTCAGTAATTCATTAAACCGCTCTTTGTTAATGAGCATATCATACAATATTATTACAGCAGGTAATGTAATTGCCATTTCCTTTGACATAAGAGATAAAATGTACATCAAAAGTATTAACGCCAGATTTTTATTTGATGGCTGTAAACTATACTTAAGGTAAAAAATAAATGCAGCAATAAAGAATGTAGCTGCCAAACCATCCGTTCTGCCGCTTACCCAGGAGGCAACTTCGGTATGAATTGGATGCAATGCAAAGATTAGAGAAGCTATTAATATGATATAACTTTTGTAAGGTGATTGTGATTTTTTAAACATCAGCATTAAGAGTGTCATAAAAAGCAATGAGTTAATAACATGTATTAACACATTGGTTAGATGAAATCCCATAGGATTATATCTCCAAATTGCATAATCAACAGCATAGGAAGTTGAAACTACCGGTCTAAAATAAGCACCAATAACCTTATGAAAACCCAGCTCACCTGTAAAAAATTTTGGAATATTTGAAAGCTGAGTAATTGTTGGATCGCCCTGCACTACAGATTCATCATCAAACACAAACTCATTACTAAGTGAATTTGCATAAACTGCAAATGTAATTACTGCCAGAATAATATACATAGCAATTGTACTAATTTCCTGCACCCCATTATTTTTCTTCTTCTGATCCTTTGCCATATTTTCTATAATTTTGCAGCAACTACCATTGTTGTTTTAATTGTTTCAACTACTCCGTTTTGGTCATTCAATGCCTCAATAAATACAATGTAAATACCCAGTCTTAATTTTCTGTTATCATCATCAAGCCCGTTATACACAATTTGTCCTTCCGGTCCGGATGTCTGATTATTTAAAAGTGTTTTTATTAATCTTCCTTTTACATCAAAAATTTTCATTCTTACCTGCGAAACTGTATTTTTTAGTTTATAATTAATAATGGTAAAATCTTCAAAACCATCTCCATCAGGAGAGAATGGATTAGGAGAAATTGTTACACCAGATTGTAATGTAGAGCTGTTAGTAAAAATACTGTTTTTAAGCCCTGGAGAACCCCCGTTGGGAAATGTACAGGAACTCCAGTTTTTACCATCATTTCCGTTAAACAATGGATTAATCTTTTCAAGTGATCTTCCGCTTCCGGGCAGATTTGGATTATACCAGCTATCATCATAATTTACACTGTCAATTACTTTTCTAAAAACATCTAATACCTGTATAATTTCACCTTCGTTATTTAGACCAAGAGAACCGGCTATAAATACCTTTTGAGTAGAGTCCGGGTTTTGCAAATACGGATAAGCAGAATATATTGTGGTATCTGCAGCAATTACAGCATACATTCCGGGTTTAATTATTGCCGTGCATGTATCAGCCAGATTTTTAGATCCGCCTGTTTCTTTGTACAGCCAGCCAGCAATATTTATATTTTGATTTGTAGGATTGTAAAGCTCAATATATTCCGGGAAACCTGAAAGCGGAGCAGCCATTATTTCGTTTATAATAAGATCATTCCTTGTATAATGCACGGCAGATGAAATTGAATTAATTAATGCAGGAGTTGAGCCTTCACAGCCAATGGAATTTGCCCAATTACTAGAATCTGACGATACACCATTAATTTCAATTCGCTCAAGTGAAACACCGGACCCGCCCCAGCTTGAAAGGTAATCTACTCTATCAGATACCAAAGAGTTTAACTTATATATTATTACTGCATCACCTGTATTATTAAGCGATGGAAGAGAAGAATTCAGAATTACTTTGCCGCTATCAATACCGGGATGATTATTAAATATTGTATTATTTTGAGCTATTACCAAATAACTTTGCGGACTTAAGAACTTATCACCCGAAGTAATAATTATTTGAGCCAATGAATTATCAGAGATTTTCCAATTCTTTAAATTAACAACTGAGTCTGAATTATTGAATATTTCAACCCATTCACATTCATTTGAACCGGGAGCATACATTATTTCATTAATTATAACTCTTCCCGCAGTACTTCCGCCTGAAACTTCTATTGATGCTGTATATTTATTATTTGAGGAATCTTCATCAGCACTGTAATTAACAACTGCTATATATTGTCTTATACCGGCACTATCAAGAACATGAGAGTAAATTATGTTTATTGAATCACCCGCATTTAATGCTCCACTTGAGTTGATTGTAGTTTCAAGTTCATTTGACTGAGGTATGCTATCTTTATTATAATCATCATAAAATGACACATTATATGAAGGAGCAGTATTTAGTCCCCTGTTTTTAACTTGTGCAATTATTCCCAAAGTATCACCTATTGCAGGTACAGTGCGGTTGAATGTTATTTTGTTAAGTGCAAGATCATTTTGCTTGGGTGTTAAGCTATTAACTTTATTTGGTGTAGCACCTATATTTGATACACAACTGCCCCAGTTAGTCTGTAAATTTGAAGGTGCATTATAAGATATCCTTTCAAGCGACTTATTCCCTGAGCTTCCTCCCCATCCGGATGTAAATGTGATACTATCTATTGCAATTCCATTAGGATTTAATAGCACTACATTATCGCCTGTATTATTAATTGCACTCCATCCTGCAGATTGCAGAAAAATCCCGGAATTATTTGGATAAAATCCTTTAACAGCCGCAGAATCTTCGCATATAACTGCAAAACCTTGAGGAGGAATATTTATTGAATTAACTGTAATAGTGTGAATAGTTTGTGTAGCATCTTTCCATTTCCAGTTTGCAAGGCTAACAGGGTTTGAAGTTTTATTGTAAATTTCAAACCACTCTTTACCTGTATTTGCAGAAGGAGCATACATTATCTCATTTATTATCAATGAATCAAAGCTGCCGCCATTAATTACTGTAACTGTTCCAATTTTTTTATTGTTTGATGTATCTTCATCAGTTGCATAATTAACAACAGCAATAAATTGTCTTACCCCAAGACTATCCATAATTTTGGAAGTATTAAAATTTACTGAATCATTTGGAGCAAGCGGAGACGAAGAATTTACTGTGTTAATAATTTCATTTGCTGCGGGTATTCCATCTTTATTATAGTCATCATAAAAAGTCACACTAAATGTATTGGCAGTAATTATCCCGCGGTTTTTTACATTAGCTGTTAATTGAAGATTAGTTCCAATAACAGGATTATTTGAACTGAAAAATAAAATATTCAATATAAGATCATTGTTAAGAGGTGATATACTGTTCCTTGCACCCGGAGTAGCCCCGAGTGAAGCTGTTGAAGTACCCCAATTGTTCTGATGGTTAGTTGAATCAGTTGAACTTATTCGCTCAAGAGACCTGTTACCTGAACCTCCCCATGAATTTGTGAACTGAATTGAATCAACAACAGCATTTAAGGCATTAAAAATAATCAAATTTTCAGTGCCTGTATTATTTATAGAGCTCCAGCCGATTGATTGTATCAAAATTCCGGTAAAGGAAGGGAAAGCATTTTTAAATTCAGTTGAATCCTGACAGATGACTGCATAGCTGTTTGGGGGCAGATTAATATTTGAGGTTGTAATTGTCCGCATCGTTATATTAGCATCTTTCCATTTCCAATTTGCCAGATTAAATGGGTTTGCAGTATTATTATACAATTCAAACCATTCATTAGCTGCAGGAGTTGGGGCATACATTATTTCATTTAAGGCAACATCACCCTGGCTTTGAGAAATTGACCGCAAACAAAAAAATAACAAAAAACCGGCAGCTAATAGGAATTTTAATTTCATATTTTAGGAAAAAATGATATAATATATTTGTAAATTTACTTAAATTATTGCTGTTTTACAATCAAAATGAACTAATATATTATGTCTGTAAACTTAATCAAATTAAAATCAGTTATTATAGTTTTACTGTTAATTATATTGTATAGCTGCTCAAATATACAAAACTCTCCTGATGGCGCAGTTGTTGCCTTTATTGTTGCTGCAGAGCAGCGTGATATGTCGAAAGCTTGGAATATTTTAAGTCCTGAACTTCAGAATTATTATAACGGACTTGGTGAAAAAATGCGTAAAAGCGGCAAAGGAGCCTTAGAAAATGAAATTGCCGGAATTATAAAATTCCGAAGTGTTAAAAAAGATTATAAGCTAATTGTTGATAGTACAAATAAAAATAATGTAAACCTTGTTACAATTGGGGGACCAACTCATTTAATTGAAACAATTGATATTGATGGATATTATAAGATTAAAGATGAAAAATCATTACGAAATTTACTTAATGGTATTACTGCAGAATCAAAAAAGAAAGAAAGCTATTAACAACCGGTAAAAGATAAATCAAGTATATATCTCCTAAGTAAGTAAATCCCAAAAAAAGAATTCTTATATGATAAAATTACACTAAATCAGAAAATATTGGTTCGTAATCCATTTCAATTTCTTTCGAACCTAAATGTATCCCAAATTGGTGAAATAAGTCTGTAGTCGCCAAAACCAGTATTATCTACAAATGTAAAAGTTTTATTATCCTGGTAATATTCCCATATCTCATAAGGTTTTGAATCCATATCATAGGGATGCCGCTCAACATTATTTGGCGGACCAAAGATAATATACACCATACCCATATCCGTTTTCCATCCTTGACTATAGACATTTCCAAATAGCTGATTTGCCGCTTTTACACGTCTGTAATATTCCTGCATTACTTCATTTCGCCTTGTATCTGGAGTCGGGTCCTTTTTTTTCCAGAGATCCAGAAATCTTTTTACTTTTTCGCCATCGGTTTTGGCATCGCGTATGTGATCAATTTCATCGGATTTTGCTATATATTGAAGCTGGTCAACAAGCACATCAATATCTTTCATGGGAAGCGGAAAATCTCTTGATATATTTTCAAAATCAGTTGTTGTTGTATATTTATAGTTATTGCTTGCTGCGGTAATTTCAACTGAATATTTTCCGAATTCAAAATCATTTGTTGGTACAGGCATTATTACCTGATTTTGAAAAGCAATTCCGTTAGTTATATCTAATGTTTGAGAAGTGTTATATACCTCTTTTTTTTCCGGACTGAATATTTTACAGCTTATTTCAAGTTTTTCATCATCATTATTTTTATAGACATAATAGAACAGGTAAAAAGTATCAATTGCGGCAACATTTCTTTCAACATCAGGCGTAATAATCTTTTTTCCTGCATTATCTGAAAGTCTTGAAACTATCATAACATCACTTATACTCAATGGAGCTGATGAATAATCTTCAACCTTTACTTCCCTTTTCTTTTCAGTTTTATTTTTTGAGCTTGGTTCATACACTGATACCTCCACAAAGTAATCGCCCGGAGGTAAAAACATATTACGGGTTAAGATTTGTGAGTTTTGTGAAAGATATTCTTGTCCTGTTTCCAGTGTAGTTACTTCCTCTTTACTATTATTACTATATATAGTATTACCGGTTTTATCAGTAACCTCAATATTCAGATTAAATTTTGCTATATAGGTTTTTGGATTAGTCTTTGATTTCTTGAATTCCATATTTTTTAAAGGGATATCCACATATACATCAACCCTTGAACGAGTGCCTTCTGATGAATAAAAGTTAAGTACATCAAGAGTAAACAGTTCAGGTTTGGGCAAAAACTCCTGGGACTGTGAAACATTTAAACCAATTATAAAAATAATTGATGCAAATAATGCAATATGTATTTTTCTCATGATATTTAATTTTTTATGAGATTTTATAAACTTACATAAATTAATATATTTAATCAGGAAATTCAAATGAAAAACATGATAGAAATAAATTATATTTATTAAAATTTCAAGAAAATAACAATTTGCTGAATTTTAAGGTTTTAAAAATAAGGGAATTAAAAATTGTATTATTGAATCTGAAATCCTTTAACTAATATATTACTCAAATAACGGCTAATTTCTATTAAAATATTATCAGAAAAAAAATTTTATTTTATACATTAAATCTGAAATAAACAATATCACCATCTTTTACTTCATACTCCTTACCTTCAACCCGCATAAGCCCTTTTTCTTTTACGGCAGCTTCGCTGCCAAGTGAAATAAGATCATTATAGCTCATTATTTCTGCTCTAATAAAACCGTGTTCAAAATCTGTGTGAATTATCCCCGCAGCTTGAGGAGCTTTTGTGCCATTTATAAAGGTCCAGGCGTGTACTTCCTTTTCGCCTGCTGTAAAAAATGTCTGCAGCCCCAATAAACGGTATGCTGAATGTATAAGTTTATCTAATCCGGGTTCAGTAATTCCAAGTTCACTCAAAAATTCGTTTTTTTCATCTGATTCCATCTGTGCAAGTTCTGATTCTATTCCAACACTTAACACAATTGCTTCTTCACCTTCCTTCAGTGCAATTTCCTGTACTATTTTACTGTATTGGTTTCCATTGATATTTTTATCATCAACATTTGCAATGTATAAAACATGTTTATCAGTCAACAGATTAAGTTCATGCAGGTGTTTGTATTCA
This sequence comes from Ignavibacteria bacterium, assembly GCA_020852705.1. Taxonomy (GTDB): domain Bacteria; phylum Bacteroidota; class Ignavibacteria; order Tepidaquicellales; family OLB5; genus OLB5. Next base: position 14,623 of record JADZAP010000006.1, on the reverse strand, counting down.
TCTGTTGTATGAGACTTTTTGTACTCGTTTATATAATACTTTGCAAGTCTTCCTGACTCCAGATGTTTTTTTAAAGCAATATAGCTCTCATATTCTTCTTTAATTTTCTTATCCCCGCTTTTCAATCCTTTTTCAGTTTTCTGAATCCTGTTTTCTAATGTTTCAATATCTTTTAAAATTAATTCAGTTTCTATGACTTCAATATCGGTTTTTGGGTCAACTTTATTGTGAACGTGAATCACATTATCATTTTCAAAACAGCGGACAATATGCACAATTGCGTCCACTTCACGGATGTGTGAAAGAAACTGATTACCAAGACCCTCACCCTTTGATGCTCCTGCTACAAGTCCGGCAATATCAACAAATTCAATAACGGTTTTTACAATTTTTTTTGGATTGTAAAGTTTAACAAGTTCATCAATCCGCTTATCGGGAACAGTAACAACTCCAATGTTTGGTTCAATGGTGCAGAAAGGGTAATTGGCAGCTTCTGCCTGCTGTGATGATGTTAAACAATTAAACAAAGTAGATTTACCTACATTTGGCAAACCAACAATACCGCATTTTAAACCCATACTTTATTATTTACCTGTTTTAAATATTAATATATAAATAAACCTTTTTATTTGAAAATTTTGAAATTGATAATTAAAGTAAAAAATACTTAACAATCAATATAGATTAAGTGATATTAAATCACACCTGGTAAAAATATCACATACATTAAATACATAACCGTGCAGCACGTTAAAGGTATAGTTAAATTATCATCAACCGGCAAGATTAAAGAGTCAGCAACTGTAGTTGCTAATACAGCAATCATTCCTACAGCATATTCTTTAGATGTACCGAGAAACTTAGGAGTAAGCAGCATTACAATAACGCCAACCATAAAAAAAGTAATGGTCCCAACATAAGACCGGTTTGGTGCATATTGCTTTTTTCCAAAATACCTGCCAACCAATGCTGAAGTACTATCTGCAAAAACAAGTATTAATAATCCGGTTACTGCAATAATCTTGGGAAAAACCGCAATACAAACAATTGCTGCGAAAATAACCCATGATGCACCATTAATTCTGAATTTCCTGCGATCATATTCATGCTCGCGGAGCAGAAACTTAAAATTTTTAGTGTAAAAGTTGTATATAAAATCACTTTTATATTTTAAAAACTCAACAATCAGCATTAACACTAATATTATTCCAAGTATAATCAGTACAAAATTTTTTTCAAGAAACAGATAACTTATAGGAATTGCAGAAGATGCATAATGTATCAGCTTTCTTAAAATTTCTCCACGAATAGGTGTTGAATTTTGCTGTATGTTTTCAGGATTCTGCATCTGTATATTTTTTTTAATCAAATCTAACTAAAGGAATTAAAATAAATTTTTAAATACAATTTAACTGCACAATTTATTTATATGAATAAAAAGTTTGACTTTGAAAATGCATTACAAAAACAAAAGCCTGCCTGTAAAAAAAATACAGGCAGGCAGAAATAAATTTTCCGATATGATTTCAATTCAGTTAAGCACTTATAACTTTTTCTCGTCAGAATTACCTGCTGAACTATCTCCTGAATCCTCTTTAATTTCTGGTGATATTATAACACCATTGGATTTACCGGAAGAATCTCCGTTCATTTTTATTTTCTCAAAAGGAGGAAGTGTTTCACCGCGCATAACCTTATCAATCTCCTCACTGTCTAAAATCTCACGATCCAAAAGTGCTGCGGAAAGTTTGTGCAGAATTTCAATATTGTTTCGCAAAATGGTTTCAGCACGTTCCATACCTCTGTTAACGATTCCTTTTACTTCTGAATCTATCAATTCAGCAGTTTCTTCGCTATAGTCTCTGTGCTGAGCAATTTCGCGTCCAAGAAATATTTCTTCTTCCTTTTTGCCAAATGTAAGCGGTCCAAGTTTTTCACTCATCCCCCACTCACACACCATTTTACGGGCAAGTGCTGTTGCACGCTCAATATCATTGCCAGCACCGGTTGTAAGCTGATTAAATACAATTTTTTCAGCGGCTCTGCCGCCCATTGCATAAGCTATCATTGCCTCAAGATATTCTTTGCTGTATGTATGCTTTTCATCAATTGGCAGATAAGTTGTAACTCCAAGTGCTCTGCCTCTGGGAATAATTGTAACTTTATGCACAGGGTCTGACTCTGGTATCATCTTTGCAACTAACACATGTCCAATTTCATGATAAGCAGTAGTTTTCTTTTCCTGCTCGCTAATAATCAGACTCTTACGCTCCATTCCCATCATAACTTTATCTTTAGCTTCTTCAAAATCAGCCATAGTAACTTTATCTTTATTTTTGCGGGCAGCAAGAAGCGCAGCTTCATTCACAAGATTAGCAATATCAGCACCGGATAAACCGGGAGTACCTTTGGCAAGAATTTCAAGCGATACGTTTTTATCAAGCGGAATATTACGAACATGAACCTTAAAAATACCTTCGCGTCCTTTAACATCAGGTCTATCTACAACAACCTGCCTGTCAAACCTGCCTGGTCTTAATAATGCGGGATCAAGTACATCAGGTCTGTTGGTTGCAGCTATTATGATAACTCCTGCATTTTGCTCAAATCCATCCATTTCAACAAGAAGCTGATTTAAAGTCTGTTCGCGTTCATCATGACCGCCGCCAAGTCCGGCACCTCGGTGCCTGCCAACGGCATCAATTTCATCAATAAATATTATACATGGTGCGTTCTTTTTTCCTTTTTCAAAAAGATCACGCACTCTGGAGGCACCTACACCAACAAACATTTCAACAAAATCAGCACCGCTGATACTGAAAAATGGCACACCTGCCTCACCGGCAACAGCCCTTGCAAGAAGGGTCTTCCCGGTTCCGGGAGGTCCGAGCAAAAGTACTCCTCTGGGGATTTTACCGCCAAGCTTTTGGAATTTGGAGGGTTCTCTTAAGAATTCTATAATCTCTTCAAGCTCATATTTTGCTTCATCAGCACCGGCAACATCTTTAAATGTTACACGAAGTTGATTTTCTGTGAGCATTTTAGCTTTTGATTTACCGAATGAAAAAATTCCTTTTGTTCCTCCGCCCTGTCCCTGCATTCGGCGCATAATAATTATCCAGAATACTATAATAAGTATCCATGGCAACGCCCCGATTAAAGGACCTATCCAGCTAGTATCTTCTTTTTCAATTCTGAAAGCAATTTGCTTATCATTCCATGTTTTAATTACATTATCATCTATGTTAGTGTAAGGTAGAAGAACAGAAAACTTTTCAGTGGTAACCTGTCTAGAGCCAACATTTACAGGCTCAGGCTGTTTTAAAACTCCGTGGAAAGTAAAAGTATTATCAAGTTTTTTAACAACAGCTTCTTTGATCTTATTATCATTTAATAATTTCTGGTATTGGTCAAAGCCAATTTCAACTTCTCCTCCATCACCTGATTTTGACCAAATCATAATCAGGAAAAAGCCGAAAAGTATTGCACTCCATCCAAGCACAACCTTGAACACCCTGTTCCAGTTAAATTCTTCGTTTCGCCTGCGTTTTGGCGGCTTCTGTTTTGATCCGTTATTTGAAAAATCTTCCGGCATCTATAATATTATTTTTTACTTTTGTAAACTTATTATTTAAATGAATTTTTATGGCTTAAGTACTGCAATACTTTTAAGGTTTCTGTACTTTTGAGCATAATCAAGTCCGTAACCAACTACAAATTTATTTTCAATTTCAAAACCAACATATTTTATATCAAAATCAAGATTGCTTAAACCCTTTTTCATCAGCAATGTACAAAACTCCAGGGAATTAGGGCGGTGCTGAAGCACCAAATTTCTTATATATTTAGCAGAAAGTCCTGAGTCAACAATATCTTCTACTATAATAATATCTCGTCCTTCTATTTGGCAGTTAAGCTCTTTAAGAAGTTTAACCTCACCGCTTGAAATTTTGCTATCGCCATAACTTGAGAGTTTAAGGAAATCTATTTCAACATCAAGTTTAACAGCTCTAACAAGATCGCTGATGAAAATAAAAGAACCGTTTAATACTCCAATAAAAATAGGAACTCTGTTTTTATAATCTTTATTGATTACCTTTGCAAGCTGCTTAACCCGCTTAATTATTCTTGCAGACGTAATGAACGCCTTTAAATTCTTATTATTAAAATCTTTTTTATTCTTGCTTTTTGATCTTAAAGTATTGACTTTTGGCAAATCTTTTATCTTTAACAGTTTAAAAGTAATAGCAGTTTCAAAAAAATGAGAAATTAAAGTGATTTAACCCTTTTATTTATTAATAAAAAACCCATCCTTTAATTAACAACTATGCGGATGGGAAAAATCATTAAACAAATTACAGTAATTAAGCTGCAGTTTCTTCAGCCAAAGTTCTTTTATTTCTTCTGATAGCTTTTGCTTTTTTCATACGCTTTTTTATGGATGGTTTCACAAAAAATCCGCGTTTGCGTACTTCTTTTAAAACTCCGGCTTTTTCATACTTCTTTTTGAATCTTTTTAAGACTTTATCTATTGATTCGTTTTCCTGAAGTGTTACTTTGATCAAATTAGTTATTCACCCCTTTGTTTGTATTTTGATCGGTTATTTTATGGATTTAGACTGCAAATATAAGAATTTTAATTGATAAATGCACTATAGGAAATCAACACAAACACAATAAAAATATTGGAGAAAAATGAAATATTTGATTGGTTTTGGGACTTACTGTTGCTTTTAACTTAAACTAATCTGTTGGTTGACTTTTCCGAAAATATGATTATTTTGATTAATATAGAAATAATGAAATTACTCCAGAAATATTCAATAATAATAATGGCTTATAATTTATTTAAAAATTTAAATACGCCATAAGCCACAATTAAATTAAATATTACTAAAACAGAAAATATGTATATACTATTTTTTTTAATCAATTTATATACCTCCCATATTTAATTTTTACTTAGGTTTAAATACTCATCGTAATCTATATTCACGTTACTTAAAAGGCTGCTAAAACTCTTTACCCAATAACCTGCTCTTTTTTGCCTGCTGTTTATGCTTAAAACTGGAAAGGGTTCTCCTACAAATCCAAAAGTGCTGAGCTCTGTAATTGTATTATAAAGCGAATAATAGTTATCTCCAAGTTCTTTTATATATTTACTTAAAACTGCATGGAATATTTTTTGATACGTTAATAATTTTTCTTTAGATTTGTTTTTCTTTATTGGATCACTGTTATTTATAACAAACTTTAAACCCAGAGCTTTGCAGAAAATCAGGAATGAATAAACATATTTCAAATCGCTTTCCTTCAGGATCTGAACATCAGATTTGAAATCATTAATAAATTTGGTGAATTCATCTTTTTTAACCTCAAAATTTATCTTCCTTTTTGCTCCCTTTACGTGGTCATATTTAAACCAAATAGCTTCTTCGTCAAATATCATCCCATTTTTGCAGATAGACCGGCAAACACCAATTTTAAACGAGAGCTTAAAGCTTGTATTATAGCTGTTCGTAATTCTGATAAAAGGAAGATACTCATCTTCAAATACATCAAATCTGTTTTGCCGGCTTATAAGATCAATATGACAAAAGGACAGCCTTACGGGTGAGATAATATTGAATAACTCAATATCTGAATCATTTTTGATATCAAACAGTGTTTTCATACAGGTTTTACCGTAATATAAAGCTTCACTGTTAGTGATGATCTCATAGCTTTTGCTTACAACTGAAATTGGCAGCCCGGTTTCAGGATTAATCAAAGCAGTTTTACCGGGAATAAGTATTTTCGTTCCGTTTTCAAGGAAAGTATAAACCGGTCTTTTAACCAACTGAAACGATAAATCCTGAAGAGTTATTGAGTTCATTTGGGTATTCCTCCTTGCTAATTTTTATATTTTAATATAACAAAAAAAGATCTTCAAACAATATCATGCTGTGATATTAATTTAAATTACCAGTTGCCGAATACAAAGCGCTGCTGACCTGTAATTTTATGCCCTGAAATTTTATCTGTTATTAATACCGTAAATCCTACAGAATATGGTGAATTTTTATTTTCAATATAATTTTCATATGAGCTGATTGAACCAAATGCATTCATTGTGATATCAAAAGTGTTATCACTAACCTGTTTGAATTTTACCGGCCCGTTAATTTTCACTTCAAGCTGATCCGAATAATCATCCTGAACAGTTAAACGGAAGAAGACATTTCTTTGCAGCGTAGTAACCCTTGCTTCATCATTCATAATTGTAATTCTATGAAAGATAACCTGCGGCTTTTTATTTTCTTTAACGTTGAAAGTTTCAGTATTGCCGCCCGCTGAAAGGGTAATTGTATTATCACCCATTATGGTAATGCTTTTGGAGGAGTTTCCCGGTATTACAGTAGTACCTGATGAAATAATAACCTTCATTTCAGCAGAATTGGGGTTTTGTATTATATTTTGCCTGAATTGAACAAAATTAGAAGGGAATTTAACCTGAATTGGCTGTGAACCAGGATCTATATTTTTTGTATCATCCGGAATTTTTGAAGTATTATCATTTGGAGATTGTATTGGAGCAATTACTGAACCTATACTTCCCGGATTATCAATTACCAATCCTGCGAATTTATCCGGATTTTTATTATACTCATCTCTTGAAATTACAATATACCGGGTTGAATCAAATTCAATCAGCTTGCTTGCCTTATCCCTTTCAATTAATATTTTCCCAGAAGTATCTATATAAACATACCCGGGGTCGATCATTCTTTTGATCTCAACCGCGTCGAGATTAATATCGGCTCCTTTCATTGCTATGATACAGATGATAAAAATGTAAAGAGATTGGTATATGATGAATTTTACATCACGTTTTTGTTTCATGATATTGCCTCCTGTCAAGTTTATTACAAAAATAAAACATAACAGAAGCCAAGTAAATCAGAAGATATACTCGTTTTATATAGGTAGTTATACTTGTTCTTAGAATGCATCTAACGATTTTACCGATTTTTCATTTTGAGTAGTTATGCCTATTTTCTTAAGGTGTTTTAAATATTACTTTTGAATAACTAATTGCTGATAAAATGAAAACATTCATTTATATTATTTCAGCTGCAATCGTCATATTCACATTATGGATAGCTATTTCATTCTTTTCATATTTAACCCATTACGACTCTCAATATTTTAAGATTGATCCTGCTTTTGAATAAAATAAGAAAATAACCAAAGATATTAAGCAGATTTAACTAAGGAATCAAATAACATTTCAGTAATATATATCATTTAACACACTTACCACTAAAGCATTAAATTTTTAAATTTTAAAACCGGTAGCTCTTAATGCGTTTATTTGCTCAATAAAAAGATTCGGATTTGCCGGAGGAGCTGGAAAAGAAAAAACTTGCGTTTCGGAAATTGGATTGGTCACAATATTGGATATAATTCTATTTCCTAAAGTATGTTCTCCAATTTGATCAATCACATGTAAATTATTATTAGTTAAAAAAATAATATTTTCAGGATTTAGCAATAAAATAGTATTTACAAGATTATTGATTTGATTTGCTTCTAGAATAGGTGGAACTCTATTTGGTGGTATACCATTTGGCTGTGCATCAATGAGGATAAATCCATTGTTTAAAAAATATTTTAATCTTTGAAATTCAGTTAAAGGAGCTCCTAATAAATCAATATGTGGAATTAGAAGGCAATCACACAATCTCTGAAAAAATTGAGGTTGCGCACCAACACCTGGACCACCCGGGCATAAAGGTACACTACGGTAAAAATATGTATCTGCGTAATTTGGATTTGGATAGTTCTCTCCAACTATTAAAGTTCGGGTTTTGCCAAAGTAATTGTTTTGAATTAAGTATTCGAAAACAAAGTTTGGTAATTGGATCATTTTATTAATTTCTTAATTTTATTTCTTAGTTTAAAAATATATACAATCAGCCAAACGGTAAGTATTGGCCAGATGATACAGAAGATTATCACGTTAATAGCTTTATAAGATAATCCCAGATTTCCACCCAGCCAAAGCAGAAACTCAACGCAAAGATCAAATATTTTGTTGAATAGACTATTCATTTTTTTTAAATTGTTAAATTAGGATAAAATCAATTTTATTTTATGATGTTCTTTGCCCAATCTAAAACCTGATCGTTGGCATCAAATACAAACTCTTGTCCTATTGAACAAGACTGAAAGTATCCATTTTTCCATGATGAGTTGTTATGATGACTTATTTCAATATCTTTGAAAATGTCAGGTAATTGCCATTTCGATCTTGAAAAACCCTCTTTGGTTAAAATCAATTTATTATGAAAGTTAAGTGTATTCGCACCTAGATGCCCTGGCAGAAAATCAAGTGATTCTGAACTTTCGAAAATACAATTGTTTTTTTTATATTTTTTTTGATTTGAGTGTGGATGGTATAGATATTCTTTAGGTAGTAATGAAACATCATGGAATATATTTCCAATCTGCAAATAACCAAATATTACATTCAAATCTGGAGCATTCTTTTCATATTTCAAAATACTACCAATAAGCTCGGTTTGTCTAAACCAACCAAAGAAAATAAACATATCGCCAATACTAACCCCTTGGGAAAAAAGATGAGATAAAGCTCCACCCTGCTGTCCAAAAAGCGGTTTCCAGCCGGGTAATCGTTTTAAATTTTCTCTACGAATATCTGGATCTAAATGGCATGTATACTTTGATTTGATTTTAGTTTTATTATTAAGTTGAGTTATTAATTCAAAATAAGAAGTATCATTATAAAACAATTCAGTATATTTAACTTTATCTTCCTTTGACGGAATAGGAAACGACAATAATGTTCCGTCCGGCAGTATAGGGCTGGGTTGTCCACCATGACTAGAATCAAATCCTTTTCTGCTTAGAATAAGTTTCATAGAAATTCCAGTTTTAACTTTTACAAACTTTTTGCATTTGTGTTTTTGCTTTTTTAAGTATCTCTCGTTCAGTTAAATTGTTAGTTGATTTTATGATTTTACGTGCCCTTTCATTAATTAACAAAATTATTTTTTCTGTTAATGTATCATTTAATTCGAGCCATGACCCAATTTTTCCTATAGCTGCTCCATTTTTTTGTTTACCAAAAATTGCATAATTATCAATATTTTTAGTATCGGACTGAGCTTGTTTAAAAATATTAAGGATTTCAGTATCTATATTAATTCCCCTGTAATCAGCAAAGAAAATATTTTCAAAAATGAAACAGATGTCTCTATCAAATGTTTCAAAAGCGGAATATTTTTCTTTAACATATATTTCATTTCCTTCGTACTCTATTTTAGAATTTAGTTTACTTATAATATCCGATATCCAGTTGTCAATATGTAATGTTTTAAGAAATTCATACGCAATGAGTTTAGAATCTTTGTATATAGGTTTCAAATGCAAAGGGGACATATTATTAAGTCTCAATTTTTTATATTTATTACCTTTAAGGTAATTATATGCTTTACCGAAAGTCATCATCTTCATTATTCTTCCTGCCCACACGATTTTTCTTGTTTTAATGGTATTAGAAGAGTTTAAACCTACAAAAAATATATCTTCATTTGGGATATATAAACCACGAGTCAATTTATTTAAAAATTTTTCTCTTAATGCTTGTCTTAGCCTTTTTTTACAAGGTCCGAAAAATATTTCATTTGAATTTATTTTAAATGGCACCTTACATTCTATAAAATCGGGATTTGCTGAAGCACCAAGAATATAGACATATGTTATTTTCATCTTTTTAAAAAAATATAGTGATTCATTAGTATTAAAATCAAAAAATAATATTATCTTACTATTTTAATGTTTTATAAATTAATCACAGTTTGCCGGCTAGTCAGGTAGAAATCTTATACACAGGGCAAATATACCTTTGAATATATTGTTCATGTTTAGTTTTCAAATGTATTATTTAACTCAATGTATCTTTTTATCAGGTTATCTATTGTTATCCAATTATCTGACCATTTTGAATCCGAAACCTTATAATGAGATCTGTTCTGAATGTCTATCAAACTGAGTTTTTCGATTTTATTTAATCCACCATCAATTCCAACATATATTTGATTATTATTAATTAAATTAGATAGATTCTGCATTAATTCATTAAATTTAAATTTCTTAAATGTAATTTTTCCAACCGGCTTTAGTGATTTCTTAGCCCTTTCTACAGAATTGCACAGTACATCAAGAGAATAATAAAAATCTTTGCTGATAGGTTTAACTAAGTTATCTTTTATTAGTTTTATCATATCATCCCATGTAAACATGTAAACATTATTGTTAAACTTATTTGTTTTTAATGTAGTGAGTAAGCAATATTGAATATTTGCTTTTTTGTACTTTGTATATTTAAGAACTTTATTGATTGCGATCTGCTGCATACCAATTTGTTTTTTTAAATCTTTATTAGATGGATGAGTGAAAAATTTAGCTTCAATTATAATAATTTGATTATTTATTCTTAAAAATAGATCAGGTACAGCAATTCGTTTTTCCTCAATAAAAATATTCCTTATATCAATGTTATGAAAGCTGCAATCTCTCACAGGGTCTAATTCAGAAACAATTTCAATATCTGGATCAGTCATCTTAACAAAATCTGTTTTATTTAAGATTTTACAGAAGAGTACTTTTAAAAAATAAAAATCATTGCACATTAAAATATGCGGTAATATTAACGAAGTAAAGTATCTTTCAGATCTTGCCGAACTATCAAAAACTAATTCTCTTTTCATTTTTCAATAAATTTATATTTAGTTAACTTTTAACATCTCAATAATAACACAATATTCCCGCAAATTATTATCACAAAATGATACAATTCTACACTTTAAATTGCTTAATTTTGTAATAATTATACAAATAATAAATAATGATAACAATATCTAAATCCTCATACATCCGCGGCTTACAATGCGAAAAAAGCTTCTACCTCAACTTTTTCCATAAACAATTTGGTATTCAAAGAGATGTTCAGGATACAAAAAAGTTTGAAATCGGGCACGATGTTGGCAGGTATGCACAGGGACTTTTCCCCGGAGGTGTTGACTGCGGATATGCTAAAACCAATGACAGAGTTAAATCATGCCAGCTAACCAAGCAGGCAATTGCCGAAGGCAAAGAAGTAATTTACGAAGCCGCATTTGAATATGACGGACTGTTATGCTTTGCAGATATAATGGTTAATAACGGAGAACAATGGATAATTTATGAAGTTAAAAGTACAACATCGGTTAAAGAGTATCATATAAATGATGCTGCATTTCAGTATTATGTTATTTCAAATAACGTTCCGGTACAGGATGCATTTGTTGTTCATCTGAATAATCAGTACATAAGAAACGGTGAGATTGATATCAATCAGCTTTTTGTAAAGGAATCAGTTTTAGAAAAAGTATTAAATCTTCAGGATGAAATCAAAATAACTATACCACATTTTAAAAAATTAACTTCTGCAAAAAGTATTCCTGATATAAAGCTTGGTAAACACTGTGACGACCCCTTTGCCTGTGATTTTAAAGGTTACTGCTGGAGGGATATTCCTGAATACTCTGTGTTTGATTTACAAAATATGCGCGGTAAACAGTTTGATCTGTATAATCAGGGTGTTGTTGAAATCAAAGATATTCCCAAAGACTACCCTTTAAATGATAAACAGCGAATTGAAGTTAACAGCTTTTTGAATAATAAGGATCACTTGAATAAAGAAGCTGTAAATGAATTTTTGAGTAAAATTAGTTATCCATTATATTTTATGGATTTTGAGTCATATATGTCTGCTATTCCCGAATATAATAATGTAAGACCATACCAGCAGATACCATTTCAATTCAGTTTGTATTATAAAGAAAATATGAAAGCTGAAGCAGTGCCGTTTTCATTTTTGGCGGAGCCCGAAGGTGACCCAAGGCAGCAATTCATTGAAAATCTGATAAATCAAACGCAAAGACCCGGTGCAATAATTGTTTTTAATGCAGGATTTGAAAAATCCCGGATAAATGAACTTGCAAGGGATTTCCCGGAATTTGCGGAAGAGTTAAGCAATATCCACAGCCGGATAATTGACCTTATGGTGCCATTCAGAGATAAAGCTTATTATAAACCTGAAATGCATAGCAGCTACTCAATGAAATATGTTTTGCCGGCAATTGATCCAAATTACACATACGATAACCTGATTATTCAAGACGGTACACAGGCAGGCAGCGAGTTTTTGAGATTGAGGACAATCTCAGATGAAACCCAAACAACACAAATAAGAAAAGACCTGATTGATTACTGCAACAGGGATACTTATGGGATGGTATTAATATTGGAAGAATTAGAAAAATTAACTTAAATTCTATCAACAATCTTCCCTGTATTTTTATTATTAATGAAAATTAAACTAAAAAATTTAATGTAACTCAAAAATGAATGATGAACAAAAAGAAAATATTGAAATCAGTAATAGATTTTTAGGATATGGAGATCCAAATAAAGCGGTAATTTATTATTTTTGCCTTGAAGAAGCAGCTCCATTTAAATCTTCTAAAGAAATTTTAAACATTGTTAACTCTGTTAATCAGTTTATAGAAATTAATAATAACAGATATTTTTTTGATAACACAAGAAAAAATAGAGGTGTAAAAGGTAATACTGAATCATTTCAAGCTTATTTATCGTATAAAATATTAAAGGATTTTTTTGATATCAAAGAGTTGCCTGAAACTGTTGATCTATATAAATCAGGGTATTATATAGAAAACGAAGATCGTGTATTCAGCTCAAACACATATCCATTAGGTGCTTCTAATATTGGCTCTAATACTAATATTTCACTTACAGGATTTTCAAATATAAACGACTATTATGATTATGCATGGGAGCAAACCAAAGCTCCCAGAAAAGAAATTCTAAAAAACTTTATAAATGATATTAAAAATAAAAGAAATAATTCTGATTATTTCATATTTATTATGGGGAATTTTACATATCCGCCTAATACGGGACGTTCAGCTCAAGAGAGATTAAAGCAAATTTGCGAAGAGCTTGGCTATAAATTTGGTAAATTTACTTTCCCTGATTCAAAGGATAAATTAAACAATAGTTATACCGGTACAGAACTTAAATGGGAATGTTCAGACTGTAAAAGAATTTGGTTAATAGGTCATCCTTCAAAAGGAGCATCAGACAAGAGAGTTGCAGATAGAATTGTTGATTTTTTAATTAATAATTTTAGAAGAAGCAAATGAATGATATGAAAATACACGAAAATATTGAAGAGATTGAGCAACTAAGTACTTTTGGAATGATAGGGATTTTAGGAGAGTTGGGGAGGGTGTGATAAGATACTTTTGCAAGTCAACTTTAAAAAAATAGATAACTACAAAACCCATGGATACTTTTTAAAAGCGTAACCACAAATTACACTAATTTACACGAATTGAATTTAGAATAGCCCGTGATATTTCTGTTAGCATTAACAGCAGTTATCATATTACACCTTTATTTTTGAATACCTGCATATCCATATTTATGAAATTTTAAAACAGTTAAACTTAAAATTGATTTTAAGTTTAACGGGAATTATATTTGTATTTAAGAACGTAAATTGAAAATTGAATCTGATTTAATGTTTCAATAAATATAAATATAAAATAAATAAGATTATAAATAAAAAGTAAAAGCATATATCTAAAGTTGTTGTAGGTTATATAATTTTTAATAATCCAATAAAATATTTTAGAAAAATTTATGAAAATTCCAAAAAACTTAAAGGGAATTAAAAAGTTAAATATAGAACTAATTAATTCAAACTTTAAATTAAATTCTAGTCAGTTATCTAAATTAAATAACTCACTCAAATGTGACGAATCAGCTTGTGCAGCATTTAATGAAAAAGCACTAAAAGAAAGAGATTTTATTTATTGTTACTTACCATTACCAACCCCTAAATTAGATCCAGACCAAAAAGTTTCTGATTTCTTTATTTGCAAGGAACCATCATCGAAGTGGGCAAATAAGAAACAAAGTGAAGCATGGGGTAATATAATTGATGGCAAAAATATAAATTTTATTGGGGAAAAAATTAAATTAAAGAATTTACAAATACTTTTTGTGTCATATTTTGAGGTGTTTCCGGATGGTAAATTTTATATAACTGATCTTAGTAAATGTGCCATAAATGTTAAAGACAATAAAATTAATTCATTAGATAGATATAAATGTTGTCAATCGCTAATAGAACTTGAGATAATTAAATTTACAGATTCTTCCACTAGGTTTTACCTGGTTGGAGACAACAAAGAAGAATCTTATAAATCATTAAAGCTTATTATCGGCGATAGAAAAATAATTAACATACCGCATTATGCAATACAAATATCATGTCCAGAATTTTTAAACAGAATGTATTTTGATGAACATGGTATTAATGAAAAAGAAATAATACAAAAAATAAAAACGGGCTTTAAACAACTTGGTGAAAAGTTGTCTAATAATTTTAATTTGAATTTTGTGCCAAATATTATAGAAAAAGAAAATATCCCACCGACTAATTTATTACTTTATCTGATTTATAAAAGTTGTTTTGAAAGAAATG
>JADZAP010000061.1 GCA_020852705.1 Ignavibacteria bacterium | reverse complement strand
TCATTGACGATTTTTTTAAGCATAAAACTGCTGTAAGTATATTGTTTTTAATGACGATAGCTGGATTCTGTTGTAACAAATATCGTCAAAGAACAATTTGAAAGCAAATCACAACATTCAATACCTCCGGGACATCAAAGTCCATGTTGTAACAAATATCGTCAAAGAACAATTTGAAAGCAAATCACAACTGCTGCTGTCATATATACAAAAATACCGCTGTTGTAACAAATATCGTCAAAGAACAATTTGAAAGCAAATCACAACTGTCAGTTGTTTCCATTCTTAATTCCTTTCGTTGTAACAAATATCGTCAAAGAACAATTTGAAAGCAAATCACAACCGTAATACACCTCTTTGTTCACCGCATAGCGTTGTAACAAATATCGTCAAAGAACAATTTGAAAGCAAATCACAACAGATCACTATCATCAAATAAATACCTGGTTGTTGTAACAAATATCGTCAAAGAACAATTTGAAAGCAAATCACAACCCCCTCGTGTAACAAAAGGTCGACTTTTAAGTTGTAACAAATATCGTCAAAGAACAATTTGAAAGCAAATCACAACTAATGCAGCCAGGCAAATGCAACTGCTGATGTTGTAACAAATATCGTCAAAGAACAATTTGAAAGCAAATCACAACTGAATAAGTACGGTAACCAGATTGTTGTTGGTTGTAACAAATATCGTCAAAGAACAATTTGAAAGCAAATCACAACTTATTCATGTCACCGGGCTTGGTTCTGTTAGTTGTAACAAATATCGTCAAAGAACAATTTGAAAGCAAATCACAACTGAGAGATAAATTCTAAGCAGTGTTTCATCGTTGTAACAAATATCGTCAAAGAACAATTTGAAAGCAAATCACAACTAAAGTACTTGAATTACCACTATTAGAAGCGTTGTAACAAATATCGTCAAAGAACAATTTGAAAGCAAATCACAACGAAGGTTCAGAACCTAAACAGGTTTTGAATGTTGTAACAAATATCGTCAAAGAACAATTTGAAAGCAAATCACAACATTCCTTTACAATTAATTCAATTTAAATATGTTGTAACAAATATCGTCAAAGAACAATTTGAAAGCAAATCACAACTTTTACCGATTCGTTGCTTTAATTTTTCAGTTGTAACAAATATCGTCAAAGAACAATTTGAAAGCAAATCACAACTTTCTTCAAATGTTAAATTATATACCCATAGTTGTAACAAATATCGTCAAAGAACAATTTGAAAGCAAATCACAACTGCTCCTGTTTTAATGTTAGCGGGTGCGTTGTTGTAACAAATATCGTCAAAGAACAATTTGAAAGCAAATCACAACATTGACATAGATATTCATAATTTAACCTTGTTGTAACAAATATCGTCAAAGAACAATTTGAAAGCAAATCACAACTCAGAATTGGTCTAAAATATTCTTTTAAATGTTGTAACAAATATCGTCAAAGAACAATTTGAAAGCAAATCACAACTAGATTCTTGATGAATAATACCTTCCCATAGTTGTAACAAATATCGTCAAAGAACAATTTGAAAGCAAATCACAACCCATATGTGTTTGTTTCAGCATTACTAATTGTTGTAACAAATATCGTCAAAGAACAATTTGAAAGCAAATCACAACTTTGCCTTACTTTCACCGTGTTCTTGACAGGTTGTAACAAATATCGTCAAAGAACAATTTGAAAGCAAATCACAACTTGCAGTTGTAGCTTTTTTTGATTTTGTTGGTTGTAACAAATATCGTCAAAGAACAATTTGAAAGCAAATCACAACTTTGAATATAGCCACTAACTTCTGAATGAAGTTGTAACAAATATCGTCAAAGAACAATTTGAAAGCAAATCACAACATAGTTGTTCTGCTGTCGTAAAATTTTAGGTTGTAACAAATATCGTCAAAGAACAATTTGAAAGCAAATCACAACTGAAACCCGGGAGCGAATGAAAGTAATTGAGTTGTAACAAATATCGTCAAAGAACAATTTGAAAGCAAATCACAACAGCGTCATTGATTTTATTCATAGTATCCTTGTTGTAACAAATATCGTCAAAGAACAATTTGAAAGCAAATCACAACATGATATTCAAGTTAAGGAAGATGATTTTGTTGTAACAAATATCGTCAAAGAACAATTTGAAAGCAAATCACAACCAAATCCGATAGGACTTATAAAAATCTAAAGTTGTAACAAATATCGTCAAAGAACAATTTGAAAGCAAATCACAACTATGAACATGCTGAAATCAGAATTAGAGAGGTTGTAACAAATATCGTCAAAGAACAATTTGAAAGCAAATCACAACTTTTGCACTCCATCATCTCGGCTTCATCAGGTTGTAACAAATATCGTCCCCGATTTTATCGGGGCAGGCACGAACAATTTGTCCCGATAAATCGGGATCTTAGATTAATGTTAAAACTTTCATTACCGATACTGATTTAAAAATTTGTTAATTTTA
>JADZAP010000005.1 GCA_020852705.1 Ignavibacteria bacterium | reverse complement strand
TGATTTCTGGATGCATGAGGTAAAATAAATCTTATACCTTTGTTATCAACTTTCAGCGATATATTATCAAACGTTTTTGTAAAATCAGGTAAATTGGGACTGTATAAATTATTTAAAAATTCAACGAAATTTAGGTCAGGAAATATATTTGATATACCGTTTCCGATACAGAAAAATATTAACTTATCCTGCCAGTTAAATGATTTAAAGAATGTTTTCAATACACTAAATCTGTATTCTTTAATAACCTGTATTATCCCGGGATAAGTAAGGTGATTTTCAAATCCAAAATAGCTCTTTTCTCTTTCGGTTAGATTACCATTTGTTCTTCCAAAAGGATATAAGTTGGTTATAAAATAATCCTGCCGGGTTAAATTTGCGGGGGCTATGTTTTCCAATAAATTTCTGTAACCTCCATAGGTTACGTAATTATAAGCAGGTCTGTAAAAATTATCATCAACATTGGATTTTACAAGAAAGCCGTTTTTCATAAGTATAATTTGTATTTGCTTATTTTATTAGCTCTTTATCAGCTTCAGCATCTCCGTTTTCGATAAATTTATCATATCCCACAGCTTCATCAATACCCATGAACCATATTCTTGAATCAGGATTACCATAACCAATAAACTCTACTGCAATTCAATTTCTTTCTTCAGGTTTCATTTTTTTATTATATTAATTAATAAATTTCTTCAACTCCATTTCCCTCATAACCTCCAAATCCAAACGCCATTTGCTTCTCTTCGGTTTTCTTATAAAACCCTCTGTAAGTAAGATTTAAGAGGTTTTTTATGTATTCATTAAGGTTGCACTCCGGTTCAAGCTTAAATTTAACTTCAAGTTGTTTTATAAGGTTAACTAAATATGCTCCGGTTATCTTATTTTTTTGAAGAACGGATATTACTGAGTCATCAATGATTTCCTTAATTTTAGGTACAGAACAGTATGATTCAATTAGCTCAGCATAATTGTTCCTGCTGATTTTGTTATAATCCAGAATCATATCAAACCTGCCGGGGCGTGATGCAGCTTTATCAATAAGTTCCTTATCGTTAGTGGTTGCCAGCATAAACACATTATTTTTTTCAAATCCGTCAAGCTCCTGCAGTAATGCGCCCAGGGAATTGGGAGAAAATGTATTTTCTCTTGTGCCTATTAATAGGTCAATATCATCTATGCAAATAATTGCCGGCTGGAACATTGAAGCAAAATCAAAAAGTCCCCTGAAATCAACATTACCTTCAGCGAGAATTATTGTTGCTTTGCCGTAACACATTTTCATCAGTGCTCTAACTGATTTGGTTTTGCCGGTTCCTGGCTCGCCGCAAAGCATATACCTCAAACCTGTTTTAATTTCAGCAAATTTATCAGCACATAAACGAAATCTTACCAGTTCTGATTTAATATTTTCCGGTATAAATAGATCATTCAGATCTTCGTTTACAAAATTATCAATACTTAACTGATTAATATCTACTCTTTCCATATCATCACAAACCAGGGATAATATTTTGTTTTTATAATAAGAATTTCTGATAGCTTCTTTAAGAACATAATCTGTAAGCTCAACAGTTCTGTACGAATCAGGTTCAGAACCTAATACAGAAATAAAATACTTTAACAGGCTATACGGACCATCTTCAACCGCCATTACCATTACTGTTATTTTGTATTCAGAACCCATATACTTTAAATTTACAAATACTGTATGGTTTTCAACAATTGACAAGCCATTTTCATCGGTACCAACAATATCAGGTGCTACTATAACAGGATTTGAATTTGCTGCAAGAGCATTAAAATTTACAATATTAATCAGCGGGTCAATAATTACACCGGTAAACAATGCATAGAGATAAGTTTTTGTAAATTCGTATTTGTACATGTTTATTTTTCTTTGATGATGAGGGAAAATAAAATTCTGTGCCGGATGCTCTACTTTTTTAATGTAGCTTATATCAGTCTGGCTTCCTCGGTCAAACCCATTCCTGATTTTATTTTCAAAAAAATTTCTTTTTGTTTTCTTTTTTAATCTGTTTACCATCTGTTTAATTGCCTATTCTATAAATTTTAATTGCACAAAGTTAACTATATATTGCCTGCATATATTATCACTTAATGATAAATTTTGCAAAGGTGGGTTCAGTATATTTGTACATGATAGAAAAATTAAATGAAAATTCAGCAAGTATTGATTATTTTAATGGAGCGGCAATTCCACGGTATAAATCAATCTCATTACCTCAAAACTTAAGTATAACTGATGTTTTAATGGTTGAATCAATCATGAAGGGGTTTGAGAGTATTTGCGGATATATTTCCGGGAACAAATTAAAATACTATGATTTCAGAAAGTATGGCTGTTGCATTGATTTCAGCAAAGATGAGGTTGTAGTATATATAAGAAATGCTGATTTTAAGGAATTAATTCAACAGCATGCATTATTTAATTTTATTTCTTCACCCTGTAAAAAAGTCTGGTTTTTAAACGATGACGACTATATAAATTTTACAAAAACAACAGCTACATACAATATTTGCAGCTGCATCAATACAATATTTCAAGATTTCACCTTTTTCAGGATATTCACAGAAAATGTTATGGATAATGATTCTAAGGAAACCATATTTGATTTGCTAAATTTAGTGTATGCCAATAATAAGTGTTTCTATGAAGACACATATATTGACTGGAAGAATAACTTTGAAGAAATAATGATGAATGAATTTAAGTTACAAGTAACAAAGGGCGTTTGTTAGCTTTATTGCTCTCATTATACTTTTTTATTATAGAACTTGCCCTGCGGAGCACTTCTTCTTTTAGTTTAACCGGAGCAATTACTTCAACTTTATCACCCCACCCCATAACCCAGGAAACAAATTCATAAGAAAGCTTTACTTTCATTTTTATAATTATACCATCATTAACATATTCAACTTCCTGCTCAGTCATCCATTGTTTTTGGTCAACATACCCATCCATATTGCGGTTAAATTTTAATATTGCCTTAATTTCCTCACCGCCGGTATAAATCCCCCAGCTGTTTCGGAAAATTTCTGCAAGTGGAGGGATATCAATTTTATACCTGGTTTTTAAAACCTTAATTTCTTCAAGTGTTTCCAATCTGAAAATTTTAAGATCATGATTTTCGTAAGTAATCAAGTAAAAGGATTTGCCTCCGTCAATCAGGTAAATGGGATAAATTATCTTTGTATATTTTTCGCTCTCAGGAGAAAACCGGTATATTAACTGCACTTCATGTTTATCTCTGATTGCTTTAAGTATGTTTATAAACATACTTAAAGTTTTTTCTTTAAATTTATTTTTCAATAATGTTAGGTTTTTAAATTCAAGCGGTGAGCTTATTGCATAATAAGAACTGATAAGTTTATTCAGATTTCTGATAGAGAAATATGCTACAAGTTTGTTTTTTCGGGAGTGAATATCAGCACCAATAGTGCGTAATGCTTTCAAGTCACGCCTGATTGTTGTAGGACTTGTTTTGAATAATTCTGCAAGTTCAAATTCAGAATAAAAATTCGGCTTTTCATACACCATTGATGCAATTTCAATCTGGCGCTGAATTTCCTTTATTTCTTTGAGCAATGTTATTTAATTAATAAAGTATATCCACAAATTAACAAAATATATTTTTTGATTAAATGCAGAATTTAAAAAAATTTAATATTCCCCCGCCCTTATCTTTTAAAATATATTATCAGCTTTGAACACTAATTACACTAATTACACTAATTAGCACTAAATATTATTAAAAAATGCTAATTCTTGTTTTGGGGCAGCAAGCTTCCGCAGCAAAATTATAAAAATGTTAGTTAGCCCGCAAATCACACTTTTTAAAATTATATGAAATAATTGCTGAAATAAATTCAATAATAAGTCATCTAACCAAAATCACTAACGTTTTTAGAATAAAAATTATCATCGTATGATATGATATGAAGCTTTCTGTAAATTAACTTTGAATATATTAAAGGAGGCGTATCATGAAATCATTAATTATTGTTTATTTTCTTGCATTTTTTGCAACAGAATTAACTTTCACGCAAAATGAAAACCTTTCTAATACAAGCGAGTTAACTAATATTTCAACTGATATTTATTCAAAATGCGGGGATGCGATTGTAAAAATTAATAATTATGACCAAAATAATGCTTTACAGGGTTATGGCAGCGGTGTAATTGTTTCTGAAAGCGGCATAATTTATACAAATTATCATGTTGTTGAAAATGCTTTCAGGATTGAAGTAAGAAAGGGTAATGATAAATATGACAGTATTCCTTTTGTTGGGTTTGATCCATTTAATGATGCAGCAATACTAAAACTGCCCGGCGGCAGTTATCCTTATATCAATATTTCAAAAGATAAAGAAAATAAAATTGGGGATATAATTTATACGTTGGGAAATCCACAGGGTTACACTAATACTTTATCCGTAGGAATCATTAGCTCTTTCAGATCAAATACATATCAGAATCAGATACAATTTACTGCTCCAATTTCCGGGGGTTCCAGCGGCGGTGCTTTGTTAAATTCCAATGGCGGGCTTATTGGAATTACTTCTCATTGTGTTACAACAGGACAAAATATGAACTTTGCAATACCAATTGCAGCTTTTGAAAATATTCCAATCATAGATCTTGATAATTCCGAAAACTCATTTTTATTGAAGCAAATGTTGGCATTTTATAACCCTTCATTAAATTCTTCGGGAAGTATTTCATTTGATTCAACTGTGATGGTAATTTCACGGTATTGCGATATGTATAAAATTGATTCTTCAAAATGGATGTTTGCCGGACAATTATATTCTAAACTGGGAAAGTATGACAGTGCTATTGCATGTTTTTCGCGCGGTATTGAGCTGAATAATATGAACAAGTACTTATATAAATACAGGGCAGATTGTTATGCACAGATTTCAGATACAAACAAGGCTCTTGGCGATTATGAAAGCGCTTTGAACATTTGTAATACATATTTGGATTTATATATTGATAGGGCAAAGTATTTTCAGTACACTTTGAAAGATTATAAAAAAGCCATTGATGATTACAATATGGTATTAAATTTAAATCCTGAGTATGATTTTGTTTATACTGAGATGGCAAACTGCAGAATAAGTTTAAATGATAAAATAGGTGCAATTAAAGAGCTAAGCAACAGTTTGTTATGGAAAAATGATAATTATGAATTATATATTTTAAGGGCAAAAATTTATACTTCATTAAATTTGTACTGGGATGCAATTAAAGATTATACAACTGCACTTTATCTATCCGCCTTTCCCAATACTGATTGTTATTACAGCAGAGCAATACTATATAGTAAAATTAATGAGCCTGTAAATGCTATCAGTGATTATCAGGAATATATAAAATACTACACAAATGATCCCGCAGCATATAATAACTTAGCATATACATAT
The DNA here is from genome assembly GCA_020852705.1 of Ignavibacteria bacterium. Taxonomy (GTDB): domain Bacteria; phylum Bacteroidota; class Ignavibacteria; order Tepidaquicellales; family OLB5; genus OLB5. Next base: position 126,690 of record JADZAP010000005.1, on the reverse strand, counting down.
ATGAGCATAAATGAAAACGATTTAGCTGAATACAATTTTAATAAAGCAATAAAAATAGATAAAAAACATTTTGATAGCTACCTTGGGCTATCTATTTTAAAATACAGAGAGGGTAAAATTAAATCATCAATTCAGAATATGTGTAAAGCAATTGAAATTCAGGATATGCTTATGTTTGGAATGCCGGGAATTGAAGAAATGGAAAAAAGCAGCTGGTTTTGGGATAAAGAAGAAAAGAAAGATATGAAGAAAATACTAAAGTTAATGGGGATTACAGATAGAAAGGTAGAACAAAATGAAAGTAAAACATCTAAACATAGAGGAGTTAAAAGCAGAGCTTCAGAAATAAATAATAAATAATTTTAAATATCTTTAAATAACATATTTCCATAAACAAAAATAAGGAGAAAACCATGAAAACTTTAATTGCTTTAACATTAATCAGTTTATTTGCAGCATCAGGGTGTTCAGATTTTATAGGGACAAATGATAGTCAGGAATCCAGGGCATCAAGACCAAAACCAGCAGATTACAGCACCAAAAAAGATACCGATGAAATAAGAAGCACAAGGGATACAGCAAAAGCTGCCCCAACTTTGCCAAGCAGTAAATAATTTAGCTGATTATTTATTATTCTTATTTAAAAACGGCAATTTATAAATTTTATCACTTAATGATAAAATAGGTTACAAATTTCTAATTATGTTTAACTATAAACAGAAAGGATGAAATTATGCAATTTAACAAGCTGTTATTCAGTTCCGAAGGTTCAGTTTCAGTTTTGCAGTTTAAATCTACCAAACTTTCAAAAATTGAAATTAAAACACTAAACGAACTGCTAAAAACAAAAGAGGTAGAAATTTGTGAAGTCAGCAATTCAGGAAATGTGAATAATATTATTGTTAACAATTTAAGTTCGTATTTTCTTTTCATGCTAGACGGTGATATTTTAAGAGGAGCTAAACAAAACAGGATACTTAATACTTCTGTGCTTGTTAGCCCAAACAACAAACTTAATATCCCGGTAAGCTGTGTTGAAAGCGGCAGATGGTCAAATTATTCAAGAGATTTTAATAGTTCAGAATATACTGTAACATCTGACTTCAGAGCTAAGAAGTCATCCTCTGTAAACAAGAACTACAATAGCAAAAAATCATATCAAACAGACCAAAGTCACATTTGGGATATAGTTAAAGAAGAAATGTGTTTAAAAAAGGTAATTTCTGATTCTGATGATTATGAAGCTGTATATAAAAAGCACAGTAATACCTTAAAAGATAAATTTAAACCGGCAGAAGGTGCAAACGGAATGGCAATATTTTACGGAACAAAAATTCTGAATGCAGATATTTTTGGTACAGAAAAACTTTATAAGCAATATTTTGAGAGAATTATAAATGCAGCATCTCTTAATTTGCAAAGGAAGTCCACTATATCATCATTAACCGAGCAGCATGCTATCAATATACTTCACAAAAAAATATATTATGCAGAAGAATCCATAATTAGCAATGATAAAGCAGCAGGTGAAGGTAAGGAAATGAGATTTGAAAACGATAAATTTTCCGGATTTGAACTTACTTACAATGATAGTTTAATACATTACACTCTTTTAAGTAAAAGAGGATAAATAATTAACAGGTGCTGTATTTTAAAGACCTTTTAACAATTATCATTTCCCCCGCCGCTCTAAATACCTTTAAGCAGAGTAACCGGTCTGCAGCTTAATTAGCTGCAGACTAGCGGAGGGGTAATACAATTAAACATCAAACTTCACATCAATTCCCACCGCTAATCTTAATTTATTAATTTAATAAATAGTAACCTTCGTAAAGAACATATTTAATTTATAGAGCAAATAAATAATCGATTTCTGGCAATACTAAGGAATTATTTCATAAATAATATGGTTTTTCTTATTGATTGTATTTTCACGGTGCAATAATGTATTTTAATGAATATGTTTTATTCTTTATTTTTAAAGAAAATATACCTTTAAACGGCATCCCAAAAAATAACATAGATTTTAAAACAGGAATAATAAATTCACTTTTACATTTGCCCGCCATTGCTAAATTGCATTGTAACTATTGATAAAAATAGCTAAAATTGGAGCTAATCTAAAAAAAAATAAATATTTATAGTAATTTTAATGAATAAAATGATCAAATTCAAAATGTACGGAATACTTTTAATAATTTCTTTATTTACCTTTTATGCAGGCACCTGTAACAAGGCAAATAAAACATTAGTTGATATTGGCAGCGATAAAATAACCCTTGGCGAGTTTGAAAAACAATATCTTAAAACTGTTGGAAATCTGGATAGTGCCAAAAACAAATCAATTGAAGATAAAAGGGCATTTCTTAATTTATATATTAATTTCAGACTTAAAGTTAAAGATGCACGTGAGCGCGGATTGCAAAATAATCCGGATATTCTGAAGGAAGTTGCAGAGTACAAAAGAAACTATGCACCTAGTTATCTGATTGATAAATTATTAATTGCCGATAAAGTTAAAGCACTGTATGAAAGACGCAAGGATGAAGTTAGAGCTTCACACATATTAATAAATCTCTCAGATCATCCTACACCGCAGGATTCAATTGCTGCATACCAGAAAGCTGATACAGTTATTGCAAAACTTGATAAGGGAGAAGATTTTGGTGAGGTTGCAATGCAGTACTCAATGGATAGAACTGTTAAACAAAACCGTGGCGACCTGTATTACTTTACAGCTGGTATGACAGTACCAGAATTTGAGGATGCTGTATATGGTATGAATGTAGGTGACTTCACAAAGAAACCGGTGAGAACAATGTTTGGACTTCATATTATAAAACTTACAGATAGAAAACCTCGTACTGAATCTGTCCACCTTTCCCACATACTTATACAGGATAAACGAGACAGCACCGGAGCTATAATAGATTCACTGGCAACATATCAAAAAGCACTTGATGTTTACAACAAAGCAAAAAATGGCGAAAGCTTTGAGGGTTTAGTGCAGCAATACAGTGAAGATGCAGGTTCAAAAGCAACAAACGGCGATTTAGGAAACGTTGAAAGAAGAAGGCTTGCACAGCCGCTTGATTCAGCTGGATTTTTAATGCCGGTTGGCAGTATTGCGGGACCTATAAGGTCACCTTACGGATGGCACATTTTAAAAAAATCCGGTGAGAAAAAAGTTGGTTCATTAGAAAAAGAATTTGAAAATATTAAGAACGATTACAAAAAAACAAAAGCTTACAAAGATGATTATGCCAAATTTATTGAAACATTAAAGCAGGAATACAGTTATAAGGTATTACCGGAAGGAATAAGTTTTTTACGCTCAAAGTTTGATACTACAAAAGGAATAGCAGACTATAATCTGGATAGTATATTTTCTGCAAAGGATAAAGAAACAGCACTTGCTGAATTTAAAGGAGGAAAAGTTACGGTTACTGACATGCTGAATAATCTGAATATAAACAGAGATTTTTCAAGAATGGCGCTTATTGAGTCAACAATTGTTTCAATTATAAATTCAGCTGCTGAAAATGTACTGCTTAATAAAAAAGCTGAGGATGAAAATATTGAAAAAGATGATGAATTTATTGCAAACATTACTGACTATGAAAACGGACTACTTGTATTCAGGATTGATCAAGATGAGTTATGGAGTAAAGTGAAAGTAAATGAAGCAGATATCAACACTTATTACGAACAGAACAAAGAGAAATTTACCAAGGTTGATTCAACAGGTAAGCAGGTGACAAAAACTTTGGATGAAGCAAAAGCTGAAATTTCTAACGAAATTCAGCAGATAAAGTTTAAAGATACTGAAAAAGCTTACTTAGATGGTTTAAGAGCAAAATACCCCGTAACTATACACGAAGATGTGCTTGCAGAAGCATTTAAAGAATAAATTTTTATTTAAAAAATTTGAAGAATATTAAGTTAACAAATGTAATATTAGCAGCAATTGTATTACTTATTGCATTAACAAGTGCAAAAGTTTTTGGCCAGAGTGAAGGTGATAAAATTATAGCAATTGTTGGCAATGAAGTAATACTTCAATCAGATCTGAATTTTCAGTTATACAGCTACATGCAGCAAAACAACCTGCAGGAAGTTACCAACGATGTTGTACAGCAGGTTTTTCAGGGACTTGTAACTGAAAAACTGATGCTTGCAAAAGCCGAACAGGACAGCATTACCGTTACAGCTGATGAAGTTAATAAACAGGTTGAAGGCAGACTTCGTGATATGGTTTCACAGTTTGGAAGTGAAAAGAATGTTGAAGATGCTTACGGAATGACGATTGCGAAAATTAAAAATCTTTTAAGTGAACAAACTGAACGTAATTTAAAGATAAACCGTTTAAAGCAGCAGAAATTCGGTTATGGAATAAATGTAACCAGGCCTGAAGTTACAAAATTCTATAATGACTATAAGGACTCCCTGCCTCAAGTTCCGGAAACATACGAATTGTATCAGATAGTAAGAATACCTAAAATTACAGAAGATGCTAAATTTATAGCACGTGAAAAAGCTGAAAAGATACTAGATTCTGTTAAAATGGGGATAGATTTCAGTGAACTTGCTAAACGAAACTCTGATGATTCATTAAGCGCAATTCAGGGCGGATCACTTGGCAAAGCCAAGAAAGGATCATTTGTAAAAGAGTTTGAAGATGCGGCATTTCTTTTGAAACCCGGTGAAGTATCTGGTATAGTTGAAACTGAATTTGGCTATCACATTATTAAGCTGATTGATAAAACAGGTGATTTTATCACTGCACAGCATATTCTGGTAAAATTTCCCAGATTAGAAGCAGCAGATTTTACAGAAATAAATTTTCTTAAAGATCTTCGTGAAAAAATAAACTCGGGACAGATTACATTTAAAAAAGCAGCAGTTGAGTACTCACAGGAGCCAAAGTCAGCAGCGGATAGCGGTTATGTAGGTAAAGTAAGCGTAAATAATCTTGACCCGATGGAAGTTGAAGCTTTAAAAAATTTAAGTTCAGGTGATATAAGTGACCCGGTAAAAGTTGGCGACAGCAGATTTTACGGATATTATATGTACTATGTAAAAGATAAAATACCGCAGCACAATGCTACTCTTGAAGGTGACTACCCGCTTATACAGCAATATGCACAGAGATACAAAGAGCAAAAATTACTTGGCGAGTGGTTTGAAGAACTTAAAAAAACTATATACGTTGATATTAAAATGTAGTATAATATTTTTCACAAAACAATTTTTATATAGCCGGTTATTTATACCGGCTTTAATTTAATAAGTTTAATAACAGGAAGACGACTAAAAAGAATGTTCGGGTTTTCTTCAACTTACTCTCCCCTTTTCCTTGCCTTAATATTTGCAATTGCAGCAGCTGCATCATGGCTGTTTTACCGCAATACTCAAGTTTTAAAATGGAAAAAAATTCTGCTCATTTGCATAAAAACATTTGCAATATTCATATTGCTGGCACTATTTATTGAACCTGTAATTTCATATATCACCAATAACAACAATAACCTAAAAAGTATTGTTCTTATTGATGTTTCCAGAAGCAGCGGAATTGAAAACCGTCATGATAAGATTAGTAACATATACAATAATTATCTTTCCTCCAAAGAAGATATATTCACCTTTTCAACAAACATAAAACAATTCAACCATAAAGATTCATTGGTTTTTAATGGTGCATTTACAAATATTAGCTCAGCATTTAGGAATATAAAAGAAAACTATCCTGATAATTCATATAATTCAATAACTCTTATTAGTGACGGAATATTCAATGATGGTGGGAATCCTTTATATGAAGCTGAAAAGTTTAATGTACCTTTTGTTATATTCCCTGTTGGCGATACAACAGAAGTTAATGATGTTGTAATAAAAAATGTTTTACATAATGATAAAGCTTTTACTGGAAGCTCAGTAAAAATACGGGTAATTATAAATGTATTTAAAGCAGGTGATGGTATTTTGCAATTAAAGCTTCTGAGAGAAGGAAACGAGATCAGTACTCAGCAATTACATTATTTACCATCACAAAATACATACGAAGCCGAATTTACGGTAACCGAAAATACACCTGCCAAGATTCATTACAGTATTTCAGCAGAAAATATCCCGGGAGAGCTTACAGATAAAAATAACAATAATGATTTTTTTATCACTTACATTGATAACAAAATTAATATTCTTGTATTATCAGGCGGACCAGGTTACGATAATGAATTCACAGGTTCTGTTTTGAAAAGAATTGGAAACTATAATATTACATATAAGACACAAAAATCAGCCGGTGATTTTTACGAAGGTCCTTTAGATACAAAAGCATTTCCCGAGCTTTCAGCAGTTTTCCTTCTTAACTTCCCGGTAAACGTAACTTCTTCCCCACTGTTCAGTGAAATTGTGAATGCTATCAAGCAATTTAAAATACCCGTAATTTTCTTTGCGGGTAAAAATACAGATTACGGCAAACTCTCTTCGCTTGATGATATTCTGCCGTTTACACTTAACAAACCTAATAGCAGTGAGAATCTTTTTAAACTTGCACCGGTGAGCGGAATTGAAAACGGTTTACAAAATGTACAGGGAATTGGATCTACAAATGATATTTTCAGGAATGTTTCGGGCATTATGCCAAAACCCGGAAGCGTTACACTTGCAACCGATAAAGCATCAGGTGAACCGGTTTTATTGAGCAGAATAACAGGAATGAGCCGTTCAGCAGCATTTCTTGCTTATGGGTTATGGAAATGGAAACTAAACAGCGGAAATAATTCCGAAAAAACATTAGAATCATTGCTGTTGGAGTTAATAAATTTGACAATTGAAAAAGAGAAACGCACAAGATTTAAAGTTTATCCTGTAAGGGATGTATTTGATTACACTGAAAATGTAAAAATTGCCGCTGAAGTTTATGACGAAAATTATAATATAACAAGAAATGCCAAAGTATCAGGAAGTTTATTCAGAAAAGACGGCTCAAAAGCCGGAGAACTTACATTTATACCTTTTGAAAATATATTTTATGCTTCATTAGAAAATATCCCTGCCGGTGATTATAATATTGTATGTGATGCAGAACTAAACGGGACTTATTTGTCAAAAGCAACAAACAGAGTTTTAATCGATACTTTAAATTCAGAATACCTTGAAACCAGAATGAAACTTGAACTTCTAAAAGATATTGCTGATAAAACCGGTGGGGTTATATTAAATGGTGACAGCGTTTCAAATTATCCTGATTTATTAATTAATCTGAAAAACAAACATAATAATGTACTGCTAAATAACAGGTATGTACGATTTAACCTTTGGGGAAACAAATATTACCTTTTATTGGCAATATTGCTTTTTACAGTTGAGTGGGTACTGCGAAAAAGAAATAATATTCCGTAAAAACTTACCTGATTATTTTTATTAAAAAGGTGTAATTAAAGATTTAAAAATTTATAAATCATTACACACTTTAAATTAATTAAAAATTATGTAATACTTAAAAAGTTCACTTTTTAATTAATGCATTATAATTATATTTGTATAAGTAAGATTCAAATAATTTAAGGAGATTTAAAATATGCCGTGGGTTATAACCAAATTATGTCTTGACTGCAAAGATACAGAATGTGCTGAAGTCTGCCCCGTTGATTGTATATATGATCTTCAGGTTGAAGATGAGAATTTTTCTAGAAATATGCTTTACATACATCCTGCAGAGTGTATTGACTGTGCAGCTTGTGAACCAGCTTGCCCCTGGCAGGCAATTTATGAAGATTCACAGGTGCCGGCTTTATTCAATGCAGATATTGAATTGAATGCAAAAGTATTTGAAGTTCACCCCCCAGAGGATTTCACAACAGATTGTACACCTATAAAGAAAAATCCAACACCTGATGAAATAGCTGCTAATAAGGCAAAATGGGGCTTTGCATAAGTAATTACATAATTATCGTTTTAAAAAAAAGCCGTCTGATTTTTAGACGGCATTTTTTATGCTGGCAAATTATAATTCGGAAATTACAATTTCAAATACATTTAAAAATGTATGAATTTCTGTTTGAGATATAATATAGGGCGGCAAAAGTCTTATAACATTTTCGTTTGTACAATTAACAAGAACTTTCTGTTTGAGCATTTCTATAACAATTGGCTGAGCCGCAGAGACTAGTTCAACACCAAGCATTAAACCCATACCTCTTACATCTTTTATTATATTGGGGTATTTTTGTTTGATCTTGTTTAGTCCTTCTTTGAGTAAATTTCCATTTTGTAAATTAAGATCCATCAAACCCTTCTCAAGTTCGTCCATAACTACAAGTCCGCTTGCAGCGGCAACCGGGTTGCCCCCAAAAGTTGAACCATGCTCTCCGTAAGTAAACACATTTTTTACTCTTTCATTTCCTGAAATTGCGCCAAGCGGCAGGCCGCCCCCAATACCTTTTGCCATAATTGTAATATCTGCATCTAGAGTAAACTGTGTGTATGCGTTAAATGTGCCTGTTCTTCCAACTCCTGATTGTATTTCATCTGCAGCAATAATGAAACCGAATTTATTTTTAAGGTCGTTAAGCTTTTCAATAAATTCAGGCAACGAAGGTTTTATACCGCCTTCGCCTTGTAAACATTCAATAAATACGGCAGCAGTTTTATTGTTGACATTTTCTTCAAGGTCCTTTATTGAATTAAATTCTAAATGCTTTACACCAGGTAAAAGAGGTAAAAATTGTTCGCGGTATTTCTTTCTGGCTGTAAGTGTTAGTGCACCAAGTGTTCTGCCGTGAAATGAACCTGTGAATGAAATAAGCTCAGTTTTATTGGACCCAAGGAAAAACTTACGCACAGCTTTAATTGCTGCTTCTACAGCTTCTGTTCCTGAATTACAGAAAAAGACTTTAGAAGAGCCGGATAAATATTTTATTTTTTCTGCAAGCTTTAATTGATTTTCCTGATAAAACAGGTTTGAAATATGTATATACTTATCAACCTGAGCTTTAATAGCTTCATTTATTTGCTTATGACCGTAACCAAGTACGTTAACCGCAAGTCCGCCAAACATATCCAGAATTTTATCACCATTAGACGAATATAGAAAGCACCCATCACCTTTTTCTATTGCTATTTCCAGTCTTTTATAGGTTTGGAAAAAATCATTTTCTTCCATTTTAATAAGGCAGTTTATATCCATTAAATTATTTATAATTGATTAAGTTTTTTACAAAAAGAATTTAACTTTGCAAAAAGCTCATTTGAAGATCCGTTATTTTTTATTATAAAATCCGCTCGTTTTAGTTTTTCCTGCTCATTCATTTGCAGATTCATTAATTTTAAAACCTCACTTTGTTTAATTTTATCCCGCTTCATAATACGTTTTATACGTGTTTTCTTATTTGCAAAAATAAGCAGTACATAATCCATTTTTTTGTAACTGCCTGACTCAAACATTATGGCTGCTTCTATAAACACAATATTTGAATTGATTTTTGCAGATATTTCGTCAATCTGTTTTAATACAAAAGGGTGAACAATAGAGTTCACCCTTTTAATATTTTTTCTATTTAAAAATATTATTTTTCTGGCATTAATACTGTTAAACTTTCCCTTATTGTCAAGTATCCCTTTACCAAATTCTTTTACAAGAAGTTTCAGCAAAGTTCTATCAGAATTATATAGCTCTTTGGCAACTTTATCTGCATAAATTACAGGGTAGCCTTTTGATTCAAAGAAAGATGCTGCCAAACTTTTGCCGGAACCAATACCACCTGTTATGCCTATTTTTAGCTTCACAGCAGAATTTTTATAAATTATTTAGCGTATGCTACAGATCTTCTTTCTCTTATCACGGTCACTTTAATTTGTCCGGGATATTCCATTTCTTCCTGAATTTTGGTAGCAATATCAACAGAAAGCTGGTCAGCAAGAGCATCACTTACTTTATCATGCTCAACAATAACTCTAACCTCCCTGCCTGCCTGAATAGCATAAGTTCTGCCAACACCTTCAAAAGATTTAGCAACTTCTTCAAGTTTTTGCAGTCGTTTTACATAACCTTCAACTGATTCTCTTCTTGCACCTGGACGTGCACCGCTAATTGCATCGCATGCCTGAACAATAACTGCAATCGGAGTTTCCATTTCCATATCTTCATGGTGTGCACCAATTGCATTACAAACTACAGGATGCTCCTTGTATTTTTTAGCAAGTTCATAACCAAGTATTGCATGCGGACCTTCAACTTCTCTATCTATAACCTTCCCAACATCATGCAGTAAACCTGCACGTTTTGCCATAACAGGGTCAAGTCCAAGTTCAACAGCCATTATACCGCATAAGTGAGCAACTTCTATGCTATGCTGCAGAAGATTCTGCCCGTAACTTGTACGGTATTTCATTCTTCCAACAAGCCTTATCATTTCAGGATGCAGCCCATGCAGACCACACTCAATAATTGAGTTTTCACCGATGCGGATAATTTCTTCTTCAAGCTCTTTTCTTACTTTATCAACTACTTCTTCAATCCGAGTAGGATGGATTCTGCCGTCTGAAATAAGTCTTTCCATTGAAATTTTTGCAACTTCTCTTCTAAAGGGATCGAATCCGGAAATAGTAATTGCCTCTGGGGTATCATCAACAATAATATCAACGCCTGTTGCAGCTTCAAAAGCACGCACATTACGTCCTTCTTTTCCAATAATTCTTCCTTTAAGCTCATCGGATTGAATATTAAGAACGCTTACTGTTGTTTCAACTGAATGATCAGCAGCACTTCGCTGAATTGCCTGAACAATAAGATTTCGTGCAAGCTTTTTAGCTTCAAGCTTCATCTCATCACGAATCTCCTTGAGCTTGCCGGCTGCTTGCATTTTAGTTTCTTCAATAAGGTTATTCATCAAAATTGTTTTAGCTTCTTCAGAAGTTAAACCTGAAATATTTTCAAGCTTATTATTCTGTTCAAGTATCAGGCTTTCAAGTTTGGTTTCTTTTTCACTTAAATTATTAATTTTAACATTATAATCATTTTCTACTTTCAGCAGACCTTTTTCCTTTCTTGCATATTCATCCATTCTTTTGCTTAAAATTTCTTCTTTTTCCTGAATCTGTTTTTCATAGGATTTCAACTTGTTCTTTTTAGACTGGTAATCGGAATCGAAATCCTGCTTCTTTTTATACCATTCATCTTTAACTTCAAGCAGTTTTTCCTTCTTAATATTTAAAGCAGCTTTTTCACCATCAGCAATTATTCTTTTTGCCTGTTCCTCTGCGCTGTTAAGTTTACCTCTGGTTACCTTGTTCTGCAGAATCCAGCCAAGATAAAATGTCGCCGCACAGAGTATGACGATAATAGGTATTAATACATAAATTTCCTGAAACATTTTTAATTTCTCCGTATTTTTAACATATAAATTTAGGGTGATACATTTAAAAATTTTAGCCGGTCAAATTTGTCATAAAAAACTAATAAATACCGGAGGTTTAAATATAATAAATAAAAAACCGCACACAACAAAACCATAGCGAAAGAGTTATAGATCCCTCTCTTTCAACACAGTGGGTGAGTGCCGAAATGTCTTTTAACTTCCAATGATCACAAAAACTCTGGGATAAAAAATCCCGGTGATTTCAACTGAAGAAAATCAGTTAGAATGAGGCCTGTAATTGACATTCATTGTCGAGCGTTCTCCCCAATTAAATAGTGTTGGATCTATTTAATTTTTGGCTACGGCTGGTCGGTGCGGTAAACTTTTTTACTTATCCGTGATGAAAACAAATAGTTTTCATCTGTTTTACAAAGAACGATATAATAAATAAACCTTATATTACGTTAGCTAAGTTCCATTTTAAAAAATGCTTCTTAAGTATTACTTTCTATAAAATCATTAATTTCTTTTACTTGGGCATTTAAACCGCTTACTAATGATTTATAATTCTGGTCAAGAACTGAACTTGAATTCTTTTCCCTGTAATAATTTTCTGCAATATTAAGAGCAGAAACTATAGCTACCGTAAAATCAGACTGATTAGGAATATCATTTTGTACTTTATGCATCAAGGTATCTACATATTGTGCACTTTTTTCAAGCAATTCAACATCATCACCTTTTAATGTGTAATGATTGTTAAATATTTTTATTCTGATATCCTTTGTGTCCATACGATTTATTGAAGTTTTTAATTTACCGTTAATTAAATCCCGACCTTTGTGAAGCTAAAACAACCAATAACTTTTAGCTTAAAATAACTTATTATAAAATTGCTGCTCTATTATATATAAAACTAAAAGTTATTATTTGTTTTCTGTTCGAGATGAGAATCCAGTCTGACCATAAGTTCGCGTATTCTGGATTTAAGCTGTGCTTTATCCTCAGTTGAAACTTTATTTTTTCTTTCTTCTAATATTTTATTTTTAAGATCTGTAATTTCTTTATCCTTAAGCAATAATTCTGAATTCCGGTTTGAAACCTTTATTTCAGATTCGCTTAAAGAATGCTCAAGTTCCAGAACCTTATCTTTAAGCAGTTTGTTTTCATCTTTTGTGATATTAAATTTTTCTACTAGGACTTTTATTCTGGAAAACATTTTTTCCAGCTCAATTTTTAAACCCTGATCATTAACTTTTAATATTTGATTATCCATAATTCAGGATATCTGATTAATTTAATTATTATAAAATTAAAAATTTAGCTTTATCGAGATTAGCTTCTTAATTCTGCATGATGTTTCTTTTGAAGTTCTGCAATAATTTTATCCTGCAGTTTATTAATTTCCTCGTTTGTTAACGTTCTGTCTTCAGCCCTGTATTCCAACGAATAAGTAAAACTTTTTCTGCCGGTTTCACCCTTTGGTTCATATACATCATATAACAAAACCTTCTTTAATAACTTAGCAGTATTTACTGAAAGTATTGTATTTAATATATCACCCTGTTTAATATTATTATCCGCAATAATGCAGATATCTCTTAGCACAGGCGGAAAATTAGAATACTCCTTAAAAATTAATTTTCCGTTTAATGTATTGCTTAAGCTTAAAATGGTATCCGGCATAATATCACAGGTTTTTCTATTCCAATTGAATTTAGAAACTTACCGGAATAACTAATCAATTTACAAATTCCATTGTTCCGGCTTTTATACTCAATAGAACATTCTTCCATAAAATTCTGGGCATTATAATCATATTTTTTAATATTTTCAACGCTTAATTTTTCAAACAAAGCCTCAACCTCTGATGCCATATCCAAAATGTTAAAGTTTCGCTGTTTTTGATTAAAAATCTTAAAATCAAGTTCACCTGCTAAAACCAGCAAAATACTTTTATATTCAATAATTTTACCATCCTTGTTTATTTTAAAGGAATTTCCGGTTTCAAACAATTTAAGTGAACTATTTGAATTTTCAAAGTTCAGCTTAATAACATCAAACATTCCTATTGATATATCTGTACGTAAAACATTCATTTTATCACTTGAAGGGTTTATTAAGCTGATATATTCATTATCAAATTTACTTTGAAATTCTTTATCAACTAAAGTATTTGAAATTACTTCTTTAAAACCTCTGCCTATAATAAAATTTCTTAGAAACTGAAGTTTATCATATTCATTTCCCCAAAATTCCCTTGTATCATATTGCAGTTGTGTATTTTGCGGAATAGTAATTTTATCGTAACCGTCAAGTCTTAATACTTCTTCAATTAGATCAATTTCTCTTTGCAAATCTTCTCTCCTTGCCTGAGGAATTTCAAATAGCAGGTTATCACCGTTTATTGAAATATTTTTAATATCAATGCTATTTAACAAATAAATTACTTTCTTGCTATTATATTCTGCACCCGCAATACGGTTAAGCTGAGAAGGTCTTAATGATACTTTAAGTTTTTCAAGCTTTTCGGGATAGTTATCAATAAACCCGGGAGTAATTTTTCCTCCGCCAAGTTCTGCAATCAGTTCCGCTGCCCTTTTACATGCCCATTCTGTTCGGTCAATATCAACACCCCTTTCAAAGCGATAAGATGAATCACTTTGCAGCCCAAGAAATTTTGAAGAAAGCCTTGTAAGTACAGGTTCAAAATACGCACTTTCAATAAATACGTTTACAGTATTACTGTTTATTTCTGAATTTTCACCGCCCATAATTCCAGCCAGTGCAACAGGCTTATCGCCGTCACAAATCATAAGTATATCGTCGCGAAGGTTTCGCTCTTTGCTATCTAAGGTTTTGAATTTTTTATTACTTCCTGCAGACCGTATAACGATTTTTTTACCGGCAATAGAGTCATAATCAAATGCATGAAGCGGCTGACCGCACTCCATCATAACATAATTAGTAATATCAACTATGTTATTTATAGGGCGAAGTCCAATAGCAGTTAAATAATTTTTCAGCCATTCGGGTGATTCTTTAACCGTAATACCTTCAACCATTGCACCGCAATATCTAAAGCACCCTTTGTTATTTTCTATTTCAACAGATATTTTTTTGTTGATTTCATTACCTGAAAATTTACCTATAAGAACAGGTTCATTTAATTTATTTCCCGTTAATGCTCCAATTTCACGAGCAACGCCGATGTGTGAAAGCAGATCTCCTCTGTTCGGGGTAATGCCTATTTCATATATAACATCGTTTTGTTTTAAATATTCAGCAAATGGTGTACCAACAGGAAGCTCAGTATTAAGCACCATTATTCCGGTATGGTCATCACCAAGCTCAAGCTCGCGTGCAGAGCAAATCATTCCTTCAGAGGGTTCTCCCCGAAGCTTTGCTTTTTTAATCTCAAAGCCGCTATTAGGAACAATTGCTCCAACAAGAGCAATACATACTTTTTGCCCGGTATCAACGTTTGGTGCACCGCATACTATATTCAGAATTTCACCGGTACCGGCATCAACCTTGCAAACGCTTAGTTTATCAGCATTGGGATGTTTTTTTCGTTCAATTACATTTCCTATTACAAATTTATCTAACTTTTTTTTCTGATCTTCAACACCTTCTACTTCAATCCCAAGGTCAGTTAATCCCTTAATCAGATCCTTGACAGTCAGCGATATATCAATATAATTCCGTAACCAATTCTGTGAAATTTTCATAATTTACAAATATAATTATATGTGTTTTAAGTATAAAGGAATGAAATTTTGACAATTCCTGCAATAATTTTTCAAATATTTTTAAAAAATTTATATAAAGAATTGCCTCTAAAAAATAGATAAAATAAAAAACAGAGTTAAATTCAATGAGTTTAACTAAATTTGAGTATGCAGAAGTACGGATAACTTCTCACATTAAATTCTATAACTTAGTAAGGTGAATAATTGAAAAAATATTTGCTTAATATAATTAAAATACAAAAGTTTGTTTAACTCTTTCTGATTTTTTTAAATAAATAATAATTACAATAGTAACCACAATACTAAAAGTTAATTTTTGCCATATTAATTGCTGAGTACTTGATAAATATCCGAACAATATAAATGAAAGCCCCTCAACAATTACTTCTGAAATTAGGTATATAGTCATCAATAGAGGGAAAAGTTTATTTCGTTTAAAAAAATAATAAAAAACAACAAATGCCAAAAATGTAAATACAAGACTTGCAGCAAGTTCATAATAAAAAAATACATTAAGAATAGAAGGATCGTTTAATCCATTTTCTTTAATTAAAACATCTTTTTCACCCAGCAGTTTGTAATATAACTGGAGATTACCAACCCAGCTAATTGCATTTAGAATTATAAAAACCTGAATAGCAATAAGCCACCCTCCAAGCTGATTTGTATTTATTTTTTTATCAGACATTAAGAATAATTTATTTACAAAGATAAACAAACAAAATATAAAAAAGGCATCTCATTCATGGATGCCTTTAAAAAAATATTATGACAATATTTATTGCAATTGGAATAGATTAATTAATCAAAATAAATCAATAAATTAAATTTAAAAATAAAAACGTTATTTTATTAGTATCATTTTTTTAGTTTGAACATTTTCACCGCTTATGAGCTTATAAAAATATGTACCGCTAGGCAGATCTGACGCATTAAAGTTAATTCGGTATTCACCAGCTTTAAGTTCATTATTTATTATATTCTGTACTTCTCTGCCTAATGCATCAAATACCGATAGGTTGACCATTGAATTTTTTGGAATCATAAATTCTATAGTAGTTTTAGGATTAAATGGATTTGGATAATTTTGTTTTAGAACAAATTTATCCGGAATGATATTTGAAATTGGTTCAATCCCTGTTACTAAAGTACCTTTAGAAATTCCGCCATTTGACCTTACTGCAAAAAAAGTCAGGTTATCAGCACGGTTTTTTGTAATATGCCTGAAACTTCCGGCAGGTGCAGTATAACTTGTGCTCCAAGTTGATGTATTGTTTACAGATAAATAAATATCGGTTGCTTGCCTAACCACTATCCAAGTTGTACCAAAACCTGTAATACCTGAAATATTTGCAGTTCCGGGAAGAGCTGAGCCTGGTGCACCCCATGTAACTCCGGCATTTGTTGTTAGCAAAAGTGCTGTTCCGCCTGTTAATCCAATAAATGGAGTATTGAACCAAATTGCATAAGAATTAAGCTGACCAGTAGTTGGCTGAGTTATCCAGTTAACAAGTGTTAAACTTTTATATACTCTGGTATTATTGGTACCAAACCACACACCTGCTGATACATCAAAGTAAAATGAATTATTCCATCCAGCTTCTGAATTGTTTTGGGGCAGGTAAAAACTTGAAGAGTCCCATGTTAACCCTGCTGTAGTTGTACCCCATAAAGACCATCTTCCGCCAACCGGATCACCCATCATAAATCCCGCAAAACTGTTCCCCATTTGTACTGAGTTTAAAAAACCTCCGGTTTCGGTAAATACCTGGGTCCATGTTGCGCCACCATTTGAAGTCCTGAAAAGGAATGAAGACGTGCCTGACCCTCCAACTAGTGCTGTCATTGAATCTATTGCAAAGATAGTATGAAGATCAAGTGTTCCTGGTATGGGAGAGGAATTCACGCTTATCCAGTTTGCTCCTCCGTTAGTTGTGCGAAGCACCCTGCCGGAATAACCGCAGATCCATGCATTATTACCGTTAACTGCACTAACTGAGGTTAGCTGTGTAGTAACTCCGCTTGTTTGCTCTTGCCAGCTTATACTCTGTGAAAAAACTGAAACAGAAAAAATTATAATTAAAACCTTAGAAATTAGAAAATATTTCATTTTTACCCCCATATTTTAAAAATCATTATGTTTAAAAACAATATATTTCCATGCATAGAAATGTGCAATACAAGTTTAAGGTGAGGAACAAGTTCGTAAAATATTAAGAAAATATCAACAATTGAAAATTAACCTAAATTATACAATTGCACATAATCATATAAATAAATTAACAGCAAGTTTCATCTTAAATTAAAGATATCATTTCACAACAATCATTTTCTTTACATCAGTAAAACCATCTGCAGTTAAACGGTAAAAATAAACACCGCTTGAAAACGGTTCTGCGCTCCATGTTGCATTATAAATACCAGCATCCATTTTGTTGTTTATAAGCAATGATACTTCCCTGCCTAAAATATCATAAACTGCAAGTTTAACGTTTGAAACTCTTGGCAGTTCAAATTTAATATTTGTTTCAGGGTTAAACGGATTTGGATAATTTTGATGCAATGCAAACTTTTCTGGTATGGAATTGTTTGTGTTAGTTATACCTATTATTGTTCCATTACCGCCGTTAAAACATTTAACTCTTCCATCGCGGCAAACGCCAACAAATTCATTAAATTGATTTCCATCTACACTGTTTAAAGCAGCTACTCTATCAGCCCTGTAAAGCAATGAAGCACCAAACTCATACATAAACAGTATTGCGCCGGTTTTACCGTTCAGTACATAAACCCGACCGGGTTCTTGAGTTGAATAGAGCACTTCTGCAACTGTATCCTGATTTATATCTCCAAGCATATCGGCATCACGAATATACGAAGCACCGAAGCTTTGTACCCAAAGCTGATTACCTGTTTTAGCATCAATTCTAAAGGCAGTTTGCGGTCCGCTGTAAGCAAGGTCATTAACTCCATTTTTATCAAGGTCATCAAGGTACTGAACAGTACCATTGTTGCTTGTACCGAGACTAAGTGTCCATAATTCACTGCCGGTATTTCCTGAAATCGCCATAATATTTCCGCTGAAACCATACAAACCTGCAATATCTGTTACTCCGTCATTATTAATATCAGGTACTTCCTTTAAGCTCCAAACAGCATTTAATGAACCGGGCAAAGAGTGAGTCCATGTTTGAGAACCTGAGTTAGATATACCAACAATTCCATAAGGTCCACCATTGTTAGAAAAACCAATTGCACCACCAACAGATGTTGTTACAACATCATAAGTAAATTCACTGTTTATCTGTGTTTGCCACAATACATTACCGTTAAGAGCATTAAGGCAAATTGCAGAATGCCTTCCCGGATGAGTAGAACCTTCACCGCTTGCAGAAATAAGAACATCCTTTTTTCCATCGCTGTTATAATCTTTATCAACTCTTATGCCATTAATATCACCATCGTAGTTAGTGTTTGGACCGGCGTATTCCCATATAATTCTACCGGTTGAACCGCTAAGCACATAAACTTCCTCATTTCCTCCTCCGCAGCCAATTACAACTTCTTTAACACCATCACCATTCAAATCATCCATAATCTGCATAGCATCTTCCCAATCAACTGAACCGGTATTATTGGTACCAAAACAAGTATTAAACTTCCACAAAGTATCCGCTTGTCCATAAGAATTTCCGTTATAGCATATTGTCCAGTAGTTTTCAGTTGCACAAATCATTTCAGCAACACCATCACCATTAACATCAGGAATCTGTTTTAAAGATTTTGGCTGAGGGTCATCTGAGGATGTTAGAGGATTATCCGGAATAATTGTTTCCCAGATAATATCACCCAAAACCGGCAATACATCAATACCTGTTCCCTGCAAAGAAATTGAGCCGCTATTAACAGCATTAGAAATAAATACTGCATTATCATTAAATGATGAAGCAGCATTTGGATTAAACCAAATCCTGAAAGTTCGTGTACGCTGAGTATCTATTGTTACGGGGAACTTTGCATTTGTGGTATCAAATCTGAAGCGGGAACCGGAAAAATTGCATCCGGTTATAGTTAATGGCAGATTGCCATGATTGGATATATCAAATGTAAAACCGCATAAGGAATTAACCCGTTTATTATTAAAATTAAATGTGTTTTGAGAAATACTTATATATGCACCGTTTTGTATTCCTTTTCCTCTCATAGTAATTACTTTAAGTGGATTTGAAATATCATTGCTGGCAATCCTAAGTTCTCCTGATGTAGTATCGTATTGTGTTGGCGAAAATCTTAAACTATAATTTTTAGATGAACCTGCTGCAATTGTATCAGGTACATTAGAGGGCTGAATTGAAAATCTTGGGTTTGTAAATGTGTAGCTGCTAATTATCAGCGGAGCAGAACCGATATTGTTAATAGTAAAAGGAACTATTCCTGTTTGTCCAATTATTACATTACCAAAATTTACCGAAGAAATGTTTGTAGTAATTGAAGGGCTGCCTGCACCTGTAAGAGAGTATTTATATAATGTTCTGAATTGATTAGCAGCAGGCCCAACCCTGTAAGCCATTAACCAGAGATTTGCACCGTCCCAAAAAAGTCCGCGCGGATCACAGTCGTTATCCGGATCAGGGGCTGCAAATGAAAATAAAGTATCGCCAACAGCTTTTCTGTATGCATAGATTCTTTCTTGGTCACCTTGAAAATTATCGGTAACATATAATATAGTATCTCCCTTAACTGTAATTCCCTGAACCTGCCTTCCTCGTAAAGGAATGGAATCAACAATAGAACCTGTGGATAGATTAAATTTATAAGCATAAGCAAAGGGATAAGATGAAAAATCAGGATAATAAATAGCTGCCCAAAGAAAATTTGCACCATCCATTGCAATTCCGCCAATACCAATAGTGCTGCTGCCATAAAGCGAGGTAATGCGGATAGTATCAACAGGAGAACCTGACGTGTTTATTTTAATAATTCTGGAAGAAGAACCGGATGCGTTTCTTGCAATCCAGAACCCTGTTCCATCCCAGGCAAGCCCGTTATTAAAATTAAATGGAGTAACAAGACTATCCTTTATTACCCCTGTTTTAGTAACTGTGAATATTTTACCATTATAGCTTGAGCCAATTTTTAATGTATCATTTATCTGGGTAATACCCCAAAATCCATTATAAACAGTTGATGAAGGGAAATTATATGTAGTAATGAGAGATTGAGACTTGATGCTAAATGATGCAATTAAAATAACCAGAAAAAGAGAATATTTAATAAACATATATCATTCCTCATTTTTATGTATAGATAAATTTATATTTATTAACAATTATCAGGAATTTTAAATAAATAATAAATGCAAATATATTACATTGCTTAATTTTTATAATTAAGATTAGATATAACAAAAAACCCCGTAAGTTTATACTTACGGGGTTTAATTACTTCGTTTAATTATTTTTCACCTTCTTTTTTAGGTTCTTTTTTTATTTCTTTAGAAGGAGCAATTTTTTCAATATTCACTTCATTGTTCCCGCTGTTTTGGGATTCATCAGATCTTTTATAATTGCGGTATTCAACGTTGCTGCTGTTGGTTTTTGGAGCATAATATTTTTTCTTATAGCTCTTTTTCCTCTTTGAGTGTTTTTTCCTCTTAGAGTATTTTTTCTTTTTAGAGTACTTTTTCTTTTTAGAATATTTTTTCTTTTTAGAGTACTTCTTTTTACCGCTTGAATACTTCTTCTTTGAACCTTTCTTTTTCTTTAAAGATTTTTTGGTTTTTCTCGAAGATTTCTTCTTGGGTTTTTTCTTTTTGGTTAATTCGGTATTACCGGTTTGCTTGCTTTCAGCAGAAAATCCTATAGCAGGCAGGCTGGCTATACCAAAAATCAGGATCATTGCCCATACGAGAAATGTTCTTTTGGTCATTTAATACCCCCCTTTCGAGCATTATAGTTAATAAATCAAAACAAATATAGAGATTTTAAAAACAAATTCCAACCATATTTTTCATCTTTTTTAGTTAATAAAATATAGGTATTTTGCATAAATGACCAAAAAATCAAAGAAAACAGTACTTGTAGCTATGAGCGGAGGGGTTGATTCTTCTGTTGCTGCGTATATGTTAAAGAAACAGGGTTATAGTCTAATCGGGGTTACAATGAAAACCTGGGGTTATGATGACATTCCCGAAAGGGATTCCGGCTGCTGTTCTTTGGAAACAATTTACAGTGCCAGAAATGCCGCATTACAATTAGGTTTTCCCCATTACACTATGGATTTTACAGGTAAATTCAATGAAACTGTTATTAATAATTTTATTGAGGAATATATTAAAGGAAATACACCTAACCCATGCGTGCTTTGCAATAAGGTTATAAAATGGGGTGTTTTGCTTGATAAAGCCATTGAACTTGGAGCTGATTATATTGCAACCGGTCATTATGCAAAAGCATATTCCAAAAATGAACGTCATTATATCAGTAAGGCAAATGACCTTTCAAAAGATCAGTCTTATGCACTTTGGCAGCTTTCACAATTTGCAATTAGCAAAACATTATTTCCGCTGGGAGATTTTAAAAAGTCTGAGATTAGAGAAATTGCCTCCGAACTTGGTTTAAAATCCGCAAACATTCCTGATTCACAGGAAATATGTTTTGTACCCAATGATGATTACAGAAAATTGATTCAACTCAGAATGCCTGAGTTAAAACATGCTATAGAAGGCGGAGATATTATTTATCACAATAAAAAGATTGGCAGGCACAAAGGGTACATAAATTACACTATTGGTCAAAGACGCGGACTTGAAATTTCTCTTGGAAAACCCGTTTATGTTTCGAAAATTGATGCAGAAAATAATTTGATTTACGTAGATGATGAGAAGGGTTTATTTCACTACGGTTTTACATGCAAAGAAATTAATCTGCAGAAAACTGCCAAAATTAATAAGCCAATGGAAGCAACAGTAAAGATAAGATATAAAGACCCGGGCTCACCAGCATTGATTGAGCAGATTAATGATGATTTAATTAAAACAGAGTTTAAATACCCTAAGAAAGCAATAACTCCGGGTCAATCAGCGGTATTTTATGATGGTGATGATGTTATTGGTGGCGGAATTATACAGCAAATTTTAAATTAATAAATTAGATTTGTTTAATACTTTGGATATTATTAAAAAACTTGAGCACGCATCCAGAAAAAAACATAAAACTTTAATTCTGCCTGAATCTTATGATGAAAGAGTTATTGAGGCAGCAAAGTTAATTACCAAAAAGCAAATAGCAAAAATAATATTGATAGATACCGGAAAATCTATAAAGATTAAGGGGAATAAAAATATTGATATAATTGATGTAAATTTTTCTAAACAGTTTGCAGCCGAATACTTTAAAAAAAGAAAAAATAAAGAACCTTTATTAAATCTGAAAGAAGCTGAAAGAAGATTAACTGATCCATTGCATTTTGCTTGTATGCTTCTTGTAAATAAATATGCGGATGCTGTTGTTTCGGGGAGCGTTTATTCAACCGGTATGGTTTTAAAAACTGCTATTCAAATTGTTGGGCTAAAAAAAGGGAATAAAACAGTATCATCATTTTTCCTTTTGAGTTTTCCAAAACATAATAAATTTTCCGGTAAAACATTAGCTTTTGCTGATTGCGGTGTACTTCCAAATCCAACTGCTCAGCAATTGTGCGAAATTGCAATACAAAGTTCAAAAAATTACTTTAAGCTAACAGGCAAGATACCAAGAACTGCATTTCTAAGTTTTTCTACCAAAGGAAGTGCAAAAGATATAACAATTGAGAAGGTATCGGAAGCATTGCGTTTAACACGAAAACGCGAACCCAATCTATTTTGCGATGGTGAATTGCAGTTTGACACAGCTTTTATACCGGAAGTTGCAAAAAGAAAAGATCCTGAAGGCAGACTTAAGGGAAATGCAAATGTTTTTATTTTTCCTGATCTGAATTCAGGCAACATAGCATATAAAATTGCCGAAAGAATTGGCGGAGCTATAGCAACAGGACCAATTGTACAGGGTTTGGCAAAACCGGTTATGGATTTAAGCCGCGGATGCAGAGCAACTGATATTTTCAATATGTCTTTAATAGCAGCACAGTTTTAATATGTAATAATGTTAGATTTTTTTTAAAACAAAAATTATTAATGCATTTATTTATATACGGCAATTAATTTAAGACTGATAATATATTTTTTTATATTAGAATGAAAATAATTAAAGCGTCAAACAACGAGATAGAGCAAACTGCAAAACTTTTTAATGATTACAGAGTATTTTATGATCAGGAATCTGATTTAGATGGAGCCGTAAAATTCATTAGCGAAAGAATAAGAAATAATGAATCAGCAATTTACGTTGCAATTGATGATGATAATAACGGGCTGGGATTTGTTCAGCTTTACCCAATATTTACATCAGTGGGAATGAGAAAAATGTGGATACTAAATGATCTGTATGTTGATATTACTGCCCGTAAAAAAGGTATTGCAAGTAAATTAATCAACAGGAGCAAGGATCATATAAAAGAAACCGGAGCAGCAGGTATGAT
Organism: Ignavibacteria bacterium; assembly: GCA_020852705.1. Classification (GTDB taxonomy): domain Bacteria; phylum Bacteroidota; class Ignavibacteria; order Tepidaquicellales; family OLB5; genus OLB5. Next base: position 102,998 of record JADZAP010000005.1, on the reverse strand, counting down.
ACTTGAAACACAAAATGATAATCACGCAGCTATGAACTTATATAAAAAAACAGGATGGATAAAAGATGATTTTCATTCATTCTTTTTATGGCGATCAGATTCAATATAAAATAAAATACATCACAGCATATATACTATTATATAGTAAACTAATTTATGGAATACAAAGATTATTATAAAATACTTGGTGTATCCAAATCAGCAAGTCAAGATGAAATAAAAAAGGCATTCAGAAAACTTGCATTAAAATATCATCCTGATAAAAATCCGGGTGATAAAAATGCTGAAGCAAAATTTAAGGAAGCAAATGAAGCCAATGAAGTATTAAGTGATCCTGAAAAAAGAAAGCGCTACGATGAATTAGGAAGCAATTGGAACAGTTATCAGCACAGCCAGGGCCAAGGTGGTTTTGATTGGGGCAAATATCAGCAGCAATATAACGGAAATCAGGGCGGACAAACATATTATACAGATTTTGGCGATTTTGGAAGTGCATTTGGAAAAGGAAGCGGAGGTTTTTCTGATTTTTTTGAAGCATTTTTTGGAGGCTCCGGATTTACAAGTCAATCAAAACGCTCTAAAAGCCGAAGCAGACAGCAAATAAAAGGTGAAGATATGCAAGCAGAGCTTCCAATTTCATTGGAAGAAGCATATAATGGTGCAGAAAAATTTTTTGATCTTAATGGTCAAACCATTAAACTAAAAATTAAAAAAGGTGCTTATGACAATCAATTGCTTAAACTCTCAGGGAAAGGTTATCCCGGGAATAAGAACGGAGCAAACGGTGATCTTTTTCTTACTTTAAAAATACAGAAGCACTCATTATATAACAGAATTGATGATGACCTTTATATGGACATGCCAATAGATATTTATACTGCTATACTTGGGGGAAAGCCGGAAGTAAATACTTTAAAAGGTAAAATTAAAATTTCAATTCCTGAAGGAACATCAAGCGGAAAAACATTAAAGTTAACCGGTCTTGGTATGCCTAAATACGGAAATGATTCGGTTTATGGCGATCTTTTTGTTAAAATTAACATTCAAACACCAAAAGACCTCTCTTCTGAAGAAAAAAGATTGTTTGAAAAGTTACGTGATATGAGGAAGTAATCTTACCTGCATTTTCTAAAACAACTATACTTTACCGGCACCATTCTGTTTTTTAAAATAAAAGTATAGCGGAATACCTATTGCAACCAGCAATAAACCAAACACAGCATTTCTTACATTATACCAAATGCTGAATCCCACAAAAAATGCTGAAAATATTACAAATAAACCCGGAAGTATTGGGTATCCAAATGCTTTGTAAGGACGCTCTGCATTAGGCATTTTTTTGCGAAGTACAAATACACCATAAGCACCCAGACCGTAGAAGATCCACGAAACAAATATCAGCATATCTGTAAGCTGATCAAAAGTACCTGTCATAGTAATTAAGCTTGCCCATATTCCCTGAATTATAATAGATGTTCCGGGAGTTTTATATTTGTGATGAACATCTTCTAGTTTGCGGAAAAACAAACCATCTTTGGCCATTGCGTAATAAACTCTGGCACTGACAAGTATAGTACCGTTGGTTGTACCAAAGGTTGAAATTAGTACAGCAATTGAAACAAAAACTCCACCCCACTGCCCAACGGCATGTTTCATTACATCAGCTGCAACAAAAGATGAACCCTTCATTACATCAACAGGTAAAACATAAAAATATGCAAGATTAACCAGCAGATATACTATAATGACAAATGACATTCCGAAGATCATAGCTTTAGGAATATTACGCTGTGGATTTTTTACCTCACCACCCAGATAAGTAATATTATTCCATCCGTCATAAGCCCAAAATGCACCGCTTAAAGCCAGTACAATTCCGCCAATCAAACTGCCTGTAGGATATTGGAATGCTGAATTAACAAAAGGCGAAAAATTTGCAGCAGAGCCAGCACCTGCAGTTAGTGCAAGAACCACTATAAAAGCAATTGCTATATTCTTTAATATTGTAAAAATATTCTGAACAACCCCCCCAAACATTACTCCAAAGTAATTGACCGTAGAAAGAAACATAATGAGCAGAATTGTCATCATTTTTAATCCGATATCTTTAAGCGGATAAAGATCAAGGATAACCTGTTCACCCCATTTCAAAGAAAAACCCCATGCTTCCCATCCTGAAGAGAGTTGCGGTGCAGGGAAAAAATATTCAAAGTAACCGCTGAATACATAGGCAATTGAGGCAATAGAACCGGTTTGTATCACTGCAAATATTGCCCAGCCATACAAATAAGCAGAAAAATTACCATACATTTCACGGAAATAAACATATTGACCTCCTGCCCTTGGCAGAATACCGGCAACTTCAGCATTTGTTAAAGCACCTATTAAGCTTACAATTCCCGCAACAAGCCAGATAATAAGTACAATTCCAGGAGCACCTAACTCTCCTGACATTGAAGCTGATTTTTTAAAGATACCAGAACCAATCATAGAGCCAATTACAATAGTAACTGCTGTGAAAAGTCCAAGTCTTTGTACCAATGAATGTTTATTTTCCATCTTTAAATATTTGATTTTTAACCTTGCAAAATACAAATGTTTAAAATTAATATCAATTTTTAATATTCTGCTTATTTAAATTGCAATAAAATTACGATTTTAAAAATTTAAAGTAAGCGGAATGCAGGTTTTAAAGTCTTTTAGAGTATTTATTCTGAAACAATCACCTAAAATTTTCCTGAAACAATCTGTAAAAATAACAGTTCTATAATTGTATTTAAAAATACAAATGATTAATTTTACATAAATAAATTAATAAATATAGAAGGAAACAAATAAAATGGGTAATGCATTAGAAATAATCCAGTTTTTTGATGAATCGGGCAAAGAACTGGTACACCGTGAACCGCAAGCCGGTTCAACAGATATAAAAATGGGAGCACAACTTATTGTTCAGGACTCTCAAACGGCAGTATTCTATAAGGACGGAAAAGCACTTGATGTATTTGGTGCTGGAAGGCATACTCTAACAACTGCCAACATTCCATTTTTAACAAAACTGCTTTCACTGCCATTTGGTTTTAACTCACCATTTCAGGCACAGGTTTATTATGTATCAATGAAGAAATTCATTGATCTTAAATGGGGAACCAAATCTCCAATTAACTTCCGTGATAGTGAGCTTTCATTTGTTCAGTTAAGAGCATCGGGTAAATTTTCGATGAGAGTAAAAGACCCTCAGCTTTTTATTAACGAAATTGTTGGTACGCAGGGTAAATACACGACTAACGAAATTGAAGATTACTTAAGGGATTCAATTGTATCAAGGTTAAATACAGTACTTGGAAAGAATCTGAAAACAGTATTTGATTTGGGTCAATATTATCCACAAATTGAAACAGGTATAAAGAGTGAAGTAACAGATTTCTTCAATTCAATGGGTATTGAAGTTACTGATTTAATAATCATCGGAATTGTTCCGCCTGATGAAGTACAGGAAAAGATCAACGAAAGAAGTTCAATGGGCGCTATCGGAAATCTGGATCAATACATGAAATTCAAAACTGCAATGGCAATGGAAAAAGCAGCTGAAAATCCCGGTGGCGGAGGAACAGCAGGACTTGGTGTAGGTTTAGGTGCCGGAATGACAATGGCTAATATGATGATGGGCTCTATGAATCAGCAGCAACCGCAAAACCAACAGCAAAATAATCAGCAGGCACCCCCTGTACAGCAGTCACAGGAAGATGTACTTGCAACAATTGAAAAACTTGCAAAGCTAAAAGATGCAGGTGCACTAACGCAGGAAGAATTTGATGCTAAGAAAAAAGACCTGCTTTCAAAGTTATAATTTATTCATCACAACCATTCCCCTCTCCTTAATAAGAGAGGGGTTTTGTTTGTAAGATTCACTCGAAATAGTCTCTTAACCCTTTGTTAGAATGACTGTTAGTAAAAGTAATAATATAATACATTTCAAATTTTCAAAACATTTATTATTTTTAGTTTTTAAGATTACAATTTAAGTGAAGTAAACCTTCACTTTGCCGGAATTTAAAATGCAGATAAAATGTACACAATGCGGTGCTGATGTAACCGTTCAGCAGGATGAAACATTCATAGAGTGTCCCTTCTGTGCCTCAGCGTTATTTTTAGATAAACGGAAAGTAGTATTCCATTATCTTATCAATTCTAATTTTAAGCCAAATGAAGCAGAAGGCAATTTAAAACGCTGGATGTCAGGAAACCATACTGTTAAAGATCTAGATAAAAAAGCACAGATTGTAAAATCTGAGTTCTATTTTTTCCCAGTGTGGTATTTTAAGACAAAAGATACTTCAGGTGATAAGATTTATCTGCAGCCCGCAGCAAGCACATCAGTTTCTGAAATAAAAAAACTGCAAATACCTGCAGGTGCTCTTAAATTCTATGAGAAAAATACATATAATGAAGATGAAATTAAGAAACCTGATGTTCTTTATGATTCAGCAAAAGCCTGGCTGCAAAGCTCCGGAGTTAATTTAGATACAGTAACAGAAGCTGCTTTAGTTCATATTCCATTTTACCAATTTACATATTCATTTGCCGGGCAAAGCTATACTGCTTTAGTGGAAGCTTCATCAGGGCAGGTTTACTCTAATGTATATCCTGCAAAAAGTGAAGCACCTTTCAGGATATTGTTTGGATTAAGCATTGCTGCGTTTATTGTAACCAGTATAATTTGTTATGTCCTTGGATTTGTTTTAAACAGCAGTACAGAAGAGGCATTACTTACGGCGGAATTTTTTAAGATATTTGCATACGGACTTGTTTCTGTTCCTCTGATAATTATGGCATATTTTATAGCGAAGAAAGTTTAAATTAAATCATCACAACCCATGCCTAAAAGGCGTAGTCGTACGGATATAAGAATTTCAAAAATATTTTAATATTAATAATTAATTGGCTGAAAAAGTATTAAAAGGTATCACTTGTCCTGCATGTGCAGGCGAGCTTGATTTACGTGAAGGGATAAAAAGCTTTAACTGCAAATATTGCGGAACACTGCTGTTAACAAAAGGTGTTGAAGGCGTTATTAAATATAATGTAGTTAAAAAAGTACAGCGAAATATTGCTATACAAAATATGTTCAACTGGCTCGGCAAAGGATTTGCCAAAGCCCGCGGCTTAAAAAATACTGCTAAGCTTGATGATGCATTTCTTGTTTATATACCATACTGGCGTGTGAGAGCTGATGTAATTGGGTGGGTTTTTGGCAAAGAGCGAAGAACACAAACTGTGAACGGCAGAACAACCACTTATTATGTTGATGTTGAAAAAAAGATACAGAAACAGTATGACAGAACTTATGCCGCCTGTGATGTTGCTGAGCTTGGTGTAAGAAAGGTAAATTTAGCGGGAGATGAAATGCTGCCGGTAAATTTTGAGAATCTTCAATCAGAAGGTATGATGTTTAACATTATTTCTTCAGAAAAAGAAGTAACCGATATTGCTAAATCACAATTTGTGGAAGAAGCAGTAAACTCTGTAAGAGTTGATCAAATTACATTTCAGCATAATGATTTAGTTAGACCTAATGTTTCAATAGTTTACTATCCTCTATGGGTAGTTCGTTATATATTTCAGGGAAAAACATATCAGGTTGTTGTTGATGGTGATGATGGATCAATTTGTTACGGCAAAGCACCCGGCAATAATTTGTACCGGGCAGTAATTGGAATTTTTGGCACTGCAATTGGTACATATCTCATTACATTCTTCGGAATTTTTGGCATAATTGGAGATGGAGATAGCGCAAAGGCAGCATTTGCGGTGTATGTATTTGCATTCATATTTGGTATTATAATTATGATGTGGGGATATAAAAAATTCCGTTACGGAGGGGAAGTTGAAGAAGGTACTGGAATAGTTGCACCTCCAAAAAAAGGATTTTTTGGCAATAAAAATGTAACCAATCTCAAAAGCATGGCTTCTGTTGGTAATGTAGTTGATATTGCAAGCATTGCGTCTAGTTTTCTGAAGAAATAAATAGATGCAATTATTCTAACGGAAAAAGTCAAAATAGATTAAATATTTAATAAATACTTTGGATAAACAATAGAGTAATAAATATTTTATATGGAAGATTTTAAATTAATAGCGGTTAAATGTAAATCATGCGACAGCGGTTTAACCGTAGAAATGAATGATAATATTGTGTATTGCTCAAGCTGCGGAAATGGCTGGGAAATAGTTAACGATGAATTACAGCCAATTGAAGTGAATTTTGCAGCACCATTAGTAAAAGGTGATGGCGAAATGGTTTATAAAGGTTTTTGGCTTGTTGATGCGTTTGTTAAGATAAATTCCCGTGATTCAAGCGGCGGGTGGATTTCAAACCTTTTTGGCGGCACCAATAAAACTGAAGGTGATGTTAAATTTTATGTCCCGGCATTCTGGATGCCGATTGAATCGGTAAAAAATATCGGAGTAAGCTTTACGACCAAAAACACAGTTCCTTCACCCCAAAAATATAATGTAAAACTTACCGGATTTAATTACTCAAAAGAAGATGCACGTAAGATTGCCGAATTCATTTTTCTTTCGATTGAAGCCGAAAAAAATGATACAATCCGTAATATTAATTACGACATAAATGTAAAAAATTATGGCGTTCTTGGTGTTCCCTTTTACAAGCAGCCTAACGGCAGATTAAAGGATGCAGTGCTTGGAATAGAAATTGCTTAAAATAAGTAAACTTAACCAAAAAACCTGCTGTAGTAAAGCAGGTTTTTTTATTTAAAAAATAAATTTTCTAAATTCAAATAAAAAAGCTATGGAATATAAATCAAATAAAGAGCTTAAAGATGAATACAAGCAAATGAAATTTAAAGCTGGGGTATTTATCATTAAAAACTTAGTTTCAAACAAAATTTTTCTTAGCTCAAGCGTAAATTTGGATAAAATATGGAACCGGCACCGCCTGCAGCTTAATTTAGGTTCACATCCTTGTATTGATCTGCAGACTGACTGGAAGTTAAAAGGAGAAGATAAATTCTGTTTTGAAATAATTTCTGAAATAAAACAAAAAGAAGAAATGACAGATAAAGATATTGCTGATGAAGTAAAGGCACTTGAAAAATTGTACCTTGATGAACTGAAACCATTTGGTGAAACAGGTTATAATAAACCCGAAAACAAATGACAAAAAGCAGACTTGAGGCATTTAGCGATGGTGTACTTGCAATAATTATTACAATTATGGTATTGGAATTAAAAATACCGCATGGAACAGAACTGAGCGATTTGATACCAGTTTATCCCTATTTTTTAAGTTACGTATTAAGTTTTATTTATGTTGGAATTTACTGGAACAATCACCACCACATGCTTCATACCGTTAATAAAGTTTCAGGCGGAATATTATGGGCTAATATGCATTTGCTGTTCTGGTTAAGCTTAGTTCCTTTTACAACGGGCTGGATGGCAGAAAATCATTTTGCCCCACTTACTCTCACATTATACGGAGTTGACCTATTAATGGCAGCAATTGCATATTTTATTCTGCAAAAGAGAATTTTAACAATCCATGGTGAAGGTTCTTTGCTGAAAAAAGCAATTGGAAATGATATAAAAGGTAAGATTTCACCTGTATTATACATTGCTGCAATAATATTATCATTTTTTAATCAATGGGCATCAGGTGCAATTTATGTTTTAACAGCATTAATTTGGCTGATACCGGATAGAAGAATTGAAAAAGTTATATATGGATAAAAAATAACCTGATAATTTAGTTTTGCAAACCATTCTCTATTTTCAACCCTTTCAGGTTTAAACAATTGAAAGGGTTTTTTTTATTAGGGAACAAATTTATGTTTTTACATATATAAAGAATATTAACTAATTAAAATCTTTAAAATTATGTGTAAATTCTCATTTATTTTAGTGTTTTTATGCTTATTTATATTTTCTACCTGTTCACAGGAAAAATCACCTTTTGTAAGCTTTGAAGATTACGAAAAGCTTATGGCAGAAGTTAAAGAACACAGGAAAGCAAGACTGCTTGAGCTGACTGAATATCTTGAGTTGGCTAAACAGGAAGGTGTTATAATCCTAGATGCGCGTTCAGATGCAATGTACAAAAGTAAACATTTAAAAGGTGCAGTAAACTTGAGTTTTTCTGATTTTACTCAGGAGGCACTTGGAAAAATAATTCCTTCATTTGATTCCAAAATTCTGATATACTGCAATAATAATTTTAATGATGACAAACAGAACTTTCCGACAAAAATGACAATTCCGCGGAAAGATGAGAATAAAGGTGGAGGAGACAGAGAAATTACTCTGGCACTTAATATTCCCACATATTTAAATCTATACGGATACGGTTACAAAAATGTTTATGAACTTAATGATATATTGAGTGTAAACGATAAAAGATTAGAATTTGAAGGAACATCAGTGAAGTAAAATAATAAATGAAGTAAAATGATAATTGATTCCCAAACCCCAAGTTTGGGGATCAATTATTAATAAATTTGTAATGAAATATTTTTGACAAAAACTACTTTACCGTTACATTAAAAGAAACGGTTTTTGCGGGTGTTTCATTTTCCCATGCTCTGGAATAATAAAACATTATTTTCACATTTCCGGGTGCAACAGCTTTAAGGTGCCATACTTCGGCTCCGCCCTGCCCTGTTTTAGCGTTATCAGGCAGGTCATAATCCATACCTGTAACAACCACCTGAGCATTATCGGAAATCATTCCAACTGACCAAGAGTAACCCGTTGACTGGTTAGATTCTAATGAAACAGTAAAATTTTCTCCTATAGATGCAGAAATTTCGGTATCTATTTCAGTATAAGTTTTTTCCTGAGAAAAACTTAAACATGCAGAAAATAAAAAAATGCAAAACAACAAGGTACTTAAATTTTTCATGATTTAACCTCAAATTTTGAAAATTAATAAATAAATATTCTATTTGAATTTTGTAATACTATCAGGTATATAAAACTCCAGCCCTATTTCCTTCATAAACTGCAAAGCAGCTATAAGCTGCAATTTAACTCGGTCTTCAATTGCAAATCCGCGGTAAGTTTCAACCGTATAAGATTTAATATTGAATTTTGAAACAAAATTATCCAATGAACTATATTCTTTAAAAGAATAATAATGCGTATGAAAAGTAAAATCACCCGCGGGTATAAACTGATTCATATTATCCACTGACCTTACAAGCAATTCTTCAAATGGCTGAATACAGGAAATAACAATTTGTCCATAAGCTTTTTCAGGATCAGTTAAAGCTTTCGGAGTCCATTTAGTATGAGCTTCATGCAGATTAATAATTAGGTCTGGCTTAACGCTATCAACAAGCCACATAAATTCATAAGCAAGCCTGTATTCATACGTATCATTAGTAATATCACCCGGGAATGCATGATTAAAATCAAAATTTATTTCACGGGTATTTTGTTTACAGGCAATAATATTTGTGCGCGGTATCACAATTAGTGTACCTTTTTTTAAATTAATGTATTTCACAATAGTATCGCATGCCATGTAAGATGCAATTTCATCTCCGTGAATACCTCCGTCTAATATCATAACCGGTCCGGGTTCAGAACCTTTAAATACAAAAAATGGTGTTTCGTATTCATCATTCTGTCCAAAATAATCCTGTCTTACAAAGGTATATTCTCCATAAACGGAATTGGATGATGTATCTCCAAAAGAAAATATCTGCTGATGAAGAATGATTATCAGTAAAATCACTAAAATATTTATATAAATATTTTTCAATTTCAATAAAATTATTTAGAAGACTGTTATATTTAATGTACGTGATTTTTTTGCAATAATATCGTTTTTCTTAATATAATTAAGAGTAACTATTGTTTTGCCCTTTTTTAATCCTTTAAAATTAAACACCTGGGTTATATTATCTTTATTATTACTGCCCGGAATATTTGTAATACCGATAAATTTAGCAATTGAGCGGTCAGAATTTGATGATACAACCCACTCATAACCGTGGAAAGCATCAGCAGTATATTTAACAGATGCTGTATCTCCTGTTTTAATAACAAGGCTCTCTCCGGTTAAATCTTGATAACCTGCACAGGATGAGAAAATGAATAAAGCATAAAATACAAGCAGAAATTTACAATACAACAAAAATGAAAATATATAATTCTTATTCATAATTTTAAATTTATTAGTAATTCGTATTAAAATCCAATAGCTGCCCCGTAACCTCTTCGGTCACTGTGACCATAGTATAAATGTTTATTCCAGTCAATAAGTATAGCTTCAACTCTTCCGTAGTCTGAAATTTGTTTAACCTGCTGTCCTTTTTCAATAAGTTTAGCCAATACATCATCATCAAAAGCACCTGCTTCATACTGCAGGTATTCAGGCTGCCATTGATGGTGAAAGCGAGGCTTATCAATTGCTGAGTCAAGTGACATGCGGAAATCAATAATATTTACTATTGTCAAAAATACCGATGTAATAATCCTTCCGCCTCCGGGCGAGCCTGCAACCATAAATGGATTGCCGTCTTTTAGAATAATGGTGGGAGTCATAGAGCTAAGCATTCTTTTGCCTGGTTCAATTGCATTGGCATCGCTGCCAATTAAACCATACATATTTGGCTCCCCGGGTTTTGAAGCAAAATCATCCATTTCATCATTCAATAAAAATCCGGCACCTTCAACTACAACTCCGGAACCATAAGTATTATTAAGTGTTGTTGTAACACTTACCATATTGCCATCTTTATCAATAATGCTGTAATGAGTAGTTTGATTTGATTCTTTTATAACAATACCGGGTTTTATTTCATTTGATGGTGTTGATACATCATTAATTTCTTTTCTCCGTTTTTTAGCATACTCTTTGCTGATAAGTTCATTAACAGGAACTTTCCAAAAATCAGGATCACCCAAATACTCAGATCTATCGGCATAAACCCGTTTCATACATTCAATAACAGTATTTAGATAATTACTTTGATCTTTAATACCATTATACACATCACTGCGATCAGGGATCTGCTCATGCTCAACCATGTTAAGTAATTGAGCAAGAGCAATTCCCCCGCTGCTTGGAGGGGGCATTGAGTAAACATCATAACCTTTATAAGTAACATGAATAGGATTACGTTCAACCGGCTGATAATTATTGAGGTCTTGCAGTGTAATAATTCCGCCTCCGTTTTGCATTTCTTTAACAATAAGATCAGCTGTAATTCCTGTATAAAAACCATCTCTTCCGTGAATACTTATCAGTTTTAAAGTATTTGCAAGATCTTTTTGAACAAACTTTTCCCCGGCAGAATAATTTAAACCGTTTTTAGTAAATATTTTTCGTGAAGAAGTAAATTTTTTAAATAGATCAAAATTGCTGTTCAATGATTCGGCAAGTTTTTCTTCAATTTCAAAACCATCATCAGCAAGTTTAATAGCAGGAGATAAAATATCTTCTTTGTTCATTGTGCCGTATTTTTCAAGAGCATAAAGCATTCCCGCAACAGACCCGGGAACACCGGCAGATAGGTGCCCAACTTGACTTTTATCAGGCTGAAACTCACCTTTATCATTCAGAAACATATTACGTGATGAACCAAGCGGTGCTTTTTCGCGATAATCAACAGTTGTTATCTTATCCTTAATTTTTATTACCATAAATCCACCGCCACCTAAATTTCCAGCCTGCGGATACGTAACAGCAAGTGCAAAACCAACAGCAACTGCAGCATCAACGGCATTTCCGCCTTTTTTAAGTATATCAATTCCGACCTGTGATGCAAGACTCTCGGCAGTTACTACCATGCCGTTTGAACTGCTTACATCAGATTTATAATTAATATCATTAACTTTTTTCTGAGATCCAATTAAGGGCCTATTGAATTGAGAGGCATAATACAGAAAAAGTATTATTAGAGCAGTTGTAACAAGGAAACCCAAATTTTTTCTTACCATAAATAAATTTCAGTTGGTTATAAATTTTGAGTCAGTTACAAGTTGTTTTTTGTTGCTAATACTAAATTATTACAAATATACTAAATAAACTAAAGAAATAATCAGAAAAGACGGAGACGAATTCCATCTTTTTCAATTTTTTTTACAAGTTTATTTATGTTAAGCAAAGCGGTGTTAATATTATTGTACATCTCATCTTCTGTAAGCAGTTTTCCAACTGTTGAATTAGAATCATTTGCACCTGTAACAAAATTATTCAGATTTATTGTAAGTGAATCAAGTCTTGTGGTAAGAGTTCTAATGTCTTTAAAAGTTTCCTTAATTTCCGGTTTAGTATCAGAAACTGTGTTATCAACATTTAATGCAATATTGTTCAGTTTTTGAGTTAAAGAATTTACATTAATTCTTGTATCAGTAAGCATAAGATTCAAATTGCGTGAAGCTAAATTAAAATTACTTGCAGCACCTTTTATATTGCTTTTTAAACCATCATCACCAACCAATGAATTTACGTTTTCTATAGTAACGGTCATTTTAGTCATTGCAGTATCAAGTTTTTTTGCAATAATTTTAACATCCTCACCAACCTCATTCATAGTGCCTATTAACCCAACAATATCATTGGTTTTGGCACCAACTAAGGGTTTAGAAATATCTGCTAGTTCTTTTGATGTACCCGGTTTGATATATATCTGTTTACCGCTCATTAACTCAATCATTGCAACAGAAACATTATAATCTTTACGCAGAGTAACTTCTTTTGATAAAGCAAAATCAACACGAACAGAATCACCCGGGGCAAGTTCAATTTTTGTGATCTTGCCCTTAGTTACCCCGTTAACGCTAACAGGGTCACCTTCTTTTAATCCGTTCACATCCATAAAATAAACCGTGAGATCATTAGTTTCCACTCCGAACTTAAGATCCTTTAAAAAAGCAACTCCCCATAAGAGAATAATTATGGAAATTACAATTGTTATGCCAACTTTTAAAAGAGTTCTTTTATCTTTATCCATTATGAAAGTGTGATCAATTTATATAATAAAAATACATCAAAGCAAAAAAAAGCATCACAATTAAAGATCATTTAGTAAAATCCATGATCTTATATTTAAGTTTTCCTGCGGGGACAATAATTTCTACTTCTTCATTTTTCTTTTTCCCTAACAGAGATTTTCCAATTGGAGAAGTAACCGAAATTTTATCCTGTTCAAGGTCAGCTTCTTCAGGAGAAACAAGTTTATAGGTAAATTCTTCCTTTGTTTTAAGGTCTTTAAGCTTTACATTATGGAGAATATAAATTTTATCATTAGGCAGTTCATCTGCTGATATAATTTTAACTCTTGAGAGCATTTCTTCAAATTTAGCAATACGCATTTCAAGCTGTTCCTGCTGGTATTTTGCAGCTTCGTATTCAGCATTTTCACTAAGGTCACCATGTGCCCTAGCTTCAGCAATTTTTTCAGCAATATCTTTTCTACCGGCAATTTTAAGATTATTTAGCTCTGTTTCAAGCTCATGCAGCCTGTTTTTAGTTAAATATACAAATCCTTTGTTGTTTGCATCCATAGCACTAATTCTCCTGATTTTTGTTGATTAAAAGTAAATGTCCCAGTTTATCTCGTTTAGTTTTTAAATATTTTTCGTTTACAGAATTTGCAGGAATTTCTATAGGAATTCGTTTTACAATTTCGAGCCCATATCCTTTTAATCCTACAACTTTTTTGGGATTATTTGTAAGCAAAATCATCTTTTTTACGCCCAGGGCACGCAATATTTGTGCGCCAATACCGTAATCACGAAGATCTGCTTTAAAGCCTAAAGCTTCATTTGCTTCAACGGTATCCTTACCTTCATCCTGAAGTTTATAAGCCCTAAGTTTATTGGCTAAGCCAATGCCCCTGCCTTCCTGTCTCATATACAAAACAATGCCATTGTTTTCATGCTCAATAATTTTTAAAGATTTTATCAGCTGATCCTGACAATCACATCTTAGTGAACCAAGCAAATCACCGGTCAGGCATTCAGAATGAACTCTGACTAGAATAGGTTTATCAGAATGAATTTCTCCTTTAACAAGCGCAAGATGCTCTTTATTATCAATCAGATTTTTGAACATGTGCAGTCTAAAAGTTCCGTGCTTAGTTGGCAGGTTCACATCAACAACTTTTTCTATTAGAACTTCACGTTCAAGTCTGTAATTAATAAGGTCTTTGATTGTAATAATCTTTAACTTATGTTTTTTTGCTAAATCAAAAAGCTGCGGCACTCTAGCCATTTCGCCATCTTTTTTAATAATTTCGCACAATACACCAGCCGGAAAATGTCCTGCAAGCTTTGCAAGATCAACTGCTGCCTCAGTATGTCCCGCCCTGCGAAGCACTCCTCCCGGGAAAGCTCTTAAGGGAAACACATGTCCTGGTCTGCCAAGGTCTTCGGGCTTAGTCTTTTTATTAACAAGAGAAAGTATAGTTTTGTTTCTGTCCGAAGCGGATATTCCAGTACTTGTGCCGTGAACGTAATCAACACTAACCGTAAATGCAGTTTCGTGCAATGCGGTATTATGAATAGTCATCATATCAAGTTTAAGTTCTCTAAGCCGCTCATCTTCCAAAGGTACACAAATAACACCGCTTGTATATTTAATAAGGAAATTTACAAGCTCGGGTGTTGATTTTTCTGCTGAATAAATCAGATCGCCTTCATTTTCGCGGTCTTCATCATCAACAACAATTACACATTTACCCTTTTTAAAATCAGCAACAGCTGATTCAATTGAGCTGAACTTGTATTTACCGTTTAGTCTTCCGCTGACTGCACGGGATATTTTTTTTATCTGTTTATTTTTAACTAACTGTGGTTTCATAAATAAACCTTTGGTTTATTTTGCGCTGCAATATATTAAATAAAATGTGGCATTTAAAAAAACGCCACAATAAAAATATTATAAAAAAATAAAAATTATTTTTTTGCTGTATCGGTTAAGCCAACAATTGTACCAATTGCAGATTTATCCATTTTAACTTTTACGTTATCTGCAATTTTTACAAGAATTGAATCATCTTCAACGCCTTCAACTGACCCGTGAATACCGCTTGAAGTTATTATTTTATCACCCTTTTTAACGCCTTCCAGCAGTTTCTGCCTTTCTTTTTGACGTTTTTGCTGAGGTCTTAAAATTAAAAAGTAAAATACTGCAATTATAAGAACAAACGGCAATAATGAACTAACAAGACTCGCAATGCCATCTGTTTGCTGCAGTAATATTATAAATAAAAATTTCAACTTGATATACCTTCCTTAATTGATTTACATGCTAAATTTATATATTAACTTATTTGATATAAATATCTCTATGTTAACTTTAAATAACCAAATAAATTCTTATAATTAAATTAATTTTTTAGATTAATGTTACTGTTATATTTATCTAAAAATTCTTTTTTAAACTCTAAAAACCTGTTTTGCTTAATTGCCATGCGAGATCTTTCCATAAGATTCAGATAAAACCGTAAATTATGTATTGTTGCCAATTGAGCAGCAAGCATTTCATCACACATAAACAGATGCCTTAAATAAGCAGGAGTAAAATTAAGTGACGTATAGCTTTCAACTTCATCATCAATTTTATTAAAGTTGAATTTATTTTCCAGATTCCTAGCCCTTAGCTTACCCCGTGAAGTAAAAATAGTTGCATTTCTTGCATTGCGTGTAGGCATTACACAATCAAACATATCAATACCCCGCTCAATTGAATTCAGTAAATCTTGAGGGGTGCCAACTCCCATTAAATATCTGGGCTTATCTATTGGCATAAAATCAACTGTATATTCAACCACATCATACATCACATTATTTTCTTCACCAACAGCAAGACCGCCAATTGCATAACCATCAAAATCCATTTCTGCCAAATCAAGAGCTGATTGTTTTCTAAGCTCATTAAAAGTAGAACCTTGAATAATACCGAATTGATATTGCGAATTTCCGTAAAGTGCTTCTGAGTTTAAAAATTCATTTCGGCTTTTTTTTGCCCAGTTAGTTGTTAGCTTTACAGAATCCTCTGCTTTTTCAAAAGCAGCTGGGTTTTCAAGGCATTCATCCAGAACCATCATTATATCAGAGCCAATAATCCTTTGTATCTGTATAACTTTTTCTGGTGAAAAAAAATGATAGCTTCCATCTAAATGCGATTTAAATTCAACACCATCGGCAGAAATTTTTCTTAAGGCTGATAAACTAAAAACCTGAAACCCGCCGCTATCAGTAAGTATCGGCTTGTTCCAGTTCATGAATTTATGCAGTCCGCCTGCTTTATTTAAAACCTCAACTCCGGGTCTTAAATAAAGATGGTATGTATTGCTAAGAATTATCTGAGCACCTATATCATCAAGTTCGCGCTGCTCAATAGCCTTAACAGTTGCCTGTGTACCAACAGGCATAAAAACAGGTGTTTGAAAAGTACCATGTGAAGTAGTAATTTCCGAAACTCTTGCCTTGCAATTACTATCCTGAGAAAGAACTTTAAAGAACATTTAAAATGTCCCCTTATTTACAAAAATACTCAATTTTGTTAAGATAATCAATTATATTATTTTTAAAATATCCACAAAAGTTATTTAGTAAAACAAACAGAAATTAAGTAAAATAAATCGAAATTAAGAAATATCGCTAACTTCAGTAAATTACACTGCAGTTTCAACATTACTTGAAATTTTGAAAAAATTGAATTTTTTAGATAGATAATATTTTATTAATAACAGCATTATAATTATACCTAATATATCAGCCATCCAGTCCAATACTTCAGATGAACGGTTTGGCACAAAATACTGATGAATTTCATCCGAAGCACCATAAATGATTGTAAGTACTGCACTCCACAAAAGCGGACTACTTTTAAAAGTATTTTGGTGTTTTAAATTGATAAAAGAAATATAACAAAGCATTACCAGCAAACCAAATACACCCATGTGGATAACTTTATCCATGCTAATCCACTCAACTTTTGGGATTTCAATAGCCGGAAAACTTGATTGGATAAAAATAATTAATGCCCAAGCAATTACCCAAAAATGATATCTAAAAAAACTTTTCAAAAAATAATCCTGTTACTTTAAAATGAATTTCATTCCCATGCAGAGTGTAATATTTATTTTAATTTAATATTTCTGATATAACAGCAGGAATAAACTTAATCAGATCCTGCACCGAAGCCGATTGTTTATTTCCGTACTTTTCGTAATAATGCTCAGCTATTCTGCCGTGGATGTAATTGCCAAGAATCATAGCAGAGCGAATACTCTTAGTTTGCGCAAGCATTGATACAGTAATTCCCGAAAGTACATCACCTGAGCCGGCATTTCCTAAGAGTTCATTACCTGTATTATTAATTAATATTTCTCCTTCTTGGGTACAGCTAAAACTGGTTTCTGATTTAACGATAAGATTAACTTTATATTTAGCAGCAAACTGTTTTGAAATATTAAACATATCAGCACTAATTTCAGGAATACTTTTGCCGGAAATCTTTGAGAATTCTCCTAGATGCGGTGTTAAAATGATATCACTTTCCCCTGTTCTGTTTAATAAAATATCTAAGTTATCTGCAAGAGAAGTTAAAGCATCAGCATCAATAACCAGAGGTTTATTGATGTTTGTAACAAGTTCAAAAATAAAATTTGCAGTTTCATTATTTAGAGAAATACCGGGTCCGACTAAAACAGCATCAGCTTTTTCAATCTGTTTAATAAGCATTTTATAAGAGTCAGCATTAATTGAACCATCAGCAGTTTCGTTTAATTCGGTTTTTATTACTTCACTCAGTTTTCTGCTGAAATGAGCAGAAATTGATTTAGGGAAAGCTGATAAAACTGCACCGCACCCTGATTTTAATGCTGCAAGTGAACTTAAAATAAGTGCACCTGAAAGTCCTTTAGAGCCACCTATAATAAGGGTTTTACCATTGGAATACTTATAAGAGGTTTTTTTTCGAACAGGAAAAATTAACTTAACATCACTTTCTTCAATAATATATTTATTGCAGTAATTATTTTTTATCAAGTTGCCTGCAGGTATGCCAATATGAACTACATACAGATTACCTGTACATTCTTTCCCTCTTCCATACAATAGATTGGTTTTAACGGCTCCCATAGTTATAGTATGGTCAGCATTAATTACTGCACCGGTACCGGAGTTTTCTCCAATTCCGCTGGGGATATCCACCGATACTACCTCCAGATTCTTTTTTTTAGTTCTTAATTTATTAATCTGTTCAATAACTTTTTTAAATATACCGGATGCACTGCCTTTAATACCGCTTCCCAGTAGAGCATCAATGATAATTAACTTACCTTTATGGTTTTTGGCAGCATTATAAATCAGTTCAAAATTATTTTCGTTAATGTTGTGCATACTGCACAATTTTGAATTTAAGCTATGCAGTATATTAAAATTAATTATTGCATCACCTTTAAGTTCACTCTGTAAAGCAAGATTAAATACTTCAACAGGAATTGAATTAAGGAGAAAATTTCGGGCAATTACATAACCATCACCGGCATTATTGCCTTTGCCGCATAATATGAATATACCTCTTTCAGAAATATCGGGAAATAATGATACAATCACATCAAAGGCATTTTTGCCTGCGTTTTCCATTAAAATTAAAGAGGGTATCCCCTCTTTTTCAATTATGTTTTTTTCAGCTTCGCGAATTTCACCGAAGTTAAAAGCAGGTTTCATTTTTTATGATAATTAATAATTTTAATTTTAAAATTAATTCTTAGCTGATTAGCTTTTTCATTTTTGAAATTGTTTCTTTGGGATCTTTTGAGCCAAAGATAGAGTTACCTGCTACAAAAACATTTACACCGGAATCACTAATTAATTTAATATTTTCAACATCAATACCTCCATCCATTTCAATAAATGTATCAGCGTTTTTATTTTTAATCATTTCAGCAAGTTTAACTGCTTTTTCAGGTGAACTGCTGATAAATTTTTGTCCGCCAAAACCGGGATTTACACTCATTAACAAAATATAGTCAGCAACCCCTATTATTTCTTGAAGTACAGATACTGAAGTTGCCGGATTTATAACAACTCCTGCTTTTACACCATAATCTTTAATCTGATTAACAACTCTGTTCAGGTGAATACAAGCCTCAAAATGAACACTTATCCAATCAGCCCCGGCTTTAGCAAACTGCTCAATATACTTTTCAGGTTCACTTATCATTAAATGCACATCAAGATTTAACTTAGTATGCCTGCGAATGCTTTCAACCATCTTTGGACCAAATGTAATATTGGGCACAAAGTGCCCGTCCATAACATCAAGATGAAGCATATCTGCACCGGCTTCAGTAATCATTTGTATTTCTGATTGAATTTTAGAAAAATCAGCAGAAAGTACGGAAGGAGCTATGAGTTTCATAATATTTTAGCTGTATTATCAGAATTTTGTACCGTCATCATTTTTCTTTTCAGAGTCTTTTTTTGGCTTAGATTCAGGTGTTGTTTTTTTATCGCCTTTTTTATCCTTTGGCTTAATCTTAGTATCATTTTTTTTATCTTTTTCCTGAGGTGTAGATTTTAAATCATCTTTTTTCCGATCATCCTTTTTCAGATCCTCATTAGAATTATTATCTTTTGGCTCAGTTGTCTCTTCTTTTTCTTTTATGCCATCTTCTTCACCTTCAATAATTATTTTCTTCTTATATTCCCTGTTAACAAATACATCAATTTTCTGATTTTCCTTTGCCATTGTATTAGCTTTAGGGTACTGATCAATAACTGAATTAAGAGGAACATTTGTTGATGGCTGATAGCTTACTTTTCCAATTAAAAGTTTATTTTCAGTAAGAAGCTTTTTAGCTTCTTCAAGATTTTTACCTGTCAAATCTGGCACTTTAATATTACCGGCATCCATACCGGTTGAAACAATTACACCTATCCTGGTATCTTTTTTAACCTTAGAGCCGGCATTTTCAATTTGTGCAAGCACAATACCTGCCGGATACTGAACAGAAGGTTTGTATTCAACTTCCTGTACTTCCAGATTTCTTTGATCAAGCATAAATTTTGCTTCGCGCAGGGTTCTGCCAACAAGATTTGGAACATCATAAAGCTGCTCACCGCCGCTGATAATAAGATAAATCCTTCTGCCATCTTTAACTACCTGATCAGCAGGCGGATTCTGTTCAATAACAACACCTATTGGCTTTGAAGGGTCATAACGAATATCACCCTGCAAACCTTCAAGCCCTGAATTATCTAGTTTAATTTTAGCTTCTTCAAAGTTTAAGCCAACAACAGAAGGGACTTTAACAAGAGTATCGTGTCTGACATACCATGGCATAACAATAAAATTCATTAACAGGGTTACAACAATTAATCCCGCCAAAGCTATCAATAATTTTTGCCAGAATTTCATATCAAAATTACCGTGAAATTGTTTAATTTAATCCATATTTAAGACTTCTGAAATACAAGAATATTTCCATTAAATGTAAAATATAATAATATAATTTATTTTTAAATTTTTAAGGTTTTTAATAATTTTAAACGATATTTAAAACATAAATTTATATTTATCAACATTTACAATATAGTTCAAATATAAGATATATTGTATAATTAAATTACACAAAAAAGGGGTATGAAGTTTCAGTTATAATTTTTAATGGCAAAAAAACAAATCTTAAATATTTTAGACACAAAGGCACAAAGCCGTAAAGTTACACAAAGGTTTGATTAGAGTGCTTCTGAAAATGCAATATGCAGGAAAATGATTGTACTGAAAATTATTATAATAATCAGTATTTTTGCATACAAATCATAATTACTTATGACTAGCGATGAAAAATATATGCAAATGGCAATTGATAAATGCCGTGAAGGAGTTGATAATGGTCAAACTCCGTTTGCTGCATGTATAGTTAAAGATGATAAAGTAATTGCCTGTAACCATAATATTGTTTGGGCAAGCAATGATATAACTGCACACGGAGAAATTAATGCAATAAGAAATGGCTGCTTAGCAATTGGCAGCATTGACCTTAGCGGAAGTACAATTTACTCAACATGCGAGCCGTGCCCAATGTGTTTTACAGCAATTCATTGGGCAAGAATTGACAGAATTTTCTATGGTGCTAATATCAATGATGCAGAAAAGTTCGGTTTTAATGAACTTAAAATATCAAATAAAATGTTAAAGGAATTAGGAAATTGCAAAGTTAAAATAACGGGTGATTTTATGAAAAACGAATGTGTAGAAATATTTGAATATTGGGCTTTAAAAAAAAGTAAAAAGGTTTATTAAAAACCTGTATATTTTCATTATTTTAAGAAAATTAGGGTTTTAAGTTAGTTAAATTACCATTAATTTAAGTTGATTTTAGTAAAGAATTCATATAAATTTGTTAAAAACCAATCCAAATCATGAATAAATTAGTTTTTATTTTTGCATTATTTCTATTGAGCAGCATCACATATTCACAAGGCTTAACATTTACCCGAATTGGCCCTGAAACACATACAATAACAGATACAAATGCATACGAGGGTGTATTGTATGGATTACTAAATCCTACAACAGGTTCAGCTGATATTAGATTAATCAGAACAATAGAAGATCTTACACCTAGCTGGCAGCCATTAGGTTCAGCAATTTGCAATTACCAAAACTGCTATCCACCTGAAACAGATACAGTTACTGCAAATTACAGTTCGGTTACTCATGCTGATGATACGTTATCATTTCATTTTTACTGCAGAAATATAGATAACATTTTTGTACATGGTGCAGGGCACATGAGAATAAGAGCTGAGCTTGTCTTAAATCCTTCACAGTATGTAGAAGTGGATTTCAGATGTAATACTACACAAACTATCGGCATTCAGCAAATTAGCAGTATTGTAAAGGAATTCAGTTTATCACAAAATTATCCAAATCCTTTTAATCCAAACACAAAGATAAATTTCTCTATCCCAAAGAGTGAATATGTATCATTAAGGGTATATGATATGCTTGGCAGAGAAGTATCGGTTCTTGTGAACGGACAGTTATCGCAGGGTGAATACCAGGCAGATTTTAACGCTAAAGGACTTTCAAGCGGAATGTATTATTATTCGCTCCGTGCAGGTGATTATGTTGATGTGAAGAAAATGGTTCTTGTAAAATAATTTAACAGCTGGAACAGATTGTATATTTATTTGTTTTAAACATTAAGTAAAGAGAAAAAAAAGATATCCCAATTGTAATTGGAATGAAACATAAATGGCAGATATTCAACAGGTAAGAAGCAAAGATTTAACATTATTAGAAAAGACATATTTACCGCAGATATTCGGCGGGCTATGGTTAACACTAAGGGAGATGTTCAGACCTAAGATAACAATGCAGTATCCCGAGGAAAAATGGGCACCGCCAACAGCATTTCGCGGAAGACCTGTATTAGTAGAAACCGAAGACGGAACTGAACGCTGTGTTGCCTGCGGTCTTTGCTCAAGAGTATGCCCCGCTTTAGCAATTGAAGTTCAGGCAGATGAAACATTTACACAGGATAAGGAAAGATATCCGGTAAAATTTGAGATAAATATGCTTCGCTGTATATTCTGCGGATTCTGCGAAGAAGTGTGTCCGGAAGAAGCAATTATAATGAGCGATGAGTATATATTAACTTTTACGTCACAAAATGAAGCAATATTCGGCAAAGAAAAGCTGCTTATGAGCGAGCGCCGCTTAAAGAAGCGTCTTGAGTTTTTACGTGAGAATGTATGATTAAAATCCTACTAATTTTAGCTTTTGTATTACAAATATTCTTCACTTTTTCTTCATTTAGCGGTGAAAACGATAATTTAATATCTGATAAAAATGCACCAGGCATAACAGGCGGAGATGATGATAAAACAGAAACTCCATCTGACTCAGCAGATGCTCTTTCAGTATTTTCAGCAAAAATTAAGGATAAAACAGTTTATTTAAACTGGCGTGTACTTAATCCAAAAAATATTGCGTACTTTGAAGTATTAAGACTTGACCCTAAAAAAAAGGAATATGTAAAGATTAATGATGACAGGATTGGAAAAGATGACTTTCTTGAAAAAAATGAAAATGACAATAAGGTATTTACATATTTGTATGACTATGAAGACTCTCCTGAAAGAGACGGAGTATATTATTACAAGCTGAAAGGTTACTCATCAAACGGAAATGTATTATTTGAAGCTGATGAAATAAAAATAGGCATAACAGGAATAAGGAATTTTAAGATTGAACAGAATACACCAAATCCGTTTAATCCGACAACTAATATAACATACGAACTCTATGATGCTTCATTTGTAAAACTTAAAGTGTTTGATTTAATTGGTAAAGAAATAGCAACATTAGTAGAAGGCACCCAGCCAAAAGGTATATATACAGTTACGTTTGATGCTTCAAAATATGCAAACTTGACAAGCGGAATTTATTTTTATAAACTTGAAACAGATAAGTATTCAGAAGTTAAAAAGATGATATTGACAAAATAACATGAAGAAATAATAGAAAAGACATCATTAAATAAACAGGGAGAGAATATTGTAGAAACTTTGAAATGATGAAAGATAAAAATGGACATTACAGGAAAATTAACAGGAATAAAATACACAATAATTTTTAGTGATGACTTAAAACAATTTGATTTCAAAAGTTTCAATATAAACAAAGTCCCAGCTACTTGTTTACTGATTGACAAAAACACGACTCTTGCAATTTCTAAATGGGTTTCACCTAAACGAACACGTTCATATCCATTTGAACGGGTTTACAATTCACTAACAACATCAAAGAAAATCACAGTTATTCCGGTAGTAAAAGACGAGGGAGCAAGAGGCGACAGAGATTTTATTCAGTGGGATACAGTTTCTCTAATGTCATTACTTGATGTCTTTGTAATTTTTGCTTATTACTATCGAGCCGAAGTAAATCCAAGAAACAAACAAAAAATAACCAATCAACAATTTAATAATAAATTCATAATTGCTAAAATTAAAGAAATTGAAGCATATCATAGTTCTGCCCTACATTGGAATTTGAATGAACTCAATAACAATCTAAATAAGATAATTAACAAAGCAAAATCAGCTTATATAAGCATTGAAAAAGGTACAAAGGTACCTTTACATAATATTTCAGGTATTGATAAATTGAAAGATATAATCGAAAAAGATATAAAACTATTTATGGCATTTTCTAGAAGTAAAGCAAAAGAAGCACAATCAAGAGAATTTGCAACACAACAGCCTAAAGAAAGTTTATCAACGCATTCAAAAGCAAAAATTACTATTTATAATTATTTAGGCGGACAATATTTTTTAACAGCTGATGAAGTTTTCATTGATAAAAATACTGTTTTCTTAAAGGAAAGCAAACATAGTAAAGAAAATATTCTCCCAAACAAGGGAGACATTAAAGATGGATTATTAAAAATGATTTTATACTGCAATCTTTTAAATGTTACTGTTAACAAAGAGAAATTTAAGAGTATTGCTGTTTTGAGTTTAACTTCATCAAAACTCAAGGGATCTGTTAATTCAAGGAACAACAAAAAAACTGTATCAGCTTTCTTCACAAAAAATAAGTTTTCGCCTTCACAAACCAAACTTGTGAAAGAAGTTTTAAATGAAGCAAGAATAAATAATTTTATTATTCAACTTGGTTTTTCAAAATGATAAAAAGTCCGTTAAGATACCCAGGTGGCAAAAGCCGTGCTGTAAACATTATAGCAAAGTTAATACCACCATTTAACGAATTTCGAGAACCTTTTGTGGGCGGTGGTTCGGTATTTATTTATACAATACAACGTTTCCCTGATAAAATATATTGGGTAAACGACCTTTATTATGAATTATACAAATTTTGGGAGATCTCGCAAAAAAATGTAAATGCTTTGATTGACAAAATTTATGAATGGAGAGATCATTTTCCTATTGGCAAGGAATTGCACATATTTTTAAATCAAAACATTAATACATTTAATGATTTAGAAAAAGCAGCAGCATTTTTTATATATAATCGCATTACCTTTTCTGGAACAAGTATGAGTGGTGGTTTTAGTGAG
The DNA here is from genome assembly GCA_020852705.1 of Ignavibacteria bacterium. GTDB lineage: Bacteria > Bacteroidota > Ignavibacteria > Tepidaquicellales > OLB5 > OLB5. Next base: position 77,916 of record JADZAP010000005.1, on the reverse strand, counting down.
GGAGCTTTTACTGGTCGATTTACAGAAAGCAGTATTCAACGCTTAAAGAAATTTTCGCAAGTCATAAACGGAACTACGACAATCACAAATTTAGACTATAAGGAAGTTGTAAACAAAGAAGGACAAAATGTTTTTATCTTTCTTGACCCTCCCTATTATTCTACAACAAAATCGGCATTGTACGGTAAAAATGGAAACTTACATAAAGCATTTAATCACGAACAATTTGCAGAAACGATGAAAAATTGTAAACACAAATGGTTAATTACTTATGACGAATGCTCTTATATTAAAGAATTATTTTCATTTGCTAACATCTTTCCATGGGACTTGACCTATGGAATGCGAAACATAACCGAAACATCTGATCAAAAGGGTAAAGAACTTTTTATCTCAAACTATTTGACAGATTTTCCAATAACAGAACAATTGTCTTTAACCTATGAAGACTTAAAATAAATTCATACTAACTAAAAAACCCGCAGCAAAATACACTGCGGGTTTTTTGATGTTTACAAATTCACAGCAATAATTAGCCACGATAAATCTTTTTACTTAACTCTTAATTCAAATTCTTTATCTAACTCCTCACCATTTCGGAGTATATGCAATTTTACTTTATCACCTAAATTCAAATCAACAACAATACCCCAAAAATCCGCATCACTGCCAATTTTTTCGCCATTTACTGAAAGTATAATATCTTCCGAACGGATTCCTTCTTTATCAGCAGCGCTGCCGCTTTCTACACTTACTACAATTGCGCCTGTTACATTATCTTTAAGTTTATAGTATTGAGTTATATTTTTATCGACTGCCTGCAGGCGTAAACCGATATTATAATTTCTTTCTATTTTGCCGTCTTTTTTTATTTTATCAATAATTTTTTTAACTTTATTAATTGGAATTGCAAACCCAAGTCCAATGTTACCGCCTGCCATTGAATTACCTGTATAAATCAATGTATTCATACCAATAACCTCACCAATACTGTTTACCAGCGGACCTCCGCTGTTTCCGGAATTGATAGCTGCATCTGTTTGCAGCATATTCCGGTAGTAACGGTTTTCATTACTGTTTAGCTTCATCCCAGAGGCACTTATAACCCCAACTGTTACAGTAGGTTTTTGGTTAACTTCAAACAATCCAAAGGGATTGCCAAGTGCTACAGCCCACTCCCCAATTATCACATCATCACTGTTACCCAACTTTATAAAGGGGAGACCGGATCGCTCAATTTTTAATAAGGCAATATCTGTAAAAGAATCCTTTCCAACTATTGTTGCTTCAACATGCTCACCGTTTGTCATACTAACAACAACTTTAGTAGCATTTCCAACAACGTGATCATTGGTAATTATGTATCCGTCATCAGAAATAATAAAACCTGAACCTAAACCCTGAACTTCCTGTTTATAGGACCTATCTCCAAAAAATTGTTTGAAAAAGGGATCATCAGCAAACGGGTCTCTGTATTCACGTACTTCTGTAACACTTATTCCAACAACAGCTTTAGAAACTTCGCTTACTGTTCTGGTAATAGCATTTTCTCTTGAGTCTGTAATATCATTGTAAACTCTCTCTTTATTAACATTCTGTTCAGCATTCAGATTAGCAGATGGAGTTTTAAGCAAATAACGTCCAAATATAAATCCGGAAGCTAATACAGCAATAAATGAAAGTATAATGAGAATATATTTAGATTTTTTCATAAATAATGGAATTTGAATATTTTGAAAATATTTTTTACAGCATAAACGATGAAACATTAAAACAGGTTTCAATAGTAAAGAAAACAAAAACCGTTAAAGAGTTATAAAATAAACAGAATTTATTATAAGTACCCTTAAACGGTTTTTAAAAAAACAAAAAGAATTATTTTTTTCTTTTAACAGCTCGTTTAACAGCTTCGGCAATATGCCTAAAAGACAGCCCGTATTTTTCATAAAGTTCTACAGCTTTGCCTGACTCGCCAAAAGTATCACTTGCACCAATAAATTCAACCGGTGCAGGATATTCCTGAGCTAGCACTTCTGCAACTGCACCGCCAAGACCTCCAATTTTCTGATGGTCTTCGCAGGTAACAATGCAGTCTGTATCTTTAGCTGCCTGAACAATTGCATTTCTATCAATTGGTTTAATAGTATGCATATTAATAAGTCTGCATGAAATTTTTTCTTCAGCAAGCAGTTCAAGAGCAAGCATACTTTCCCATACCATTAACCCGCTTGCAATTATTGTGCAGTCGGTTCCTTCGTATAAAGTATCTGCCTTACCAAATTCAAATGGTGCATCAGGGTTAGTGTAATTAGGGGAATTATCTCTGTAAAATCTTATATAGAACGGATGTTCTGATTTAACACATTCAGTAACTGCTTTATATGTTTGGTTATAATCAACCGGTGTAACAACATTCATGTGCGGCAGAATACGCATTATTCCAACATCTTCAAGTGACTGGTGTGTAGCTCCATCAGGTCCAACAGTAAAACCGCAATGAGAAGCACATATTTTTACATTCATTTGACTGTACGCAATAGATTGTCTAATTTGATCAAAAGGTCTGCCGGTAGCAAACTCACCATAAGTTGAAGCAATAGGAATTTTACCTGCAAGAGCAAGTCCGGCAGCAGTTCCCATCATATCCTGCTCAGAAATACCCACAGAAAAAAATCTATCCGGAAATGCATCACGAAACAAATCAGTTCTAACAGAGCCGCTGACATCACCGCCAAGTACTACTACATTTGGATTTGATTTACCCAATTCAACTAAAGCATCGCCAAAACCACGTCTGGTTTCTTTATGTTCAGGATTTTTAAGATCTAAATTATCAATCAGTAAATTACCGCATTTATTTATATAGTTCATTTTTGATATACTTTTTGTTTTAAAATTTTTAATTTAAATATTACTTATTGACAGTCTTTAACTTCTTGTTTAGTGTTAAATACAGCTTTCTTATCAGTTTTAGGTATTTTAACAATAGTATAAGGTCTCGTTATAGCATCTGTAACATTGCAGTTCTTTCCGGGGGTTTGCTCTTTTACATTAACATATATCTTAGAAACATCCAATATACTATCAATAGAAACCATATAACCGCCATTGGGTCTTTGCCCAATAAATACAGCGATTAGGCTGTATTTTGTAAAATCAACAACAGGAATTCTGGGCATTTGGTCAAGGTTTTTATAAACTTCATTCATAAGTTTCTGGTAATCATCATTGTTATTAATAAGCATTTCGCGTTTATCTTCAACACTTGAATAAGTGCCATTAATAACAATTTCCATAGGCAGTTTTTTACCGTCACTGCCTTCTGATGAACATGAGCTTAATGCCATACCCATAAAAAATACTATAGAAAGAAAAAAGTATGTTTTCATAATTAGTATAATTAAATAGAAAAATTATTTTTTATAATAATCAACAAAATCACCAAACTTTGTTGGCAGAAGTTCACTTAAAGCAATTTTGCCCTGTTCGTCATTTGGCGGAACACCATGCCATTTATAATTATCCTGCATAAATGAAACTCCCTGGCCCATTTTAGTATAAAGCATAATACATGAAGGTTTTCCTTTAACTTTTTTTGCAGCATCAATTGTATCCATAATTTCTTTTAAATTATGTCCGTCAATTTCAAACAATTCAAAGCCAAAAGCTTTCCATTTTTCTACAAGAGGCTCAAGCATCATAACATTTTCGGTACGGTTATCAATCTGACAGTGGTTTCTATCAACAATAACGGTCAAATTATCAGTTTTATGGTGATGTGCTGTCATTGCGGCTTCCCAAATTTGACCTTCATTAAGCTCTCCATCACCGCAGATACAGAAAACATGATTGGATTTTTTATCTAATTTTAAACCTAATGCTGTGCCAACGGCAATTGAAAGACCTTGCCCAAGTGCACCGGATGCAATTTCAACACCCGGGAGACCGTGTGTTTTTAAAGGTGCGGGATGACCCTGAAGTCTCCCGTTTATTTTACGCAGAGTTTTAAGCTCATCAATTGGGAAGTATCCTCTGCGGGCAAGAGCTGCATACCAAATTGGTGCAACATGCCCAATTGAAAGGAATACAAAATCTCTTTCAGGATTATATGGATCCTGTGGAAGTATATTTAATTTATTGAAATAAAGTACAGAAAAAAGGTCAGCCAGCCCAAGTGGTCCGCCAGAATGCCCTGATTTTGAAATAAGTAGTTCATTTATTATATCGCGTCTTAACTGGCGAGCCATTTCGCTAAGATCATCGATATCTGTAAAAACTGGATTTTTTAAATTAGGAAACATAGCATATAATTTGATTAATAAAAATTATTTATTTGAATTATTTTTAAAAACTTCGGTGTGCCGCGAAAGAACTATTGCTGTAATTATCAGAGAATATACGGTAAAATAAATCAATTCATAACCTTCTCTATTAGTATTAACCTGAAAACCAGCAATAAAGTTAACAGCAAAAATAAATACCGGCAGTAAAAAAGTAGCTGCAGTATTTGCTATTAAAACTTTTCGTTTTAACAGAAACATTAAAAGCCAAACAATACACCAACCGATTAAGATATAAAAATTAATTACCAAAAATAAACCTGCACCGGATGCGAGTCCCCTGCCGCCTTTAAATTTAAGCCAAATGGGATAATTGTGCCCTAATATTATTGCACAAGCACCAAGCATTACAGTTTGATACATTTGGGGCATTATAAAGAGCAAAAAATAAACCGGTAATGCACCTTTTAGAAGATCTATAAAAAGTACGGTAATGCCAATAAATTTTGATTTAGAAACCTGAAATGAATTCAGCGTACCTACATTTCCGGAACCTTCTTTGGTAACATCTTTATTTGTTTTTGCTTTAACAAGAATATAAGCAGTTGGAAATGAACCAATTAAATAACAAAGAACAAAAACAATTAAATTTGAAACTGTAAAAATTCCCTGCATTGTATATATTTTTACGTTTCTATGGTTTATTCAGGAAAACGGTTAAAGCAAAATAAAAAAAAATTAAAATTGGTCTAAAAATCTAATATCATTTTGATAAAGGATCCTGATATCTTTAATGCCGTATTTCATCATAGTAATACGCTCTAAACCCATACCAAAAGCAAATCCTGTAAATTCTTCAGGGTCAATATCAACTGCTTTGAACACATTTGGATCAACCATACCGCAGCCTCCAACTTCAAGCCAGCCGGTTTCTTTACAGGTTTTGCATCCTTTACCGCTGCAAATAAAACAAGTAATATCCACTTGTCCAGAGGGCTCAGTAAACGGAAAAAAACTGGGTATGAATCTTATTTTAGTATTTTCTCCGTAGAATTTTTTAAAGAAATAAGAAAGAACGCCTTTAAGGTCACGCATGCTTACATTTTTATCAACATATAAACCTTCAAGCTGATGAAACATGAAGTAGTTTTTATATGTAACAGTTTCATTTCTAAAAACCTTACCGGGGCTTATTATTCTAAGAGGCGGTTTATTGTTAAGCATAGTTCTTATCTGAACCGGTGAGGTATGAGTTCTTAATACATATTTCTTATCTTTATCAACATTGTTTTGAATATAATAAGTATCCTGCATATCTCTTGATGGATGATAATACGGGGTATTTAAAGCATCAAAGTTATAAAATTCTTCTTCAAGCTCCGGTCCATCAGTAACTTTGAAACCAATTTCGCGGAAGATCTTAACCATTTGCTGAAGGGTTTGCGAAATAAGATGTTCTCTTCCAACAGAAAATTCAGCAGGTGGCAGAGTAAGATCCATGGTTTCTTTTACAGCAGAAGAGTCAGCAAGTTTCTCTTTTAAACTATTGTATTTTCCCTCAGCAAGTTTTTTAATATCATTAAGTTTTTTGCCTACTGCAGGTTTTTCTTCTTTGCTAATGTTTTTAAGCTCATCAAAAAGCTTAGTTATACGTCCGTTACGCGAAATGAACATAATTCTGAAAGATTCCAGCTCACTTGCATTAGTAACCGAAAAAGAATTTACTTCCTGTTCTATTTCTGTCAGATCAGACAGCATTTTTTATCAGAATTAATTTGGACAAAAATATTTTATTTTTACTGTAAAAAAAAGTTTTAACTCATTGCAAACTTTACAACTTCAGAAAAAGCTGCGGGGTTATCATAAGCTAGCTGTGCAAGAACTTTGCGGTTTATATCTACATTTTTTTTATGCAGAGCACCAATAAGTTTTGAGTATGTAGTATTATTATCTCTTGCAGCAGCATTTATTCTTACGTTCCATATATTACGCATAACTCTTTTTTTAAGTTTTCTGCCTGAGTAAGCATGCTGACCTGCTTTTTCTACACTATGTTTGGCAACCGTTGTAACTTTACTTCTTCTGCCCCAGTAGCCTTTAGCTTTGGCAAGCATTCTTTTTCGTCTTTTTCTTGAAGCTACTGAATTTACTGAACGAGGCATTTTAAATCTCCTGTATTTTAAATTTTAGTTTTAATTAATTGAAATAAGAATAATAAATCATTGTTCTTATGCTAGAAGCATTCTTCTTACACGTTTTGCATCTGCTTCAGAAACCAGAGCATCATGTCTAAGCTGCCTTATTCTTTTTGCAGATTTTTTTGTGAGAATGTGTCTTTTTAATGAATGTTTTCTTTTAATCTTTCCGCCTGCAGTTACCTTAAAAGATTTTGCAGCTCCGCGGTTTGATTTCATTTTTGGCATTTTAATACCTTGCTTTCTTTGAGTTATATTTTTTTTGTTTAATATTAAAAATTATTAGACTGCTGTATTTGTTTAGATATTTACAGCCATAGATTTTTCTTTGTTCTTCTTAAAATCTTCTATTTTCTTTTTATCAGGAATAAGCATAACCGTTAAATATCTTCCTTCCATTTTTGGAGCCTGTTCTATTTTTCCAACTACAGTGAGCTTTTCTATAATTTCATCCATCAGTTTCCTTCCAATATCCTGATGCACCATCATTCTGCCGATAAAAATAATAGTTGCTTTAACCTTATGACCCTGCATAAGGAATTCAATCAGGTGACGGCATTTGAATTCCATATCATGTGTATCTGTATTAGGGTGAAACCTGATTTCTTTCATTTGAGTAGAACTTTTGCTCTTTTTCTGCTCTTTTTCCTTCTTCTGTTTTTCATAATTATATTTACCAAAGTTTCCTATTTTACAAACAGGAGGTTTGGCATTTGGCGATACTTCGATAAGATCAAGGTCTTTTGATCTGGCAATCTTTAATGCTTCCTGTGTAGGTTTTATACCCAGCTGATCACCATTTTCATCTAAAACCCTTACTTCCGGAACACGAATTTGTTCATTAATGCGTGTTTTAGTCTTTTTTTCCTTGATAATTATTACTCCTTAAAGTTATTAAATATTTTTTATAATATTTTTTATGAATTTAATTTTTTAAAATCTCTTTCGTTAATAATTTGTTCAATAAATTTATTAAGGTCAAAAGCACCAAGATCACCTTTTTTATGAGCACGAACTGTAATGTTACCGTTTTGCTTTTCCTTTTCGCCAACAATAATCATATAAGGTACTTTTTTAGTTTCGCAATCACGGATCTTATATCCAATTTTTTCACTGCGGTCATCAATTGTAACCCTAAAGCCGCATTCTTTTAATCTTGCAAAAACTTCCTTTGCATAGTCTTTCTGATTATCTGTAATAGGCAAAACAGCTGCCTGAATCGGAGCAAGCCAAAGGGGAAAATTCCCGCCAAAGTGCTCAATTAACATTCCTATAAACCGCTCATAACTTCCAAAAATTGCACGATGAACCATAACAGGTCTGTGTTTTTGACCATCACTGCCTTCATAGGTTAAATCAAATCTTTCGGGCAGGTTATAATCAAGCTGAATAGTAGCAATCTGCCAATCTCTTTTCAATGCATCTTTAATATGTACATCAATTTTAGGACCATAGAAAGCCCCGTCTTTTTCTTTAACTGAATACATTAGTTCATTTGCATCAAGTGCAGAAGCCAAAGCTGCTTCTGCTTTATCCCATACTTCTTTTGTGCCCATTGCTTCATCGGGGCGTGTTGAAAGATAAAACCTTGGTTCAAGTCCAAACAATGCATAAAAGGATTTTATAAGACTCATTACACCTGTAATTTCCTGTTGAATCTGTTCAGGTGTACAGAAAATGTGAGCATCATCCATAGTAATTTGTCTGACTCTAAACATCCCGCCTAAAGCACCGCGAAGCTCATTTCTGTGAAGTCTTCCGATTTCGCTCAGTCTGACAGGTAAATCCTTATAACTCCGCATTTTTGAAGAGTAAACTAAAGTAGCTTCAGGACAATTCATAGGTTTAAGATAATATGTTTCGTTTCCATCATCAACGCGGAACATATTTTCTTTATAATGATCCAAATGCCCGGACTGCTCAAATAATTTATCTTTAACAAGTATTGGAGTATTTATTTCTTCGTAGCCGTTGCTATCGTGTATATCACGCCAGTATTTTTCAAGTTCTTTAAAGAGAACCATTCCGTTTGGCAGCCAAAAGGGTGCACCCGGGCTGTATTCATGGAACATAAAAAGCTCAAGTTCTTTACCAAGCTTTCTGTGATCTCTTTTCTTGGCTTCTTCAAGAAGATTGAGGTAATCATCAAGATCCTTCTTTTTAGGAAAAGATATGCCATAAATTCTTTGCAATTGTTTACGATTTGAATCACCCCGCCAATATGAACCTGAAACACTTAAGAGTTTAATATTTTTTAATTTTGCGGTAGTTGGCATATGAGGTCCGCGGCACAGGTCTGTAAATTCACCCTGATGATACAATGAAACAATATTTTCATTCTTAGCAATATCTTCAAGTATTTCTACTTTATACGGATCAATTCTTTTTGATTTAAAATATGCAATTGCATCTTCTCGTTTTAATTCCTCGCGTTGGGTTTTAAGATCACGTTTAGCAATATCAAGCATACGATCTTCAATTTTCTTTAAATCTTCATCGGTAAACTTATGCTCTGAATCCACATCATAATAGAAGCCGTTTTCAACCGGAGGTCCAACTCCGAATTTAGCACCCGGAAAAAGTTCCTCAATTGCCTGAGCCATAATATGGCTGGTTGTATGCCAATAGACTTTCTTACCTTCATCATCGCCAAACTTATAAAATTTAACCGTAGAATCTTCGTTAATCGGTTTGACAATATCAACAAGTTTACTGTTCACTTCAGCAACAAGAGCGTCATCGGCAAGCCCTTTGCTAATAGATGCAGCTATTTCCAATGAAGAAGAACCGCTTGGATACTCCTTAATACTTCCATCAGGGAAAGTTATTTTTATATTTTTGTTACTCAAAATTTAGCATTAATTATACTATAGAGCAAATATACTTCAGTAAAAACGTCAAAATAATTACTTAAGCTGATAATACCTTCTTATTATATCAATTTCTTTCTGTATAGCACCTCTATTTACTGATGAACTGATGAAATCATCAAATACATATTGGTTTTCCAGATTAAAATCGTTTTCCTTTAAATTAGTTTCAAAAAAATTCAAAGCTTCACGTTCATCAGCTTTCATAAAATCGTTGGTGGTTGAAGCAGTATCAGATTTTGCACGGATGCCAGCTTTAATAAAATTCATTAAATATGTAAACTGCTTTATAACTTCCGGATTCATATAAACATCAGATTTTCTTCCCATTACAAGATCTTCGTTAATAACTTCATTGCATCTTGCTATGAGTCCCTCGCGTTTGTTTTCATCAATTTTAGGTAAATTAATGATGTCATTAAAAACCCCTTTTATTTTGTTATAATATCCTTCACCCTGAACAATTTTAACATCAGTAAATTTATTAATAGTCAAATTCCACTGGTCAGTTGTTTTGGATGAAATTTTAGATTCAACTTTTTTATCACCCTGTATAAGCAGGTTAGTACCGATTACTTTTTTAGGATCAACCGGAATAGCATAGCTAACTTCAGTTGGATTGCCAAGATAAAAGATACCGGGTCGTGTAGATACATTTCTCTGCAATACTTCTGCTGATGTTATCAAGCTGTTGTTAGGTTTATTTACTTCGGTTGAATTGGCAAAATATTTGTATGCCTGTTCAATCATACTGCTCATTGCAGTACTTGTATATACATAACCTGAAGAAAGCTGACTGAGCATTGTTTCATCTCCGGGAGATAGATTTGAATAACCTTCCATTTTTATATTTATATTTCCACCGCTGTTAAGGACATTATAAACAGCGGGAAAAAGTATGATATTGTTTTTCCTAGCAGAAAAACTTATTGCCCAGTAATCATCATTATAACTTTTTATATTGTTTATCAGGAGGTCATCTTTATAAAAAAATTTGATAATTTTTTCTGAACCTACTGTAATTGTGACAATGATCAGAAAATTATGCTCTTTAAATTCATCATCATTAGTATTTAAAACCAGATCACCAAAGGTAATTGTGAACGGATCAAAAATATTAACAATATCCTTAGGAGAATATATCTGAGAAAAAACATTTGATGATAACAAAAAAAGAAAAATTAAAGCTGATATTTTTATTGATTTATTCATTTTAAAAATATTTATTTTAAAAATATTCATTAAATTTTAGTTATTAAAATTGTTAAGATTCACCGGTGAACAATATAAAATGCAATTAGATATTTGGAATTTTAAATACCCGCATTAGTGGGCGATACTGGATTCGAACCGGTGACCTCCACGATGTCAACGTGGCGCTCTAACCAACTGAGCTAACCGCCCTCTGAAATTTGCAAATAACAAAGAACAATTATCAATTAATTAAACCGGAAATTAAATAACAAAGCAAAGTCTGAAATAAAACTGCAATTTTTGCAGCGATTAAAAAAACAATCCTGACTTTTATAAGAAACGGTTTTTCTTTATAAACCGGAACCGCTTTAGCAGCCAGACGGGCTAAAATAGTTCAATGTTAGAATACAAAAATAGTGAAAATATGAAGTATTTTCAAGGGTAAATGTTTTAATTGAGACCTAAACGGTATGAAATTATATTCAAGTTAATAATAATATTGAAAAATTAACTATAAATTAATTCATGAGGATTTAGGTTATTTTACTTAATTTTAACGTTTTTAAAGATATAATCAATATTTTTAAATACTTTTTTTGAGTAAAAAATATCTTCAATTTGAGTTTTATTAACTTTTTTTGATATTAACTTATCGCTTTCAAGTAATTTACGGAAATCCTGACCTGTTTTCCATGACAGCAAAGCATTGTTCTGCACCGCCTTATACGCCTGCTCTCGAGTTAAACCTGCTTCAACTAATTTAAGCAGAGCACGCTGTGAATAGATTAGTCCATGGGTTAGGTTCAGATTTTTAGCAATATTTTCTTTGTTTACAACTAATCCATCAATTACTTCTATCATTTTAACCAGCATATAATAAAGTAACATAGTGCTATCGGGTAATATTACACGCTCAACACTTGAGTGTGAAATATCGCGTTCATGCCAGAGATTAATATTTTCCAAAGCAGCTAAGGAATTTGCTCTGATAATACGGGCAAGTCCCGAAATCCGTTCACAGATTACAGGATTTTTTTTGTGGGGCATAGCAGAAGAACCTTTTTGTCCTTTTGTGAACGGTTCTTCCAGCTCAAGTATTTCAGTTTTTTGCTGATGGCGAATTTCAGTTGCAAATTTTTCAAGTGAAGAAGCTATAATGGCAAGAGTTGTCATATATTCAGCGTGAATATCACGCTGAATAATCTGTGTAGCAGCATTTGCGGGTTTTAAATTTAGTTTTCTGCAAACATATCTTTCTACAAAGGGGCTCAGGTGTTCATAAGTGCCCACTGCACCGGATATTTTCCCAACTGATATGTTTTTTACGGCAATTTTTAATCTTTCAATATTGCGGTTAACTTCATCAAACCACAATGCGAATTTTAAACCAAGAGTAATGGATTCAGCGTGAACGCCGTGAGTTCTGCCAACCATTTGCAGATATTTATACTTTTTTGCTTTCTTTGAAAGTGCTGATTTAAGCTGCTGTAGTTTCATTAAAATCAAATTACCCGCTTCCTTCATCTGAACCGAAAGTGATGTATCAAGTACATCTGAACTTGTCATGCCGTAATGTATAAAACGAGAGTCTTTGCCTACGTAACTGCCCACATTGGTTAAAAAAGCAATTACATCATGTTTAACAACAGATTCAATTTGATTGATTTTGCTTACATTAAATCTCGCTTTTGAGAGAATTTTTTTAAGAGCAGAAGTTGGAACTATTCCGAGTTTATTATTTGCTTCGCAGGCAAATATTTCAATTTTTAGCCAAATAGAAAATTTATTTTCATCTGACCAAATTTTTGCAATTTCGGGGAGAGTATATCTTTCAATCATTTACAAATTTATGTATATAATTTTTATAATTATAGTCAGAATTTGTTAATACTGAAATTGAGCATAAGCGAAATATTTTGGGATAAAAAAGCCCCGGTAAAAAAAATTTAATAGTATCCTTGTCTTTTTATTACCTATGATAATGTAGTTTTCATAAACATATTTTATTATATTTGTTAATGCCTGAAATTTGCAGATTTTATGGAATAATAATTAAAATGTTCTTTCAGGATCATTCTCCTGCACATTTTCATGCAGAATATCAAGATTATGAAGCAATATTTGATATTAACTCATTAAAGATTATTAATGGAAATTTACCACCAAGAGCAAAATCAATGGTATTAGAATGGGCTGGATTGCACAAAGAGGAATTGAAAGAAGACTGGTTAAGAGCGCAAAAACCTGAAACTTTATTTAAAATTGAACCATTAAAATAATAACTATGGTAAAAATAATTAAAATTAAATTACTACAAAATTATTTAATTCACTTTTTCTTTTCAGATAATACTGATAAAGTAATTGATCTCAGCAAATTTATCAAAGAAAACAGTATTAATGAAGTTTTAAAGAATAAAGATTATTTTGCAAAGGTTAAGCTTTATGATAATGGCAGGGGAATATATTGGCCGAACGGATTTGATTTGTGCCCGGATACATTAAGATATTTTACAGAAGCTGTTAAAGAACTTGCATAACCCTTTCTAAATTAATATATTTTTAAAATGTGACAATTAGTTCGTTTCTATAAAAAAAGCCCCGGTAAAAACCGGGGCGACGTGAAAACAGGCTTTAAGTGGGGAAAGAATATTAATTGCCTGCGTTTTCAAATTCAATTGGATATTTTTCAACATCAGAGGTTACAAGCTTATCTTCAATAATTTCATAACCGGCAAAATACCAGTTATTATCATCTCTGCTTGTTACGAAACATTTACCATCTTTTATTAAGAAAGCAACTTCTAACGGAATTTCATACCACTTATAGTTCTTCTTTTTAATTTTTTGGTATGTAGTATTATCTATATTTTCAAAAAAATATACATCAACAGATTTTTTGGGGGTTTTATCTTTTTCAACAATTGAAAGAACAATATCATCTTTCCCGTCTCCCGAAAAATCGCCGTAACCATATCCTGCAACCCTGATATTCCAGGGAAGTTCATAGCTTAGTTCATCAAGCTGTTCATCAGTCAGGGTTTCACTCATCATACCCATAAATTCTTCAAAATCCATATCATCCTGTGATTTGGCAGTTTTAACAAAAATTAAAATATACAGGAAGGAAAGAGCTAATAGAAAAATAATTTTGTTCTTCATGATGATATAGTTAAAAATTAAATAAACTTTTTAATGACCTGCAAACGATACTCTGCGGAGAGGGTGGGATTCGAACCCACGGCAGAGTTACCTCTGCAACGGTTTTCGAGACCGCCCGATTCAACCACTCTCGCACCTCTCCAAAAGCAGAAATATCCTTAAAGTAATGGAGAAGCTCTTCAAATATAACTATATTAAGAAGTGTTGTCAAGAGCTAAATCAGTTAAAGTGTTACTTTAAGCTTTATTTCTTTTTAATGAAAATAACAGATTAATTGTTTGTTTACCCATTAAATAAACAAATAAAAAACAAACAAACAAAATTTCAATTAAAATTGAGTGAATATAACTTAAATTAAGTATTTTTGGGATGTAAAAATTTACTGAATATAAAATAGCAGTCAATAAAATTGCTTTAAAAATTAAATTCCATTCATATTGAATTTTATATATTTTTTGAGAATAGAAATAAAGGACAGCAAACATAATGAAATAAGAAAGCATAGTCGCAATTGCTGCTCCGGTTATTGAATATTCAGGAATAAGTAAAAAGTTAAGCAATATATTGCTGATGCAGCCTGCTGCAGAAGAAATAATTAAATATTTAATTTTGTTTTTAAAAAAAGAGGCAACATTAAGATTAAGATAAAGACCGGAAAAAAGATAAGCAAGAAGAATATACGGAATGATTACAAGTCCGCTCCAGTATTTTTCATTCAGCAGTGTATAACCGGCATAATTTATTTTAACAAGGTCATCAGCAAGAAATGAGAAAAATAAAAAGACTATTAAACCCCCATACCAAAAATAAGTAAATACTTTTGAAAAAATTTCTTTATTCCCTTCTTCTCCTTTAAGGTTCATAAAAAAAGGCGTCCATGCTACTTTGTATCCTGTTATAACAAGATTCATAACTATGCCAATACGGTAACTTGCGGAATATATACCAACCACTGCAGAACCTTTAAAATACTCGAGAATAAACCTGTCAATCAGATCAATGGAAATCAGGAAAATTCCATAATACAGAAACAGATGAGCATTTTTTAAAAGATTCTTTATGAAAGAATAATTTATAAACAATTTAAAATATTTTAGAATACTGGAAAATGAAATAATAAATAAAAAGATATAGGATACCAGATATGAATAAAATATCGCCTCAATACCGAACTTATAATTAATAATGAGTATAAGATTTACGGCAACATTAAGCACTACAGCAATCATATTCAAAAAAGAATATAATTTTGAACGCTGAATACTGTTAATAAGTATCATAGGGAATCTGTAAAGGGAATCAGCAACTAAAATAACAGCCAATAACCTTATAAGATATGCATTCTGTGTGGTACCGGTAATTTTTTCAGCAATAAAATCTGCTAATAAGTAAATAATTGCACTGAAAATAATTGAAGTAGAAAATATTAAAATTAAGGTATTACTGTATATCCCTTTTTTTGATTCATAATCATCAGTTTCAAGGAAACATTTCTGGAAAGCTGTTTCCATTCCGTATAAGTAAAACACAGATACAAAGAACCAGAAAGAATAAACAAGAGAGAAAATACCATATTCTGCGGGGGGGAAATAAAATGTATATACGGGAAGAAGCAGGAACGGTAAAAATCTGTTAAATACACTGCCAATTGTGTAGATTACGGTATCTGAAAATATTTTCTTTATTTGAGAAGACAAATTATAGTCTGTAATTTTCCCCGGTTAAATTTCAATAAATTTTATTTTATACATTGTATAATTATATTGATCAAATAATTCCGGCATTCAGATAATATTCATTTAACTTGCTGAATACAGAATCATAAGAATGATATTTATTTACCCACGTTCTGGAATCGTTCCTTTTTTTTAATCTGTATTCTTCATTATCTATTAATTCAATAAGTTTTTCAGCAAGGGTTTCTTTATTTGCAATTATAAACGGATTTTCAGGAAGCCAGGTATCCATACCGCAGTTCATATCTGTAATTGAAGGAATTCCCAGAGATAGATTTTCAAGTGAATTTATCCCATAACCTGTACCGCCTCTGTTGCCAATCTGGTCAATTGCAATATGACAGGTTTGTTTAATTTTTAATAATTCATCTCTTGGTGTATCTTCAATCAATACAAACTCAAACTTCCTGATTTTTTTAGCTTCTTCAACGGCTGCAATAATTTCAGGTGTTCCTTTAACTATTCTTTGTGTTGGTGAATGTATAACCCTAATATTTTCTTTAAATGAAGAATTATAAACATCTTCATTAATGAAATTTAAACCGGAGTTTTCGAAAGGGAAAAAAAGAAAATTAATATCGGGATGTCTTAATGTATGGTCATATTCAAATGTCAGGTTTAGGTTACTTAATTCATCCATATCCCTTACAATACCGCGTGTTCTTAAGTCATCCCCAAAATAGCAATTCACAATTTTTTTACCTTTCATTTTGAAAGCTTTTGCAAGTTTAGAATCGCTGAAAAAATCTATACCTCCGTCAAAATGAATAATATCAAATGAGTCGGCATTAATTTCATCTAAACCTTTCAGAAATTTAGGTTTATTACGGTTTTCCCGAAGTTTCATATAAGCTTTTTCAGCAGCATTTTTTGGTTCGAAATAAGGCAGGTATGACCATGGGTCAAATTGTTTTTTAGCAACTTTGCCCTGCAGATTGGCTTGTTTAAACTCACGCCAAATCATGGCAGCTTTGCTGCGTGGAATTGAAAAGTTAAGGCATACATCTTCCGGGAAATCGAATGGTATCTTATAAAAAGTTAATAATCTTGAGTGCATGCCATGCTGATTCTGCATTTTCATAACATTATAAGGTACTCCGGCAGTATTTTCTGGTGCAATATGAAGGACAGATTTTTTCATTTAAGTATATTAATAATTTCATCTACAGTTAAACCACATTCTTTAATAATAGACCTAAAGGTTCCTTTAGCAATTTCTTTATGATTTGGAATTGTTATTCTTCTAAAAGGGTTAAATTTTTGTCTTAAAATAATATGACTGCCTTTTTGGTGATCAAAATCGTACCCGATTTTTGCTAATGCTTTCACCATTTCTTTACCTGAAACCACAGGTAACTTTGACATATTAAATTTCTATAATTTCTTCTGAAATTGGAGGAGGTATTGGTTCATTATGTTTTTTCAGACTTTCAATATATCCTACAGCAGCCTCCTTAATGTTGGTTAATGCTTCAATGCGAGTATTACCTTGGCTTATACACCCAGGTAAGGAAGGAATTTCGGCAACAAATATGCCGTCTTCATCTTGTTTGATTTGTATTCTGAATTTCATAATATTTAAGATAAATATAATAAAGCATAAAATAAATTAAAAGGAAAACATTAATAAATTATCAAATGTAATTTGAGTTCAATTTTATATTTACCTATTTGAGGTCAAAAACTTTCATCCATTTTTCTAATGCAAATGCACGGTAAAGGATTTTATCATTAAAATTTCCGTTATTAATTAAATTTAAAATTTTTTCATTATTTATAAATTCTACTGAACGGAAATCGTTATTAAAAGTATCAAGAAGCATATCTTTAATTTCAACAAGCCATTTTTTTTGCGGAACTGAAAATGCAAGTTTACCCTTTCTCATTCTGATTTTTTCGGGTATTTTACCTTTCAATGCTTCACGCATTGCAAATTTTGTCCAGCCCTTGTGAATAAGTTTATCAAGCGGTATCGAAAATATGAACTCCACAAGTCTGTGGTCAAGAAACGGTATTCTTGCTTCAACAGAAAATGCCATTGAGTTTCTATCTTCATATCTTAAAAGTGAAGGCAGTGAAATATTCCAAAGATTTGAAAGGCGGTTTGCTTCAAGTCCACCGACTGCTATCATATCATTGAATAAATCACGCCGGTTATACCGGCTGATAAATTCACTTTGAACAAATGCTGCGTTGTTTTTTAAAACATGCCTGTATCTGACTGAGCCTGTATTAAAATATATGAGATTTTGAGTGAATTTATAAAAACCAAGATTTGTAGTATTTACACCATTCAGGTATTCAATAATAAACTTAACCGGATTTAAGAGTTTACGCTTTAGGTAAAACGGAAAAAAAGAAAAATAGCCAAGCAGTATTTCATCACTCCCCTGCCCGTCTAGAACTACTTTTATTCCCGCTTCATGGATTTTTTTAAAAACGCTCCACTGTGCAAAAACAGTTGCACCTGTATAAGGTTCATCCTGATGATAAGTTAGTTTGTCAATATCCTGCTTAAAACCGGCAATATCGGGAAAAAGATAATATTTTTGGGCATTTGTTTGTTTAATAACTTCTTCAACAAATTGTCTCTCATCAATTAAAGGATCATCATAACAGGCGGTAAATGTTTTCTGGATATCAGTTTTTCCTTCCTGAAGCAGAATATTATGCATTAAACAAACAATAGCAGATGAGTCCAATCCCCCGCTTAAACAGCTTCCAACTTCAACATCACTTCTTAATCTCAGCTTAACTGAATCATTTAGCAAGTTGTAAAAATCACTGTAAAGGTTTTTGGTATTTTCCATTTTACCTGTTACTGGCAGGTTATACCATTTTGAGAGCTTAAATTCATTATTCTTAATTGTGAATTTATGCCCTGCCTTAACTTTTGTAATATTTTTAAAGAAAGTATTTTCTGTGTGGTCAATAAAATGAAATACCAGATAGTCGTAAATAATTTCATCATTAACAGTTTTATCAATTCCACAATGCAGAATCTGCTTAATTTCTGATGCAAAAATAAGCTTTTGGTTATCTTTGTAAAAGTAAAGGGGTTTAATGCCGTATCTATCGCGTGAGCAGAAAAGAGTTTTTTCCTGTTTATCCCAAATTGCAATTGCCCACATCCCATTTAGCTTATGCAGACACTCTTCACCCCACTGTATATAAGCATTCAGAACAACCTCAGTATCAGAGTTTGTATTGAATTTATGGCCTTTTTCAATCAGTTCCCTGCGAAGCTCAAGGTAATTAAAAATTTCACCATTATAAACTATCACATATCTGTTTTCATTATCATATAACGGCATATTTGCAATTTCACGAAGGTCAATAATAGCAAGCCGGGTTGAGCCAATTCCCGCATTGTTATCAATAAATATACCGTCACCATCCGGTCCGCGGTGATGAATAGTTCTGTTCATCCCGCGAAGCTGCGCTTCGTTTACGGGTGCAGAGTTAAAATTGTATATTCCGGAAATTCCGCACATCAGAGATTATTTTGTTTGTTTAAATTCTTTAAATGTGAAGGTAAAACTGAAAGTAATGCAAGCGGTATAAGAATTACAAATATTGTTAAAGCTTTATCAATTTCACGAAGCCTTGCAATAAAGAAAAATGCACAAAAGTAAAATAATGGCAGTACAATAATTAAACTGTTTTTAAGAAATTCCGGTTTTGTGCGGAATCCCTTGATTGCAAAATAAAACAATGGAGCAATCATAATAAACCATAACGGTATCCAATCTTTATGAGCAATGTTAAAGGCAGCATCTTTGGTAAAATACCAGTTAACATCTTCTGAGGCAGCATAGCCCCCTCTTAAAAAATAAATAACAGCATAAGCAGCGGCAAAAATTACAATCATTAAAAAACTTTTTAAGTAAACTTTTGGTTCTTTTAAGTTTGATATTTTAGAAAAGAAATAAAAAGCAATAAGCAATATTAACTGCAGTTCATTAAATGCAGAAATAAACAGCAAAGGATATAAATATTTTTCTTTACCAGAAACAATATATGTAAACCCAAGCGACATAATGCCGGCTGTAGTCATATCCCCAAGTACATCATATCCCGTTAAAGAAAGCGGAACAATAACAGAGAAAAGTAAAAGCGATACAACTGCACCTGTATCATCAAACCAAAATTTAAAAAAACCGAAAACAGAAAATAACATAAAACTGAAAATCAGGATATTCTGAAAAAAATAAGCACCAATAAATGCTGCTTTTTCAGAAAGCACAAGTTTTAATCCCGTGAACCAAATGTTAGTGATAAACGGATTCAGTAAGCGGTATTTGTAAGGATATTCGGCAGAATTTTGAATAATAGAAGTATGACGAGTTAATTTGAGATCATAATTAGGGGCATCAATTCGAAGGGTTTGAAAATAAGCCAAAATAAGTGCTATAAAGAAAACTAAAAAATAAATTTTATTTTTTGTCTTCAAATTAATATTATTTTAGATCAAGAAAAAAAGAATCTCTTAAAATTCCCCTGGCGCCAAAGCTTTCCTTAAATTTACCAAGTCCCCAATTAGGTTCCATATTAACAGTAAACAAACCAAAATCAAGAAATTTGAGACCACGGCTTACAGCATCTTTCATTATTGTGTAAAATAAAAGATTCACAGCTCTGTATTGCTGATACTCCTGATTATGGCTGATGTAAAAAACCAAAACAGTATTATCATTACAATAAAAGTTAATTACACCGGCAATCATTTCATTTTTAAAGTAAGCACCAAATAAGTGAATTTTCTGCGGAAAAAGTTCCTTTAATCTGTAAAGTTCTTCCAAAGTATGCGCAGGCTGAACGTTATGCCGCATTGCAAGATTGCTTTTAAGGATTTTGTAATAATCATCAAAATCATTTGACTTTTTAATTACAACACCCAATTTTTCGGATTTACGGATTGATGTTCTGGCTTCTGGTTTAATGAGTTTCATTACATTATCTTCAGAAACATTTAGGGTAATTACACTTGTAACTTCGCGTTTTAAGTAACTAAATCCATTTTTGATAAGAGCAAAATCAATATATTGGTTAAATCTTTTATGGTAAATTAAGGGAACATTAGTAAGAACAATTTTCCCAAATTTTTCTTTTAGAGAAAAATCAATAAGACTTTGAGTTAAATCAAATGCCTGCTTAACACTGAGGTTTTCTGAATGCACAAAACCGCCGTAGCTTGCACCCATGTGCGACCATAATGCAGGGATTCCATCACGCTTTGTTTCAATAGCAGGAAGTACAGAGATAAGTTTATTATCTTCATAAAAAAGCAGGGAGCAATCAATAAATTTATCAGGTGCATGGTAAGAAAGGAATTTGCGGGAATGAAAAATTGTTCCGTTGGAAGCATCATTCACAAAATCTTCCCATTTATCTGTGTATTTTTTCTCAAATCTAACTACATCCATCGGCAGCTTCGCAATAAATTTTGAGTTGAAAATTCTTAAAAGCTTGTACCTATTGTAATAGTATGGCTTGAGCCAAGAGAATATTTGTAAGGAACAAAAGCATAATCAAGAGAAATTGCTTTATACTTTAAACCAATGCCGGCAGTAATAGTTTTATTTTCATATCCTGACTGATATCCCACTCTTAATGCAAGAAATTCTTTATAAAGCAGTTCTGCACCGGTATTAGCATGAAAATCTCCGCCATTAAGCACCTTAAAACCATCAGCGGCAACAATAAGTTTAGAGTTAATACCTTTAATATCAAAATAATAAGCGGCACCAAATCTTAAAGAAGCGGGAAGTTTAGTTGCTTCATTCCTCAATTCTGTCATTGAACCAAAATTTGAAATTGCAGCACCAAACGATAATTTTTCTTTGACATACAATCCCCCAATATCAAAAGCAAAGCCGGAAGCATTATCAACATAGATTTTTTCGAAAAGAAATTTACCTGTTGCTCCAACGGATAAATTTTCGTTTATCTTATATCCTAATGAAATACCCAAAGCAAAATTTTGAGCATTAAATGTGCCCAAAGGTTCACCGGGAATCTCTCTTAACTGAATATTATCAACCGAAGTATTATTAAGACTTAAGCCAATTGCAATTTTATTTAATTTTACTTTTCCGGCAAGAAATTCAGTGCGGACTCCAAGTACCTGTTGGTTATGCATAAAGACAAGGTTTACTTTATCTCCCAAAAACAATGCTGCAGGATTATAATGAGTAGCTGAAGCATCAAAAGTGTTTGCAGTAACTGCTTCGCCCATTGCAATTGAACGGGAGGAAATTCCTAATTTAAGAAAGGCAAGTCCGGTATTCCCCGCACCGTCATTTTGTGCATTAGAAACGGCAGCTAAAAAAGTTATAATGAAAAGATATTTAAATAATGATTTCAAGTGAATTCAATAAAAAAGTTTTACTAAAATAAGAATTATTTAAGCTTAATAACAGCCGTAATTGTTTGAAACGGATTATGTGAATACGGCTCCATTGCAAAAGAATAATCAATGCCAACAATGTAAGAACCAAAAGTTTTTTGATAACCAATACCGGCAGAAGGTCTAGAGCCTCCTAACATATCATTTGAGCTATAGTCAAGTCTATCCCAACCTGCTCTGAACTTAAGGTCTTTAATAGCATTTATTTCTACCCCTGCCCTGATGATGTTAGACCGTTTATTGCTTGTCTGATACTCCATTGAAACAATACCTAAGTTTTTTGGCAAAAGATAAGATGCACCGATTGTATATATTTTTGGAAGTTTTTCTTTTGTTTGAGTACCGTTTACAGAACCATAAAGCTCTTGTGTATTCCATTCATAAGCAGAATTAAAATCTTTAGCTGTTACAGCTATATTAAGTTTATCATTTACTTTATATAAAGCACCAATATCAAATCCAAATGACGTTGAAGTTACGCCCTCATACAATTTTGAATAATAAAGTTTAAAGCCAACACCAAGTGAAATTTTTTCAGAAATTCTGACAGATGGCGCAAAAAGAAACAGGTTATCACTTGTAGAAAGTTCACCAATAGAAGCGCCGTCTATATCGCGTCCATCAATTTTATCAACACCAGAATTTAACCATGCAAAAGTTACCCCTGCCCCGCCTTCAGTTTGCTTAGGAAGTTTAAAATTTTTAGTATAGCTTACAAAATTTAAACTTCTATTAAACGAAAGGAATGAATAGCTTAGATTCACAAGATGCTCGTTTTGAAAGGGAGAAAGTGCAGGATTGTAAAACCCGTTAAGATCTCCGTAAGTAACAGAACTCATTGTATTGCCCATAGCAATACCGCGGGCATTAAATCCCATTCTGGAAAATGGTGCAGGCAGCCCGCCAAGCTGTGCAAATAAATTTGCTGAATATAATAATAAAATTAATATTAATGAATATTTGATATTTTTCATGTAATCTACTTTTTAACTATAACAAGCTCATTTTCAGCTAAATTCTTTTTCAGTAATTCGGAATTTTTAAGTTCAAGCAAATAACCTTTACCGTTAAATTCAAACGGCTGAGGTGCTATATCACCGGTACCTGAGGTCCAGCTTACGTTAAAAGAGCCGGAGGCATTTGAAATTTTAAAATCAAAAAAATTAAAATTAATTTTGCTGCCATCAGAGATCATTTTCTGCACTTTTCTTTCACCGGTATATACCAGATCAAAATCTTTAAATTTTAAAACCTTACCCTTTTCAAATTCATATACTGTATTATAGCTGCATTGCTGGTTTGTATTTGAACAATTTATGGATAAAAATGAAATGAAAGTAATAAATGTTATGAAATATTTATACATTAATTCCAAAAATTATGATAGCTTAACAGCATTATTGAAGAACCATTACTTTTCCCCAAACTGTCTCACTTTTATCTATTTCAATCCTGTAGAAATAAACACCGTTTGCAGCTTGAGAGCCGTCATCTCTCATGCCATCCCAAGTAGTCCAAATAACATCAGGTGATGTGCGGTTAGCATTTTGAATAACTGTTCTTACAGGATACATTGCAAAATCAAATATCTTAATTGTAACATTTGAATTTATTGATCCTGTTTTAAAGTAAATTCTGCACACTTCATATTTAGGTGAAAACGGATTTGGTGCAGCATAAGATTCATTTACAACATTAATATTTTTATATGCCCTGAAAATTTTCCATTTGCTAACCCAGGGACTTGTTAATGTATCTGCAGTTCTTGCAAGTCCATCACCGGAGCCTACCCAAACCGAATCACCTTGTGAATCAACAGCATAGAAAAGATCCGTCCTTATCTGGTCGCGAATAGCTTCATCGTATATTATAGAAGGTTTTGACCAACTAAAGTTTGGAGGGGAAAAAAAGCTTCTCCAAATTCCGTTATCAGTAGCAGCGTAAACAATAGAATCTTTAAATCCAACATTATGAGTAAATGCTCCCTCCAGAGTGTTGCTCCAGGTTAAACCTCCATTAGCGGAGAAACTAAAAGCTGATTTTTCACCTGCCTTAGTTGAATTACTTGCCCCCCAAACAATTGAATAATTGCCGAACTTTTGCACTTCCAATCCAACTACAAAATCACCTGCAACACCAGTGCCCTGCCCGGTGCTATCGTAGTTATATTTTTTCCAGCTTACGCCCCAATCACTTGAACGGTTTATACCGTTTGCAGTACCAACATAAATTGTAGAATCATTTTCTGCAGCCAGAGAAAAACCCTTATGATTATTATTGCCAAATGGCGGGTCACGGGGATTAAGCTGAAAGTTATAGGGTCCTCCGGTTGGTGTAATAGTGTTAAAAGCATCAGGAGGCAAAATAACACGCTGCCAAGTTACACCAAAATCAGTTGATTTCCTTGTTCCACCTGCCCAAGATGTTATCCAGAAAACCAAGCTATCAGTTGAAATATTTTTTCTTGTTATCAGTACATCATAGGATAAATTATACTCATCAACTACAACAGGCAGAGCATGAATAGTACTAATTCCATATTGGATTGCCGTATCATTTACACCATCCATAGGCTGTGGGTAGGAAGACCAAGTTGAGCCATAGTCACTGGATACTTTTATTCCGGTGCCGGTTGGAACGTAATTTTCGCCAATTAACTGAGAATAAGCAGTTGCAACAACAACCCAGTTTTTATAAACAGCTAATCCCGAAACATCATCATCTCCAAAAGGTTCAGTTCCATAGTAATTTTGAAAAGTTAAACCGCTGTTGGTAGTTCTGGAAATTCCTTTACCGGTACCGAACCAAATTGTATCACCGTTTGCATTTCTTACGGTAATAATATCAGTAATAAAATTTGAAATTATAGTGGGAGAACTATTAGGAGCTGAAGAAAATCTGCCAATAATATTGTTATGTTTATCATTTGAAACAGATATCTTATAGTTTTTAAACAGTTCGTTAGAAATTTTAAAATTCTGCGGCATCATTTGAGAAAACCCAATACTGCCGGATAAAATTAATATGGAGAGAAGAATTTTTTTCATATTCAAAAATTAATAGACATAAATTGAATCAGCTAATACATTACTTGTATCACCTGTACGGTCAACAGCTCTGATGTAATATCTGTAATAACCGGTTTCGGAAGGAGCACCGAAAGTTTTCCGTGTAAATTTATTATCGCCCGCAGCAGTATCACCGCTGGTTGAAGATGTGTTTCCAACAGGGCAGCAGCTTCCGTCATCAAAAAGTTCAAGTGATGAAGTTAATGGAACGCCGTTTGGTCTGAAACCTGTATAAAATACTTTTGATATATCACAAGGTCCGTTTGGATCTACTGCAGATATCATGAATATAAAAAAAGAAGGGTTGTTTACCTGAATACTATCCGGTACAATAACTAAATCTGATACAACCGGAGGCAGATTTGGAACTCTGATTATATTTGCAGTATTTTGTATAGGATTACTTGTTAGTCCGGAAACGTTTGTAGCTAAAAATTCAACTTTATGAAAACCGACCTGACGGCAAGGGAATACATAATTCATTACTCCGTTATATTTGCCGTCACCGGCAGATGTATCGGGGAAAATTCCGTTATCAAATAATTCAGCAACCGCTAAAACATTGTTACCAAGGTCATAAAATTTGAATTCAACTTTTTGCACAGCATCTTCTGATTGAACAGTTGCACCGCAATATATTAAAACTGAATCGCTGTTGAATTGCTGCGGTGTGTAATATGTGTTTGTTACAATTGGAAAATGAAGCACCGGATCAATTACTTCATTGCTGTTTTTTTCGCAGGAATACATAAATATTCCAAGGAAAAGAGGTATTAAAAAGTATATTAATTTTTGCAAACTGTGGAAATTTTATTTAAATACGATAAGTAGAAATTTCGATAGGCTAATTTATGCAGTAAATGTGTGATTTTAGAAAAATTTTCAAATTGTTTGAACAAATATAAGGTATATTTAAATAAAAACAAGTAAGAAATACAAATAAATTCCTTTATTTAGATACACTGGAATAATTTTAAATTTGCAAAAACAGGTATTTAAAATTCAAGCAACAATCCATTTTTTAAATAATATGTCGTTTTTGGAGCTCCGGGGAATGGACGGGTATCAAATCTATAATTAAATCCTGTTGTAAAACTTAACTCATCAGTAAGCATAATCAGCAGATCTGTTTGTGCCAGAATTCTGTAATCTTTTAATTCCATCATATCAGGCTGATAATATGTTGTATTTCTAATTTCAAATCTTTCAAATTGAAGTGTTAAAGAAATGTAACTGCTAGTACGGTGATTACGCTCAACTATGGATTTATCAACAGATTCCTGGTATTCAAACATATATAAAGCACCAAAATAAGCATGAAAAATATCAGAATCATAAATTTTAAAGCGGGGACCTGTTCCCGCTAATATTCTTTGACCAACATCAAGTGCTTTATTATACTGGTATTGTGTAAAAATTTCCCATCTTAGCAAATCTTTTGTAATCTTTCTGTTATAGCGTATGTGAGCAAACCCTGTATTTACAAATTGTTTACCTGCACCTTTAATTATTCTCATTTCATTTAAGAAAAGCCATAAATCATTTTTTGTCTTATATTGCAGATGAAATAATGCACCGAAATCAAATATCTCATCAACTGATTTTGAATACTGAAAGCTACCCTCGGCAGTGCCGGACCATCCGGTAGTATCGGTACGCATTCTGCGTGATTCAACATTAACAACCTGTGCCAAAACATTTATTGTTAAAGCTAAAAATAAAAAAATATATAAAATGTTTTTCATAGTTCTCCTTCCGGATTTTTTACAATTTAGTTTCTTAAATATTTACAATCAACTATTAAATTATCAAAAAGCTTGGAAAAAAATACTTTAATGTTTCAATATTCATTTTATTCAGATGAATTAAAGCTTACCTTTTTGAACTTTAAAACATATTAACTTTTAGTTAAATTTGATAAATATTATGGGTACAATATACAAAAATTTCACAGAGTTTTTCATAGAAGCTGTTAAAAGATACAGCGATAAAGGTATATTGTTTTGGAAAGAAACAAGCGGAGAGAAATATGACTCTGTTTCAGGAAATAAACTAAAAGAGTATGTTTATTTGCTCTCACAAGCATTTGAGCAGTTTGGATTAAAGCCGGGTGATAATGCTGCAATAATTTCTGAGTCAAGATTTGAGTGGGTTGCAGCTGATTTTGCATGCATTTCTAAAAATATTGCAACTGTTCCGGTTTATACAAGTATGACATCTGAGCAGATACGCTTTATTTTAGAACACTCTGAAAGCAGGATTTGTTTTGTTTCAAACAGTTTACTTACCGAAAAAGTATTGGCTGTATTTAATGAACTGCCAAATCTGAAAAAGATTATCACATTTAACAAGCCCGAATATTTAAGTGAAAATGTTATCAGCTTTGAAGAACTTATCTGCGGAAAAATACTGCGAAATAAAAAGCCCTACAACTCTGCTGAAGCTGATGAATATTTCTGTGAAGCATCAAAGCATCAAAAACCTGATGATCTTCTGACAATTATTTATACTTCAGGAACGACAGGTGTTCCAAAAGGAGTATGCCTTTCACACAAAAATGTACTTGCAAATGTTAAACAATGTACAGATTCTTTCCCGGTATTACAGGAAGATAAATTTTTATCATTTCTTCCGCTTGCACATACATACGAAAGAACAGGCGGATATTATGTACCGCTTTCCAAAGGGGCAAAGATATATTATGCTAAAAACATTGAAACACTTTCAGCTCAAATTCAGGAAGTAAAGCCAACAATTGTACTTGCAGTTCCGCAGTTATTCACAAGGATACAGACAAGACTATTAAAAAACGTAGAGCAATTACCGGCGATAAAAAGAATTATTACGAAACAAGCATTAAAGACAGGGAAAAAATACAGAGAAAACAAATCAAACCTTTTTTGGAAGATTGCCAATAAGAAAGTATTTTCAGAGATAAGAAAACGTACTGGCGGAAATATCAAATTTTTCATATCAGGCGGTTCTTCATTAAACAAAGATACTGCAGAATTTTTTGATTCAATCGGCTTGTTAATACTGAAGGGTTATGGAATGACTGAAGCATCACCGGTAATTTCTGTAAACAGATTAGAAAATAATATTTTCGGAACGGTTGGTAAGGCGCTTGAAAATGTTGAAATAAAAATTGCTGAAGATGGTGAAATTCTTGTCAACGGAGATAATGTAATGCTGGGATATTTTAAGAATGAAAAAGATACAGATGAAATTAAAATTAACGGCTGGCTTCATACAGGTGATATTGGGCAAATTGACGGAAATGGTTTTTTAAAAATTACTGACAGAAAAAAAACGCTGATTAAAACTGCCGGAGGTAAATATATTTCTCTCACTCATATTGAAAGCACCATAGAGCAAAGCGAATACATTGAGCAGGTAATTTCTATTGCATCAGATGATAGGCATTTTGTTACTGCACTTATAGTGCCCAATTTTGATATGCTAAAAAACATAGCCGAAAAGCTACGGATAAAATACAGTTCAGTTAATGAACTTTGCATTAATGATGTTATACAAAACTTTTATGAATCTGAAATTGATGTACTGCAAAGAGCTCTTGCAAAATACGAACGTATCAGAAAATTTGTATTACTGGATAAACCATTCTCAATTGAGAGCGGTGAGCTAACCCCAACATTAAAACTAAAAAGAAAAGTTATTGAGGCAAAATATAAACATATTATTGATGATTTTTACAAAGTTAAATAAACAGGCAGTCTGAAATATTTTGATAAATTCCTTATTTATTGCTATTTTTGTGTAATATTATATACACAGAAAATGCTAGAAACATATATACCTATTGCAATTATGATGTTTGGCGCGGTAGCATTTGCAGTAATAAATGTTACAGTTTCAAAAATATTAGGACCAAAAAAGCCAAATCCAGAAAAACTTTCAACTTATGAAAGCGGTGTTGAACCATTTGGAACTGCACATTCCAGATTTTCTGTTAAATATTATATGGCAGCAATGCTATTCATTTTATTTGATATTGAAGTTGTTTTTATGTATCCATGGGCTGTTACATTCCGGAGCTTTGAAGGTGCAATGTTAACTTACGCTTTAGTTGAAATGATGGTATTTATAGGATTGCTGTTAATTGGATATTTTTATATGCTCCGAAAAGGTGCATTAAAATGGAATTAAAAAATTAAATTTATGTCTGATTTAAACACATCTTTACAGAACGAAGGATTTTTTACCACAAAAATCAGTGATATATTGGGCTGGGCAAAAAAGAATTCAGTTTGGCCAATGCCAATGGGTATTAGCTGCTGCGCAATAGAAATGATGGCATTTGCTGCTTCAAGATTTGATGTAGCAAGATTCGGGAGCGAAGCATTCCGATTTTCACCAAGGCAATCTGATTTAATGATTGTTGCAGGAACTGTAACTTATAAAATGGCTTGGGTTGTAAGAAAAATATGGGATCAAATGCCGGAGCCGAAATACTGTATTGCAATGGGTGCATGTACATCTTCGGGGGGAATGTACAGAAGCTATTCCGTTGTACAGGGAATTGACCAGTTTTTGCCGGTTGATGTTTATGTAGCAGGCTGCCCGCCAAGACCTGATGCACTGATTCAGGGTTTAATGCAGGTTCAGGAAAAAATAGGCAAAAAACAGCATAAGTTATTTGAACAATCAGTAAAGGAAATGGTAAGCTAGCTGTAAAATTTATACAGTAACATAAAATTTATAATTATACCCGGTTTAATGCCGGGTTTTTTAATTAAAAAACCTTTTTAATTTAAAATCCAATTTATAATAATTTTTTAAAATAATTTATGAATAAAAACATATTTATTACAGGCGGTACAGGATATATTGGAAGCAGGGTTATTCCATTGTTAATACAAAAAGGATTTAAGATAAAAGGTTTGATACGTAAAGGTTCAGAAAAAAAACTTCCAAAAGGAGTTGAGCCGGTTTTGGGCAATGCTCTTAATTCAAAAACTTTTATATCTTACGTAAACGGATGCGATATATTTATTCATCTGATAGGAGTTTCACATCCGGGACCGGGTAAAGAAAAAGAATTCAATGAAATTGATAAAGTATCTGTAGAAGAAGCTGTAAAAGCAGTATTAGAAACCGGGGTTAAGCTTTTTATTTATTTAAGTGTTGCAGAGCCAGCTCCGTTTATGAAAGAGTTTATTAACATCAGAAAGTACGGAGAAAAAATAATTTCAGATACAGGGATAAATGCAGTATTTATTAAACCGTGGTATGTACTTGGACCGGGACATTATTGGCCATATATAATACTGCCAATATACTGGCTATTCTTTATAATTCCGCCATTTAAAGATGCTGCAAAAAGATTATATCCTGTAAAATTAAAAAATGTTTTAAATGCAATAGTACATTCTGCAGAAAATCCACCAACAGGTATTTTAAAATTATCAACAAAAGATTTAAAAAAATTTTAATGATTGAAGTTATTTTTCAACTGGGGAGAATTATTAGCAATATAAATCTGTATAACATTAATATATTAAATAATTAATTTATACCAATTGAATTAATTTTAATCATTTTTTTGTTTTTTGTTTAATAAAAAAATAAATTATAAAAACGGCAATAAGCCCTAACCACAAATACCTGTATTCTGCAGGCATATTCTTATCACCAATCAAAAAAAACAAAGGTCCTAAAACTGAAGCAATCAATATAGGAATACCAAAGAACATTGTAATAGTGAACAATGAACTTTTTGTTTGTCTGTCATCTGTATTACGCATTTTTTTATACATAAACCTAAAAAACCAAAGCAAAAAAACTGTAATAACAAACCAAACTGCAATATAAACCGGATAGTTATGTTCAAGTATCTGGATTCCCTGCATAAAATTTAATTTATATTTATTGTTTCAAATGTTTAGGTATTAATAATTTATCCAAAAGCTCAAAAAAGAATTCAGCCAATACAGCAAGAATTGCAGCAGGGATTGCACCTTTTAAAATCAATGAAGTATCATTAAGTGCAAGCCCTGTAACAATAAATTCACCAAGTCCGCCTGCACCAATAAATGCAGCCAGAGTTGCAGTCCCAATGTTAATTATAGCTGCGGTTTTAATTCCAGCAAGAATTGCAGGTATAGCAAGGGGAATTTCAACATAACGGAGCCTTTGCCATTTGGTAAGCCCCATACCGGAGGCAACTTTCTTAATTACCGGGTCAACGGAATATATACCGCTCACTGTATTTCTGAGAATAGGAAGCAATGCATATAAAAATAAAGCAGCTACAGCAGGTATTATGCCAATACCAAAAACAGGAATCATAATAGCCAGCAAGGCAATAGAGGGTATAGTTTGCATCAGTCCTGCAAGATATAAAACAGGACGGGAAATTTTTTGAAATGCCGAAAGTAAAACCCCCGCAGGGAAAGCAATAATTATTGCAAGCAATAAAGAAATAATTGTAATGTAAAGATGCCTAAGTGTTTTATTAAGTATTTCATCAATTGATGAAGTTGTTTTATACTTAACATTTGATGAAATCAGAGATTTATTTTTCAGAAACTCATTGGCAACTTCACTAAACTTTTTGTTTTCAAATAAAACTTCAGCGTTCATGCTCTGCATTAAACTATCATTAATAGTACCTGAAAGCTTAGCGATAATATTTTTTATTTCAGGGGTTAAATCAGATCTGATAAAGGGAACAGCAAGATATGAAGGGAAAAAATTCATATCGTCTTTCAGAATAACAAGACCATATTTTCTTATCTCTCCATCGGTTGAATAAACATCGGTAAGCTCTATTTTTTCGTCTTCAAGCGATTGATATGCGAGACCATGATCAATACCAACGGGTTTAATTTTAAGATTATAAAGGGCTGCAAGGTTTTCCCAGCCATCTTTACGTTTAATAAACTCATAACTTAAAGCTGTTTTAAGCTCAGGATGTAATTTGAGATCAGATATTTTTTTGATATTATACTTTTCACTTGTTTTTTTAGTAACAGCAAAAGCATAAGTATTGTTAAATCCAAGATTTCCAATCAGCTCAAGCTTGTAATTTGCTTTTAGCAGTTCATTTAACTCATTTAGTCCGGGTTTATTTTGAAGCTTTAAAATTGCTTCGCTGATAGTTCCGGTATATTCAGGGTATATATCAATCTGATTATTAACTAGTGATTCATAACAAACCATAGTTCCGCCAAGGTTAAATTTCCTTTCCACTTTATAACCGTTAGCTTCCAAAAGCTGCGAAAAAATTTCAGCAAGAATATATGATTCATTAAAATGTTTTGCACCAACTTTTACAATCTGCTGCGAAAATACAGAACTGCTGTAAAGAACTGTTAAAAATAATATTTTAATTAAATTTTTGATCATAATGACTGAGCAGCAAAATAATTTCTTACAAAATCATTTGCAGGATCATTAACAACAATTTCTTTGGTGCTATATTGCTGTAAAACTCCATTATCCAGAATCATTATATAATCAGCCAATTTTAAAGCTTCGTTAAGATCGTGTGTAACCAAAATAATTGTCCGCGGTTCTGCAATTTGCAATTGCAGAAGTTCATTATGGATTTCTGCTCTGTTATGAGGATCAAGTGCAGCAAAAGCTTCATCAAGCAGAAATACAGGAGGATTTAACAGCATTGCACGGCAAAGTCCAACACGCTGCTGCTCACCGCCTGAAAGCTGATGGGGATACTTGGTTTTAAAGTTTGGCGGAAGGTTTACAAAACTCATTAATGTATCAATCCTGCGCTCGATGTTGTGTTTGGATTGGTTTGTAATTTTTCCAAGAATTGCAATATTATTATATACAGATAAATGCGGAAAAAGTCCGGTACCCTGAACAGAATATCCGATCTTAAGGCGAGTTTTATAAATATCTTTGTAGTTCAATTGTCTTCCAAAAATTATAACATCGCCTTCATTTGGTTTTATTAGACCGTTGATTACCTGCAGAAGCGTTGACTTACCGCTCCCGCTTTTGCCAATTACGGCAGTTATTTTATTATCAACAATTTCAAATGAAAGTCTGTTTAAAGCAAGGCATTTACCATAAGAATGTGATACGTTTTTAAATTCAATTAATGACAAGTTTTGCTGAAATTATAAATTTATATTTTTTTAAATTGAATTTTATATATTTTAATTAACACTTATATTTAATAAGAAAAATTACAACCTCCAAAAATACAATTGCATTAAATAAACCTTTGTAAAACTACTAATAAAATAATTAAATGGAAAATCAAAATAGCGTTCTGAATATAAACGATATTGAACACTCACTCACCGGGGTTGCCTCAGGAGATATGTTTATTCAGTTTAAAAAAGTGCGAAGAATGACAATTGAACTGTGCGAGCCTTTAGAAATTGAAGATTACGTTGTACAAACAGAAAATTTTATGAGTCCCCCCCGCTGGCACCTTGGACATGTAACATGGTTTTATGACCAGCTATTGAAAAAATATTATAACGATTATAAACCATATAAAAAAGATTTGTCGTTTTATCTTAATTCATATTATCAGGCATTTGGAAAACCGTTCAATAAAAACAAACGCGGAACAATTTCCAGACCAACTGTTAAGGAAACCATAGAATATTGGAATTATATAAACCGGGAAATTGCTAAATTTTTTGAGACAAATGATATTAAACTTAATATATTAAAAGATTTTATGCTTGCATTTAACCATGAGTGGCAGCATCAGGAACTTATGGTATATGACCTGCAGCACCTGCTGCAGGATAAATATGTTCCAAAAACAATAAAGGATATTCCCCGCTCAAACAAAAGTTCTATAAAAAAAGAAATGATTAAAATACCCGGAGGTATTTATGAAGCGGGTTTTGATATTTTAAAACACAAAAAACAGTTTGCCTATGATATAGAAATGCCGCTTCATAAAGTGTGGCTAAATGATTATTATATTGATAATACAATGGTAACAAACGAAGATTATATTGCATTCATTAAAGATGGCGGTTATAATAATTTTAAATTTTGGCTTGATGAAGGCTGGCAATGGATAAATAATAATAACATTAAAGCACCAATGTATTGGGAGCAGGATGATAACGGAAACTGGTATAAATGTGATTTTAAAGGAAAAAGATTTATTGAGAATTTTCCCGATGAGCCGGTTACCAATGTAAGCTATTTTGAAGCAGATGCATTTTCTAAATGGGCAGGCAAACGGCTGCCAAGTGAGGCTGAATGGGAAAAAGCAGCATCATGGGATGAAGATTCAGCTTCATCACGTTTATTTCCGTGGGGAAATGATGATGCAACTGAGTTGAACTGTAATTTACTTGAATCAAGATTGTGGTGTCCGGCAGATGTATTTGCTTATGAAGCGGGAAAAAGTTATTATGGACTCTATGGAATGATTGGTGATGCATGGGAGTGGACACAATCAGAATTTATGCCGTATCCCGGGTTTAAATCAGGTTTTGCTGAATATAACGATAAGTGGTTTTGCAATCAAAAAGTATTGCGCGGCGGTTCTTTTGGTACACCAAAAAGCTCAACAAGAAATACATACAGAAATTTCTTTAAAACTCATGAGCGCTGGTTATTAAGCGGATTTAGATGTGCTAAGAATGCCTAAGAAATAATAAAAATTATTTAGTAAAAAGATAAATGCTGAACCATTTATTTTTATCTGACCATTTATCGTGGATTAATAGACTTGATTCTTTTGCAAGGGAATTTATCATTTCATCAGTAAATTTGTATGAATTTTCAGTGTGAATTGATTCTCCTGTATTAAATTGAATTTCCTTTTCACATATTTTTACAGATTGCATGCAATCAGAAACAAGATGCATTTCAACCCTGCTTTTGTTTTCATTAAAAAATGCCCTATGTGAAAATTTATTTAAGTTAAAATCAGCACCTAACTCACGGTTTATACGTTTTAGTATGTTTAGATTAAATTCAGCAGTTATTAATTCAGAATCGTTATAAGCAGCATTAAGAATTCCGGTATCTTTAACCATATCAAATCCAATGAGCAAAAAATCGCCTTTATTTATATTCTTGCCTATAATTTGCATAAATTCTGCTGCTTTAGGTAAATCAAAATTCCCAATGCTAGAGCCAAGGAAAATTACAAGCTTTGGTTCTTTAAAAAGTTCTGATGCTAATAATAATGATGGTTCATACTCTCCAAGTATTGCATTAACATTTAAAGTGCTGTATTTTTCTATAAGTAACCTTCCGGATTCGATAAGTATTTTAGAAACATCAATAGGAACGTAAATGAGGTTACCTTTTTTCAGAAAAGCTTCGAGAATATATCTGGTTTTTATTGAACTTCCGCTGCCAAGCTCAACTATAACATTAACTGAAGCACACTTATCAGCAATTTGTGCGGAATGTTCCTTCAAAATCTCTGTTTCTGTTCTTGTAATATAATATTCCGGCGTTAAACAAATCTTTTCAAACAAGTCAGAGCCTTTGTGGTCATAGAAATATTTGGGAGAAATTGTTTTAGGAAAGGATAAAAGCCCATTTAATATATCCTCTTTAAATGAGCCGGTTTGAGATTTTAATAATATTGTATAAACAGAAAATCTTTCAGCAATTTTATTATGCTCTATATTATTATTGATGCTGAAATCTTTATTATTGTTATTATGCAGAATTTTTAATATTAAATTAAATTTAATATTAAAATTATAACATTAAAATGTAAGGGATTAATTCAGAAATTCTTATAATTCAAATAAAATTATCAAGCTGAATATTTATTCAACAGTTAATATTTATTCAACAGTTTTAGCAGAAAAAAGCTTAACATTTGAACCGCGGGCAATAGTAACATTATAAGGCTTTTTATCATTCAGTAAACTCCATTCTTTACCATAAATTAAATTGAACTCAAAATTATGTTCAACTTTTGCATTCGGGTAAATTTTCCAAACCGGGTGCTGCACGCGATAAATTAAAGTTTGTCCATCTTTAGTTTTACCAAATCCCCATTCCTGCTCCTTAAAAAAATTCTCTACTAAGTTATCTTCTGGAATCACGGGATCATTATCAGCTTCAGCTTTAATTTCGTAGAATTTACCGTTAATTTTAATCTTGTGATGAATTTTAATTTGACCATTTTTATCAACATCACTTGTCATAGTAATAGCTTTATAATTTTCATTATAAAAAGTATTTGCAATTAATGGAATAATTTGCTTTGGAACAAATTCTTTTATAAAAACTACTCCCCGTCTTTCATTATCCTTCACATAAAAGCGAAGATTTATTTCAGGGAAATTAACATGAAACGGAAATTTTATACCCTTTACCTTTGTATCCATAAAATCAAAGGCAACAAGACTTATAAAGCCTCTGCCATTAATTGTATCTGGTTCAAGTCCTGCGGGACACAATGGTAAAAGTATTTTTGGGTCAACATCATAAGTAATCAAAATCAAATCCTGCCAGCGGGCAGTTAAAAATACAGTTGGTTCGTTCATAGTTTCAAAAATAAAAAAAATTAAACATTAGAAATCTGTATCAGGTTTTTTTAATAGTGTTACTAATGCACGGCTGATAACGTATGCGGATATTGCTCCGCTTAAAACATCACTGAACCAGTGCTGGTTATGATAAATCCTGCTGAGGCAAGTTACAACTGCAAGCAGATAATAAAATGTTTTAAGATAATAATTTTCAGTTGTTGATGCCAATATTGCTGAAAGAGCAAACGATACTGCAGCATGACCTGATATGTAAGAAAACATATCGTTGTTTGACAAGTTCCAGCCGTAAAAAGCAAAATCGCCTTTATTGGTATAAGGGCGGAACCTACCAAAGACTGATTTTAAGATGAGTGTAACCAGTCCGGAAAAAAGGTAAGATTCTAAAATAAGCAGTCCAGTTTTGCGAAATTTGTATTTTTTTAAAATAAGGCCAAACAAATATAAACCAAAAAACAGATAAATGGTAGGCATTCCGCTTCCGTACCATCTGCCAAAATTAAAAACCGCGTTAAAAAATTCACCGTTAAGAGATTTAACCAAATCTCTTACCGGAAGGTCAAGGTAAAATGCTGAGATAATTGCAAATATTCCGGCAAGTGTAAATTGCCAATATTTAAAGAGCCTTCGGAATGTTACAGGGTAAACTTTAATTAAAGCCGTTTTAAAATGCTTTAAATCACCCTTAAGCAATTCCTTCATCCTGAATATATCAAAAATAGGATTTTTTTTATAGTATTAATATATCTGTATTTTTACCCTGCCCAAATAAGTCCATCTACGTTATCTTGAAACAATTTCAATCTGCACCACCCGTACTTGCCATCTTGAGTTTTAAAATAATACCAATCGCAGGTATAATTATCCGGTTCGCCGTTTTCATAGTTACATACCGGTGAAATATCTGCTTTAATAATAAATAATTTTGTGCCCGGCTTTAAAACTGCGGAAATTTCTGAATTATCATCTTTGTTTTTCAGAAGATTGAACGAGGTTTTAGTTACACATTCCTGAGCGACTTCGTAAAACTCTTCATTAATTTTAGTAATAGTTTTTTTACGTGTATCAAATTTATATTTCAGTTTTGCTGTCCAAAACCCCATCCAGGCATTTTCGGTAATTTCTGAATTACCGGTAACTTCAATCCTAAAATTTGAAGGCAGATGCCCGCACTCAGTTAGACAGCCATTAATATATTGAAAAAAATACATATCAATTTGGTCGCTAGAACCATAACCACAAACCAGAATCTCTCTTAAACCGTCGTTACGGTTAATATCAATAATTTTAACATCAGCATCATAACTTTCAGAAAATTTTCCGTTAACAGTTGATTTGTTTGCAGAAAGGATAAACTGCATGTTATCAGGGTCATATTTAAAACTGATATTTTCTTCATTCCCGTCAAAATTCAGGTCCAAAACAAAATTTGTATCTTTTGGCTGACCAAATAATATTGAACTTGAAATAAATAATATAATTAAAAGTAATTTCATTGATATATATCTCTCTTATTAATTGTTATTAAAAATTTATAATTTGTTTTTTACTAATGCCCAGCTTGCAAGTGTCATCCCGTCATAAATAATGTTTGAGCTTATCATTTCATCAATTTCCGAGGGAGTAAATTCATGCAAAATAAATTCTTCTGAATTATCTTTCTTAAACATATTACTGCAGGTTAAGTTCCTTGCAATATAAATTTTGCAAATTTCATTTGTAACTCCGTTAAAAGGATTAAACATAGCGGCATACTTTAGCTCACCGTTAAATCCGGTTTCTTCAACCAATTCTTTTTCTGCCTGCAAATCATGTCCGTCCTCATTCTTAACACCGCCGCCGGGGAACTCTATACTGAATCTGTCGTTTAGATATCTATATTGCTCAACCATTATAATTTTACCACCTGTTGTTACAGGAATTATAAAAACAGAACCATGCGTAAAAGCATAATGATATTCACCTTCAGTACCATTAGGGAGTGTATATTTATCAATCTTATAACTCCACCAATAATTTGTAAATTTTAGCTCAGTGGCAAGCTTTTTCCACTTTTTTAATTTCATAAATTGCAGATATTAATCATAGTTTTATTGAAAATTCAATCATATTTTTGTAAATTTGTAAATAATCATATTAAAAAAAATGGCAAAGTCAAAGTACGTTTCCAATAAGAACGAAACCATACCATTATTTAAGAATAGTTTTCTTGAATATTTCTCACACATCCATCCAATTACTCCGGTTGTGGTTTATGTTCCAGTTTTACTTGTTTGTGCATACTTCGGCTTTCAATTAGTACCGTTGATTAAAGGAATTTTAGCATATTTTGCAGGTATCCTATTGTGGACCTTAATTGAATATGTTATCCACAGGTGGGTTTTCCATTATGAACCAAAAACTGAAACAGGCAAAAAGATACATTTTCTTGTTCATGGAATTCATCATGACTATCCAAGAGATGCAACAAGGCTTGTAATGCCATTGCTTGTAAGTATTCCATTGGCGGCATTTTTCTTTTATATGTTTATGCTGGCATTTGGAAATTACTACCTGATAATTTTTTCAGGGTTTGTACTTGGTTATGTGAGTTATGACTCCATCCATTATGCAACACATCATATAAATTTGAAGGGAAAGATTGGCGGATTTTTAAGAAGCTATCATTTACGTCATCATTATGAAGATGAACAAACTGCTTACGGTGTATCTACCCCTTTATGGGACTATATTTTCAGATCGGTCCCAAGCTACTTGTTGGATTTAAAAAAGGTACCAGATATAGAACTTCAGGAAAAAAAGAAATAAGTTTTAAAAAAGCAAAAATTTTAAAAGGAAACTTTAAATAAGTTTCCTTTTTATTTTTAAAAACTTAGCATTAGATACAAAAATAAAAGCAAAACACAAAAACAGACTATTAAATTTGGCTAATTAATCAGAAAAAAGCAACTTAAATTTGCTCTTTTGAACCGTTCTGTTTTATCTTATCCAGTTTTTTTTGTTTTTCATCATCATAGGAAGTTTTAATAATGAAAAATATATAAGCAACAAACATTAAAATACTTATTGCCGCAAATATTATAATAACTCTATCCATTTCATAAATAAAAACAAATAATAAATTTTACAAATTTAAGATTTTTTAATTGAAATTAAGATGTAAAAATTTCAGGCAGCCATAAACTTTTTTTTCAGTGAACTTTATTCTTTATTAAGAAAGTTTTATTTAAATCAAATATTTTAGGCGGTTCTCAATTTAACCTTTAAAACAATAAGTAAAATTATAGTTAAAATTATCAAACTAGAAAATAAAATACCTAATCCGCCAAAAAGCCATGCAACAAAATAAAATTTCCATTTTTTGCCGCCTCGGCGGGCTTTATGCGGATTTTGAGGGTCATAATACACAATTACTTCATCACCAACCTTAAAATCAGGTCTGTTAGTTGACCAGTTTTCTGTAAATTCGTTCTCTTTACCCATTGAATCAGAGAATTTTATTTTGGGAGAATACATTGATCCGCCTCCCTTACTTGATGCCCCCTTATAAACGGATTCACATACTACACCTTTTGTTTCAACAGCAGACGAAAGAAATTTCCGTACCCTGATTAATGATATAAGCCCGATAAGGAGCATTGTGAATGCAACAAGACCATTAGCACCTAATACAAGATAGAGTTCGTTCTGTGTCATAACCGAATAATTTAATTTTTATATAAAAAATCTTAACTTTCAGCAATTTTAAACAACTCCTTAAGCTGTTTTTTCTTATCAGCATTTAGTGAATTTGAAATTAAAGCCCATTCTTTTAAATCAGCAATATTCCACTTTAATTTTCCGTTTTCAGAAACAGAATTTTTAAAATCATCCGATTTAATAAATTTTGAGCCGGCAGCAATATTATAAAGCATTTCAAAGAATTTTAAAACCGTTACATTCCCGTTTTCCAAGTTCAGTAAGTTTAATTGATCAATTACTTTTTTTGATTCATCAAAATTCCCGGTTAAAAAGTATGTTTCCGCCAGATTGAACATTCCGTCAATATCACCGGGAGAAATTTTTAGCAATGATTTAAAATCGTTAACAGCCATTTCATAATTTTTTAATTTTAGGTAGGTACATCCCCTGTTGTAAATTGCATCTGCATAATCATTTTTAAGTTCAATTGCTTTGGAATATTCATTGACCGCTTTTATATAATCGCCTGAAGCATCGTACACATTACCTCTGTTGCCGTATGATTGAGGATGTGCAGGGTCCAAATCAATTACCCGCTGATAATCCATCAAAGCAAGTTCGCTTTTGCCAAGGTTTTGATATGCAATAGCACGGTTATTAAGTACAGTTTTTAATGTATGTTCATCAGGTTTTGAATCAATTATTTTGGTGTAATAATTTACAGCTTCCTGATTGTTGCCGTTTTCAACTGCATTATATGCAATTGAAAAATACATGTTAGTTTCGTTTATGTTATCGGTTTTTCTGTCTAGTTCATCACTTTTTTGCTCAAGACTTTGAATTTTCTTTTCAATGTATTCAATTTTGCTTTCATAGTCGCTTGTCATTTTTTGCAGCCGCTGAAGTGTTGAGTTTAACTTCTGCTCTTCATCTAGTAATTCATACCTGATTTTTTCAATTTTTTCCTGTGATAGCCGCAATTCATCTCTGTTTTTTTCAAGTGATTTTTCATCGCGGTATTTAAATATCACAAAAAGGATGGTAATAACCCCCGAAAAAACTCCAATTACCCACTGAAGGAAGGTAATAGTACGGTCAGCACTGTTAAGTGCAGTTTCAAAAGCATACTTATCAATCTGCACCTGATCATTACTGTGAACATCATTAACAGGATTAAACTGCTCTTGTGAAAAGGAACTAAACGAGCATAACAATAAAACAAGAAACAGGAATGATTTAAATTCAATAGAATATCTCTTCATAATAAAAGAATTTATTTATAAATAAATATAAAACACAGCATTTCATTTACGAAAGAAAGCAATAGAGCGGAAAATCAATTAGCCTGCAATAATATGTAAATGAATGAACTTTTGAAATACTAATCACAAATATTCCTGAGGAAAAATACAATAAGAAAATTAAGAGGTAAGTTATATAGTTTTTGCAGGGGTATGAGCTGAAATTTTTAAAAAATCTATATTGACTTTAAAAGGATAGCCAATTAAGTCATTTCTTTAAATTTGCTTCAATTCTTTCAAGAGATGCAGAAATTTTTTCAAGCAGAATCACCTGCGGGTTATTTTTATTAGCGGCAGTCATATTTAATTTAACAATTTCACGCTGATTTAGCACATGCTTGCGGAAATTATGTGCATCTATAATTCCAATTAGCCTCATTTGATTTCCGGAATGTTCTGCCTGTCCTGCGGTTTCAACTTTTAGCATTGCCAGGTTAAAATACCTAAGAACAGGTCCTTCGTAAAAAGTTAGATCCTGAATATTTTCAAGCGGAATGGTTTTATCAACTGTGAATAATATACCCATTCTGAATCTTAAATGTTTTTCAGTAAGTGCACAGAACATTTTTTCATAAAAATGTTTACTGAACCACTGACCAACACCGCATATCCATATAACAGCAAAAGGAATACCAATAATAGTTATACACAATAAGCCAAAAATATATAATATAATATAAGTTTTAACTATAGGATTAAATTCAGCTTTTAATATTATAGGTTCGTCATCAAACATAAATTATAAAATAATTACAGGTGGAATTTTCTTAATCTTGAATGAAAATTAATCAGTTTACAATAATAACAGCAAAACTAACTCAATGATTTCAATAAAAATTACTCTTCATCGGTTCTCAGTTTTTCCAGCACAGAAAAATCTTCCAGTGTGGTAGTATCACCGCTTACAGAGCCTTTTGCAGCAATTTCACGTAACAAGCGGCGCATTATTTTACCGCTGCGTGTTTTTGGCAGTG
This sequence comes from Ignavibacteria bacterium, assembly GCA_020852705.1. Classification (GTDB taxonomy): domain Bacteria; phylum Bacteroidota; class Ignavibacteria; order Tepidaquicellales; family OLB5; genus OLB5. The sequence goes on along the minus strand of JADZAP010000005.1, from coordinate 35,564 downwards.
CTTCGGTAAAACGAATATCATCAGGTCTAGCAAGTGCACCAATTCTGTTTGTAACCCATTGCTTAAGCTCAACTTTTAGCTCTTCACTTGGCTTATATTTACCTTCAAGAGTAACAAATGCAGCTATGGCAGTACCTTTTAAATCATCAGGTTTGCCAACAACAGCAGCTTCGGCTACTTTATTGTGTGCAACAAGTGCAGACTCAACTTCGGCTGTACCTATTCTGTGACCGCTGACATTTATAACATCATCCACCCTGCCCATAATCCAGAAGTAACCGTCTTTATCACGCCTTGCACCATCACCGGTAAAATAAAGTCCGGGGAATTCAGACCAATACTGCCGTTTATACCTTTCATCATCACCCCAAATAGTGCGAAGCATACTGGGCCATGGATGTTTTATTACATAATACCCGCCTTCATTGGTTTTGCATACTTTTCCATCCTTGGAAACAACTTCGGGCTGAATGCCAAAAAACGGCAGAGTTGCTGTACCGGGTTTTGTTGGTGTAGCACCAGGCAGTGGAGTAACCATAATTGTTCCGGTTTCGGTTTGCCACCAGGTATCAACAATTGGACATTTTTCTTTACCAATTACTTTATGATACCACATCCAAGCTTCGGGATTGATAGGTTCACCCACAGTTCCCAGCAGGCGAAGAGAATTAAGTTTATGCTTTAAGGGCCACTCAGCACCCCATTTAATAAATGCACGTATTGCGGTCGGGGCGGTATAAAAAATATTCACTTTAAATTTATCAATTATTTCCCAAAAACGGTCAGGGTTGGGAAAGTTAGGTGCGCCTTCATACATTAATGTTGTAGCACCATTAAGCAGTGGTCCGTATATCACATAGGAGTGCCCTGTTACCCAGCCGGCATCTGCAGTGCACCAGTAAATATCTTCAGGTTTTAAATCAAAAACATATTTAGTTGTAATATAACTCTGTGTCATGTATCCGCCTGTTGTATGCAAAATACCTTTTGGTTTTCCTGTTGTACCGCTGGTGTAGAGAATATAAAGCGGATGTTCACTATCAAGCTGTACAGCAGGGCAATCATCATCTACACTCATCATAAGTTCGTTGTACCAGTGGTCATATTTAATATTGAAATCAATTTGATTTTCTGTACGTTTAACAACAATAACATTTTCAACAGTAGGACAGTCGGGCATTGCTTTATCCACATTAGCTTTCAGGTTCACAATTGCACCGCGTCGGTATCCGCCATCAGCGGTGATTATCATTTTTGCCTTTGCATCGTTAATTCTATCAACAATTGCTGAGGCAGAAAATCCGCCGAAAACAATTGAGTGTACTGCCCCAATTCTGGTACAGGCAAGCATTGCAACGGCAATTTCGGGTATCATAGGCATATAGATACAAACACGATCGCCTTTTTTAATTCCCATTTTTTTTAGCACATTAGAAAATTTACAGACCTGTCTGTGCAGTTCCTGATATGTCCAAGCAGCAGTATCACCATTTTCACCTTCCCAAATAATAGCAGCTTTGGTTCTGCACCAGCCCGATAAATGCCTGTCGATGCAGTTATAGCTCATGTTTGTTTTACCGCCAACAAACCACTCGGAGTGCGGTGCTTTCCATTTAAGAACAGTTTTCCATTTTTTAAACCAAAATAGCTCACCGGCAATTTTAGCCCAGAACTTCTTAGGGTTCTTAATGGATTCATTATACATTTTTTTGTATTGAGAAAGCGATTTGATATATGCCTTTTTAGAAAACTCCGGGTTTGGTTTAAAAACACGATTTTCTTTTTCTAATGAAGTAATTTTATTTTGATCCATATTTTTATTTTATGTAATTATTTTTTATATGTATAAACAGCAAAATAATTTTTATTTAATAAAATTGCAATTTAATATACAATTTAGAGGTTTAAAAATTTAACCTTGTTTTTTTATTAAATATTCAATCATAATTCTTTAAAAAAGAACGGAACTTATGAAACATAAAATGAAGTATAAAATGAAGTATAAATTAATCAAGTTCAATAATTATAAATAATTTATAGCTTTGCAGAATATAAAATCTGATTAATGACATTTTTAAATCCGGTAATATTATGGGGTTTGGCAGCTGTATCAATTCCGATACTTATACATATTTTCAACCTTAAACGGACAAAGAAAGTAGAATTTTCAACCTTAATGTTTTTAAAGGAAATACAGCAATCAAAATACAAAAAGATAAAGCTAAGACAGTTATTAATTTTATTGGCAAGAATTGCCTTTATTATTCTGTTAGTAATGATGTTTGCAAAACCGTTTGATACCGGCTTTTTGGGGACTCCGTTTAATAAAGCAAAAAGCTCTGTGCTGATAATATTTGATGACTCATTCAGCATGCAGTCACGGGATAAGAACGGAAGTGATTTTGAAAACGGTAAAAGAAAAATATACGAAATAATTGATGCACTTGGCAATAACGATGAGATTTATTTTGCTTTAGCTTCATCTATTAATGAGCCGCGTTCGTTTATACCGGTAAGAGATATTTCAAAACTTAAAGATACAATTCAGCAGTTAAAAACAAGTGAAATTTCCAGGAATATAAATGATATAAAATTTTACGCTGATGCTATACTAGAAGGTGCATCTAACAGCATACAGGAGGTTTATTTTGTAACAGATGGACAGCAATCAGCATTTAATAGTCAGCTTGCACTTTCATCACAAAACAACAATAACCTGCACTGGAATATAATTCTTACCGGCTCGAGAAAAGCAAATAACATATCACTTGATACTCTTAATATAGTTACAAAAATTTTTGAAAAGAACCGCCCTGTTAAAATTAGAATTTCCGTTAATAACCAAAATAATTTTAACTCCCTAAACAAAAGTCTTGTTTTAAATATGGGCACAAACCATGAGGAAAAGGTTATAGATGTTCCGGCAAATTCAATTATTGATGCTGAATTTATAGTAAAACCAGAGCATACAGGATATATTTCAGGTTCAGCAGAGCTGGTGCAGAATGATATTTCTGATGATGAAATATCAGGTGATAACAAGCAGAACTTTGTATTTTTTATTCCGGAAAAAGTAAACATACTAATTGCAGCAAATCAATTATCTGATGCTGAATATCTTAAAATTGTTTTAAATACATCCAAAGAAATTACACCCGGTACGGATATTACAACAGCATTTAATATCAAAGAAATTAATTCAGCTTCATTAAGCAATGAAGATCTAACTAAGTTCAATTCTGTTATAATTATAAACAAACCTGCATTTAATGAACAGGAAGCAGAAAAGTTAAACAACTATATTGAATCAGGAGGCGGAGTTATTTTATACCCGGGGGCATTAACTGATATATCAAATTATAACAATATCCTTATGAATAAACTTGACATACCATATATAAATAATAAATTTAATTCATCAGCAGTAAAATTTGATAAGGTTGATTTAATGCACCCTGTGTTTGAAGGTATATTTAAAAATTCAGGGGATAACCAAAGCCGGCAGGTTGAATCACCCGAAATAACTCAGGGATATTCACCCGGAACCGGAAAAAATTCATTTTCAATAATTAATCTTACTAACGGTACTAATTTTATGACTGAAAGCACAAAAGGGAAAGGTAAAATGATAATATTTGCTGTACCGCCCGATTTAAGCTGGTCAGATTTCCCGAAACAAAATATTTTTTCGCCTGTAACAATTAGAACAATTTTATACACTTCAAACCTGAATGGCATAGCACCTGCAATTGCAGGCAAAGATTATTTTATTGAACCCGCTGCATTTAATATCTCAGGAGATTCATTAAAATTCCAATCAGAAAATAAGGACGGTAACATAAACAATTTATTTCTGAAAGAAAATACAGGTATGATAAATACAGGAAATATGTTCAGAACAAATTCTGTATATACAATATCAGGGAATAATAGCGGCACAATGGAAGTTCCGGTAAATTTTGATAAGAAAGAATCGCGTACAGAAAGAATGAGCCCGAATGAAATTAAAAAATTATTCAATGATAAATTAAAGATTGAAGCAAACGTTATTGAAAATTCCAGACCCCTTACAGCATCAATTTCAGCAAACAGAACGGGCAGTGATTTATGGCAGTATTTTCTTGCCGGTGCAATTTTATTTTTTATAATTGAATACATATTATCACGTTCAATAATGCAAAAAAAAGCTAACAAATCAATAAATCAGCATTAAAAAATCAATATTTAAGTAATTTTGTATTAAAATTCAACTTTTAAAAATACTTTTTTTTGAGTATATTTAAGTGCTTAAAAATAAGGCGATTACAAGAAAAAATATAAATAAATATGGAGGCATCTAAAATAAGTATGAGAACAGCAAAAATTTTATCAGTAATTTTTCTTCTTACAGGTATTATGTTTTATTTTGGCGGCTGCTCTACAGCAGAGCAAACCACAGCAAAATTAGCTTATCAGCAGGGCGACTATAAAAAAGCAGAAACTGAATTTGCAAAGGAGACAAAACAAAATCCAACAAATGAAGAAGCATGGTTTTACCTTGCAATGTCAAGAGCACAGCTTGGCAACGCAACAGGCGTTAAAGAAGCAATGGATCAGTACAGAAAGCTTGGAAAGTTAACTTTTTCAAATGAGCTGACTGAAGCATGGGGAACAATGTATGACAGAGGTTACAAACAATATGAAGACGGTGAGAAACTTTCAAAAACTGGTAAAGATGAAGATGCAATTAAAAAATTTCAGGAATCACTTAATAACTTTGAAATTGCTTATGCTCTGCAGCCGGATAGCGCATTTGTTAAGGATAACATTAGTGCATTGAACGGCAGAATAAACACTATACTTGTAAAGCCAACAATTGATAAAGGTGTTGAATTAGAAAAAGCCGGAGATTATGCAGGTGCTATAAATGAATACACAAACGGTTTAAGCAAGGTTAATAAAGGTTCAGGAGCTTATGAAGTTATAATTTATAATATCAGTCTTGCTAATTTAAAGTGGGGTGAAAAAATGAGGGAATCAAACCCTGATGATGCCTCTTATAAAGATAAATATACTGCTGCACTACCCTATTTAGAAGAGCTTACAAACTCAAGTGATAAAGATAATAAACTTAATGCTTATGAACTGCTTATTCAGGTTTATGCAAACCTCGGAATGAATGATAAAGCACAGGATGCCATTAAGATACGCGATCGGTTAAAATCAGAAAATAAATAATTGGAGCAGGAAAGCCAAAATAACCAAACCCGTCCGGTTCAGAATACTGTTACCGTTACAAAGGTGCAAAAAGATAACTCATCAAAATGGTTTTGGGGAATATTTCTTTCGTTATTTATTTTGGCAATGATAATTGTTGCAATTAGTTTTTTTGCAATTGCAAATGCAATAAAACGAGATGGCGGTGAATTTGTAACAGGCGGAAACGGAGATAAAATTGCAATTGTAGAGCTTAACGATGTTATTATAACCAGCGATAAAATTGTTGAGCAAATAAAACTCTACCGCGAAGATAAATCAATTAAAGCAATTGTTTTAAGGATAAATTCACCCGGAGGCGGTGTAGCGGCTTCGCAGGAAATTTATGAAGAGGTAAAAAAAACCCGCGATAGCGGCAAGATAATTGTTGTTTCAATGGGTGCAATTGCAGCAAGCGGCGGTTATTATGTGGCGGTTGGCTCGAGTTTAATAGTTTCCAATCCGGGAACACTTACCGGCAGTATAGGGGTAATTGCACAGTTTATAAGCATAAAAGATTTGGCAGATAAGCTTGGTATTAATCAGACCGTTATTAAAAGCGGTAACCTGAAAGATGCAGGTAATCCTTTCAGGCAGATGAATGATTCTGATAAAGCATACTTTCAGGATGTAGTTGATAACAGCTTTGGACAGTTTTTAGATGTAGTTGCAAAGGAAAGGAAAATGGATAAGGAAACCCTGCTTAAATATGCAAACGGCAGGGTGTTTACAGGTCTGCAGGCAAAAGAATATGGTCTTGTTGACTCACTTGGTACATTTGAAGATGCCATACGCATTACAAGTAAAATGGCAGGGATTGAAGGTGAACCAAGGATTGTAAGAGAAAAAAAGAAATTTTCTTTTTTTGAGGAACTGCTTGGAAGCAAAATTGAGGATGTAACTGATATAAAAGGGAAACTTTTTGATGAACCGGTATTGCAGTATAAGTTTCAGCCATAAAATAGATTAAACAGGAACATTATTAATATTTATAAATTATGACAAGAGCAGATATAGCCAATAAGATTGCCAATGCAACGGGTTTAAGCAAAGTTGAAACCGAAACAGTTGTTGAAGGTTTCATAATGTGCGTAATTGAAGCACTTAGAGAAAAGGAAAGTATAGAGATCCGCGGGTTTGGTACTTTTAAAGTAAAGGAGCGTTTGCCCAGAATTGCCAGAAACCCAAAAACAGGAGCAAAGGTTGAGCTTGGCAGAAGATTTGTACCGATGTTTAAAGTATCAAAGGAATTTAAAAAAGCTGTAAATGACTCATTGCTTGAGAAAAAGAAATAAATAAAGAATTTAAAAGAAAATAAATTTATAATAAATAAAAAATATAATAGTTAGGAGCATTAATGCCAAGCGGTAAAAAAAGAAAACGCCATAAAATGGCAACTCATAAACGGAAAAAAAGACTGAGGAAGAACAGGCATAAAAAACGTATAAGGTAGTTTTTTAGGAATTTTTAATTAACAGGGCAGAGTAATTCTGCCCTGTTTTTATTTATATTAATTTTTTTTTATTTCATAGTTGTTGGTGAACTTCCTATGAATGTCGTTGGTGAGAACACCAACAACGGGAGGAAAATAATACAAATAATTCTTTAAGTTTTTTCATGTTTTATAACTCTAAATTTTTATTAATTACACAATGCAGTTGTGTCTACAGGAAGTTTAAGAGAATTTTCATCAAATCTTTATGAAAAAAAGGATTGCAATTACAAGGGTAAAATATGGTTAAAACATGAATTTGGTATATTTGCTGTATATTGTATAAATAAAATAAATAAAAAACACAGCAAATTTGAGTATAAAAGTGATATGATGAAATTTGTATTTTTATGACTGATTCTGTGGGTTTTTAGTTTAAAGATTTTTTGTGTATATTTGCTATGGCACACACAAAAATAATCACAAAAGCAATTACCTTTGATGATATTTTGCTGGTTCCTGCAAAATCAAAGGTCTTACCAAGGAACGTTAATATTTCAGCACGTTTAACAAAAAACATAAGATTAAATACGCCTATTCTTTCGGCGGCAATGGATACCGTTACGGAGTCAGAGCTTGCAATTGCAATGGCACGCGAGGGCGGTATAGGTATTCTGCACAAAAATATGTCAGCAGAAAAGCAGGCATCTGAGGTTGACAGGGTAAAAAGGTCGGAGAGCGGAATGATTCTTGACCCAATTACATTAAAGGTGAACCAAACTGTTGGCGATGCAAACCGTTTGATGGAGCGGTATAAGATTTCAGGTTTCCCAATTGTTGATGACAGCAACAAACTTATTGGGGTATTAACAAACCGTGACCTGAGGTTTGAGCCAAATCAAAACACAATGGTATCAGAGTTGATGACAAAAGAAAACCTTGTTACAGCACCTGTTGGCACTACATTAGAAAAAGCAGAAAAGATACTTCAGAAGTACAAGGTTGAAAAGCTTCCTGTTGTGGATAAAAACAATATTATAAAGGGGCTGATAACTTTTAAAGATATAATTAAACGGAAAAGACATCCGTTTGCTGCAAAGGACTCACACGGCAGACTTTTATGCGGAGCTGCAGTTGGCACAGCACCTGATACTATTGAGCGGGTTGGTGAGTTAGTAAAAGCAGGTGCAGATGTTGTTGTAGTTGATACTGCTCACGGACACTCACAAGGGGTATTAAACATTGTAAAAGAGATAAAAAGGAAATTTGATATTGATGTTATTGCCGGCAATGTTGCAACAGCAGAAGGCACACTTGACCTGATAAAATGCGGCGCTGATGCAGTAAAAGTCGGGATTGGTGCCGGCTCAATTTGCACAACCCGTGTTGTTGCAGGAGTTGGGATGCCGCAAATTAGTGCTGTATTTAATGCGGTTTCAGAAGCTGCTAAACATAAAATTCCGGTAATTTCAGATGGCGGGATTAAGCAAACCGGTGATATTCCCAAAGCAATTGCTGCGGGTGCTGATTGTATTATGGTAGGCGGTTTGCTTGCAGGCACAGAAGAATCACCAGGCGAAAAAGTGCTTTATGAAGGAAGAGTATTTAAAATGTACCGCGGCATGGGTTCAATTGAAGCAATGAAAGCAGGAAGCGGTGACAGGTATTTTCAGGATGCTGATGCAGAGCTGAATAAATTGGTGCCGGAAGGAATTGAAGGCAGGGTTCCGTATAAAGGACCGCTAAGCGATGTAATTTATCAGATGGTTGGCGGCTTAAAAGCCGCAATGGGATATTGCGGTTGTGCCACAATTGCAGAGCTGCAGAAAAACGCAAAGTTTATTGAGATTACCAATGCAGGATTAAAAGAATCACATCCGCATGATGTAATTGTTACCAAAGAAGCACCAAATTATCAGGTTAGAAGATAAAAGATCATTTAATTTGAGATGCATGAAGTATATTAATTAAGAGTGCTGAATTGCAATATCATCTTCGTGCTCAATTTTTTCTTCCATTCTTTTTATTTCAGGATCAGCTGCTTTGTGCCTTGAAAGATAAGTATAAACAGCCGGAACAATAAAAAGAGTAAGGAAAGTTGAAAATATAAGTCCCCCAACAATAGCAACACCCAGCGAAACACGGCTGCCTGCACCAATACCAATAGCAATAGGCAGTGCCCCTAAAGCAGAAGCTATGCTTGTCATCATGATAGGTCTGAATCTTTGAACTGCTGCCTGATTAACAGCCTCCATAATGTTAAGTCCCTCTTCCTTTTTTTGATTGGCAAACTCAACAATAAGAATTGCATTTTTAGTAACAAGTCCAATAAGCATAATAATACCAATCTGGCTGAAAATGTTAAGAGTCATATTGAAGACCCAAAGTGATAAAAGTGCACCAAATAATGCCAGAGGAACTGTTAAGAGTATAATAAAAGGATCAACGAAACTTTCAAATTGCGCAGCTAACACCAGATAAATTATTATTAAGGCAAAAACAAATGTAAAAAGAAGACTTGAAGAACTTTCTTCAAAATCTTTTGACTGTCCGGCAAGTGAGGTATTAAATTCTTCCGGCAAAACATCTTTTGCAACTCTTCTCATAGCAACAATACCATCACCAAGGGTATAACCCGGTGATAATCCTGCTGAAATAGTTGCAGATGAATATCTGTTATATCGGTATCGCGTAGTTGGAGCTGCCTGCTCGGTAAGTTTAACAAGGTTATCAAGCTGAACTAAGTCACCGTTTTTATTTCTAACATATAAATACTTTAAGTCATACGGATTATCACGTTTTTCCCGTGTAACCTGTCCGAGTATCTGATATTGTTTGCCTTCTTTTATAAAATATCCAAATCTTTGACTTCCGAATGCAATTTGAAGAGTAGAGGCAACATCATTGAAGGATACACCAAGATCAGATGCTTTTTGCCGGTCTATTGAAAGATTTATTTCGGGTTTATTAATCTTTAAATTAGCATCAACAAACTGAAGCTCTGGCTGTTTTTTAGCTTCTTCAAGAAATTTAGGCATATATTCAGTAAGCTTGTCAAAATCTGGTGCTTGCAGAACAAACTGAACCGGCATACCTCCAAATCTTGAACCAATTGTTGGCGGTTGAGAGGGAAAAGTCCTGATACCTGTTATAGAGTTCATTTCCTTAGAAATATTATCATATATCTGCTGCTGTGTTCTTTCTCTTTTATCAGGGGGCACAATATATAAACTAACAAAACCGGTATTTGTTTGCCCCCCTGAACCTGTAACAGAAATTGGTGTTTGTGCTTCGGGGATAGTTGATATAACAAGATCAGAGAGGTCATCCATATATTTCTGCATGTATTCAAATGTAGCACCTTCGGGTGCTGTTGCCTGAATACGAATATTTGAACGGTCTTCAAGCGGAGCAAGCTCACTTTTTAATGATGAACCTGTGAAATATATAAGAATACCTACTGCCAATATTATAACAAACGAAGCCCATCTTATTTTCATAAAGGATAAAAGCATTTTCCGGTAAGTATCTATCATTTTAACAAAAAAGGGTTCAGTAACATTATAAAACCAGTTATGCTTGCTGTGTGCTTTAAGAAGTCTGGAGCTCATCATAGGTGTTAGTGTTAATGCAACAAATGCAGATACAAGTACTGAGCCAGCAATAACAACACCAAACTCTCTGAATAATTTACCGGTCGTTCCTTCTATGAATAATAACGGCAGAAAAACTGCTGCAAGTGAAATAGTAATAGAAATTACAGCAAAATAAATTTCTTTAGATCCTTTAAAAGCAGCTTCAAACGGATTCATCCCCTCTTCTATTTTGGAATAAATATTTTCCAAAACAACAATTGCATCATCAACAACCAAACCAATTGCAAGTATCATGCCAACAAGAGTAAGCACATTTATAGAAAATCCCATTAAATACATTATAAAAAATGCGGATATTATTGATGTTGGTATTGCAACAATTGGAATAATGGTAGATCGCCAATCACGCAGAAATAAGAATATAATAAGTATAACAAGAGCAAAAGCAATAAAAATTGTTTCTTCAACTTCAGAAATTGTAGTTCTGATATAATCAGAAAAATCAAAACCAACTTCTATATTATAATCTGCGGGAATATCTTTTTTAAGCTGTTCAAATCGTTTTTTAAATTCATCCGAAATTTCAATAGCATTTCCTCCGGGCTGCATAGTAACAGCAACACCAACTCCCAGCAATCCGGCACGTTTTAATGATTGTCTTTCATTTTCGGGACCAAGCACAGCAAAACCAATATCTTTAAATCTTATCAAACTGCCGTTAACTTCCTTAATAATAAGGTTATTAAACTCTTCGGGAGTTTTAAGTCTGCCTAAAGTTCTGATGGTTAGTTCGGTTTTATCACCTTCTATTCTGCCAGAGGGTAGCTCAACGTTTTCTTTTTCAAGTGCAGTTCTAACATCAATTGGGGTAAGTTTATAGGATGCTAATTTTTCGGGGTCAAGCCACATTCTCATTGCATATTTGCGTTCGCCCCAAATTCTTACATAGCTTACGCCAGGGATAGTCTGCAATCTTTCTTTCACAACATCATTGGCAAATGCATTAACTTCAAGAATATTACGTGTATTGCTCTGCACAAACATGAAAATAATTGGCGAGTCATCAGCATCAGATTTCTGAACAATAGGTGCATCAACATCTTTTGGAAGAGTACCTAATGTTCTGGAAACTCTATCACGCACATCATTTGAGGCATCTTCAAGATTACGGTTAAGGGTAAACTCAATGGTTATCTGACTGGAGCCCTCTTTGCTTTGGGATGTTAAACTTTTTATGCCGTCAATACCGTTTAATGATTCTTCAAGCGGTTCGGTAATCTGGGTTTCAATTACCTCTGAGTTTGCACCGGGATAGTTTGTAGTTACTGTAACAATTGGAGGATCAACACCGGGATACTCCCTAACTTCAAGAAATGTAAAAGATACAACCCCGAAAATAATAATAATAAGAGAAAATACAATTGAAAGAACCGGTCTTCTGATTGATATTGCACTTAAGCTCATTAATTATTTTCTCTTATGGGTAATTAGTTAGTTAACTTTTTCTACTTTTACAGGAGAATTATTTCTTAATCTTAAAATATTAGAAATAATTATTGTATCGCCTGAATTTATTTTATCAGAAATAATCTGGACATAAGATTCATTTCTTTCGCCAATATCAACATCAGTTAAAACAGCTTTACCATCTCTTAATACGTAAACACTCTGTCCTTTCAGTTTTGGTATTAATGCTTCAGAGGGAATCATTTTTGCATCTTTATTTTCATTTACAAGAAATGTTACATTTGCAAAAGTACCCGGCAAAAGTTTTTTACCCGGATTATTTGTTATTGCCCTTAGAACAAGAGTTCTTGTATTATTTTCTACCTTTGGCTCAAAAGCATAAATTTCTGCTTCATATTGATCATCAATTCCTTCAACCATAAAATTTATCTTCTGCCCTTTTTTAAAGAAGTAGATATATTTTTCCGGTATAGAAAAATCTATCTTAACTTTGCTAATATCCTGCATGGTTGTTAAAACCAATTGCGGAGTTACATAAGCTCCCCTGCTTACATTACGCAAGCCAATTAATCCGGAAAACGGTGCACGCACATAGGTTTTTGAAATATCAATTCTTGTAATTGACTGATCAGCTCTTATCTGTTCTAATGTTGACTCGAGTACATCATACTCCTGCTGAGAGGTTAGCCCTTTATCAAGTAATTGCTTTTCTCTTTCAAGCTTTGTAATGGCAAGCCGTTCATCAACTTGCTGCCGGCGCAGCTTTGCTGTTAGGTCATCTGAATCTAGTTTAAACAAAGTTGAACCCTTGCCTACATAAGTACCTTCTTTAAAATATATACCTCTAATCTTTCGTGATACTTCACTGTGTATTTCAGCTTCTTCGTTTGCCTTAATGTTACCTATGGTTTTAATATCGTTATCCAATACCTGCAGTTTTACAACATAAACATCTACTGCTGTTTGCTGTGACTGTTGATTAGACGATTGTTTTTTATCGTCTGCTTTATCTGTTTTAGCAATAAATTTTGGTACAATTATTAAACCAAGTACAACCAAAACTACAAGAGATACAGCAATTATCTTTACTTTCTTATTCAATATTTACCGTTTAATTATTCAAAAATACACAATTTATAACTTTTTGGAAAGGAAGTTGACACGGCATTTACTACTGAAAACTACTAATATGTAATAAATTTTTTGCTAATGAAGTTTCTGTGTTACAAATATTTACATACAATTACATAATTTTCAAAGTTATATTATAAACATTAAATAACAGCAAATGAAAATACATAATAAAACGGCAATTATAACAGGCGGGGCAAGCGGAATTGGGCTTGAGGCAGTAAAATTATTTTTAAGTGAAGGTGCAAATGTTTTAATTGCAGATATAAATGAAGCCGGCAATGCAATTGCCAAAGAATTAGGTAAAAATTGCAGATTTTTAAAAACAGATGTTGCTGATAAATCATCGGCATATTTTTGTATTAATGAAGCAGCAAATAGATTTGGCGGACCTGATATTTTAATAAATAATGCGGGTATTACGGCTGACTCAACTTTGATGAAGATGAAAACTGAAGATTTTGACAAGGTGATTGATATTAACCTTAAAGGGGTTTTTAATATGTCAAAATATGCTGCCCTAAAAATGGCTGAAAAGAATTACGGAAGGATAATTAATACTTCTTCAATTGTTGGTAAATACGGAAATTTTGGTCAGGTGAATTATGCAGCATCAAAGAGCGGTGTTATTGGATTAACAAGATCAATGGCACGCGAGCTTGGCAGAAAAGGTATTACAGTAAACGCTGTTGCACCCGGATTTATTGAAACAGGTATGATTGATAAAGTACCGCAAAAAATACTGGATGAAATAAGAACAAGAACACCGCTCGGCCGGCTTGGAAAGCCGGAAGATATTGCCAAAGCATATTTATTTTTAGCAAGTGATGATGCAAATTTTATTAACGGTGCTGTGCTGAGTGTTGATGGCGGCTTGGTGTGGTGAAGCTTGGACCCCTCCCTACCCTCCCCGAAGGATAGGGAGTTTGTATATTAACTAATCTTTACAAGTCAGGTCTTTACAAAATAGGACCGATAACCCCTTAACTAAAAGGAAGTTTGTTATTGACCTCACCCCTAGCCCCTCTCCTAAAAGGAGAGGGGAACGAATTATATTCGGTTATGACACTTCCTCACCAAAAATCTGCATAGGCAGGTATTTACAAAATAGGACCGATATCCCCTTATCTAAAAGGAAGTTTGTTATTGACCTCACCCCTAACCCCTCTCCTAAAAGGAGAGGGGAACGAATTTTATAGAATTGATTTTATAAATCAAAAGCATTTACAAGTAAATAGATTAAAATATATACAAAAGAACATAAACACTCGAAGATACACAAAGGTTCACGTAAGTTTTTTTGCAGTAAATGCAATATTTAACAAAATAATGAAAAAACAGCACTGCAATGACTTGATTTAAACAAATAAATTTACAATTTTAAGGGATATAAAACTATGCGGGTTAACATTTAGTACTTACGCTAAAGCGTTACCCTTTTTTTGTTTGAAAAGAAATTGCTATTGGATATAAAAAAAGCACTACGGAATACGCAGTGCTTAAGATTTAAAATCTTCGGCTTATAGCCTTATTGTGAGAAGTCTTACAAAAAGTAAACTTCAACGATATTTGTTACAACATTACAAATTTAAACATTTTAAACTAAAAACAAAATGGGAAAAATACTTGGATTAGATTTAGGCAGCCATAGCATTGGCTGGGCATTAAGAGATACTTCAATAAAAGAAAATCAAATAATAGATAAAGGAGTATTAACATTCCAAAAAGGTGTTGGTGAAGAAAAGGGAATAGAAATACCCTTAGTGAAGCCTAGAACAGATGCCTGGGGGAAAAGAAGAAATTATCAGGTTTATTTATTATCTTGAGATACTGATATATTAAAGAGAATGCAAATCGAAAAATTGATATTGAATTTTTATTGAGTAAAATTCAGAACGGAAATCGTTTTATCATATACAATGGTTAGTTTCTAAATTTGATGAGACAATTGCATAAGAGATTCGTAAGAGGCGGCATGATAAATAATATCAACGGGATTTTGTATATCTAAATTTTGTTTAAGATAAACAGATTAATAAAAATGCCCCTAGAAGAACTGGGGGCAAGGCTTATCGCCTGTAGAATCATCTTTATTGTGATAAGCTTTCATTACAAATATAAAAATACTTTTGTGAAAATCAAATATAATAGAAAATGAGCACAACACTAGGTTTAGATATAGGCACAAATTCAATCGGATGGTGCTTAATGGAAGATGGAAAACACATTAGAGATATTGGTGTCAGAATATTCCCTGTTGGAGTTAATGAAGATGATTATGCAAAGACCGGCACTGAAATATCGAAGAATGCTTCAAGAAGAAACGCAAGGGGAATTAGAAGATTGTATGACAGATATAAATTGAGGCGAAAACTTCTAAAAAAGGTTTTACTTGAACTTGGAATGATGCCAACTGAAGAAATGATTTTAAAAATCACTTCAACAGACTTATACAAACTTAGGAAAAAGGCAATAGATGAAAGGATTTCATTAAAGGAAATTGGAAGAATTTTCCTGTTATTGAATCAAAGGCGAGGTTTTAAAAGTAATAAAAAAGATACAAAGACTGATGAAGCCAAAAAAGAAAAAAGCGAAATGAAATTGAAAATGAATGAATTAAATAAGAAGGTTGAGGAAAGTGGTTGTAGAACAATTGGGGAGTATTTTTATACCTTATTCCTAGAAAATAATAATATTGAAAACTGGCATAATCATTATGAGCCAATAGAGAAAATACGAACAAGATTTGTATATAGAAAACTATATGAAATCGAATTCGATTTAATTTGGCAAACTCAGAATAAATTTTATCCTGATATTTTAACTGATGGAAATAAGAATAAAATAAAAAACAATTGCATTTTTTACCAACGCCCACTGAAATCACAGAAGCATTTAGTAGGTAAATGCAGGTTTGAGCCAAATAAAAGAGTAGCTCCAAAAAGCTCTTTTTTATTTCAGGAATTCAGAATATGGCAAACTATAAATAATTTAAGAGTTACTTATGATGATAGATACAGAAGCCAACTTACTTTAGATGAAAAGATAATGCTATCGGATTATTTAAGCATTAGTAAAGAAATTTCTCAAGATAAAATAAAGAAACTGCTAGGATTTCCTAAAAGTAAACAAACAGTTTTTAATGAAATGCCAGACAAAATTAAAGGGAACACAACAAATCACAAATTAATTGATGCTTTCGGCAAAGAGTATTTTGAAGTGCTTGATCATAAAACAAAATACAAATTATGGCATACTTTGTTTTTCGCAAATGATGAGGAATGGTTATATGAATATGCAATTAATAAGTTAGGGCTTACTAAAGAACAGGCAAACAGCTACGTTGAGGTTGAATTAGAGCAAGATTATTCAAATATCAGTGCTAAGGCAATAACGAAAATACTGCCTTTAATGAAACAAGGGTATGATTATGCCAAAGCCTGCGAATTAGCAGGGTATCATCATTCATATGATGATGAAACAGATAGTAAAACACGAATACTTGATGAAAAAATACAAAGAAATAAAGGCGATGATTTAAAAAATCCAAGTGTGCAGCAGGCTTTAAGCGAAACCTACAGGCTTGTTAATGCTATTATTGCAGAGCATGGTAAACCAGATAAGATAAGGGTTGAACTTGCCCGAGAGATGAAAAAGCCTAAAAAAATCCGTGAAAAAATGAAACGGGCAAATGACGATAAAAGAGCGAGACGAGATGCATATATTGAGTTTCTAAAAGAAAAACTCAAAATGAAAAATGTTACAAAAGCAGATATTTTAAAATTTGAACTTTGGCTTGAATTACAGTTCTACGAAAATGATTTGAAAAAAATAAACAGTGATATTAATGCTGAAGAATTTAAGAAGTTTGCTCAGGGAGCAAAGCCATCAGATAATGAAAAATACCGACTTTATTTGGAATGCGGCAGAATATCGCCATATACAGGAAAAGTTATAAACCTTGAGAAATTATTCAGCTCAGAAATAGAAATCGAGCATATTATACCTTACAGTAAGAGCATGGACGATTCTTTTATTAACAAAACTCTTTGCGAAAGAGAATTTAACAATGAAGTAGGCAAGCAGCTGAAAGCAACTTGGTTTAACGAAAGACCTGATAAACTGCACGACTTTGTGGAAAGAATAAAATATTTTAACGATGCAAAACAAGAAAGATTTACTATGGAAGTTATTCCTGATGATTTTCTTAATAATCAATTAACAAATAATGCATATATAGCAAAAGAAGCAAGAAAAAAGCTAAAAACTATTTGCCGGGATGTGTATATTTCAAACGGCCAGACAACAAGCATTCTGAGAAATATATGGGAACTTAATAAAATCTTGAACCCTGATGGCAAGAATGAAAAAAGCAGGGATGACCACCGACACCATGCCATTGATGCGCTTGTAATTGCGAATACAACTAATGAAAATATAAGATTGTTAAGCACTGCAAGTCATTTTGATTATACTGGCAGACTGAAAACAGACCATTTTCCTATACCTTATAGCTCATTTACGGTTGATGCAGAAGAAAAGTTAAAAGAAATACTTATTTCTTATAAGAATAAAAAAAGGCTTATATCAAAGAAAAAGAATAAATATATACATTCAAAAAAGTCGAATGTTCAGAAGACATTTTCAGTTAGAGGGGCATTGCATGAAGATACTTTATATGGTCAAATACAGCACCCCGAAACTAAAATACCTGTATATGTAATTAGAAAAAAAGTAATAGATATTACTACTATTAAACAGGTTAATAAAATAGTTGATAAGGCAATTAGAGAAATCATTTTAAATCATATAGAAGCAAACGGTGGTGAAAAAAAGGTAAAAGAAGCCTTAAAGATGCCTATATATATTTTGAGCAAAGATAAAAAGAAAAAAATTCCAATAAACTGTGTAAGAATGATAGACCCTGCTGAAAACATGATACAGCTTAGACCAAATGAAAACACTAAGTTATATGTATCCTCTGGGAATAACTTCTGCATGGCGATATACGAAAATAAAGAAACTGGTAAAAGAAAATATGAAACAATTTCATTCTTTGATGCAGTTAAACGTAAAATTAACAAAGAACCTGTAGTTAAACAGACAATTGAAGATAACAAGCTATTATTAACATTGTCTCAAAATGAGTTAGTTGTTGTATATGAAAATCATCCTGATGAAATAAACTGGAGCAATCAAACTGAATTAAGCAATAGGTTGTATAGATTTGTTAAATCTGATGTAAATGGCAACTTAACTTTAGGTATTCATAATTTAAGCAATATTAAAGCTGATAAAGATAAAAAGCCGATTGTTATAAGGTGGACATACAATACATTCAAGGGGATAAAAATAAAAATTACTACAACAGGCAAAATAGTAAAACTTAGTTGATTAAAAAAACTCTATATTTTGGCTCCCCTGCTTATTTAAGCTGTAAGCAGGATCAATTAATTATTAATCTAAAACCTGAACAGCTTGAAATGAACTTTGTTGATTATGAAGATTACGAAAAAAGATATGAAAACAGAAAAAACCTTAACAAAACAATACCAATAGAAGATATAGGGGTAATAATTATAGATCATTACGGAGTAACAATTTCTCAATATCTGCTAAATGCATTGCTTGAAAATAATTCAGCTATTGTAATTTGCAATAAAACACATCACCCGACAGGTTTGTTTTTAAATTTAGATTCAAATTCAACACAATCAGAAAAATTCAGAGCACAGATTGAATCATCAATGCCTTTAAAAAAACAATTGTGGCAGCAAACAGTTAAGGCAAAAATTTTAAATCAAGCCGGTTTATTAAGTTCAGCAGGCAGGGAAACAGGTAATATGATAAGCTGGGCATCGGAAGTTAAATCAGGTGATACCGGCGGGCATGAGGCAAGGGCGGCAGCTTATTACTGGAAAGCAATATTTTCTGAAAATATTGATTTCTACAGGTCAAGATCCGGACCTCCTCCAAACAATCTGCTAAACTATTCTTATGCAATTTTAAGGGCTGTTACTGCAAGGGCACTTGCAGGAAGCGGTTTACTGCCTACATTGGGTATATTTCACAGAAACAAATATAATGCTTACTGCCTTGCTGATGACATAATGGAGCCATACAGACCATTTGCTGATAAAATAGTATGTGAGTTAACAGATTACGGTATAAGGGAGGAAGAGTTGAATAAGCAGATAAAACAAAGACTGCTTGAGCTGCCTGCAGCTGATGTAATTATTGATAAAGAAAAAAGTCCGCTAATGGTAGCAATGCAAAGAACAACTTCATCTGTTGCAAAATGCTTTGAAGGAAAAGTTAAAAATATTTTATATCCTGTAATGGAATCATAATATTTAAATAAATATTTCCCAAATAAAAAGGAGGAAATATGAAATTAGACGAATACAGAATTATGTGGGTTCTTGTTTTTTTTGATTTACCGACAGATACAAAAAAAGACAGGAAAAACTATGCAAATTTCAGAAAAGGTATAATGAAAGACGGTTTTGATATGTTTCAGTTTTCAATATACTTAAGGCATTGCCCAAGCCGGGAAAACAGCGATGTACATGTAAAAAGGGTAAAATCAGTATTGCCTCCAAGGGGACATGTTGGTATATTGAGAATTACTGATCAGCAGTTTGGAGAAATTGAGATATTTTACGGCAGAAAGAAAGAAGAAGTAAAAGCACCTCCTCAGCAGTTAGAACTCTTTTAAATTTTTATTAAACAGAAATAAAAAAACCGTATGCAAATAAGCATACGGTTTAATTCATTGACGATTTTTTTAAGCATAAAACTGCTGTAAGTATATTGTTTTTAATGACGATAGCTGGATTCTGTTGTAACAAATATCGTCAAAGAACAATTTGAAAGCAAATCACAACAGGAGCTGCTCTGAAATAATGAACAAAGACGTTGTAACAAATATCGTCAAAGAACAATTTGAAAGCAAATCACAACTTGAGGTCTGTGGGGTCTGTGGCTATTATAGTTGTAACAAATATCGTCAAAGAACAATTTGAAAGCAAATCACAACCTTGAAGAAGCTCATCAATTCATACCGCAGTTGTAACAAATATCGTCAAAGAACAATTTGAAAGCAAATCACAACGCTCCTCGGGAAGTTCATCATAAGGAACCAGTTGTAACAAATATCGTCAAAGAACAATTTGAAAGCAAATCACAACTTATACACGGCTACAATCTTTATCTCAGCTGTTGTAACAAATATCGTCAAAGAACAATTTGAAAGCAAATCACAACTGTTGCTCAATTGTTAACCTTGCAAGGATCGTTGTAACAAATATCGTCAAAGAACAATTTGAAAGCAAATCACAACCATCCCTGCTGCTACCATCTGACGGGCTACGTTGTAACAAATATCGTCAAAGAACAATTTGAAAGCAAATCACAACCTGTTAACAGCTTCAGCATTCCAGTATGTTGTTGTAACAAATATCGTCAAAGAACAATTTGAAAGCAAATCACAACTGGCTCTCCGGTCACTGCTTTGTTCAATGCGTTGTAACAAATATCGTCAAAGAACAATTTGAAAGCAAATCACAACACATGACAGCCTGGAAGGATGGAGCTAAGGGTTGTAACAAATATCGTCAAAGAACAATTTGAAAGCAAATCACAACATAGACCAGCTGGGTAAGATCGGCAAAGCTGTTGTAACAAATATCGTCAAAGAACAATTTGAAAGCAAATCACAACAACGGACTTACTACATATGTCATTGCTGGAGTTGTAACAAATATCGTCAAAGAACAATTTGAAAGCAAATCACAACTTATCTGCACGGGTTAATTTTATTTCATTTGTTGTAACAAATATCGTCAAAGAACAATTTGAAAGCAAATCACAACTATAGCCAGGATAGTTTGGCGATAATAACGGTTGTAACAAATATCGTCAAAGAACAATTTGAAAGCAAATCACAACAAGCTCCCAGATATTAACCCAGAGCAGAGAGTTGTAACAAATATCGTCAAAGAACAATTTGAAAGCAAATCACAACCTGGTGTGCTTTATAAGCTCTGCCAGTTTAGTTGTAACAAATATCGTCAAAGAACAATTTGAAAGCAAATCACAACAGTGCAGGCGGTGATAACCTTAATGAGATTGTTGTAACAAATATCGTCAAAGAACAATTTGAAAGCAAATCACAACAATGCTGGGTATTCAAGATTACACGCCCATGTTGTAACAAATATCGTCAAAGAACAATTTGAAAGCAAATCACAACAGGAGCGCAGCGTAACCTTCCCCTTCTTCCGTTGTAACAAATATCGTCAAAGAACAATTTGAAAGCAAATCACAACTACAAGGTTATAATATCAGCTGGGGATTTAGTTGTAACAAATATCGTCAAAGAACAATTTGAAAGCAAATCACAACTAATCAGTGGTTGCCCCTGCATTTTTCCAAGTTGTAACAAATATCGTCAAAGAACAATTTGAAAGCAAATCACAACATACTGGCCTAATAAGGATGATAATAGTGTGTTGTAACAAATATCGTCAAAGAACAATTTGAAAGCAAATCACAACTTGCACGTGCTGGGCTTTCTTCGGCTCTCAGTTGTAACAAATATCGTCAAAGAACAATTTGAAAGCAAATCACAACTAATGCCCTATTCTGAATAACAGGTTCGTAGTTGTAACAAATATCGTCAAAGAACAATTTGAAAGCAAATCACAACTTGAGTTTTTGTTCAAATAAATTAAGTAATGTTGTAACAAATATCGTCAAAGAACAATTTGAAAGCAAATCACAACAAAGCTCGCATCGTAGTAGGTTTTTTATTGGTTGTAACAAATATCGTCAAAGAACAATTTGAAAGCAAATCACAACTGAATAGGATTTGATGTTCTTGCAAACATTGTTGTAACAAATATCGTCCCCGATTTTATCGGGGCAGGCACGAACAATTTGAAAGCAAATCACAACTCACGTGTTCACGTGATCCAGCCTACTTGTGTTGTAACAAATATCGTCCCCGATTTTATCGGGGCAGGCACGAACAATTTGTCCCGATAAATCGGGATCTTAGATTAATGTTAAAACTTTCATTACCGATACTGATTTAAAAATTTGTTAATTTTAGATCCCGCTGTTGTAGGAAAAGCAAATCACAACTCACAGCATTACATCAGAGCAAAATACAGAGCTTAGAACATTCATACACATGGTTGGCAACCATATCCGAGTGGCATATCAGGTGACATAGGAGTGATAACAGATAGAGATATGGGTAGAAAAAATTACATTGCTCATTATCAGGGCTTAACCCAATATCCAGAAAATGAAGATTTTGAAGGTTGGGATACAAAAGGAAAAAGAAGGAAAAAGATTGGACAACTTCTTGAATATGATATGGACGGAAATAAAAGATAAAAATTAATTATGATCATCTTTGTAATGATATTGCTCAAAGTAAGTTTTATTACCTGTAAATATTCTGGATTTGATATCATCAACAGCGCCTTTAGGCAAATGACTCTCAGCGTAGCGGATAAGGGCAAGATTGGAATCTACAGAAGCTTTATCGGTACCGTATTTAATTTTACTTAAACATAAGAGATAAATATTTGAATAATTTTTATTACCATCAACAATTGAAAACCACTCCGGCTCATGTGAAGATTTCTGTTTAGAAGATAAAGCTTTTCCAGTTTTAGAAGAATCAGAAAATAATAAAACAGCGGGAATTAAAATAAAAGCAAGAACTGAACCGATTAAGAACTGAGATTTATAATTTTTATTCAAGATTGACCCCCTCCCCGGCTTCGCCGGTACTCCCCCTAATAAACTGCAAAGGCAGTCAAGGGGGGAGATATTATTTAAAAATTATACAACAAAAATAAAATTAAGTTTCCTAAAAATACATAAGTAGAATTACTCAAACAAATAAAGATTATGGGAATAACAGACTGGCTTATAAGGGGGTTTCAAATACATACACATCCGAACAAAGAAGATGTATTTGAGACATTAGTTCCAAGCGGATTAGACGAAGACCGGGGACAATCCACGGGTTGGGACAAGACATTTATAACAGATGAGGACGGGAATGTGAAATTTTATAATAGAAATCCGGATAATGATTTAATATTAGAATCAGGAAAACTGAGTTTAGCAGATTTAAAGATATTAAAACGAAAGAAAAAATAATTATTCTAATATCATATGATAATTTTCGCTATTGCAGATATTTTTTAAATCAGCGAGGTATTTTTCAGTAAGTATATCAGGATTTAAAAAAACTATATCAGAATCAGAATGAAAAAACTTAATACTTTTATTTCCGCAACCAAGGATAGAATGAGAAGAAGAAAGATGGGATTTATCAGCCTGATTTTTAACGAAAGTAATTTTAATCCATTTATCAGCTTGAGCAGCCGGAGCAGAAGAGTTAAAGATTAAAACTATGGTAATTAACAGTGCTGCTAAAATGCAGCTAACTAACAATTGATTGAGATAATGTTTATTCATGATTTGACCTTTAATATTAATGATGATTTATAAAATTATACCACAAAAATAAAAAAATGTTTCAATGGGAAAAATAGGCAGAACTACTCAAAATGACCTCACTCTATTTAGTATACTTCAGTAGCAGTCAAGGGTTGGTAGGGATAAACGGATTAAGGAAAATAGTTGAGCAAAGTGAAAATGTAGAATTAAAGCAGGCAGAAGATAACGCTCGCAAAGACGCAAAGACGCAAAGTAATATAAACGAATTGGCTGATGAATATATTGAGAAAAATGAAAATTATATAAGCCAGGATGAAGCCCGTGAATTATTCATAGATGAAGGGTATGACAGGACAAAACCTGATGAAAAATTTAATAAAAAGGGATGGGAAGTTGTAGACAGGGTATTTGAAAAGAAGTTGACCGAATTAAAAAAGAAAAATGAAAAGGGAAAAGTAGTAATAACAGCTGGAGCTCCGGGTTCGGGAAAGACTACAATGGCAAAGAAGTTAAATACATCAAAGACTTACAAAATGGTTTTAGACACGAATATAACTGATGTGAACGAAACAATAAAAAGGATAAATAAGATACAAGAAGCGGGGTTAGAGGCGGAGATACATTTTATATATTCAGATCCAGGAACTATAACAGAAAATATGTTTAAACGTGTATCAAAAGGCGGTCATTTAATAAAATTAGAAAAGCAGGCAGATTCATATGTTAAAAATTCGGATAATATTAAAATACTGAAGAAAGTATTTCCTGAATTAAAGATAAAGGTTTTTGATAATACCAAGGGAAAAGGGAACAAAATTAGAATTGAAGAAGTAAAATCATATAAGTATAATGATATAATTAATATATTTAAAAAAGAAGCAGAAAGGTTAAAAAATGAACGACCAGAATACGAACGAATCTACAGAACTTACACCGGAGGACTTAGAAATACAGGAAGCAATGAGACAGGGGGCATTAGAAGCATTGGAAGAGAACGAGAGGTTGGGACTACTGAGCAAGGAGCAAGCACAAAATCTGGAGGAATTGAGGGAGTTAGTAAAACAGGATCAGATAAAGAAACAGGAATCGAAACAGTAATAACCGCAGAAACCCTTAAAAATGAGTTAGATGCTGCAATAAAAGAAAATAAACCTTTAGATCTACAGAAATATACAAAAGCATTTCTGGAAAATTCATTTCACCAGGAAACAAAAAAAGGTGAAGAAACAACTGAAACCGAAAGTGATAAATCCTTTAATAACCTGTACCGCCAGGCACGGGATCACAATTACAAAATCAGCAAAAAAATTATAGATGACGCAAAGAATGATATGAGCCTTGATTTCGGAGGATTAAGCAAGCTGGCGGATATCACACAGCCAAAAGTACTGAAGGCGGTTTACGATATCGGCAGATATCATTATGAGAATCTGAAAAAATCATTACGAGATAATACAATAAAATTCGGTAAATGGGCTAAAGCAATGACTGATGATGTAACAAATATCGTCCCCGATTTTATCGGGGCAGGCACGAACAATTTGTCCCGATAAATCGGGATCTTAGATAAATGTTAAAACTTTCATGTCCGATAATGATTAAAAATATTTTAATTTTAGTTTCCGCTGTTGAAGGAAAAGCAAATCACAAACAGGTTCAAGCTAAATGCAACTAACCCCCATTGTTGTTTTTCGTTTATCAATAATTAATGTTAAATAGCAGCTTATAACAATATTCAGGCATCTTGTCCCCCCTTCAATTGAAGGGGGTTATGTGTGGTTTGTGATTTATTTAATCTTTAACTATTCCGAATATTTTTTATAAAGCAGGCTTTACTTTGTTAAAACTAATTTTATTGTTTTGGAAAAACTGTCTGCCGTTAATCTGGCAAAATATGTGCCGCTTGGCAACGATTCGGGTTTCCATTCAGCTTCATATTTACCGGCATTAATGTTACCGTTATAAAGCTCGGCAACCTGCCTGCCCTGAATGTCAAATATTTTCAGCTCAGCGGTTAAATTGCTGTTAGATTGTGCAATATCAAATTTTATTTTAGTTTCGGGATTAAACGGATTAGGATAGTTTTGATGAAGTTCAAAACTTTGCGGCACTTCAGTGCCAATCTGATGTATTCCAATCGGGTCAGTTACTTCAAAATTCAGCATCATACCGTCATCTTCATGCTCTAAGTTATGGCAATGAAACAGGTATAGTCCTTTATATGAAATAAACTTGACAAGTACTTCAACAGTTTCACCGGGGTTAAGATTAACAGTATCTTTCCATCCCTTATCATTAGGCGGCAGATTGGTATTACCATTTCTTGAAAGAACCTGCCACTGTGCATCATGTGTATGCATTGGGTGCATATCAGCAGTTCCGTTAATAATCTTCCATTTTTCAAGAGCTAATAACGGAGTTTGCCAGTCAATTCTGCTAATATCAAAAGTAAGACCGTTAATTTTATGCATTGGCGGTGAGGGGCTCATAGTTAGAGTAAATGTTCTGGTATTAACAACATCAGCAGGATTGTAATACGAAATAGGAGCAAATGCTGCGGGCACAATTCCGCCTGATGAATTATTGTTAACAACATCAAAGCGAATAATATCAAGGGGAATACCCTGTTTATAAGGCATCATTCCGCCGTGTGTATAAGCAAGTGATTTAAGAGTTACATTGGAACCTATTGTATTTGAAGAAAAATCAGTTAGTATTTCAACCCTTTCGCCCGGAGCAAGCATAAATTCAGTTGCTGTAACCGGTGCATCTTTCAATCCGCCATCAGTGCCAATAATATGAAATGACCTGTTATCAGAAAATGCAATTTTATAAACCCTAGCATTTGAGCCGTTCAGAAGTCTAAAGCGGTATAATGTACGGCTGACCTCAAGATATGGATCAGGAGTACCGTTTACCAGAACAGTATCACCAAGCATACCCCACATCATTTCATAATTTCCCGGGTTATAATTAAAGTTAGGAATATCGGCAATTCTTCTATCCTGAATGCAGAGAGGAATATCAAAATTGCCTGAAGGCAGATTATAATTTTCAGCGGGATCAACCACAATAAAAAATCCGGCAAAGCCCCTGTACACCTGTTTAGCTGTTAGCATATCTGCATGGGCATGGTAAAAATAAGTCCCGCCTCTGTTAATAACAGGGAAAGTATAAGTATATGAAGCACCCGGAATAATTTTATCTTTTGGGTGTCCATCCATATTAGCCGGAACAGAAACACCATGCCAGTGAGTTGTGATATCTTCGCTTAAATTATTAATAACATTTGCGGTGAAAGTCTGTCCTTTCTGAATAACAATACTTGGACCCGGGTACGACCCATTGATAGTGATAATCTGTGTATCCTGCCCGGGCCATACCTGTTTGGTAGTTTGAGCAAGAGTTAAATTGCCTCCGTTTGTAAATACGGGAGGAAATCTGAGTGGATTACCTGAACCTGTTACTTCTGTAAGAATAGCCGTTTTCTTTTCATTAGCAAATATCTGCAGCGGTTTTGGGATAGATAACAATGCACCTGCTGCAAGTGAACCCAATAACATATCTCTTCTTTTCATTTAGCCAGATATTTATAAATTTATAAATTTAATAATTGTAATTTAATTAAAAATGTTTATTTGTAAAAATGATTTATGAAAATTATTTTAGAATAAGTGAGCGGAAATTTTTAACGGTATTTTCAATTTCAATGGGCTTATTAATAATAATATCAGAGCCGGTAAGTTCACCGGGCTCAGCAAATCCCCAATTGCAGCCAATAAAATAACAGTTGTTACTTCTGGCTGCAGTTAAATCAGCTAACCTGTCCCCAAAGAGTATCCAGTTTTCTCCTGCAGTGGAAGTTTTAATAAGATAATTTTTCAGCAGTTCTGATTTTGTTTTGCTTGAAGTATTGTTAAGAGTTAATAACGGTATAAAATATTTTTTGATATTTTTGCACTCAAGTACAGTACTAATATAATCTTCGCTTCCGTTTGAGCAAACTGCAAGAGTATATGATTTTGAAAGGCTGATAAGTGTATTTTCAATCCCGGTAAAAAGCTCACCCTTACCTTCCATTATTCTATTAACTATATTTTCTATCAGATGTTTTCGGTAAGCAGTTTGCTCAGATTCACTTAGTTCACCAAACAGGTCTTTTAAAATATCAGCACCGGGTTTGCCAAAATTTTTAATTATCCTTTCAGCAGAGGGCACTTCCCGGTTTATGCCTGAGAGTTTAATTGCATCGGCATAAGAGCTTTCAATAAAACCTGCGGCAGTAAATAAAACTCCGTCAAGATCAAAAGCTATGTGAGTAATCTGCATATATATTATTATAACTTTTTCAATAAAACTTTCATATCGGCAGGCAGTTCACTTTCAAATCTAAGCGGCTCTCCTGTAACCGGATGTGTAAATCCGAGTACTTTTGCATGCAGCGCTTGACGGGGCATAAGTTCAAGCAAGTTGTTTATTCTTGCCTTAAGATTTGAAGTAAGCTGAATGCCAAAGGGTTCATTTCCGCCATAAGTTTCATCACCAAAAACAGGATGACCAACAGAGTGCAAATGCACTCTAATTTGATGAGTTCTTCCTGTATGAAGCCGTAGTTTTAAAAGAGTAGTGAAGTCAAACTCTTTAAGTACTTCATATTCAGTTACCGCATGCTTGCCCTCTTGAACAACGGCAAATTTTTTACGATCTTTTGGGTTTCTTCCAAGCGGTTTTTCAATCCGCCCCTTTTTAGTTTTAAATTTACCCCAAACTATTGACTGATATTCACGTTCAATATCATGTTTAGAAAAAAGCTTTGAAAGTTTCCGCTGAGTATTTTCATCCTTTGCGACCACCATAATGCCGGATGTAAATTTATCAAGTCTGTGAACAATACCTGCACGTTCATCACCTCCATCATCTTCATCACCATTTAGCCGGGGAAGTTTTGAAGCTAAATCACCCATATAATACATAAGTGCATTAACAAGGGTTCCGCTGTAGTTTTTGTATGCGGGGTGTGTTACCATTCCCGAAGGCTTATTAACTATCATTAAATAGTTATCTTCATATAAAATATCCAAAGGAATATTTTCGGGTTTTACATCTTCTTTATCTGGTAAATAGGGAAGAATTATTTGGATGTTATCAAGGGGCTGAACAACGTAGTTGGCTTTAATTTTTTTGCCGTTTACTTCAACAAAGCCATCATTCATAGCATTTTTTATCTTGGTACGGGAAGAATTTTCAATGTGATTAGCTAGGTATTTATCAATTCTTATCTTCGATTGTCCCGCCGGGACCTGAAGAACCATTTTCCTCTGTATCTTCAATTTTACTTTTCCCGTTTAATGAGGATGTATTATTTAAAGAATTGAAATTTTCTGTAACGTTATTTTGAGCTGCGTTATTATTTGGAGTGAATAAAGTTTGATTTGAGGTATTTAGGTTATCTCCGGTAACAATCTCAGATGTTTCAGCATTTAATTCGCCTTCAACATTCTGTGAAACAAGCGAGCCATCACTGTTAACAATAGAATCTCCTTCATTAGTTTTAAATATCCTGTTATGGAAAAACAGTATAATTAAAAAACCTGCTGAAACAGATGCATCAGCAATGTTCCATATAGGCCAGGTAGTATAAGTTCTTCCCATAATAGTAAAATCCCAGAACTCAACCTGCATAAAATCAACAACCTTACCATTAAAAAGCGGAGCATAATTAAAAATTACACCGTAAAAAGTTCTATCTATAAGATTACCAATTGCACCTGCAAGTATCAATGCCAGAGAAAGCCGTATAAGAATACCATCTTTTCTGTGTTTAAAAATATAATAGAAGATAAAAAGGGAGGCAGCAATTGTAAAAATTGTAAGAAACATTTTAGGTCCAACATCAATTCCAAATGCCATGCCGGGATTTTCAATAAAAGTAATTTTTACAAAATCACCAATCAGCGGTTTAGATGAACCATAAGGCATACCGGGCAGATTAATCCCAAGTGAAGGGATTTTTATGCCTTTAATTAAAAGCTTAGTAACCTGATCTGCTATAACAACAAATAATGTAATGAATAAAACTCTCAAAAATTTTCCTTTTACTTAAACGTTTAAATTTCTGCAATATTGATAAAATATTTGCATAAAATTTTTATTTATTAGATCTAAATTATTACTTACCCTGAAAAACTTTGTTTACAGTGAATGCAGTGAGAAGTAATAGGAACAGCTTCAAGCCGAGCTTTATTTATAGCTTTGCCGCATGAAATACAGAGACCGTAAGTTTTTTTAGCAATTCTTTCCAATGCACTTTCAAGATAAAACAGATGTTTTTCATCACGCTGAATAAACATGTATGCTTTTTCCCGCTCCATTTCATCGGTACCCTGCTCAGCCATGTGCATGCTGAAGGTTGAGTTATCGCCAACGTAATCACCTGTGTTTTCATCAATCAGTGATTCGCGCAGTCTTCTGGCATTTTCTAGTATCTCATTTTTCTGTTCAATAATAAGCTTGGCAAAAAACTTTAAGTCTTTATCTTTTAGGTAAGTTTTACCCAAAGGTTTACCTGAAACAGATTTCTTCACTGAAAGTTCTTTAATAACTTTGTTTTTAGAAGTTGTTTTTCCTGATGATTTGTTAACCGATTTTTTTGGTTTTACAGTTCCGTTTTTAAATGATGTGGCTGATTTTTTAAGGGCTGATTTTTTAATTGTTTTAGCCCCTGATTTTTTTGATTTTACGGTTTTTTTTGTTTTTGTGTTAATACCCGCCATATTAATTAGACCCTTTGTGAATTGCGTTGCCTGTTTATTTTTTTAATTCAGGCACAAATATAGTTAAATTTTTAATAGATTATATATGATTTTTATCACCATTTTCTGCATAAGTTACAGTAATTTATTAAACTTTTTCAATCACTATACGGCAGTTTCTGCCGTTAATATTAAGTTCTTCTGAGCCGTTAAGACTTGCTTCATCCACTGCTTTAAGGTCTGCAGCCATTGTTTGCTCACTGATATATTTAAACTGAGAGCTGATAATTCCGTTTAGTTCTTTATCACCTAAATATTTTATTTTTATCCTGTCATTAACTTCCATGCTGCGCTCTTTACGGATATTTTGTACTTTACTTATGAACTCTCGTGCAACACCTTCAGCAATTAGCATATCATCAAGTTTTGTATCAAGGGCAATTGTAAGATTATCCTGAGACTCAATTACCCAGCCTTCAATATTTTCTGTGTGAATTAACAGGTCATCAATAGAAAAATCATAACCGCCGTAAGCGGTATTGCCTTTGGCAATAACTTCATTAATATTTTCCTGCGGAAGTTCTGCTGCAAGCTGTGCAACTTTTTTAACATCTTTGCCGTATTTGGGTCCCGCGACTTTAAAGTTAAGTTTAGCAGATCGCCTTATGAGATTTGAATTTTTTTCTATAAACTTCAGTTCTTTAATGTTTATTTCTTCAAGAATTATCTGCTTCATCAATTCAATTGCTTCTTGCTCACTATCATTTGTTGCAGAAATAAGTATCTGCCTTAAGGGCTGCCTTGTTTTAAGGTCATTTTTAACCCGCATAAACCTTGCCAACTGAACAATAAGTTTTGCAAGATGCATATTATAGTTAAGTTCTGCATCAATTCTTTCTTCATTAGTTTTTATAAAGCTTAAATGAACTGATTCTTCTCCGGTTAAATTAATATAAAGCTGCTCAGTAATAAACGGAGCAAAAGGGCTTATTAATTTAAGCAGTTCAGTTAATACTTCATATAATGTGCCGTAGGCAGAAAACTTATCGCTATCATTTTCAGGCAAGCGGAAACGTTTTCTGTTTCTTCTAACATACCAATTGCTTAGATCGTCAATTGCAAAATCAGAAAGCAGCCTTGCTGCTTTGGTTATCTGATAATCCTCCATCAGGTCAATATACATAGCTTTTGTTTTTTCAAATGCAGAAAGTATCCATCTGTCAATTTCAGGACGCTCGTTAAAAGGTATTTCGGTTTTGCGAAGCTCATCTATTGTAACGCCTGAAAGATTACAATAAAGTACAAAGAAACGGTAAGTATTTATAATTGTATCAAAAAACTTATTTCTAATCTCAATCATATCATCCGTATTAAACATCTTTGGACGCCATGGCGGAGATGAACTTATAAGATACCAGCGAAGAATATCTGCACCGTATTTATCCATTATTTCAAACGGATCAACAACGTTGCCAACATGCTTGCTCATTTTGTGTCCGTTTTTATCAAGTATCAGATCATTTACAATAAGGTTCTTGTATGTACTATCATTAAATAAAAAAGTACCAATTGCGTGTAATGAATAAAACCATCCTCTGGTTTGATCAACTCCTTCAGCAATAAAATCAGCAGGATAGTTACGCTCAAAAAGTTCTTTATTTTCAAACGGGTAATGGTGCTGTGCAAAAGGCATTGAGCCGGAGTCATACCATGCATCAATTACCTCTGTTACGCGGGTCATTTCACATTTGCCCTTTGGGCAGTAAACCTTAATTCTATCAATAAACGGTTTATGAAGATCAATATCATTATCTGTTGGGAAAACTTCCCTGAAATTCACAGCTTTTTCTTTTAGCTCTTCAATTGAGCCGATTGCGATATATTTTACACCGCATGTGCAGGATGAATCAGCTGAATCACATCCCCAGATTGGAAGCGGAGTGCCCCAGTACCTATCTCGTGATAAAGCCCAGTCGCGGTTTTCTTCGAGCCAGTTTCCAAATCTGCCGCTTCCTGTTTCAGGCGGGAACCAGTTTATTTTATGGTTAAGTTCTATCATTCTATCTTTATAGCTTGGCGTATTTATATACCAGCTTTCACGGGCATAATACAGCAAGGGTGAGTGGCACCTCCAGCAATGCGGATAGGAATGGACAAATTTTTCTTTACGGTAAAGCTTACCTTCTGATTTCAGCTTCAGGATTATATCGTCATCAGCTTCTTTAACAAATCGTCCGGCAAAATCGGTTATTTCAGGAGTAAAATTACCGCTTGCATTAACGGGCTGTAAAACAGGCAAATTGTACTTTCTTGATAGCTGATAGTCATCTTCACCAAATGCAGGTGCAATATGTACAATGCCGGAACCATCTTCAGTACTTACAAAATCACCAGGTACAACGTAAAATGCATTACCCTCAGGTATGATGTATGGAAAAAGCTGTTCATATTCTGTTCCTTCAAGTTCGCTTCCCAGCAGTTCACCAAGTATTTCATATTCTTCTTTAATAACACTCAGGCGGTCTTTGGCAAGAAGAATTTTTTCACCTGAATCCTTAAACTGCAGTTTAACATAAGTGATATTTGCTCCCACAGCAAGGGCAACATTTGAAATTAGTGTCCATGGTGTAGTTGTCCAAACTAAAAAGCTATAGCCGTCTAAATTTCTGCCGGATTTAATTTTAAACTTTACAAAAACGCTGGGGTCTTTAACATCTTCATACCCCTGTGCCACTTCGTGGCTTGAAAGCGGTGTTTCGCAACGAGGGCAGTACGGTTGAATCTTATAACCTCTGTAAATCTTTCCTGCATCAAAAAATTTCTTAAGCGACCACCATACAGATTCAATGTATTCATTTTTATAAGTTATATATGCATCCTTAAGGTTCACCCAATAACCCATACGCTCAGTAAGGTTTTCCCAATCACCCAGGTATTTAAAAACGGAATCTCTGCAGGCTTTATTGAACTTCTCAATACCAAGTTTTTCAATATCATCTTTACTTTTAATGCCAAGTGATTTTTCAACTTCAATTTCAACAGGCAGCCCTTGAGTATCCCAGCCTGCTTTTCGGTAAACCTGGTATCCCATTAAAGTCTTGTAGCGGCACATCAAATCTTTTATTGCTCGTGCAATTACATGGTGAATACCGGGTTTACCATTAGCAGTAGGAGGACCCTCGTAGAAGGTGAATGATTCTGAGCCTTCTCGCGAGGTAATACTTTTATTGAATATATCATGTTCCTTCCAGTAGGAAAGAACATCCCTTTCAAGTGAACTAAAATTTATTTTATCGGGTAATTCTTTAAACATATTATTAATAGAAACGAAGGGAAATCCTTCAAATCTGTAAATTAATTTACATCCTGAAAGTTTAAGATATAGTATATTCAGGTAAGTTTTAAATAAAAAATAATGCTGCAGAACAAGAAATTCCTGCAACATATTGTTAAACATTTACTTAAATTAAAGTAAGTTGTAATATAGCTTTATTTGTGAGCATTTTCAATGTATAATATTGTAGAGTGGGACTATAGAATTGCAGTACAAAAATAATATTTTTGCCGGCATTTAAGGGAACGGAGAGCAATGAAAATGTAACTTTGGCACAAAACTTTTATAAGGCAAAAAGTCAGAGATGCAAAGGAGGTTTGATGACCTCTCCCCTAACCCCCTCTCCTAAAAGGAGAGGGGAATGAAATCAAAAGCGATTAACCACGAATTACACTAATTACTCGAATTAAATATAATTGATTTTATAAATCAAAAGGATTCACAAGCAAAGTTGAAAAGGTATAGAAGAATAGACACAAAACTTATATAGACATAAAGTTAGGGATGCAATGGAGGTTTGTATATGACCTCACCCCTTGCCTCTCTCCTATAAGGAGAGGGGAATGAAATCAAAAGTGATTAACCACGAATTACACTAATTACTCGAATTAAATATAATTGATTTTATAAATCAAAAGGATTCACAGGCAAAGTCGAAAAGGTATAGAAGAATAGACACAAAACTTATATAAGACAAAAAGTCAGAGGCACAAAGCAAGAGTTATTGCCTACGTACCAAACTTTACAAGTCAGTCTTTTGTTTATGACCTCTCCCATAGCCCCTCTCCTATAAGGAGAGGTTGATTTTTTACCTCACCCCCTTACCCCTCTCCTAAAAGGAGAGGGGGATTTTTTACCTCACCCCTTGCCTCTCTCCTAAAAGGAGAGGGGGAACCAAAAAGCTATATCCCTCCATAGATATTCTTTCGAATTTTCTCTCTAATATGGACTGTATTGGAAGCAGAGAAAAAGATTTTACGAGTAAGTAAAAGTAAAATGTAAGTTTTTAACTAATAAAATTTATAAATCAGTTTCAATTCATACCTAATATAACTATATTGCATGCAACGGGAGCCGTGTTAATATCTCACCAATTAAACATTTCTTCAAAAAATCACATAAATTACAACTAAACTATAAGTTTTCTATTTAAAAATGGCTTACTATAATTATACTCAATGGTCATAATCATTTTTTTTATTATCCAATGGTACACCTCAATATTTTCACAAACATTTTTACAGCACCGCTACGCAGCACACCGTTCATTTAAGATGAATAAGTTTTGGGAGCGTTTTTTTTATATATTTGCATTTATTACGCAGGGGGCGACTTATATGAGTCCCAGAGCTTATGCATTAATGCACAGAATGCATCATGCTTATGCCGATACGCCAAAGGATCCCCACTCCCCCAGCAACCACAAAAACATGTTTGCTATGATGGAAAATACCCGCAGAATGTACACAGCATGTTACTGGGAAAATATTGAAATAGAGCCGCGCTTTAAAAAGGATGTGCCTGACTGGCCCTGGTTTGATAGCTGGGCTGATTCACGCTGGGTAAAAGCATTATGGGTAATTGCTTATATTGCATTTTATGCAATATTTGCAACTGCATGGTGGCAGTTCCTGTTATTACCAATTACTATAGTAATGAATCCTGCACATGCAGTAGTTGTAAATTGGTTTGGGCATAAGATAGGATACAGAAACTTTGAAATGAAGAACACATCAACTAATCTGTACCCGTTTGATATATTTTTCCTTGGTGAAAGCTACCATAACGATCATCACCGCAATCCTGCAAGTATAAATATGGGAGTTAAGTGGTACGAGTTTGACCTGACCTATTATATTATACTAGCTTTTAGTAAAATTGGTATTGTAAAATTACAGAATAACGCTCATAAAATTCAGCATGAAAAAGATCTTGATCTATCTGAAAGCATAGTGAAAGATTATGTTTGATTAAAAACTTGACCTTTACAAAGCAGTCAGTTGTTTATGACCTCACCCCTTGCCCCTCTCCTATAAGGAGAGGGGAATGAAATCAAAAGCGATTAACCACGAATTACACTAATTACTCGAATTAAATATAATTGATTTTATAAATCAAAAGGATTCACAAGC
>JADZAP010000004.1 GCA_020852705.1 Ignavibacteria bacterium | reverse complement strand
TTGAAAATTTTAATGTTGTTTGTCAAAGCGGTGCGAATATGAAAGTTAATAAAACTTGTAAAGGTATTCTTTTAAAAGATATTTTAGAAAAAGCAAAAATAAAGCAAAGTAACCATAAAGATAGAAATTTTTATATTGTTGCTCGGGCAACTGATAACTACAAAGCTACCTTTTCTTGGGCTGAAATCTTTAATAACCCAACAGGTGAAAATGTATTTGTTTTATTTGAAGAAAATGGCATGCCTATTAAAGTTAAGGGAGAGATGATCTTGATATGTAAAAATGATATTAAAACAGGACCTCGGCATGTTTTTTGGTTAAAAAGTATTGAAATTAACAGGGTTGATTAATCTTTTCTTTACACATATTAATAAATATCTGTATTAATTCATTCATCCGCTTCTGAATTTAGCAGCTAAAAACAAGACTGAACCTTAAATATATTTTTCAAGAAATATATTTTCCAAAAAATACATTATTTAAAAAATATTAATTTACTAAATTTTATTTTTAAATATAAAATTCCTTTTATCAATATATTACATATATCGCTTATTTATTAACTGCAACCATGCAGTCATAAAAAATAAATTTTTTGATTCATTAATTATATTATTCTTGTGAATAATTAATATTATACGTTGTCATTAGAACTTTATTTAATTAAATATGATTGAATTAATTATATGGCAATATATTTTTTATCAATCAGCTGTATGATATATAGCATTGAAGTGATTTCTATATTTATTCAAAATTAAAATCAAATGTATTATGTTTAAATGGTTAATAATGTTACATGTATTGGGTGCTGTTATTTGGATAGGCGGGCATTTAATTTTATGCTTACGCTATTTACCCGAAAGTCTAAAAACTAAAAATCCTGAAATAATCAGAGCGTTCGAAAAAAGGTACGAAATTATAGGTTTCCCATCTTTATTGCTGCAGGTAATCACCGGTATTTGGATGGCGCTTTCTTATTACAATGTTACTTTATTCAGCTTTTCTAATTCTCTGCAAACAGCTGTATCTTTAAAATTGATTTTGCTGGCACTCATCATTTTTATTGCTGTTCGGGTTCGTATTTTTGTTTTTCCAAAATTAACTGAAAATAATATTTGGGGACTCGCTTGGCATATCATTGCAGTTACTGTAATCAGTATTGCATGGCTTTATTTGGGGGTATCAATCCGTTTTGGCGGGATTTAATTAATTAACTCAAAATAAAATATTTAATTAAACAATTTTCTGATTAAAATATTTTTCCGGCTGTTATTTTTTTTATTTTAGTTAAATATTTTTAAATTAGTTATTTACGCAAATAAAGTATTATCACAAACTTTAAATTGTTTTTCTAATTGTTAATTGTTTTGCAGAAATAATTACATTGAAAAATTTATTTGCAAAATATATTTTTGTATTAAGCACACTTTTAATGTGCCATTTCGTAATTAAATTTTTATATATATATGGATATAACAAAAGAATCAATCGTAGGTGAACTTGTTGCACAAGACTATCGTACAGCTTCTGTTTTCAAGAAAAATGGAATTGATTTTTGCTGTAACGGTAACAGAAGTATTGAAGAAGCTTGTATTCAGAAAAAGAAAAATTCTGATGATATTATTAGCCAGCTGGAAAATGTTGTTGTAGGAACTAAAGATACTGCTGCTGATTATGCAAATTGGTCTTTAGACTTACTGGCTGATTATATTGAAAAAAAACATCACCGCTATGTAACTGAAAAAATTCAGGAAATTACTCCTTTTTTAAATAAAGTAGTTAAAGTCCATGGAGACTCTCATCCTGAATTATTTGAAATTGGACAGCTTTTTGCTGAAGGAGCCGGTGAGCTTACTGCACACATGAAAAAAGAAGAACTTATACTTTTTCCTGTTATCAGAAAATTGGCAACTAAAGAACCCGATGATGATATGCCAAATATGCCCTTTGGAAGTATTCAAAATCCAATTAACGCTATGATGAGCGAGCATAATAACGAAGGTGAACGGTACAGAAAAATTTCTGAACTCAGTTCAAATTATAATCCTCCGCTTGATGCCTGCAATACTTACAGAGTAACTTTTGCTTTGCTAAAAGAATTTGAAGAAGATCTGCACGAGCATATACATTTGGAAAACAATATCCTGTTCCCCAAATCAATTGAACTGGAAAAAAGCTTGTCATGAGCAATATCAAAATAAAACGTGCCTATGAAAAACCTGCACGTGATGATGGCTACAGAGTATTAGTTGATAGGTTGTGGCCCCGAGGCATAAAAAAAGAAAATGCAAAGCTAAATGAGTGGAATAAGGATATTGCTCCTTCGGCTGATTTACGTAAATGGTTCGGGCATATACCGGAAAAGTTTGAGCGATTTACAGATATGTATAAAAAGGAACTTAAAGATAAATCTAAAGAACTTAAACGGCTGAAATCAATTGCAAAAACTAAAAACCTCACTTTGGTTTATTCCGCTAAAAATGAAACTATGAATCAAGCTGTTGTTTTACTGCATATTTTGAACCGGTTAAAATAATGAACCCGCAAAAGCCGCTTAAACGTCATGCTTCTTTGCAGTCTTTAAGCCACGACCATCATCATGGACTTGTTTTTTGCAGGAATTTGAAAGAGGGGATAAAGCGTAACATATCCCCCGATCGCATTGATAAATATGCCAATTGGTTTTGGGATACACACCTCGAACCGCATTTTGAAACCGAAGAAATTTATCTGTTCCCAATCCTTGGAAATGATGACGAACTTGTTAAACAGGCTGTTAAAGAACACAGGGATTTAAAAAACCTTATTAAAGCTAATCCAGATAACCAAAACCGGTTTAGTATGATTAAGGAATTATTAGAAAAACATATTCGGTTTGAAGAACGTATCTTATTTAACAAAATTGAGCAAATTGCAACCATTGAACAGCTGCAAATTGTTGAAAAACATCATCAGGATTTAACTGTTGATACCTGGAACGATATGTTTTGGAAATAATATATACTATTTTAATGAATAGGTAAATGCAAATACAGCTAATTTTCCTCCTGAAGCAGCTTCATGCTTAAAAAATAAATCATTAAGGGGAATTTTCAGATTCTTGAAAATTTCCCTTCCTTTTTTTATTAACAATAATTATGCCTGTTAATACTTTATATGTAAGTACTAAAAACATCTTTAAAACTGTTCTAATTGGTATTGGACAGATTATGCTTCAGGAAAATGCTGTTACCGGCATACTTTTCCTGGCAGGTATTTTCATTGGTTCTTTTTATATGGGTTTGGCTGCCTTATTAGCAGCAATTACTGGAACTCTTACATCTTATCTGCTTAAATATAATACAAAAGAAATTAATTCCGGATTGTATGGTTTTAGCCCCGCTTTAGTTGGTGTAGCAGTAATGCTTTTCCTTAAGCCGGTTTTTATTGCATGGATAATTATTGTAATTGGTTCAGCTTTAGCAGCAATGCTGCAGAATTTTTTTATCAAAAAAAATATTGCTGCTTTTACTTTTCCGTTTGTACTTGTAACATGGATTATTTATTATTCCGTCAGTTATATTTACCCCGGCTTATTGGCTGAATCAAACCCCCTTGTTCCTTCAGAAATTGATAAATATTTATTTGCGGTTAAAGGTTTTGGGCAGGTTATCTTTCAAGCTAATATTTTCTCAGGTGCATTGTTTGTAATTGGTGTATTTTTTCATTCCCGCATTGCCGGTCTATACGGAATTTTAGGAGCAATAATTGCAGCAATATTAGCTTTTTATTTCACAACCGCTGATTCAATAGCAAATGGTATAATTAGCTACAATGCTGTACTTTGTGCAATTGCTTTAGCCGGCAAAGAACTAAAAAATATTCTCTGGGCATTTATTGCAACAGCATTTTCTGTAATTTTGTTATTATTAATGATGAAGTTTAATATTTTGGCTCTAACTTTTCCATTTGTATTGGGGACTTATTTAACTCTGTTAATTAAGAACTCAAAAAATTAACAATTATTTATAATTTTAAATAGAATATATAATGCAAAACAGAATTAACATTTACAAAACAGACCCCAAATCTTTAGAAGCAATGATGGGGCTGGAAAATTATCTCAGGCAAAGCTGTCTTGATAAAAAACTTTATGAACTTATTAAAACAAGAGCTTCGCAAATTAACGGATGTGCTTATTGTTTAAATATGCATACCCGAGATGCATTGCAGCTTGGCGAAACTCAACAACGGCTGTTTGTATTGAGTGCTTGGCGTGAAACCGATTTGTTTACCAAAAAAGAAAAAGCTGTTTTAGAACTTACCGAAGCTATGACATTAATTTCTCAAGGACCCGTGCCTGATGAAATTTATAACAACGCAGCTAAAAATTTATCGCCTGAGGAATTAGCTGCCGTAATGATGGCTGTTGTTGTTATTAACGGATGGAACAGAATCGCTATTACATCAAACACACCGCTTGATTAACAGCATTAAGTATTATTATGAATACAAAAGATATATTGTCAAAAATTGCTGAACTGAATAAAATCAGTGCCCGGCTTGACCCTGATGAATCTAAAAGATCAGAGCTTCTGAAATGTGCTGCAGAATTTACAAACCAATTTATTTCCGGGCTTAATAAAGCCAAAGGCTTCAGCCAAAAACAGGCATCTTCTCTTGAAATTACAAACTCTGAAAAGAAATTATCTGCCTTATTGGATCTGTACCAAAAAGAAGTGGTTGAAACAGGCATTATTGCAGCATCCGGTAAACATCTTGGTTATATTCCGGGGGGTGGTGTTTTTAGTGCCGCACTTTCAGATTTTATAGCCGCTGTTACTAACCCGTTTGCCGGTGCATATTTTGCCTCACCCGGTGCAGCTGCTATAGAAAATGAAGTTATAAATTGGTTAAAATCTGTTTTCTCATTTCCTCAAAATGCTGTTGGTTGTTTGTCTTCAGGCGGTTCAATTTCTGCTCTGATTGCTTTTACCGCAGCCAGAGATAAATATAAAATTAAAAATGAATTGATCCCCAAAAGCGTTGTTTATTTGGGTGAACAGGTTCATCACTCAACACAAAAAGCTTTGCGTATAATTGGTCTGGAAGATACAATAATACGGTATGTATCTTTAGATGACTTTCACCGCATGAAAACTGATGTTTTGGATGAATTAATACGCAAAGATTTTGCCGATGGCTTAAATCCTTTTTTGATTTCAGCAACTGCCGGCACTACCGATACCGGTTCAGTTGATCCTTTGAATGATGTTGCCGAAATTTCTAAAAAACATAAACTCTGGTTCCACGTTGATGCGGCTTACGGCGGCTTTTTTATAATGACTTCAAAGAAACATTTGTTCAATGGTATCGAAAAAGCTGATTCATTAATTGTTGATCCTCATAAAGGTTTATTTATGCCTTATGGTGTTGGCGCTGTTTTGGTTAAAGATTCCGCTTCTGTTCTTCATTCAAATTATTATTCCGCTAACTATATGCAGGATGCCCTAAATGATGAATTGCTTAAAAGTCCTGCCAACCTTTCACCTGAATTAACTAAACACTTCCGTGGACTAAGGGTTTGGCTGCCACTGCAATTGCACGGTATTGAACCGTTTATTTCATGCCTTGAAGAAAAACTTTTGTTGGTAAAATATTTTCGGAACAAGCTGCAGGAGCTGGGATTTTTTGTAGGTCCCGAACCTGATTTATCTGTAAGCTACTTCTGGTATCCGTTTAATACTGATGCGGATAGTAAAAATAAATTGCTTATGGATTTAATCCACGCAGATGGCT
The DNA here is from genome assembly GCA_020852705.1 of Ignavibacteria bacterium. Lineage (GTDB taxonomy): Bacteria > Bacteroidota > Ignavibacteria > Tepidaquicellales > OLB5 > OLB5. The sequence continues at coordinate 166,406 of JADZAP010000004.1, read as the reverse complement.
CAGTTTTTTTAAGCTCATCCGTTATCAATAACCGTTTTGTAATTCGGATTGCAATTCTTGCTTTCAGAACTAAAAAAGAAACCATTGATGAAGCTGTTAGAATGATTAAAAATTGTCTGTCAAAAATCAAATAATCCAAATTATAGGATTGAAATAATTAGGATAAATGATTTATAAAGCTTTTGTTCCCACAAAGTATCTCCGTAGGAGGATTCTGTGAAAATATACTCTCTTTGTGCCTTTGTGTGATCAAAAACATTCTTTGCCCCATACACTATTATAGAATTTTCCTTTTTCCTCTTGTTCCCACAAAGTCTCTCCATAGGAGGACTTTGTGAAAACTTACTCTCTTTGTGTCTTTGTGTGATCAAAAACATTCTTTGCCCCCATACACTATTATAGAATTATCCTTTTTCCTCTTGTTCCCACAAAGTCTCTCCGTAGGAGGACTTTGTGAAAACTTACTCTCTTTGTATCTTTTAGTGAAATAAATTCATGCTTGCTCTATATTTCTAACAGTTTCCCAAACAATTTATCATTATCTAAATACCGCTTAATTATTTCAAGCGATTCTACTTGATTTTGCCAGTGAATAATTTCACACGCTTGCTTATAATCTGCCCATTTGTATTCTGAATGTTCTCCTGATATCCTAATTTCTTCTTTATCAACTATTGCCAAAAAAACTGGGGACATACATATCTTATCTGAAATAGCAAGATAAAATGTATTCACTCTGGGTATGCTATAAATTTTAACGGGCGTTAATCCTGTCTCTTCTATAAGTTCACGCAGCAGAGTATCTTTTGTATGTTCATTCTGCTCAATTGTGCCTGTTATCATCTGCCAAATACCCGGGTATATTTTTGATTTATCAGAACGTTTTAGCAATAGGAATTTATTACCCTCAATTGTTTTTCTGCAAATATGAAGCTCAATGTAATTTGTTAATATCTGTGGCATTTTTAATCTATTAATATTTCGTACAATTTCTGTAGTTTAATGTTTTAACCTTTGCGTCTTTGCGCCTTTGCGAGAAAATGAATCACTCCCTCTCCTTTCAGGAGAGGGCAGGGGAGAGGTTACCGCAAATTCCCTTTCTCCTTTCAGGAGAAATGACATGAGTGAGGTCCTTAAAATAAATAATTAATATTTCTTTTTATTTCTGTAGTTTAATGTTTTTAATCTTTGCGACTTCGCGCCTTTGCGAGAAAATGAATCACTCCCTCTCCTTTCAGGAGAGGGCAGGGGAGAGGTTACCGCAAATTCCCCCTCTCCTTTCAGGAGAGGGCAGGGGAGAGGTTATCTCAAATTCCCCCTCTCCTTTCAGGAGAGGGCAGGGGAGAGGTTACCGTAAATTCCCTTTCTCCTTTTAGGAGAAATGCCATGAGTGAGGTCATTAAAATAAATAATTAATATTTCTTTTTATATCTGTAATTTAATGTTTTTAACCTTTGCGTCTTTGCGTCTTTGCGAGAAAAAGTTTCACCGTCTGTAGTTTAATGTTTTTAACCTTTGCGTCTTTGCGAGAAAATGAATCACTCCCTCTCCTTTCAGGAGAACTGCACAAGCAGTCAGGTAGTCAAGGTAAGGGCAAATCTCTCTCCCCCTCTCCTCATAGGAGAGGGGGCCGGGGGTGAGGTCAAAAACCAACGGGATTTTGTCGATGTATCCCCAAAAAGCCCCCAAGGCGGGGGGTGAGGTCAAAAACCAACCCTCATTTCACCACAATCATCTTCTTCGTATCAGTAAAAATATTTTTACCTGTATTCTTCACATCTGCAGCAAATAACCTGTAAATATAAACTCCGCTTGCAAGATTTGATGCATCAAAGTTAACCGTATATCTTCCTCTGTGGAAATTATAATCAGCAAGCACTGCAGCTTCCGTTCCTGTAATATCATAGACTGCAAGCTTTACATAAGAAAGTGTCCCAATATCAAATGTAATGTTTGTAACCGGATTAAACGGATTTGGATAATTTTGTGAAAGTGAAAATGTTTCGGGGTATATTCCCTGATTATTAGAAATCCCTGTATATTGCCACTGATTAAAAAGTATTTGCAATGAATCAATTGGATCTTTGCCAACTGGTGTATTATTTACATTCAGGTCTAACCAGTATGGACCGTTTTGCGGATCAGTAGGCTTAGCAACTCTGATAAAAGCAGAAATAGTTGATGTGCCCCTTGATGTGCATCTCGTATCAGCGCCAATTACCTTGGCACCCTGCAAAGCAGCCATTAATTTCTGTTCAAATGTACCCTGAGTATTAATAAATCTGCTGTACATTGAGTCAAGTATTTGCTGCCCCAATAATATATTTCCCTGAACAGTGAAAGTAGGTCCCAAACGTGGTTTTTATAGTTTGTACAGTTAACGCCTGTATATCCGGCTGTTCTGACTGTATTCCCGATAAAATCAGTTATTCCGTACTGCCTTATAGTCGGATTATTTTGTGCATCATGCAGAACTAAAGAGTCAATTATCTGCTGAGGTGAAAGTCCCTGATTCATCAGGTTTCTTGCATAAACTTGATTGCTTGATAAATAATATGCCTGTGTATGTATAACACCTCTGTTTGGATGTACATCACTTAATATTATTGAGCCTGCAACACATGATGCACCTGCACTTCCTACATACCCCGTTACCGGATCAACCGCTGTAATTGAAAATGTATCCTGTGAATAAAAATTATTAACTAATAGAATTATTGAGACTAAACCAATAAATAATGTTTTCATATTATAATATTTTTAAATTTATGTAAGATAAGTAAAAAATGGCTCTGTTTTAATGATTATTTTCTAACTATTTATCACCCGATTACTGTAACATTTTTTTACAGTATTATTACATTAAAATCATAATATTAATTAGAATATAAAGTAGTTTTGTAAGTATTATAAAATCAAATTTAAGCGGAAATTTCCGCTTTAAAAGGAGTAAATGCAATGTCAGATGTAAATTCATTTAACAATCCGCCTAACAATCCTCCAGTTAAGCCATCAAATAGCAAAAGGAAAATTCTTATTTCCATAATTGTTGTGTTTGTAATTACGGGTATTGCTGCACTTGGTTTTGCAAAAAATTTCTACGATAACCACAGGGGCGGGCATGATAAAGTTGGATTTATCATAGGTAAAATTTCAAAAGAGCTTGATCTTAATGATGAGCAAAAAGCTGAAGTAGAAAAAATAAAAATTGAGATAAAAGCTAAGATGGATGAAAATAAACAAAACCGCTCTCAGGATGCTGTTGAAATGGAAAATCTTTTCCGCAGCAGCAGCTTTGATAAAACCAAAGCTCTGGAACTTTCCTCAAAACGTGATGCCGAACGGCAGGAAATGAAAAGTTTTATGATTGATGAGTTGGCTAAATTCCATTCCATATTAACACCTGATCAGCGCAACAAAGCTGCTGATAAAATGAAAGAATTCCGTGAGAAAAGATCTCAAATGCACAATAAATGGGAAAAGGAAAATCAAAACAAGCAATAACTCAGCTTTTATTTTTTTATTTTTTTTGAATAGCAAATATTTATAATGATAGCTATTTTTAAATACAATTAATTTAAGGGGGCTTGCCCCCTTTACTTTGTTAATTAGACCTGTAGCTGTAATTAATCTGCTTCAGTTACAAATATTTTTTTCTGAATATTAATTTTATAATTAAACTAAGTGAATATGTCAAAATCCATATTGATTATTGATGATGATGAAAAACTTAACTCGCTTTTAAAAGAATATCTCGGTAAAAATAATTTTATCGCTTCTGCTGTTGAAAACCCTAAAGATGGGTTAGTAAAGCTGAAGAACAATCATTTTGACCTTGTTATTCTTGATGTAATGCTTCCTGAAATGGATGGTTTTGAAACAGTAAAACTCATAAGGAAAGATCATGAAACACCTGTTATCATGCTTACCGCAAGGGGAGAGGTTACTGATAAAGTTGTTGGTTTAGAGCTTGGTGCTGATGATTATATGCCTAAACCTTTTGAACCACGCGAATTGCTTGCGAGGATTCAATCTGTGCTTCGAAGAAGTGAACTTAAACTTAAGAAAAATGAAAGTATCAATCTCTTAAATCTGCTTGTTGATCAAAATAAACGCACTGCAACGTATTTTGGTAAAGATATGGAGCTTACTTCTACTGAGTATGAACTGCTTCTGCTTTTTGTCCGGAATAATGGTAAGGTGCTCTCGCGTGATGAAATTATGCAGAATACACGCGGTATTTCCTGGATGTCTTTTGACCGAAGTGTTGATGTTATGGTTTCACGTCTGCGGAATAAATTTAAATCACTTGGCAGCAAAAAAGATAACCAACAGGTTATTAAAACTGTTCACAGTATCGGTTATATGTTCTTCCTTGATGAAGAAATTAAATAAAGGAGCATTTTTTAGTTGAAATTCAAAGGACCCCATCTTTCAATATTTATTAAACTTATCCTGATTGTATTTATTTTCGGGGTTTTACTTAATATTTGTGTCCTTTTTGTTTTCCGTATTACAAGTGATAACAAACCTCGTAAATTCCTGCGTGATTTCTCCAGAAGAATGGAGCGTAGTCTAATTTATGAAGTAGGAATTCCGCCAAATAAAGAAAAAGCTCAGCAGATTTGCAACGATCTTGAAATTGAAATGCGGTTTGAATCAAGTCCCGGTAATAATTGGACATCTAATGATGATATGCCAACTCTTTCTGAAATTTTAAGCGACCCCGAAATCCGCCGAAGATATGATGAAGATGAATCTATTATTGTTAAATTCAAAGGTGATCCGTATTCTGTTATCAGGTTCCCGCAGGGTGTATTTATCATTAAACCATTTGATGCACAGGGATTTTTTAAACCTGAACGGGTCATTATACTTCTTATAATTTTCATTTCTGTAATAATTGTACTGCTGTATTTCCTGTTAAGAAGCCTGTTTAAACCGTTAAAAGATCTCTCACATGCAGTTGAAAACATCGGTGAAGGTAATTATAATTTAATGCTTCCTGTTAACAGAAAAGATGAACTTGGTGAACTTGCCGGTTCTATAAATGAAATGTCACGGAAAATTAACAGTTCCATCAAATCTAAAGAGCAATTGCTCATAGATGTTTCTCATGAACTGCGCTCACCGCTTACGCGAATTAAACTTGGACTCGAAGTTGGTTCATCTAAAGAAAAAATTGAGGAAGATGTACTCGAAATGGAACGTATGATTACTGGTTTGCTGGAAAACTATCGCGCTGATTCCGGTTTTTCAAATATTTCTGTCGTTAATGCTGATCTTGCCGAATTGATGGAGGAAACTGTTATGGAGTACCACGAACAAAACAGGCTTAAGTTTTCAAAACCTTCTGATAAAATATATTCCAATGTTGATATGGATAAAATGCAGGTGGTCTTCCGTAATTTAATTGATAATGCCTTAAAATATTCTGATGGTGAAATTTTTATTAATATTGCCAAACAAAACAATCAGGTTGTTATTAGCTTTGCAGATTCTGGCTCTGGAATCTCTGAAGATGATCTTAAAAATATTTTTGAACCCTTCTACCGTGCTGATAGATCACGTTCCCGCCTGACAGGCGGCTTTGGACTCGGCCTTTCTATCTGCAAAAAAATAATTGATGCTCATAAAGGTACAATAACTATTAACAGCACCTCCGGAAAAGGCAGCGAGGTTCAAATAAAACTCCCTGCCGTTTAATTATCTAATACTGAAATCATTGTTTACAGCCGCTTAAATGCAAAATACCTGTCCTCCCTTTCGGGGAGGGCAGTGACCTGCCTTGTAAAGCAGAGATGATAAACAAACCTGCTTTGTGTATCTCTATGCCCTTCTCATCTTCGTCCTGTGTACTTCTGTGTGAATGCATTTGATTTTTAAAATTAATTCTATGTAATTCGCGAAATTAGTGTAATTAATGGTTAAATTTTTTAGATTCTATTCCCCTCACCGAAGGGGAGTGCAGGGTAATTCCGAAATACAAACCCTCCATTTGGGGGAGGGTAGGGAGGGGTCTAAAAAAAAGAGCGCCTACCGAACGCCCTTTTTATTTAAAACAATAATACAGCACAACAATCATTTATCTTTCTTCAATAAACTTAATGCTTTATTAAATGTTTCAACATTGTTTATAGCAAATTCTTCATACGCATTTTCCCAAAACACTCTTCCGTGTGTTCCGTGGAATTGATTTAGCAGTATTGTTGAACGGTTTTTAAATGATGCCATTATTCGCGGTATATATTTCATCGGTTTATCCAATGCCTGCGATATATCTATCATTACTATCCCGCTGAATGAATCCGGTGTAATTGTGTAATCTCCAAGTATGCAAAGCGGAAATTTTTGCGGAAGCTCTTTCCATGCCTTTATAACAATTTTGCCTTCTAATTTTTCACGGAAATCCTCGCCCTCAATTTTGCCAAAATATCCTGCTAACTCCTTTGGCTTAAATGATACATAGCAAATATTATATTTGCTGAAGCCAACAGGTGATAACCCGTTTAGGAATTTGTAAACAAATATGTTTTTTTGTATCTGATACTGCATCTTAAAGTTATAAATATTTGTGTGTACAAATATAATTTTTAGTTAATATATTATGCTAACCTAAAAGTGGTATGCAAGTATTTAAAATATTACATTTTTAGACCATTTTTAACATATTTAAATTCTCCAATCAATTTCTTGGTTATTGATACATCTTTTAATACTGTAATTTATTGTGAATTTTTTCTTATATGCTAACCATTTATCTTTGTAAATAAAACGAAATTCTCCCTGAAATTATAAGGGGAGTTGGAGGGGTCTTAAATTCTCAATATGAAATTATTCAATATTTTCCTATTAACCATTTCCTTTACTTTTGTATTTACTTCCTGCTCAAAAAAAGAAACTACCGATAATATATTCCGGTATAATGAATCTCAGGGAATAGAAAATCTAGACCCCGTTATGTGCAGCAATTATCCAACCGGATGGCCCCTTCAAAATATGCTTGAAGGTTTGCTTGAATATACAAAAGCAATGAATCTTGAACCAAACCTCGCATCATCATACACAATTTCACCTGAGGGTCTTACTTACACTTTCACTCTCAGGCGAGGTGTTTACTTTCATGATAATCCATGTTTCCCCGGCTCTAAAGGCAGGGAAGTAAAAGCATCTGATTTTAAGTACTGCTACCAGCGTCTATGCGACCCCAGAACTAAAACACGCGGGTCATGGCTTTTCCGTGATAAAGTTAAAGGTGCAACTGAGTACATTAATTCCATTAAAAATAATTACAACAACGTTAATGAAATTTCCGGCATTCAGGCACCTAATGATACCACGCTTGTTATAACACTAGTAAAACCATTTGCTCCGTTTTTAAGTATCCTCACAATGCAATATACTTTTGTTTATCCCCATGAAGCAGTTGAGTATTACAAAGATAATTTTGGATATAACCCTGTTGGTACCGGTCCGTTTAAATTTGTTAAGTGGGAGTTTGACCAAGAGCTTGAAATGACAAAAAATCCAAATTACTGGAAACTTAACAAAGCCGGTAAATCTTCGGTTTATCTTGATGGCGTCAAAGTTTCATTCATTAAATCCAGTGAAACTGCCTTTCTTGATTTCCAGCAGGGAAAATTTAATTACTACGAACCTTCTCCTGAGGTGTTAAGCCAGATAACGGATGATTCAGGTAATCTTAAACCTGAATATGCAGATAAAATGGAGCTTGTTAAACAGCCATGGCTTAACACAGTTTACCTTGGCATACAACTTGATAAAAATGTACCCGGAGGCAAAAATAATATTTTAAGTGATAATAAAAAACTGCGTCAGGCAATTAATTATGCTATTGACCGCGATAAAATTATACGATATGTATTAAAATTCCGCGGTACTCCGGGTGTTAACGGACCCATTCCACCCGGTATGCCCGGCTACAATAAAGAGCTTAAAGGGTATTACTATGATGTTGCTAAAGCAAAACAGCTTCTTTCTGAAGCAGGTTATCCAAACGGCAATGGACTTTCTTTAAAACTCGTTGTTTCAAATGATGATACCCAAAAACTTATTGGCGAATCTGTTCAGGCACAGCTTAAGGATCTTGGCATTGATGCTCAGCTTGATTTTATGCAGGCATCAACTATGCGTTCATCTCAGGTTGGAGGCGAACTTCCTTTCTGGCGTGGTAATTGGGGCGCAGACTATTTTGATCCTGAAAATTTTATGGCACTCTTCTACAGTAAAAATCACTCACCTGCAGGACCCAATTACACGCACTATACCAATGCCGCTGCTGACTCCCTCTACGATCTTGCAATGCGGCTGACTGATTTTAATGAGCGGGCAAAACTTTACAACCAAATGGAGAGTATAGTACTTGATGACTCACCTATGATAATTCTTTATTACAACCAGATTGTTTACCTAAAGAGTAAAAACCTTGCAGATATGTACATCGACGGACTTAACACTATGATCCTCAAATCCGCAAAGCTGCAATAATTCCCCTCTTGCCTGCCTTGTAAATGTGAGGTGAAAAACCCATCTTGTGTCTATATCTTAATTTCTTTGCTTTTAAATGCTTTCGATTTTTAAAATCAATTTTATACAATTCGCACAATTAGTGTAATTCGTGGTTAATTGCTTTTGATTTCATTCCCCTCTCCTTTTAGGAGAGGGGCTAGGGGTGAAGTTCATGAACCTTTGTGGCACTAGCGTCTTTGCTTATAAATACTTTTGATTTATAAAATCAATTTTATACAATTCGCGTAATTTGTGTAATTTGTGGTTAAACGCTTTTGATTTCATTCCCCTCTCCTTTGAGGAGAGGGGCTAGGGGAGAGGTCATATTTATTTTTCTTTTAAAAGTGGGGTAAAGGAGTGGCTATAATCAAACACCACACTCTTCCCACTCATTTCATCTCTTTCAACTTTCTTATAATTTTCATATATTTGTAATCTATACTAAACAAAAATCAATAAAACATTACATTTTTAGCATAAATGGCAGAAAATCAGCAGAATAAGGGCAAGATCGTTCAAATTATCGGTGTTGTTCTTGATATTGACTTCTCAGGCGGAAGCTTACCTGAAATTTACACAGCTTTACAGATTCCCCGTAAAAATACAGACGGAACAGATGATGTTTTAATTGCTGAAGTTCAGCAGCATCTCGGTGAAGATAGAGTTCGCGCTGTATCAATGGATACTACCGATGGACTTGTTCGCGGCATGGATGTAATTGATACCGGTTCACCAATTATGATTCCCGTTGGACCCGAAGTATTAGGACGTTTACTTAACGTTACAGGTGATACAATTGACGGACTTGAACCAATCACCACAAAGAAAAAACTTCCTATTCACAGAAATGCACCAGGACTTGATGAGCTTACTACTCAAAAAGAAATGCTTGAAACAGGCATCAAGGTTATTGATCTTCTTGAGCCTTATACAAAAGGCGGTAAAACCGGACTCTTTGGCGGTGCAGGTGTTGGTAAAACTGTGCTCATTCAGGAGCTTATAAATAATATTGCAACTTTTCACGGCGGATACTCTGTGTTTGCCGGAGTAGGTGAGCGTACCAGAGAGGGTAATGACCTCTGGCGTGAAATGAAGGAATCAGGTGTTATAAACAAAACATCACTTGTATTTGGGCAGATGAATGAACCGCCCGGAGCACGTCAGCGAATTGGTTTAACCGGCTTAACTGTTGCTGAGTATTTCCGTGATGAAGAAGGTAAAGATGTTCTTTTATTTGTTGATAACGTATTTCGTTTCACTCAGGCAGGCAGCGAAGTTTCAGCACTTCTTGGACGTATGCCTTCGGCAGTAGGGTATCAGCCTACACTTGCTACCGAAATGGGTGCTCTGCAGGAGCGCATTACATCAACTAAAAAAGGTTCTATCACATCAGTTCAGGCAATTTACGTACCTGCTGATGACTTAACAGATCCCGCTCCGGCTGCTGTGTTCTCGCATCTTGATGCTACAACTGTATTGGATAGAAAAATTTCTGAACTTGGTATATATCCTGCTGTAGATCCGCTTGCATCTACATCACGTATTTTAGACCCGCTTGTTATTGGAGAAGAGCATTACAATGTTGCTCAATCTGTAAAAGAAGTTCTTCAGAAATATAAAGATCTTCAGGATATCATAAACATTCTGGGTATTGATGAGCTCTCAGATGAAGATAAGCTTGCTGTTCAGCGTGCACGAAAAGTGCAGAAATTCCTTTCTCAACCCTTCTTTGTTGCAGAGCAGTTTACCGGCTCAAAAGGCAAGTATGTTAAAATTGATGAATCAATTAAAGGATTTAAGGCTATTGTCAATGGCGAGTGTGATGATGTTCCTGAAAATGCCTTTTACATGGTTGGTAATCTTGATGAAGCTTTGGAAAAAGCTAAAACCCTTTAATTCATTTAAGCAGAAAGCAAAACAGGTTCAATGGCAGAAAGTTTGATTCAATTAGAAATAGTAACACCGGGCAGAATAGTTTTCAGCGGTGAAGTTAAAAGTTTTACTGCGCCGGGCTTTGAAGGATTTTTTCAGATACTTCCAAAACATGCCCCTTTTATTTCAGATATAATTCCGGGTCCGCTTAAGTTCATTTTGGCAGATGAACAAACAAAAAAATTTGTTACCTCAGGAGGAACTGTGGAAGTTCATGATAATAAAATAACTATGCTTGCTGAAAGCATTATCTCTGTCGATGATATAAATCTAGCTGACGCTGAGCGTGAAAAATCCGATGCCCAAAGTATTCTCTCATCAAAAGAGCCGGGATTGGATAAAGAGGCAGCTAAACACAGCCTGCTTACAGCTAAGGCAAAAATTAAAGCTTTAGAATCTTAATTTAATTTTAAGCATTTTTTTTTAAAAAATTGCAAATTTGGATTTTTTCTTGTATTTTTGAATCTCTTGTTTTTAAGATGTGCTCGTTCTATGTTTATTCAGCTTAACCAAAAGTATTTTGGCGGGCCGGTAGCTCAGCGGTAGAGCATCTCCCTTTTAAGGAGAGGGTCGGAGGTTCGAGACCTCCCCGGCTCACATTTTTTTTTCTAAGGTATTAATATTTAATAATTTTTTAGTATATTTGAGGAAGTCACAGTTTAATTTCCCTGTTTTTTTAGGGAATAGTTTTAAAAGGGCGTTGGATTTGGTAGTTTTTAACGCCGGAATTTTAGTACTTAGAAAGGAGGCAAAGCTCGAATGCAGAAAGGTAAAGTAAAATGGTTTAATGCTGATAAAGGATTCGGATTTATTACTGGTAATGATGGTAAGGACGTATTCGTGCATTTCAAGTCTATTATCGGAGATGGTTACAGATCTCTTGATGACGGGCAGGAAGTTGAATATGAGGTTGAAGAAACCGATAAAGGTTTACAGGCAAGAAACGTCACTAAAGCATAAGTTTTATTGATAAACACTTGAATATTAAACTAAACCCCGTTTTTTTAAACGGGGTTTTTATTTATTATATGTATTGTTCTATATCCCTTTTTACTTTACTAACATCATCTTTTTTACATCATTAAAATATAGTCCCTTATTTTCTGGTGAAAATGCCTCTAACTTGTAAAAATATATTCCGCTGCTTAATCCCTTGTAAAAGTTTGCATCAAATTCAATATTATATTTCCCCGCATCGCGAATATTATTTAACAATACAGCTATCTCGCGTCCTATTGCATCATATACACGTACATTTACTAAAGATCTTTTTTGCAGTGAATAAATTATAATTGTAGTTGGATTAAACGGATTTGGATAATTCTGCTTCAAACTAAATGTTAAAGGTGTTTCAATATTGCCTGTGCCTGTTATTGTTGTGCCGTAGGGAAAGTTTGTAGCTTGTGCTATTGTTGTATAATAACTCTTAAAATAAGTATTATTAGGCATTCCCAGAACAACTGTATTTGAAGAATTTGCACCGGGTTTTGTTTTTGCACATAAAATTACATGCCTTAGTGAATCTGTTATCTTAAATTTAATTGTATCCATTACAATCTGATTAGATACATCAAATGCCTTTTCAAAGAGTAATCTGTCGCCTGCATCAACAGTATTATTTTTATTTACATCCCAAAACAGTCTGAATTTTTCAATATCATTTGCACCCGCAGTACCGCTTCGCGATAAAACCATTTGCTTTAACGAACCTATCCATGGTGATGCAGTATTTTTCAGCTTTAATCCAACAAGCTCTCTTGCCGTATCATTTGCAGGAGTTGTTTGATTCAGCAGCCAGTTGCTCCCTCCGTTAACACCTTCAGTTAAACAGGCAGGAGAGGTTGTTGCAAGCAGTGCATCAATTCTGCCTGCACCGTAACGGTAATCTTTGCCCGGATTGCCTTTTTCTATTGCTGTAAGCTCCAGTACCCGGTCAAGGTCAGCAGGTAACATTTCCGGATTTATTGAAAGCATCAATGCCAGACATCCTGCTGTATGAGGTGTTGCTGATGATGTTCCCCCAAATGTGCCGTATCCAGAACCCGAGCTGACATAAGTTGATGTTGAACTCTCTCCCGGGGCAGATACATCAGGTTTTAATAATCCCATTGAATCCGGCACTTCAACAGGAGCAATCCTGCTGTATGGATAGTCTCTGTGATTGGCGTCGATAGGGTAGGGCCATGTACCCGAGTTCCATAATGACCAGTTACCCCATAACGTTGGTCCATGAGGCGAACTGCTGGCAATAACATCGGTGTTGCAGTTTACATTGCCTACACCAATTACACCGCTTAAATTTCCAATTTTCAATTGGTCAGGATGCCTCCATGGTGCAGGGTTACACCCTGCGGTTGAAATATTTAGCGGAATTCCGTTGGAATTTCCGTCATTGCTTGTTGAATTTGCATGTATCATTCCCGCTGCTAATGAAACATCTGTTGTTAACCTTACCAAGCTGTAGTCAGGCTTTGGATTAAAATACCACTTATAACTTAGCGAGCTTGTTACAACATCTGCTCCCATTAACAATGCATACTGGAAAGTAAGTATTTGTGTTGTATAACCACCTGTTGTATTTCGCATTAAAATACATTTTGCCCATGGCGAAACACCTGTTTGTGTTCCTCCTGTACCATCTCCAACTACATGCCCAAGCGTAGCAGAGCCGTGTGATGCTGTTGTAATGTTGTAGTTATTGGTTGCAAAATCCCAGCCAATCAGGTCATCTACTTTACCGTTACCGTCATCATCAATTCCGTTAATATCACCTGCATCAAATGTTGAAGATGTTCCCGAACCCCAAGTAATGGTCTTACCATTATTATTTGCATCTTCTCCCAGATTTTGCCAAACACCTTTTACTAAGTCAGGGTGTTTCCACCAGAAACCGTCATCTGCATTGGCTACCAATACTCCCCATCCTCTGTTGCCTAAACTCCAGCAGTCATCTGCATTCATTAATGTTATACCGGGTTCTGGTGCTGAAAATACATTAAAAGGTGCAGGTGTTACAGTTTCATCAATTAATAGCTCAGGCGGGTATTGGGGATCCAAATTTATTGATGAAATTTCATTATAATCTGCTGCGTCTAATGTATATATCAACTCAGGCGAAGCATTCAGTTTAATTGCATTTACAACCCACATTATTTCCATATTGCTAAGCAAATTATTTCTGTTGCTCAGCATTGCCCTTACCTTTGATTGAGTTATATTACTGTGGTTTTTAAGTCTGTTTATAACAATTTCTCTTCGCTCTTTTTTTGACATATCATACGGTATATCTCCAAAATCGTTTAAACCAAGTGTGCTTGAAAATGTTATGTATATCGGAATAAAACTGTTATCAGTTTTCTTAAGAAGCTCTTCCTGCAGGTATTTATTAATTTTAGTTTCAGAAAACACGGAAGTTACTGCAAACAATACCGGCAGTAATAATAAAACCGGCAGTAATAATAAAATTTTTTTCATAGTGTTATTTATTTATTATTTCAGCAACCCTGGAAAAAATTATCCCATCCTCCCGTTTGCTGTGGTTATGCAAATATAAAAAACTATTTAGTTCATTTCAAACTTATATTAAGTCTTTTATCTTAAATTTCTGATATTCCCTATTTTACATTAAAAAAGCCTGTTAATTTGTTCAATTAACAGGCTTTGTAAAAAAAATCAGAATATCATTTTACTAATATCATCTTTTTAATTGATGTAAAGTTTCCAGCTGTTAACCTGTAAAAATATATTCCGCTTGCAAGTGATGATGCATTAAAGTCATATTTGTAACTTCCTGCAGGCAGTTCACCATTTATTAAGTTAGCAGCTTCTCTTCCTGTAATATCATAAACAACTAATTTCACCATTCCTGTTTTTGCAATATCAAAATTAATATTGGTAACCGGATTGAACGGATTAGGATAATTTTGCATTAAAGCAAACTTTTCAGGAACATTACTGCTAATTGGTGTTATACCAATTGGATTATGCACCCTGATTGTAAATGATCGCTTATGTCTTGGTATTCCGCCTCCTACGCCTAATGAATTTACATTAAGCTGGAAGTTTCCAGTTGATGTTCCAGGTGCCGTTGTTACCTGCATTTTAACTGAATCAGGAAATGATGTTAATGAGTCTAACGGCTGATTTGTATTTCTGTTTAAAAACTGAACTGTAATTGATCCCTGTCCCGGAGGATTTGTAATTGAATATGAAAACTTTACACTTCCAGTATATAACTTTACACCCGGTACCCCAATATAATATTCTTTTGTCTGTCCGGCTGCTGCTAAACTATCTAATGTTGTTCTGCATTTAAAAGCATAATCCGGAAAGAATGCAACAGTGCTTGTAAAATTGTTATTTCTAAAATCTGCCCAGCATAACATTGCCTGATTTCCAATTGAGTTTATGCCGTTATAGTCACCCAAATATTTAGGTGTGCCTCCGCCTCCGCATCCTAAGCAGTCAATTTTAAATTTTGCATTTGAAATTTTTACATTCGGTATAAATGTATTTCCGCCGTCATCGCTGTATGATGCATATACTTCACAGCTGTCATCTGTTGGGGTATTTCTTGAATCAAGCCATTGTACCCACAATCTGCCGGTTTGTTTATCGCACCACATTGCAGGATGCCATTGGTTATTTTGTTCTGAATTTGCATCATCATTAATTTTAACTGCATTTGACCAATTTACACCAAAATCTGATGAATATCTGCAGAATATATCAGGTTTATTTCCGCAGCCAACCGGTGTATTTGAAGCATATATTAAATATAGTCTGCCCCTGTTTGGACCGTAACTGTTATCTGCTGAAATAAATGGATAGGGGCGCGTTCTCATATTCTGAACCGAATTTCTTCCGGCTACATTATCACCTACGCAATTTGCAAATTGTACCTGTGACTGTTGATTGAATGATCCGCCTCCATCTGTTGAACGGAAAAACGTATAAGTTGGTGCAAATGATGAACCTGCATTTGTTACCACATATACACTGCCGCCCTGAACTGAACCGTTTGGACCTACACAGGGCATTGCCCCCGGCAGATTATGCGGTGTAAGTGATGTTACAATATTATATGTAGTTCCGCCATCTGTGCTTCTTGCAACATTGCACGAACCTGAATTAGTCATTGCACTGTAAACATTTCCCTTATAAGGACCTGCAGTTTGATCAACTGCAATCCAGTTCTTGTCATTGCCGGAATTTCCTGCAGGAACAGGTGATATCCACGTAACTGTACCTGTGGTGGATTTTGCTATTTTTGTTCCGATAATGGTTGAACCCCACATATTTTCAAAATACGCATTCCCAAGACTGTCATATGCTGTGCACGGGTCACCTGCCATAGTACTTCCCCATGAAGGATTAACCTTTATCCAGCTTAATCCGCCATCGGTTGTGCTTGTGGGTGAGGCACCTACTGAACCTGCAGAATTAAATGCAACAAATGAATTTAATACATTTGTCGGATTCATTGAAAGATGTCCCTCTGCAAGTTCTACACCTACATCTATATTATCAAAATAATCCGAACTTGTAAATACTGTTGGTTCGGAGTGTACCTGCGGTTTATCCATATTTCTTAAAAACATTTCATAAGGTATCTTATCCTGATTGGGGTCATCATCCCAGCCTACCCAGCTGTTTGAACCCTGAAAAAAAAGTATCCCTGAACCAAAAAAAAGCATTAAAAAAGCAGTTCTTAAATAATTTTTCATTTGTGATAAATTAATTTTAAAAATAGTTACTTTAATGCTTTAATATAATTAAATCAAAAATTTAATAAAAGACTTCATATTGTATATTAATTATTTCTGCATAATAAAAAAGCCCGTTTTTAACGGGCTTAAAAAGTTCAGTTCATTATTTTATTTCACCAAAATCATTTTCTTTATTGATGTATATTCTGCTGTCTCTATCTTATAAAAATATACCCCGGTTGAAAGACCTTCTGCATTAAAATCAAATGTATATTCACCTGCTTCATAATTCTGGTTTGTTACCAATGATACTTCTTTACCTGTTATATCATATATTGCTAATTTTACATTACTGCTTTTTGCAAGGTCAAACCTTATCTTAGTTGTTGGATTGAACGGGTTTGGATAATTTTGATACAGGAAGAATTTTTCGGGAATATTATTGCTGTTTCCTGTTATTCCTATAAAACCTACATTTACTGTGAATGTTCTTACATGCACAGGTGTTCCGTTTGGTCCGTTACCCTGTACCTTTATTGTATATACTGCTGAAGGAACACCGCCTACTGTTTTTACCCTTAACCTTAATGAATCAGGGAATGTAGTTAATTTATTCTGCAGTGCAGGTGTTGACCTGTTTAAGAATGTTAACTGAAGACTGCCTGAGCCGGGTGGATTTGTAACAGTTGCTGAAAATAAAGCTGTATCATTATACAATTTAACTGCCGGAATGCTAATATATGCAAAACCGCTGTCATTATTACCTGTTGCAATCCCTATATTTGGTGTTGTTTTCATTGCAAAATCAGGGAAATATGCACCCATATTCTGATAATTGCATCCTCTTGGGTCATACCACATTGCAAAACCAACCTTTGGGTTAGACATCATTGCATCATAATCACCGCGGTAGCAGTTTTGGTTAGGTCCGCATGCAGGACAGGGATAAGTCCATGATGCATTTGAAATTCTTTGATTTGTTACAAATGAAGTCCCCCCGGTGGTTGAGTATGTTGCCCAAACTCCTGTTTGAAACGATGCAGGATTTTCTCTGTCATCGTACCATTTAATGTAAAGTTTGCCATCTGTGGGCTGGCACCATATCATTGGGAACCATGAATCGTTATTTTGGGGATTAGCATCGTCATTAACTCTTATTCTTGTCGACCAAGTTGAACCCAAATTAGTGCTGTATTGAAGAATTATATCAGGTTTATTGCCGTTACCTGCCGGTTCATTTGAAGAATATACTAAGTATAATCTTCCTCTGTATGGACCATTTGAATTATCCATAGCTATCATTGGATAAGTTCTGTGTCTTGCATTGTTTACAGTCAGTCTGCCTGCTGAATTATATGTACCGCTGTAACCGGCAACAGTTAAACTTGAAACAACTGAAAATGAACCAGAAGCCCCGCCGTTTGTTGAACGGTGAAAAGTATATGTAGCATTATATGAAGCACCGCTTGATGTAACTAATATTACACTTCCGCCATTTGTTGATCCGTTTGGTCCAACTGCTATCATTACTCCGGGTAAATTATGCGGTGATCCGGTGTATGTTGTTGTCCATGTTAAGCCTTGATCTGTACTTCTTGCAAATGGTGCACCGCCGCTTCCTGTAATTGCTGCATAAAGGTAATTTGCAAATGGACCAGTTCCCGTCAATTCAGCACCTATTGTGTTTCTGTCATTTCCACTGACAGAAAGTATTGGTGATGACCATGTATTTCCGTTATTAGTTGAGCGGTATATATACTGTCCGCTAACACCTGATCCATAAATAAGTAATCCGTTTGATAAATATGCTGACCACGGGTCACAGCAAGTTCCCCCGGGATATCCTGGCTGAACTAGTGACCAGTTTAAACCGCCGTTTGTTGTATTATAGGCATCCTGCGGACTGCCATTTACTCCAAAAAACATTTGGAGCGGATTCATTGGGTTTACAGAACCATATTGCTCTGCAAATGATATCCCCGCATCGTAATTATCAAAGCCAGTAGCATCAGTAATAACATCCTGTTGTCCGTCATCCTGCATTGCATGATAATGTGAAAATGCTTCTCTGGTAGGTTTATCAATCAAAGGGTTATTGTCGTCTTCAAAGTTGTACCCGTTATAACTTTGTGCCTGAAATAAAAGTACACCTGCTGTTATTGTACCTAATAACAGCAGAATTTTTGTATAATTCTTCATTTGTGATTTGTTAGTTTACAAAAAAAGTTAATTTCTATTCTAAATATAAATGCATTTCTCTTTATATGCAATAGGTTAGAAAATCATTTTTATTTATGAATAAACTTATTATAAAAAGGGGAAGCTATAAACTCCCCTAAATCTATATTATTCCAACGCTAATTTAATTATTACTTCACTAAAAGCATTTTTTTAGTTGAAATATTTCTGCCATCAATTATTAACGAGTAAAAATATGCTCCGCTTGATAAATTTGTGCCGTTAAAGTCAATCCTGTATTCACCCTCAGCTAATCTGCTGTTTACCGGCACAGCAACTTCGTTGCCTGTTACATCATATACTTTTATTTTTACATCTGAAGTTTTTGCTATTGTAAAATTTATCTGTGTTACAGGGTTAAACGGATTTGGGTAATTTTGCGATAGTGAAAATTTTTCAGCAATTGAACTAATATTTATAATTCCAATTGGTGTAAATATCTTTACCGGTTTATTTAAGCTCCAGTTCCATCTGTCAACTGTATCAGTTTGATTATCATTATTTGTGCTGTTGCCTGTAGCATAAAGTGTATCAAATCCTAATATATTAGATGCAGTATATTGGAAATACCATGATACAGTATCATTGCTGAAAAATTTAGGATGTGTATGAGTCAATTCTGATAATTCTTTCCTAATAGAGGTATCACCTGGTACTGCAGTTAAAGAAAGTGTATCCGGTGAGCTGTCTCTGTAATTTGCTACATTAAATCCGCCTGTAACGGCAGGTCCGCCTGTTAATTTTACCCTGTATAATGCTGTTGTTCCTGCTGGTATGCTGTCCGGTCCTATTATTTCAACATTCACTATCGCACTTGCTGTATCATGATGACATATACACCCTAAATTTCCCTGATTTTTTCTTGTTGTCCCAACATATCCTGTCGGAAAAAATGCAAATGAATATACAAATAACGAAATTGTAAATATAATTGTTGAAGCTATAAAAATTTTCCTGTAATTAATCTTCATTTTTTTAATATAATTATTTATTTAAAAATAGTCAGCAAAATATAAATAATAAACCCCGGCTGATGCAGTACCCGGGGTCTATATGTAAAATCTAAAAGCTATTTATTTAACTAACATCATTTTCTTTGTTTCAAGCTTTACGCCATCTACTGTTAATGAATAGAAATAAATGCCTGATGATAATTTAGCTGCATTAAAATCTGCTTTATATGTTCCGGGTGTTAAATAACCGCTGAAAACATTTGCAGCTTCGTTGCCAAGCACATCAAATACTTTTATTGTTACGTTTGATGCTCTTGCAATATCATATTTTATCTGTGTGCTTGGGTTAAACGGATTCGGAAAGTTCTGATGCAGGCTAAACTTTGCCGGTATTTCTGATGATATCTGCCCGTTTGATGTTACCGGTGTAACATTGTATGTAATATTCAGTTTACAAACACCGCTGCCATGCTGAAACAGTACTGTTGCTTTATCCATAAAGCAAACGCCGGCTGCAGGTGAGCTGGTTGCCGGATATGTTGTAAATGTTGATCCCGCATCAAGTGAAAGATATGTGTTTGTACCGTATTGGTCATAAGTAACTGCTGTCGGGTCATCTTTTGCAATATCGCATGCCCAAAGTGAACCGCTCTGGTTTAGATTTGTAAAATTTGATCCCATATTCTGACTTTTCCAAAAACTCCCGGATGACCAGGTCGAATGATACATTAGATTTAAATCAAGAGATGTATTTGCAATCATTGGTATTTCTGAACCTGATACAGTGTTGATAAGTGTCCAGTTCATTCCACCATTAACTGATTTCCATACTTTTCCTGAGCCAGAACCTGTAACACCATCACCTACAATAATAGTATTTGGATTATCAAATTGTATTATAACATCACAGGGACTTCTGAATGTCCCGCCTGCTTCTCCACCGCTCAAGTTTGTCCACGTACCGCCCCAGTTTGTCGAAACCATCATTGGTGAATTATCAGGTGCAAGATAAACCAAATTTGGTGAATCCGGTGAAACCTGTAACGGCATTCCGTATGATGTTAAATTAATAGGATTAATTGAGTTTGTCCATGTAGTTCCGTAATCAGTGCTTACAATAACTCTTCCGCCTGATGATCCCTTTGTTGCAATCATCATATTTGTATCTTGTGCATTCACAAAAAATGAATGGCATGAACTGCCGGGAACTGAACCGTTTAATGTTACCCATGTTTCACCTTTATCAAGACTTCTTCTTAAAACTGAACCTGTTAAAATAAAAATTCCGTCTTTGTTTGTTGGATGCAGACAGAATGGATTTCCTATATTACCGCTGGATGATTGTTTAGTAACATAACTTTTTGTTACTGATACCCCGCTTTGGAACTGCCATGTAGTACCCCCGTTATTTGTCCATAATATTGCTTTATTGTTATTTGCAACTGTCCAGCCTCTGTTGCCGTCATAAAAGAATATATCACTTAAATATCCCTGCATTGGGTTTGCCTGATATGACCTTGTATTTCCCATATCATTTGAAAAATTTACAAAGCCGCCTCCGCCGCATGTATAAAAGGCAGATGCGTTTAGCATTGAAACTCCTCTTACATCAGGTTTTATAACACTCTTATAATCCTTAATTGACCAGTTTGAGCCGTTATAAACTGCTATAATTCCATCTGCTCCTGTAGCAACAATTGCTGGATTAACAGCATCAATTGAAAGCAGGTTTTTTGTTGTACCGGTGGAATAACTGCTCCATGATGTACCTCCATTAATTGTGTAAACAACTGTGCCGTTATTTCCGCATGCATAACCTGTATTGGAATTGATAAACTTTACTCCGTTTAAATCATTAGCAGTTCCGCTTGTCTGGTTTGACCAGTTTACTCCTCCGTTAACTGTCTTAACAATTCTGCCGCCTGCACCAACTGCCCAGCCGGTATTTACATCAATAAAATATACACCGTTCAGGTTACCTCCGCCTATTGAGTAATTTGAATACGAAACCCCTGAATTATTACTTACCTGAACTGTACCTGCATCTCCAACTATACATATTTTATTGTTAAGTGAATATACCGATTTAAAATTTGATGAGCCGGCATTTGGGTATGAGCCAAAATCCTGCCCTCCGTTATAGGAAATAAAAATTGCTCCTCCATCACCTACGGCAATTACAAAACTGCCGTCCTTGGAATGAACTGAATTAAATCCTGTCTGGGAATTTATGCTCAAAACAATAAATAGCATTCCCAGGAAGATTGTTGTAAATTTCTTCATGATTTTTAGTTTATGGAATTTGATGTTATTATATAAATTAATTTCACTTAAAATATGAAAATATTTTAATTTTTGCAATATGTAAAAAATAATTGTTTATAACAGATTTAGTTAACAAAAATCACATATATATGTAAATTCTTTTTATTTTTAACATAAATCATTATCTTTGTCGCTAATGAATTTTTTTATTAATAATTTGGGTACTATTTAAATGATACAGTTTATTGAAAAAGTTCTTTGGAAAAGCAGGTATATGGTTTTTCTTGCTGTTATTTCTGCTATTATTTCTGCTTTGGTTATGATTGTTATGGGAACTATTGAAGTATTTGGTGTTATTGGTGAGTTTTCTCATGCATTTTCCTCACCGCAGGCGTATGAAGAATTCGGCAAAACTACTGTGTCACATCTTGTTGGTGCTATTGATTATTATCTCATAGGAACTGTTTTCCTTATCTTTGGCATTGGGCTTTACGAATTGTTTATCAGCAAAATTGATATTGCTGAAACTGATGAAACTTCTTCTCGTGTGCTTATAATTCACGACCTTGATGCACTGAAAGAAAAAATTGCAAAGGTTGTTATTATGGTGCTAATTGTTACTTTTTTTAAATATGCTATAAATTTCCATTATTCAGAAATGATAAACCTTCTGTATCTGAGCATTGGTATTTTACTTATTGCCGTATCTATTTATTTAACCCATAGGTCTGGCAGCAAAGGTCATTAAAATATAACAATATACAAAGCATTTTAAAAGTACTTCCTTCCTCTCACATTTATTTTTATTTATAATTCTTTATATTCGCAAAATTATTACTCATTATTTATTACTCATTACTAATTGTAATCGGTTTTCCTGTTTTATAATCTATAAATGGTGAATCTTTCCCGGGTTTTTGTATAAATAATATCCTGTTTGTTAAATCCTTCTCAAGTATTTCTGTCTCTCCAATTTTAAAACCCTGCACAGTACACTCTGCATAATTATAATCCTTGTTCTCAAATTTTACCCTTAGCCCGTTTACTGTTCTGTATTTTCCGTTAATTCCAACTGCAATATGATCTTTAAAATAAATTAATATGTAATCTGCCTTAACCTGCTCAAGAAGAGAAGCATAAAGAATTACCATACCGCTGCAATCAGATTTGCCTGACATTAAAACTTCATTCGGGCGTTTTAAAATTTCATATCCTCCGTATGCCTCATTTTTACTGTACTCAATTTGCTGAGTTACAAAATTCAGCAGCAATTGATAATTTATTTCTGGCGTTCCCTCCGGCTTAACTATTTTATCTGTAAGTCTTTTAAGACTTGGCTCAATTCCGTTGCTTACAAAAGCTATATGACTTGCCATATATTTATTTGATTTTATCTCAGAATTGGTTTTGCCTCCGTAAATTGATTTATCATCTGCAAAATCAGCAAGTTCATTCATGTTTTGTATATATTCAAAACCATTATTGAATTTTACTTTAACAACTGCATTGCTATCCGGTTTAAAATCATTTTTGGGGAAACGGAAAAGCTTTCGCCCTGTGCCTTTTAATGTATATTGCCCTAAAAATACATCTCCATTTTGTTCAAATCCAAATTCTACTGCACCTTTATCTATTGTAAGTTTATCTAATGTTGTGCTGTCATAATCAGTTTTATTTATTACAAAGTATAAAGTTTGTTCATCAAGGTCGTAGAGCTTCAGGTCTGCCTCTGTGCCGGTTATTTGCTGAACAAAATCCTTATTTCGGAAAACCGGCTCTGACATATAACCAACAATTGCTTCACGCAGCGGCTTATTCAAATGAGTATCAGTAAGTTCATTTTCTTTTTTACTGCATGAAAAAAAAATAATTAATGTTAATAATACCGAAAAGGTTCTATTTATTGAAAATAATCTCATAAATTAATAATCACTGCTTTGGCTTATATCCAATTCTCTTGAATTTGTAAAACTCTTTATACTGTCAATAAGATATCCCGCATCACCTTCCAGATATTCTTTTGCATCTTCAGACAGAATAATTAAAGGGCATCTATGATGGGGGATTTTCTTCAGATCTTTATGAGGAGGTGTTGTTATCATACTGCAGTAATTAAAATCTTTGTTCCAAACAAATATTCCCCCTATGAAAAAGAATTTTTCACCCTTAACGCTTATTCTGAACTTGGTTTTCCGTTTTATCTTTTTTTCCTTTTTAATTTTTACAACATCCGGAGGATCATTTTCAAACGGACGGTATTCGTAAAATGATGTTGCAGGTATCAAACAGCGGCTTTTGCTGAATATGGTCTTCCACCTAGACTGTTCACGGATTGTTTCAATCCTGCTGTTATAAATCGGCATTTTGGGATTCCAGTTTATAGACCATTTCATTATGCTGATAACAGGTGCAATTCCATTTAACTTTATGCTCATTATTGGCGAGGTCAGTCGTAAATCACCTTCCTTCAGATTCTTATAGTCTTCATCTGTGAACTCATCATCATTTTTTAAGGGATATTTTAAAGATTTCATTTTTTTCTTGATTTCTTTATCTGTTATATATCTGTCATAGTTTGTACACATAGCTTTATTTATTTTATGGTAAAATAATAAATTGTATTATATACTTAAAGTCAATGGATATATGATGTATTTTATATGTAAGTTTATTTCGATAATGTTTTAAACCTGTGGTTGTTAAAATAATTTTCTATTTCATTATCTTTGTAATATGAAAACAATTGAAGTAAATTTTAAAAATTCAAAAAATATTACCCTTGCAGGTGAAATTGATTTACCTTCTGCTGAAAATATCTCATCCTATGCAGTATTTGCTCATTGTTTTACCTGCTCTATGAAATTAAAAGCAATTGCAAATATTAACCGTTCTTTAACTAAACAGGGTATTGCAGTGCTTCGCTTTGATATGACCGGTATCGGCTCCAGTCAGGGAAGCTTTCCTGATTCTAACTTTACCACCCAAATTGATGATGTTATATCTGCCGCAAATTTTCTTGAACGCAATTACTCTGCCCCAAAGCTCTTAATTGGACATTCACTTGGGGGTGCAGCCATTTTATTTGCTTCTGCAAAATTATATTCACCAAAAGCACTTGTTACTATTGCTGCACCGGCTGAACCTTCTAATATGTCAATTAAACTTAGAAATACAAAAATGCAAAGCATTAAAACGGGTGTTGCTGAAACTGAAATTGGAGGTATTAAATTCAATTTTAAACCGCAATTTTTTGCTGATATTGAAAAATACAATGCAGCAGAGCTGCAAAAAGGCATCCATTTGCCATATCTTGCTATGCACTCTACTGCCGATACTTACAGCGGAATTGAAAATGGCTTAAAATTATTCTCTCAGGCAAACCAGCCCAAAAGCTTCATTTCGCTTGATAATATTGACCATTTAATGCTCAATAAAAATGATGCCTTTTATGTTGGAAACATAATTGCTGTATGGGCAAAAAAATATCTGTTATAAACATTTTTTCACTATCAAATTCTATTTTTGTTATTATAAATATAAAAACCCGAAAGATAGTTATATCTTTCGGGTTTAGCATGAAAAAAAATCGGCAAACTGCGGGTTCTAAAGGAGAAAACAATACAGGAGGAAATCAGCGAGTCCTGCGATTTCACTTGCCCTCACCAGGAGGCAGTTTAGGTGAGCAGCTATTTTGTTTCTTTTATGATACTATCCCGCAGCCTGCCTGTTATATGTAACACCTCTTATTCAAAAAAAATTTCAATAATTTGTAATTTTTATTGTTTTATTCAAATTGATTTGTCTTTATCAATTGGTTTTGATAATCTTATGATTTTTCGGTATATTTAGCAAAATTATGCAGGAAAATGATTTTTTTAAAGATAAAGACCGCTTTACTGAAGCCGAAAAACAAAAAGCTTCACGTAGTCTTTGGTATTATTCCTGGATAAGATTTAAACGTAATAAACTTGCTATGGCTGGTTTATTTACTCTTATTCTATTAATTTTTATTGCACTATCCGCTCCTCTGCTTGCTCCTTTTGACCCTGATGATCAAACTTTGGAATATGCTACAAAACCCTCCGGTTTTGCAGGTAATGTAATTGTCAAAAAGGCACTTGATGGAACTGATTTTATACCGGTTAAAAGGATAATCAAAACTACACAAGATTCAGTTTTTTTCGTTAATTACAGCGGCTCAAACAAATCAATTCCAAAAAAAGAGCTTATTGATGCTGATGAATCCAATTGGCATATTGAACCGCATTACCTTCTTGGTACTGATAGATACGGCAGAGATATTTTAAGCAGACTAATCTATGGCAGCCGGATAAGTCTTTCCGTAGGTGTAATTTCAGAAAGTATTGCAATTTTTATCGGTGTAATTCTAGGAGCTTTTGCAGGTTATTACAGAGGTAAAACTGATGCTGTTATTATGTGGTTTATTAATGTTATTTGGTCTTTCCCTTCAATTTTATTCATCATTGCTCTTTCTGTTGTACTTGGTAAAGGATTCTGGCAGTCTTTTGTTGCTATTGGTTTAACAGGTTGGGTTGAAATTGCCAGAATTGTTAGAGGGCAATTCTTTTCTCTGCGTGAAACTGAATATGTTGAAGCAACACGGGCACTTGGTTACAGGTCAACCAGAATAATTTTCAGGCATATTTTACCAAATACTATTGGTCCAATAATAGTTACCGGTACTGCCGGTCTTGCAACTTCAATTATTTTTGAAGCAAGTTTAAGTTTTCTCGGTCTAGGCGTTCAGCCCCCAACTGCAAGCTGGGGGCAAATGGTTTTTGATGGCTACAAATATATTGTTGCCGGTACAAACTACGGTTTGGCATTGTATCCTTCTATTGCAATTATGCTCACTGTTTTTGCTGTTAATCTTATTGGCGATGGTTTGCGTGATGCATTTGATCCCAAAATGAGAAGATAATCCATTTTTAATTTTATCATTTATTTTTTTTGCAGGTAAATAGTTTAAAACATTTATTATTCCTCTCACGTTTAAATGGACTTGGTGCTGTTAGAGTTAAACGGCTTATTGAAAAGTTTGGTTCTGCCGAAAGTGTTTTTGCACAGCATGAAAATGAAATTGCTGAAATTGATAACTTTAGCATAAAGATTGCTAAGCAAATTATTAATTCTTATAATTCCGGTTTTAATGCGTTTGATGATGATTTTAATAAATACCTTGATAAAGCCAAAAAACTTGATGTAAAAATTATAACACTTGATAGTGACGAATATCCCGATCTTTTAAAAAAAATATATGATCCCCCGGTAATACTTTATACAAGGGGTAATTATGATAAAAAACTACTTGAAAACTCAATTGGAATTGTTGGCACCCGAAAACCAACTGATTATGGGAAAAAAATTGCTGAAAAATTTGCAAATGAACTTTCTTCTGTGGGAATTTCAGTAATCAGTGGTTTTGCCCGAGGTGTTGATACTGCTGCTCATAAAGCAGTTTTAAACAATATTAACTCCTCAGCAGTAACAGCTGCAGTTTTTGAATGCGGTGTTGATATAATTTATCCGCCCGAAAACAAAATTCTTTATGAAGATATGCTGCTAAAGGGTTTGCTGCTTTCCGAGTTTGAGCTTTCTGCTTTTCCTGATGCTGCCAATTTTCCTAAACGCAACAGAATTATCAGCGGTATTTCTCTTGGAACAGTTGTTATTGAAAGTGATTCTGAGGGCGGTGCCCTAATTACTGCCAGAACTGCACTTGATCAGGGGAGGGAAGTGTTTGCTGTTCCCGGTTATATAACCAGCCGGCTTAGCAATGGTACTAATGCATTAATAAAAAACGGGCATGCTAAGTTAGTCGAAAATCTGGATGATATTTTGATGGAAATTCATAACAATCTAATAGGTATCAGTTTAAACCTTAATAATTCTTTAAAACCGGTAAATACAGTTGTTCCAGATTTGAATTCAGGTGAAAAACTTGTCTATGACACTTTTTTAATGACTATTGAGCCAATTCACATTGATGTTATTTCAGAAAAATCGGGATTGAATATTTCAGATTGTTTGGTAACATTGCTGAATCTTGAATTCAAAGGAATTGTTGAACAGCTGCCGGGTAAAAGATTCAAATTATCTTAGCTTTAATATTAATTCTTAAAAATAAAATATTTTCTAATTTGTTTTAATGCTTAAAAATTCATTTAAACAGGCCATACAGCAAAAGCTTTCCCCTCAGGCAATTCAGGCACAATTACTGCTTGCTGTTCCTGCTATTGCATTAGAGCAGGAAATAAAAAAGCAGCTTGAAGAAAACATTGTTCTTGAAGAAGATAATGATGTAAATATAGAAAATTCATCTGCAATTGATTCTGATAACTCCATAGATATAAATAACTGGAATGATTACCCGCTTCGCTCTAATTATATTTCAAACTTTCAGGGGACCGATGAAGAACGCACTGACTACCTTATAAACAAACTTGATAAGTCTTCAGAAACACCGCTTGAGCAGATTTATAAAATGGGACTTGAACCTGATGAACTGCAAATAGCAGAAGAAATTCTTGGTAACCTTGAAGATGACGGTTACTTAAGGATTTCTCTTGAGGAAATTGCAGCTATTATTGCTGAAAAATTTAATTTTACTCCCGATATAAAAAAAATGGAACACGTTTTAAATATTGTGCAGAACCTTGATCCTGTTGGCATTGCTGCCCGAAATTTGCAGGAGTGCCTTACAATTCAATTAAACGATGCAAATAATGGTTTTGATAGTGATGATGCGCTGTTATGCAAAAAAATGATTAATGATTATTTTGAGGAATTTAAATTAAAACATTACGAAAAACTTGCTTCGCTTCTTAATGTTCCGCTTCAAAAAATTAATGAATTATTTGAAATAATTCAAAAACTTAATCCCGCTCCGGGTAAAACAGGTAAATCTGCTGATATTATCCTTCCTGATTTTATTGTTAAACAATCAGAAGGGAAACTGATTGTTGAACTTTTGGGAAGCTCTTCACCCGGTATAAAAATTAGCAAAAGGTACCTTGATATGCTAAAAGATAAATCAACCAAAAAAGATACCCGTGAATTTTTAAAAAATAAAATTGAATCAGCTCGTTCATTTATATCTGCTGTTTCATCCAGAAGCAGCACGATGCTTAAAATAATGAAAGCAATTGTCAATCATCAGGAAGAATTCTTCCTTTCTCACGGTGATAATTTGAAACCCTTGCTTGAAAAAGAAATCGCTAATGAAACCGGCATGGATATTTCTTCAGTTAGCAGGGTTGTTAGAGGTAAATATGTGCAAACAGATTTTGGCATTTATGAACTTAAATATTTCTTCTCATCCGCTATGAAAAAATCCGGTGGGGAAGATGTTTCTAATAAAATATTTATGGAAAAAATAAAATCACTCATTGATTCTGAAGATAAAGCTAAACCCTTAAGCGATGATAAAATTACGGAGTTGATGAACAAAACAGGATTTAATATAGCCCGCAGAACTGTTGCCAAATACAGGGAAAATATGAAAATTCCTAAAGCTATTTTGCGAAGAAAATTAACATTGAACAAGTTAATAAATTAACAAATATTTGTAAGTTATGGGAATTTTCAATCCTAAATTATAGTTTTAATTTTTACACAAATAAATTTCACAAATTATTGAGAAATCAAAGAGAAATCATTAATAACAAAATTAAAAGTACTACTGTTGTTGGCTTAATTAAAGATGGTAAAGCTGCCATGGGAAGTGATGGACAGGTTACTGTTTCTAACACAGTTTTAAAGCATAATACAAAAAAAGTACGGAAGATTTATAACGGCAAAATTATTGCAGGTTTTGCCGGCTCAACTGCCGATGCTTTAACTCTGTTTGAAAAATTTGAAGCTAAACTTGAGCAATACAAAGGCAACCTGCCGCGTGCCGCTGTTGAGCTTGCCAAAGATTGGCGTACTGATAGATATCTTAGGAGATTAGAAGCTTTGCTTGCTGTTATGGATAGCAAAGATGCTTTTATAATTTCCGGAAACGGTGATGTAATTGAGCCCGATGACGGTATTGTTGCAATTGGCTCAGGCGGCAGTTTTGCTACTGCCGCTGCACGAATGCTTTTAAAATACAGCACCCTTTCTGCTGCTGAAATTGTTAAAGAATCACTTAATACTGCAGCTGATATTTGTATTTACACTAATCACAGTATTACAATTGAAGAATTATAATTTAATTTTTATTAATCACCTTTGCTGATTTTAAGAAACTATACATAAACAAATGACAGAAAAAACAGAAGAAAAAATTTTAACAACTGAAAACGGAAACGGTAAAGCTGCTGCTAAAAATGAAAAGAAACTTAAAGCTAAAAAAGACTTGAAAGATAATGAAAAATCTCTTGAAAAGGAGTTAACTCCTTCGCAAATAGTTGGCGAGCTTGATAAATATATCATAGGACAGAATAATGCTAAAAAATCTGTGGCAATTGCTCTCAGGAACCGCTGGAGAAGAAAAAAGATTGAAGACAGCCTGCGTGAAGAAATTATGCCTAATAATATTATTCTTATCGGACCGACCGGTGTTGGCAAAACCGAAATTGCAAGAAGACTTGCTAAACTTTCAAATGCTCCGTTTATTAAAGTAGAAGCATCTAAATTCACTGAAGTAGGTTATGTTGGCAGAGATGTAGAGTCAATTGTGCGCGAATTAACTGACCTTGGTGTTAACATGGTTAAATCAGAAAAAAGTATTGCCGTACAGAAAAAAGCCGAATATCTTGCTGAAGAAAAATTGCTTGATATTTTAATCCCACCTGTTAAAAAGAAACATGAGGATACAAATGCTGCGCAAGCTACGCTTGGTTTTACTAATCCGCAGTCTTCTTCCGAAGGTGATAAAGAAGAAAACTTCAAAACCCGTGAAAAATTCCGCGATATGCTCCAAAAAGGTGAGCTTGATGAAAGAATAGTTGAAATTGATATTAGCAGTGACTCAATGCCTATGATGCAGGTTATGGGTCCAATCGGTATGGATGACCTAGGTGTGAATCTGCAGGATCTTTTCAGCAGTGTGATGCCTAAAAAAATGAAAAAACGCAAAATGTCTGTCCGCGAAGCACGTGTTGTTCTTGTTCAGGAAGAAGCTCATAAGCTTATTGATATGGATTCCGTAATTAAAGAAGCTGTTGAAAGAGTGCAGGAGTTCGGGATTGTATTCATTGATGAAATAGATAAAATTGCTGGTGGTTCACAGGGTAAAGGACAGGGTCCGGATGTATCACGCGAAGGTGTTCAAAGAGACCTTCTGCCTATTGTTGAAGGCTCTACCGTTACTACAAAATATGGACCCGTTAAAACGGATCATGTACTTTTTGTTGCTTCCGGTGCTTTCCATGTTTCCAAACCAAGTGATCTAATTCCTGAACTGCAGGGCAGATTTCCTATTAGAGTTGAGCTTAACAGTCTTTCCGAAGAAGATTTTGTTAAAATATTAACACAGCCCCAAAATGCTCTGCTTAAACAGTATGAAGCTTTATTAAAATCTGAAGGTGTTGAACTGATTTTCGAAGAAGAAGGTATTATGGAAGTTGCAAAAATTGCTGCCGAAGTTAACGAACAGGTCGAAAATATCGGAGCCAGAAGACTCCATACTATACTTTCAACTCTGCTTGAGGATATCTTGTTTAATACACCTGATAAGATTTCTGTTAAAAAAATTGTTGTTAACAGAGAGCTTGTTAACGAAAAACTTAAAGATATTGTTAAAAACAGAGATTTAAGCAGATATATTCTTTAATTATGATTTTTTAAAAAAATTATTATCTTTGTAAAATGATTTTTTACATTTAATGCAGGAGTTCTATATGAAAATTTCTTTTTCAGTTTTTATGGCAGTAATAATTTTTACTGCCGGTATTTATTCGCAAAACTCAGCAGGATTTAAACTGAAAGAAAACCGCTTCTCACTTAAAAATCCGGTCATCCTTCAGAATAATTTTAATGCTGATGAAAAAACCGATTTTAAGAAAAATTTTCAGCTTAAAAAAAGAAAAACCGTAACATCTTACTTTGGAGCAGGTTACTCTTTTATGATTTTTACCAACAGTTTCCTTAGCAGTGCTTTTCCTATACTTGATACTCGTAATGGCAGTTTTTTAACCAATATTAATCTCTTCTTTGGTTTTGCAATTGCAAAAGCTGTTACTCTTGAAATTTCTCCTTCTATTTTGTTCACAAATAATAACCGTCAGGTTAATTATCATTTCCCAAATAGATATAATACGGGCTCTAATAATTATTTATACGGGCATACTTTTACTAATGGTTTAATAGCTTTGCCAATTGTAATTAATGTCAGGTTTTTTCCAATGTTTAAAAGAACAGATTTTGCCAGATTATTCTTTATAGGAGGCGGTGCCGGTTTTTCTTGGATTAGGGAAGAGAATGATGTGAATTTTAATGATAACCCGTACAGTAATAACTCATACTACGGCAATGGTGAATATATTTCAGGCATGACAACTAGCCAATGGGCTCCTATTTTTAAGGCAATGGCGGGATTTACCGGTACAGGGGGTCAGTTTGGATTTGGGGGAGAGGTTAGCTACAATTTTGTTCCTTTAAAACAGGATATAACAAAAGGACCTTTTGCAACCAGATTTGCCAAAGATATGAACAGTGTTGATATAACTTTAAGGTTCTATTTTAGTCTTTAAATAATTTTAAGCGGTAAATAAAAAAGGGAGCATTTATGCTCCCTTTTTTATTTTAAAAATATTATTATTTATCCTTAAGCATTGCTCTGGATATTACAACTTTCTGTATCTCTGATGTACCTTCATATATTTCTGTGATTTTTGCATCACGCAGGTAACGCTCTACCAAATATTCCCTTACATATCCGTAACCGCCGTGAATTTGTATTGCCTCTAAAGCATTATTTACCGCAACTTTGCTTGCAAGCAGTTTGCCCATTGCCGCTTCTTTTGAAAATGGCCTGTGCTGATCTTTTAACCACGCTGATTCCAATACTATATTTCTAGCAGCTTCAACATTTGTTGCCATATCTGCCAGCTTAAACTGTATTGCCTGTAAATTTGCAATTGGACTTCCGAAAGCTTTTCTTGTTTTTGCATAACGTACAGATGCTTCTAAAGATGCCTGTGCTATTCCAAGTGCCTGTGAGGCAATTCCAATTCTTCCTCCGTTCAATGTTTCCATTGCAATATTAAATCCATGGCCTTCTTCTCCAAGCATCTGATCTTTATGCACTCTGCAGTTATTAAAACTAACGGTGCATGTATCACTGCTCCTTATTCCAAGTTTATCTTCCTTTATACCTGTTTCAAGTCCTTCAGTACCTTTTTCAATCAAAAATGTTGAAATACCCTTATGACCTTTTTCCTTATCAGTCATAGCCATTACAAAATATATATCAGCATTCTTTCCGTTGGTTATCCAGTTCTTAATTCCGTTCATTATATAATAATCACCGTCTTTAACTGCTACTGTTTTCTGCTGAGTAGCATCACTTCCTGCCTCAGGTTCACTCAGGCAAAAACACCCAAGTTTTTGCCCAGAGGCAAGCGGCTTTAAGAAACGTTCCTTCTGTTCGTCAGTGCCCCATTGATTTATTCCAAAACAAACAAGTGAATTATTAACCGACATTATTACACCAACAGATGCATCAACCTTGGAAATTTCTTCCATAGCTAAAACATAACTAACAGTATCAAAGCCCGCACCGCCCCATTCAGGCGGTATCATCATTCCCATAAATCCAAACTCACCCAGTTTTTTAACTATTTCAAAAGGAAATTCTGCATTTATATCCCTTTCAATCTGGCTTGGTGCTATTTCATTTTGAGCAAAATCTCTTGCTGTATCTCTAATTGCTATCTGCTCTTCAGTAAAATTAAAATCCATTTTATTTTTGTTTAATTGTATTTTTATTTTTTTGAATAATCGTAAAATCCTTTTCCCGTCTTTCTGCCTAAATAACCCGCTGCTACCATTTTCTTTAGCAGGGGACAAGGGCGGTATTTTGAATCTCCCAACCCGTTATAAAGCACTTCCATTATTGATAAGCAAACATCAAGTCCTATAAAATCAGCAAGTGTAAGCGGACCCATCGGATGTGCCATGCCAAGCTTCATCACATTATCAATAGCTTCCGGTTCTGCAACACCTTCCATTACGCAGTATATTGCCTCATTTAGCATTGGCAGTAATATACGGTTTGAAACAAATCCCGGGTAATCATTTACTTCAACGGGAATTTTATCTATCTTTTCAGATAGCTCCTTAATTTTGTTGTAAGTGTCATTGCTTGTTGCAAGCCCGCGGATAACTTCTATTAGCTTCATCACCGGTACCGGATTCATAAAGTGCATCCCAATCACTTTATCTGCTCTGCCGGTTATTGCTGCAATTTCTGTTATGGAAATTGAGGATGTATTACTTGCTAAAATTGCATCCGCTTTACAGTTATCATCAAGAGTTTTAAATATATTTTTTTTAATCTCAAAGTTCTCTGTGGCTGCTTCTATTATTAGGTCTGAATTCTTTGCATCAGTTAAATCTGTCGAGCTTTTTATATTTGCTAAAGCTTGCTCCATCTTTTCTTTTGTTATAGCTTCCTTCTTTAGCTGACGCTCTAAATTGCCTGTTATAGTTTTAATTGCCTTTTCAAGGAACTCCTGTTTAATATCAATTAATGTAACGTTATAACCGTATAGCGCAAACACATGGGCTATTCCGTTGCCCATTGTTCCCGAACCAATTACTGAAATATTCTGTATGCTCATAGTGAATGAAAGTTTTAAAAAATTATATTATATCTAATCTGCTTCTGGTTTTGCTGTATAAATTTGTTTGTCAAATTTTTTCAATTATCATTGCAGTAGCTTCGCCTCCGCCGTTGCATAATGTAACCAATCCGTAGCGTTTGTTCATTCTGTGTAAGTTATACATTAATGTAATTAACAGTCTCGCTCCTGATGCACCAATCGGATGTCCAATTGCAATTGCTCCTCCTGTTACATTTACTTTTGCGGGGTCAATTCCTGCTATTTGATTAACTGCACAGCTTACAACTGCAAACGCTTCATTTATTTCAAACAGGTCAATATCATCTTTTTTTAAACCAGCTTTTTTGCAAACTTTATCAATTACATATCCGGGTGCAGTTGTAAACCACTCCGGAGCGTGTGAATGAGTTGCCTGTGCTAATATCTTTGCCATTGGCTTTACACTATGCTTAGCCGCTCTTTCTTCTGAAATAATTACTACTGCTCCTGCACCATCATTTATATTTGAAGCATTGAAAGCTGTAATTGTACCTTCCTTTTCGAACACTGGTTTTAAACTTAATGCTTTTTCAAAGTTTACTTTGCCGGGGTCTTCATCTGTATCAAAATAGCTTACATTTCCTTTTTTATCCTTCATTTCAACGGGTACAATTGCCTCTTTAAAGTATCCGTTCTTTATGGCATCAATTGCCTTTTCATACGAACCTTTTGCATAATCGTCCTGCTGCTTACGTGTTACCTTATATTCGGCTGCGCATTGCTCACCTAACAATCCCATGTGCTTATTCCCGTATGGATCCCAAAGACCGTCATGAATCATTAAATCAAAAATTTCTCCGTTTCCCATTCTGTAGCCATTTCGTGCTTTTTTAAGTATATATGGAGCATTTGTCATTGATTCCATTCCACCGGCAACTATTATTTCTGCATCACCTGATTTAATTGCCTGCTGACCAAACATTACCGATTTTAATCCTGATCCGCAAACTTTATTAATTGTTGTTGCCGAAACTGTATTTGGAATACCTGCCGCAATTGATGCTTGTCTTGCTGGCGCCTGTCCCAAGCCGCCCTGTAAAACATTGCCTATTAATACTTCATCAATTTCTTCAGGTTTAATTTCTGCTCGCCTAATGGCTTCTTTAACTGCAATTGCACCAAGCTGTGTTGCAGAAAATCCGCTTAAACCGCCGTTAAAAGAACCGATTGGTGTACGTGCTCCTGATATTATTACTGCTTCTTTCATATAATTTGTAATCTTATTGTTATTTATTTAATATTTGATGCATTAATTATTTTTATAAATTTTTCTGCTTCTAAAGATGCTCCCCCAATTAGTCCGCCATTTATTGTTTGAGGAGTAAATAGTTCTTTTGCATTTTCCGGTGTTACGCTTCCTCCGTAAATTATCTTTATATTTTTTGAAACTTCTTCGTTATACATTTTTTTGATTTTTTTACGCAGAAAATTGTGAACACTCTCTGCCTGATGTGCTGTTGCATTTTTACCGGTGCCAATTGCCCAAACGGGTTCGTAAGCTATTGTTACATTTGCAATGCCTTCTTCGCTTACATGTAATAAGCATGCAGTTATTTGCTCATCTATTACAGATTCAGTTAACTTATCTTCATGCTCCTGAAGATTTTCGCCAATACATACTATCGGTTTCAAGCCTTCATCAAGAGCTATTAAAACTTTTTTGTTTACCACTGCGTTAGTTTCGTTAAAATACTGTCTCCGTTCCGAGTGACCTAATATTACATATTCGCATCCGCAGGATTTAAGCATACCAGGTGAAATTTCGCCTGTATATGCTCCTATTGTTTCAAAATACATATTTTGTGCTCCAAGCTTTATCTGTGTTCCTGTAATTTTTTTATTAACAGCATCAAGCGAGGTGAAAGGAGGGCATAATACAATATCTGCTTCAATTACCTTGTGCTTTTCAAGGTAAAGTTTCATTTCATCTGCAAACTGCTGTGACTGAACAAGTCCTTTGTTCATTTTCCAGTTTGCAACTATTAATTTATTATTTGCCATTTATGTAAACTCCCTTAATTATGTATTTCAATCGTTAAATTAAATCTGTTCTGAAAATGCTTTTAAAATAAGCTCGTTAACCGTTTTAGGGTTAGCTTTTCCTTTTGATTCTTTCATTACTTTCCCAACAAAAAGTCCAAGCAGTTTGGTTTCTCCCAAACGGTATCTTTCTGCTTCTTTGGGGTTGTCTTCAATTACTTTCTTTACTATTCCTTCTATTTCTGCTGTATCTGTAACTTGCATAAGGTTTTTTTCTTTAACAATTTTTTCAGGTTCTTGGTTTTCATCTTCTCTGCCGGATGTATTCAGCATTTCATTGTAAACTTCTTTGGCAGTATTGTTTGATATTTTCCCTTCTGAAATTAGATTTATCAATGAAGCTAGATTTTTACTGCTTATATGATATTCATCTATATTTATCTTTTTATCATTCAGTACACGCATAACTTCTCCCATAACCCAGTTGCTTGCAGCTTTAAAGTTTTTGTTGCTTATATTACTGCAAACACTCTCAAAATACTCTGCAACTCCTCTATGCTGTGTTAAAACTTCTGCATCGTACTTAGGCAGGTTGTACTGCTTGATGAAACGGGCAGTTTTAACATGCGGAAGTTCGGGCATATTTTCTGCTATACTTTTCTTCCATTCTTCATCTGCATACACTGTAACTAAATCCGGCTCAGGAAAATACCTGTAATCATGTGCCTCTTCTTTTGAACGCATTGGATATGTGGTTTTTGTCTTTGCATCAAAACTCATAGTTTGATGCGTTACTTCTTCTCCTGCTTCAATTAACTCTATCTGACGTTTTATTTCATAATCCAGTGCATCGGCTGCGTTACGGAATGAATTGAGATTCTTAACTTCACACTTTGTTCCGAAGGTATCATTACCTTTAATTCTTACAGATACATTTGCATCACAGCGTAAGCTGCCTTCTTCCATATTGCCGTCGCAAATATCTAAATAAACCACAAGCTGTTTTAACATTGTCAAATAGTCGTATGCTTCTTTTGAACTTCTCATATCCGGCTCGCTTACAATTTCAATTAGCGGAACTCCGCATCGGTTAAGGTCAACCAGCGATTCATCAGTTGAAAGATCATGTATCGATTTGCCCGCATCTTCTTCCATGTGTATGCGGGTTATGCCTATCACTTTGCCTTCTATTTCAACCCTGCCATGCTCGCATATCGGCTGGTCAAACTGTGAGATCTGGTAACCCTTAGGCAGGTCAGGATAAAAATAATTTTTGCGTGCAAATATTGAGCGTTTTCTGATTTTGCAATCTGTTGCAATTCCAAGTTTTAAAATATATTCAACTAACTTTTTGTTTAAAACAGGCAGTGTACCCGGGTGACCCAAACACACAGGGCACACATTTGTATTTGGTGCTGAACTGTAATCAGTTGAGCACAAGCAAAATGCCTTGCTCTTTGTTTTCATCTGTGCATGGACCTCGAGCCCAATTACAGATTCATATTTTTCGTAAACTGATCTCAAATTGAAATGTAATTTTGTAAATTAAATTATTTACAAGATACAGATTGAATAACTACTTTAATTATTCAGTACTTTTGTAATTTTTTCAGCCGCATCTTTAAATCCTTCAGCAGCAATTATTGCTAATCCGCTATCATCTAACATTTTTTTTGCTAAATCTGCATTTGTTCCGGCAAGTCTTACAACTACAGGTATCCTTATATTTATATTTTTTGCTGCTTCAATTATTCCGCCTGCAACTCTGTCACACCTTACAATTCCCCCAAATATATTAACCAAAATTGCCTTAACATTTGGGTCTGATAAAATTATCCTGAAACCGTTTTCAACGGTTTCCTTGGAAGCTCCGCCTCCAACATCCAGAAAATTTGCTGGTTCTCCGCCTGCCAGCTTTATTATATCCATTGTTGCCATTGCTAAACCTGCTCCGTTTACCATACAGCCAACATTACCATCAAGCTTAACATAATTCAAATTTGAGCTTGATGCCTCAACTTCTAACGGATCTTCTTCGTTTGTATCTCTTAATGCAGGGTATTCTTTATGGCGGAACATTGCATTATCATCAAGTGTCATCTTTGCATCTAATGCAACTATAGTATTATCTTTTAGTATTGCCATTGGATTTATTTCTATCAGGGTTGCATCACTTTCCTCGTATGCTTTATATAGCAGCTTAATAAATGATACAAAATTTTTTAATACATCTCCGCTTAAGCCAAGTCCAAATGCAAGTCTTCTTGCCTGAAATGACTGGAAACCTAAATTAGGGTCAATCCATTCTTTAATTATTTTTTCAGGAGTCTCTGCCGCAACTTTTTCTATTTCTACACCGCCTTCAGTTGATGCCATTATAACATTTCTGCCAATTGCTCTGTCTAACAGTATCCCTATATAAAACTCATGTGTGTAATCCAATCCTTCTGTTATAAAAAGTGTCTTTACAATCTTTCCTTCTTCACCGGTTTGATGCGTAACAAGCAGATTGCCTAATATTTTATGGGCATACTCACGTGCCTTTTCAATATCTGTTGTAAATTTTACGCCACCATCCAAAATTAATTCCGCTCTGTTATGCGGATTGTAAACTTTTCCCTTGCCTCTGCCTCCGGCATGTATCTGTGATTTTACAACATATTGATTTATACCTCTTGATTGAAGTGCGGCTATTGCACCGTCAAACTCACCTATATCTCTAATCGGAACACCGTTTTGAACCGGTACTCCGTATTTTAAAAGAATTTCCTTTGCCTGATATTCGTGTATTTTCATTTTTGCTTATTTGTAATTATTAAAATTTTATTTTAGTTAGCACTGTTTTTCTTTAAGTCTTGTATACTTTTTTCAAGCTCCTTTTCAAGTGAATCTGTGCTTCGCTTAAGGGAGTCAAGCTCTCTTTTAAATCTGCTGTTAACAGAATCATTCAGCTGTTTGTAATTCTGCTTCCTAATGGAGTCAAGTTTCTTGTCAGTTTCCTCCTGCCGTTTCATAAGTTCCCTGTATGTATCAGTATCTTCAAATTTTTTCTTCCCAAACATACTGCAACCTGTCAGATATATTGATAGAAAAATGAATATGTATATCTTAATTGCCAATTTCTTACAGCTAAAATTATTTTGAGCGTTTTGACTGCTTATCTGTTTCTTCGTTCATTATTGAATCTGCCTTTGTTTTAATTGAATCAATTGACTTCATTAGTGAATCTATTGAATTCCTGTCAATTGATGAATCTATCTTCTTTAAATTCTCATCAATTTTTTCGTTCACTTTTTCATTAACCTTTTCTTCAACTTTTTCTGTGATTTTACTGCAGCTTAAAATTGCACCAATGATAATTAATGCTGAAAAATATTTTATTGTTTTCATAATGTTATAATTTTTTAATTACTGTTTCTGCAATAGTTTTGCCAATTGAAAGACTGGACGTTGCAGCAGGGGAGGGTGCATTAAGTACATTTATTACATTCTCTTTCTCCTGAATCATAAAATCATCTATAAGTTTACCATCAATACTTATTGCCTGTGCCCTTACTCCTGCACCGCCCGGCTCTAAATCATTTTCTGTAATTTCCGGCATCAGTCTTTGCAATGCTTTTACAAATGCTTTTTTACTTAACGATCTTCTGAATTCACTCAGTCCCGTCTTGTAATATTTGCCTGCTATTGAATAAAATCCCTTCCAGGTAAATGTTCTGAATGTATCCTTTATGCTGAAACTTGTTTTCTTGTATCCTTCCTTTTTAAATGCAAGCACTGCATTCGGACCCGCTTCCGCTTCTCCGGATATCATTCTTGTAAAATGTACGCCTAGAAACGGAAATGCAGGATCAGGAACAGGATAAATCAGATTTTTTACTAAGTATCTCCGCTCTGCTTTTATTTTGTAATATTCGCCTCTAAACGGAATAATCCTTGTGCCTGCCATTTCACCGGTTAATCCTGCAACCTCATCTGATTGAAGTCCGCAGCAATTTATAAATATTTTTGTATTAAAAGAACTGTTTTTTGTCTCAATCCTCAGAGCTGAATTCTTTCTGATAGCTGTAACTTTTTCATTATATTTTATTGTTCCGCCCGCAGCTTTAATTATCTCTGCATATTTTTCACATACCTTACGAAAGTCAATTATTCCTGTATATGGTACATATATTGCTTTTATACCGTTTGCATAAGGTTCAATTTCTTTAAGTTTTTCCTTTGAAATTAATTTTATCTTATCAAGTCCGTTGGCTATCCCTCTGTTATATATTTCCTGTAATCGGTCAATTTCGTTGATATCAGTGGCAACAATTACTTTCCCGCAAAGCTCATATTTAACCTCATGCTTTTTGCAGAAATCAATCAGCATCTTATACCCCGAAATACAATTTACTGCTTTTAAGCTGCCGGGTTTGTAATAAATACCTGAGTGTATCACACCGCTATTGTTACCCGTTTGATGCATGGCAGGTCCTGATTCTTTTTCAAGCACAATTATTTTTAATCCGGGTTTTGCCTCAAGTAATTTTAACGCTGTTGCAAGTCCTGTAATTCCCGCACCTGCAACTATTACATCTGTTTCTGCATTAGCCATTGCAATATATTTTTTGCCGGCTATTTATATATCTTTTCTGCAACAATTTTTGTCTGCATAAATAACAGCAGATAATCAAAACCGCCTGCTTTAGAACATGTTCCGCTCATATTGTATCCGCCAAACGGGTGCACCCCAACAAGTGCTCCTGTACATTTTCTGTTTAGGTAAAGGTTACCAACAAAAATTTCATCTCCTGCTTTTTTAAGCTTCTTTTTATCCTTTGTATATGCTGCACCGGTTAAACCATACTCCGTATTATTTGCTATCGCAATTCCTTCCTCAAAATTACCAGCTTTAATTACTGCAAGTACCGGTCCAAATATTTCTTCCTGTGCAATTGTATCATTTGGCTTTACATTTATTATTATTGTCGGTTCTACAAAATATCCTGTGCTTCTGCCTTTTGAACCTCCAAACACTAACTTTCCGCCTTCTGCAACTGCTTTTTGTATATAATTTAAAATACTCTCCTGTGATCTTTTATTTATCACTGATGCCATATTCGGGTTTTCTTCAGCAGGTCCCATTTTTAAAGCAGCTGCTTTTTCTATCAAAAGGTCAATAAATTTATCGTATATCTTATCATGTACTATAACTCTTGAACATGCTGAACATTTTTGCCCTTGAAATCCGAAAGCAGATGAAATAACTCCTGCGGCAGCTTCATCAATTGATTTTAATTCACTATCTATAACAATTGAATCCTTGCCGCCCATTTCTGCAGTTACACGCTTTATCCATTTTTGCCCGGGCTGTGTTTTTGCTGCAAGCTCGTTAATGCGAAGACCTACTTCTCGTGATCCAGTAAATGAAATAAATCTGGTTAACGGATGCTCAACTATTAAATCTCCAATTTGTCCTCCTGAGCCGGGAATAAAGTTTACTACACCCGCCGGTAGTTTAATTTCTTCCAGCAGTTCCATAAACTTTGATGCAATTACCGGTGAGTCACTTGAAGGTTTTAATACTACCGTATTTCCGGTTACAAATGCTGCTGTTGTCATCCCTACAAGTATTGCTAAAGGAAAATTCCATGGCGGAATTACTACTCCAACCCCAAGTGGAATGTAGTATTGTGTGTTTTCTTCGCCTTTAATTTTAACAAGTTTTGTTCCTTTATCATATCTCAGCATTTCACGTGCATAAAACTCCATAAAATCTATTGCTTCTGCTACATCACCATCTGCTTCTGCCCAATTTTTTCCCACTTCATATACCATCCACGCTGCAAACTCAAATTTACGCTTTCGCATTATTGATGCGGCTTTAAAAAGATAATCAGATCGTTTTCTAGCAGGTGTATTTTTCCACTCATTAAATTTTAAATGAGCTGTTTCTATTGCTCTGTTTGCAAGCTCAGGTGTTGCTTTTGAAACACGTCCTGTAATTTCTGAGGTATTTGATGGATTTATAGATTCAATCTTATCTTCAGTAAATATTTTTTCACCTCCAATAATTAGCGGGTAATCTTTATTTAACTCGCTTTTTACCTTTGCAAGTGCCTCACGAAATTTGGCAGCATTTTTTGGATTTGTAAAATCTGTAAATGGTTCGTTTTTAAAAGCTTTCATATATTTTTAAAAATTAAAAGTTAAGTAAAATAATTCTGTTTGTCTTAATATCCTAAAATTGTGCATATTTCATCATGCAGCTTTGGTCTAACATTTCGTATCTCATTACTGTTACGGTCAGGATAAACTCGGTTTGTTAGAAAAATTACTATTAAGTCTTTATCTCTGTCACACCAAACAGATGTACCAGTATATCCTGTGTGCCCAAAACAGTTTGAAGAAAACTTATTACCGCATGCCGGCGGATATTTTGTCGGCTCTGGTTTCGTTTCCCAGCCAAGTGCTCTTGTATTGCTGTAACCTAAGCCGGTTACCTTTGATGTAAATAATTCAACAGTTGTACTCTTAAATAATGTATCCTGTAATGGCTGTGGAGACATCCTTCGCTCATCTGTATATCTGCCGTAATTTAGCATCATCTGCATAAACCTGAAAAGATCAGGTCCGGTTGAAAAAAGTCCCGCATTCCCCGAAACTCCTTCTAATATTGCAGCCAGTTCATCATGTACATATCCAACAAGCAATTGATTACGCCAATATGTATCGTTTTCTGTCGGAGCTATTCTGTAATCTTCAGTCATCGGTTCCAGAAAATATGTATCTGTCATATTAAGCTTGATGAAAATATTTTCTCGGCAAAATTTATCAAGTTTCATACCGCTAATTCGTTCAACCGCTTCTCCCAGCAGGAAAGCATTATAATCACTGTATAGAGTTCTGCTTCCTGTTTCATATTCCTTTGTACAGTTAAAAATAGCATTTTTAACTTTTTGAG
Organism: Ignavibacteria bacterium; assembly: GCA_020852705.1. Classification (GTDB taxonomy): domain Bacteria; phylum Bacteroidota; class Ignavibacteria; order Tepidaquicellales; family OLB5; genus OLB5. The sequence continues at coordinate 123,022 of JADZAP010000004.1, read as the reverse complement.
GTGAGTCCATTTCAGGATTCTGGTAAAATGGGGTCCATGCTGTTAAACCTGAATTATGTACAAGAAGATTGAATATTGTAATATCACCTTTACCGTTATTGTCAAATTCCGGAATATATGAAGCTACCGGCGCATACAGATCAATTTTCCCTTCATCATACAGATACATAATTGCAGCAGTTGTAGCAATTACTTTTGTAACCGAAGCAAGATCGTAGATTGTCCGCAAGGTTGTATTTGGAGAATCTTCCTCGTATTTTAACCTGCCATAGGCGTTTTGATATATTATACCTTTTGAGTTTCCAACTATAAGTACTGCTGAAGGAAACGCATGAGACCTGATTCCATCTTCAATTATTGCATCAACTTTACTAAAGTCTTCCTGCTTGTTTTGTGTATAAACAAGATTTGTAAAATTTAAAAGAACACATAATAAAACTAGTAAAATTTTCAAAAAAGGCATAAATAACCTGTTTTTAGGGGTTATATTGTAAATACTTATTTGATGCATTTTTTGTTTTTGTTTGAATACAAATATACCGATTAAGCAAATAAACCTCAATGAAATACATTAAATTCATATTATTGTGTAAATAATGCGTTTTCACGTAAAATGGCTATATTCAATTTAATGACTCGGGTGTATATTTATATGGTCAATTAAGTCCATAATTTTTTGCTGAAGTTTTGAGATTTACTATTATTGGTCACATTATAAATTATAGAACTTTAATATAGAAGAATTATCCTTTATGGAAGTTATTTCAAAAATTTTAAACTGTGAAAATGAAAATGATCCTTTAAACGGATTATTGAAAAATCTGATTGATTCAATGCCTTCAAATATTTCTGTTTGGCAGGAAGGTAAAGCAATATATGCAAATCAAGGATTTTATAAAGCCGTTGGAGTTGAACCCGGTAACTTGGATAAGCTAAATGAATTAATTGAAAGTGATAGCTATATTACCATTCATCCTGATGATTTTGACGATTCAGAAGGAAGTGCTGAATTACTGAAAAATGAAATCCAAAATGGTTTCGTATTCAATAAAGAAATGCGTATGAAAAGCTGTATTGATTCTGATTACCGCTGGTATAATACCTATGTGTTAAAAAGTACTAACCCTAAGAGCAAAATTATAATAGAAATTGACGAGGATATCCATGATAAAAAAATGTATAACGATAAGCTTCAAAAAGCACTTTTAGAAAAAGAAAAACTGCTTAATGAAAATGAACTTTTGTTAAAAGAAATTCATCACAGGGTTAAAAATAATTTTCAGGTTATTTCCAGTCTTTTAAGACTGCAATCAGTTAAGGCACATAGCGATGAAACTAAAAAAGTTCTTGATGAATCGAGGTCAAGGGTTATTTCAATTTCAAAAATCCATGAGCAGCTTTATAAATCACACAGTATTAATCTAGTTGAAATTTGCAAAAATATTAGAGATATAACCCACAGTCTTGTTGATGTCTATTCCGGAAATTCAAGATGTGTTAGATTTGTTTATGATTGTCATGAAATTCTTTTGACAATAGATAAGGCAATTCCATGTATGCTTATAATTAATGAAATTGTCAGTAACTCTTTAAAATATGCTTTTGACAATTACAATAATGCTGAAATTAAAATAGAATTGAAAAACGAAAAAGATAATTTAATATATCTTTCTGTAACCGATAACGGAAAAGGGTTTCCTGAAGATTACCCAAAAAATGTAAAAAGTACTAGTTTGATGATTGTTGAAACATTTGCCAAACAACTAGATGGCAAAATAATGTTTTCAAACCAGAAAGGTGCAAAATTTACACTTACATTTAAACAATAAAAAACCTCTTAATAATAAGAGGTTAATTTTATCAAATCTGTTTACTATTCTATTTTGTTTTCGTTGAAATAATTTCAGTAGTTTTAAATTCTTTACCTTCTGGTCCGGGTACGTACATTTCCATTTTTGTAGAGCCATCTGAATTATATGTTACAACTTCACGCACATCTACCATACCTCCCGAAATTGGATCACACATTTTGCCTGTATAGTTTATTTGTTTGCTTTTTCCATCATAAACTCCGGTCAAAAACACAGTACCTGTTCCCATATTATCAATCCAAAAAGACTGGAATTGTTTTAATGCATTATCATAACCTTCAATTAAAAATCCATTAAACGGCATTCCCATCACATTTCCAGAAATTTTAGTCTGAAGATATCTGCCATCCATTATCATTTCAGATTCAGCAGTTGCAGTTGAAATATTTGGTTCACCTCCAGGTGTCATCCAAAATGTAGATTTAACATCCCACATACCTGCACCATTTGAAAGCATTTTATGCATTTCGCTCGGTGTCATGTAGTCCATCCATTTTTTTGTCTGGTCATCCTGTGAAAATGCAGTGATTGAATTTGCTAATACAGCAATAACAGAAATTAGCATGAAAAATGTTTTTTTCATAGCTGTTAAATTTAATTATTAAAATAGTTAGTTTTAAAAAATGTTATTGTTTTGTATTTGATCTTTAAAAAATTCATTTTGGCAAAATAATTCTAAAGTTTAATTATGTATTTTTTCTTTTTCTTCTTTGTGAGTAAAAAGAAAATCCAATTAACGTTGATCCTGCAATTATTCCAAAAAGTCCGCAAAATTTACTGTCTGATTTTTTTACTACTGTTATCATTTCTATATCTTTGCTTAAATCAGCTAAGGAATAGTTATATTTTATTGTCTGTCCATCTTTTGTGCCGTTTGTTGAAACTACCTCTGAGGGCATTTTAAACTCATACGTAATCGTATAGTTACTTGCGCTGATATTTTTTGCAGCTGTTGTATCCATAAGCAGTGTGTATTTAAGCTCCATGCCGTCTGTTACTTCCTTCCATGTTACTTTTACACTCTCAAATCCTTTTGCATCGTTTAATTTATTTATATCCTTAAATGTCAGTTCTATAAAAACATTTTTAGTTGAGTCGTCTAACTTATCTTCAACTTTAATATTGGTTACTTCTGTATTTGAACTTTTATATTTGTCTTTCGCTTTTTCTTCATCAAACTCAAATTTCCCCAAAGCTGTACCCATCGAAAAATTCTTCATACTGCTCCAATAATGTATCTTCATTGAACCGGAACCATCTTCATTTATAGTTGTATTCTGATCATAATTAACACATCCTGCTAAATTTATAAAAAATGAAAATAAAAATACCGTTAAAACAAATAATAATTTAAGCTTGTATTTCATCATTATCCTTCCTTATTGAATGGCACCTTTGCTGGCAAATATAATACCAATAAAGAGTAATATTATTCCGCACTAACGTTCTGATAATTAATTTTAAATATTTTATTTCAAAATTGAAGTTCCGTATTTATACGAATCATTAATGGTAACAGGTAATTTTCCTTTGAATTTAATTTTACCTGTAATTGCCCTTAAAGATGCTTTTATGGAAAAATCTGAATCACCGTATGCGCATATATATGCAGGAATTGACGGAAATTCTTTCAGCAAATATGGGTTACCTAATGATAATAATGCAGCATTTTTGTTTATATCTTTTAGCTTATTTATCAGGTCTATATTTTCTCTGCTTATTGAAATTTTGCCGGTACCAAATCTTACCTTTGCATAAACAGCAATTATAATATTGTCATATTTGCTGAATCCCGATAAGTCACCCGTAAGCTCAGCAGATGTTCCTGCTGTAAAAATTCGGTTATTCTTAAAATAATCAGTTGAGATCTCATTCAGATATGATGTATTATCCTGCTGCCCTCCTTCACTGATAATTATTATTGCGGTATTGCCGTCTGATTTTTCATTTAATGGCAGAAAATTATTCTCATCTTTAACAAGTGTTATTGATTCATCCGCTATTTGCTGGGCAAGTTCATTTGCCCCTAATGTATTTATATTTGTACTGATATTTGTTTCGTCCACAGCTGAATTATCAAATAAACCAAGCCACTCTTTTGTCTTTAAAATTTTTTCTGCAGAACGGTTTATTCTTTCCTCAGATATCTCACCGTTGTTTACAGCATTTTCAATTGCATTTATTGTTGTCTCTTCATTTAATGGCATCAGGATTAAATCAATTCCCGCTTTTACACACATAACTGCAACCTCACTTGTTGAAAAATATTTCGTAATACCTTTCATATTCAAAGCATCAGTTACTACCAGACCGTTAAAACCCAATTTATCAATAAGCAAACCCTGCACTATAGCCGGTGAAAGTGATGCCGGTATATTTGGCGTACTTTCTAGTTCAGGAAATGCAAGGTGTGCTATCATTATTGACATTACATTGTGCTCAATTGCATTTTTAAATGGGATAAGTTCAACTGTATTCATTCTATCCATTGTAAAATTCAATTGAGGTAAATCATTGTGCGAATCAATTTCTGTATCGCCATGTCCCGGAAAATGTTTTGCTGTTGCAATAACTTTTCCATCCTGCAGCCCTTTTATCATTGCCTCAGACATTTTTGAAACAAGCTGCGGATCCTCTCCAAATGATCTAACATTAATTATCGGGTTGTTTGGATTATTGTTCACATCGCATACAGGAGCATAATTTTGGTGAACTCCCAGTAGTCTTGTTTCCCTTGCAACCTCAAGTCCCATTTTGTATGCTAAATCATAATTACCCGCTGCACCTATTGCCATGTTTGTTGGAAACACTGCACCATCTGTAACTCGCATTCTGGTGCCGCGTTCAAAATCTGCACTTATTAATAATGGTGTGCTGCTTAACGATTGGATTTTGTTTGCAATTCTTACATAATCATCAGAACTTCCTTTAAAAAAAATGAATCCGCCAACTTTAGTTTCAGTACAAAGTTTTTTAATTTTCCTGAATTCTGAAGACCCTTCATTTAAATTTTCAGGCACTATGCTTGAAATAACCATCTGTGCTATTTTTTCTCTAAGGGTCATTTGACTAAGCTTTAATTTAATAAGTTTGCTGTTTTTTTGTTTATTAAAAATATTTTTTATCTCAGCTATATCTTCTGCTTGAGCACAGTTATTGGATTGCATTAAAAATATAATAATAAAAACTATTACCGGTATCAAAAAGAATGACAGAAATTTTATATTTTTCAATTTTTATATAATATTATGTATAATTTATTACAAATTTACAATTATTTTAAGTAAAACGAAAATTTATGTAAGCAGGCATATAGCTATAAACACTAACTATAATAATGATTGACATAGTGATTATAGTTATGTATTTTAATATAAATTATTTTATTTCATCAATAAAAATTCTGCAAACTTGCGGAAAAGGGGGATAAAGATGAATAAACTACTAATTTCACTTCTATTTATATTCATTTACGTTACACAAAGTTTTTCTATTGGGCTTGAATGGAGCTCAAGGTTTAATGGTGCTGGTAATTCACTTGATATGGCTTATACTGTAGCATTGGATCCGGCTGGTAACATTATTGTAACCGGTTATTCAACAGGTGCCGGAACCGGTAAAGATTACAAAACCATAAAATATAACTCGCTTGGAAATATTTTATGGGAAGCATCATTTAACGGACCAATCAATGGTGGAGATTATTCCAATGCATTGGCAATCGATAATTCTGGAAATATTTATGTTACCGGAAGAGTTGATTATGGAACAACATCTGCTGATATTGTTACTATTAAGTATAATTCTTCCGGGGTACAGCAGTGGTTTGCCAGATTTAACGGTACTGCAAACTTATTTGATGAAGGCAGGTCTATAAAAGTTTTAAGTGATGGTTCAGTTATTGTTAGCGGTAAAACTACAAGTACAGGTTCCGGTTCTGATTTTATTACTATTAAATATAATTCAGATGGCACTGAGGCGTGGAAGACTCTGTATAACGGCACAGGTAATACAGATGATTATATTGTCAGTCTTGATTGTGATGCTGCAGGAAATATTTACGTTGGCGGCTGCAGTATCGGAGCTAACTCCGGTTTAGATTTTATGGTTATAAAATATAACAGCAGCGGAGTAATGCAGTGGCAAAAAAGATATAACGGTGCGGGTAATGGGGGCGATGCTGTAGTGGGATTAAAAGTTGATAGTGAAAATAATATCGTTGCAGGTGGTTTTGTTGATATGGGGTCAGCTCAGGGATATAATTTCTTGGTTTTAAAATATAACTCCTCGGGTAACTTAATTTGGGAAGCGCAATATGACGGAACTTCACATTTTACTGATATTGCAACGGCTATGACAGTTGATGCTATGAATAATATTTATTTAACCGGTGTAACAACTCAAATTATGGGTACAATACCTGATTCTAATTATGCTACTGTAAAATTTGATAAAAATGGAGTTATTCAATGGACTGTTTTCTATAACGGACCAAACAATTCAGTTGATGTTTCCAGAACAGTTTTTGTTGATAATAGCCTGAATGTTTATATCAGCGGAAGCAGTAAAGGTGCAGGTTCTGATGATTATGTTACTATTAAATATAACTCCTCTGGCGTTGCACAGTGGATTATGTCATATAACGGCACAGGAAACAGCAATGATTACAGTACAAGTGTGGTTGCTGATGATATTGGGAATGTTTATGTTACCGGAAGAAGTATAGGAGTTGGCAGCAATTATGATTATGCTACTTTAAAATATGGAAATTTAGTTGGCATAGAACCTGTTAACAGTCAGATTCCTGATAAATTCAGTCTTTGGCAAAATTACCCAAATCCTTTCAATCCTTCTACAAAGATTAAGTTTTCAATCCCAATACAAAATTATACTGAAATAAAAATTTACGATATTTCGGGAAATTTAATCAAAGTATTCAAACTGGGTAATCTTGCGGCGGCTTATTATGAGTATAGCATTGATCTTTCTGGATTTTCCAGCGGAGTATATTTTTATAAACTTCATTCAGGTAATTTTTCTGCAGCTAAAAAAATGATTTTAATAAAATAAACTTAATTTAAAAAAATCTATGCTGTTTTAAGCCGGGGTTAATGCCTCGGCTTTTTTATTAAAACTTTTTTTAAACATATTGTGTTAGTTTACAATATGGACTAAAAGTATCATTTTTATTCATATATTGTAATTCTTTCATAAATTTTATATATTAACATAATAATCTGTTTAATTTTATTTTAAAAAATATTATATCACCGCAATACGGTATTGATGTAGTACCGTAAGTCAAGTATCTTAAAGCGTTTAATTTGAAATTTTAATATCAATTCACATGAAAAAATCTTTATCAAATTCACTTATTGCCGTTGCTGTAATGCTGTTTATTTTTTCTGTAAATATATTTTCTCAACCTGTTACAGTTTGGTCAAAAGCATACAACGGACCTTCTAACCTTCAGGATTCTGCTATTGGTATTTCCGTAAATTCAAACGGCAACGTTTTTGTTACCGGATGGAGCTTAGGCACCGGCACAAGTGCTGATATTGTAACAGTCAGGTATAATCCTGTAACTGGTGATACTATCTGGGTAAACAGATATAGCGGTCCTACTAATCTGGAAGATAAAGTAAGTGCAATTACTTCGGATAATAATGCAGTTTATGTTACAGGATGGTCTTTTGTTCCCAGCCGGGATATTATTACTATTAAATATGATGCTGCAACCGGAAATAGATTATGGGTTAAAACATATAATGGTATAGGTAACGGCGGAGATTATGGCTTAGCTATTACTGTTGATGGTTCAGGAAATGTTTATTCGGCAGGCAGAAGTGATGTCGGAGGTTCCCAAAAATTTACAATTTTAAAATATGATGCCTCAGGCAATATGGTTTCTGGATGGCCCTGTGTTTATACCGGTGGCTTATCTGCTGCATTTGATCAGGTGAATGCCATAACCGTTGATGGTTCTGGAAATGTTTTTGCAGGCGGTAAATCAGGTACCGGTTCTGCTGGCGGTTTTAATTATCTTACAATTGGAATCCATAGCGGTGGTACTGTTAACTGGGCTAAAAAATATAATGGTACTCTTAATAATGATGACGTTATAAATGCTATTATTCTGGATAATTCCGCTGCAAATGTAATTGTTTCCGGATACAGTTTTAAATTTCAGGGTAATCAGGATTACATGACTATTAAGTATGCTGCTTCAACCGGGGATAGCGTTGCTGCTGCTAGTTATAACGGACCTGCAGCCAGCATTGATATTGCTACTGCTATGACAAAAGATGCAAATAATAATATTTATATTACAGGTTACTCTACATCATTAACTACCGGCTATGATTATGCTACGATAAAATATAATTCCGGTTTAACTCAGCAATGGGTTCAAAGAACTACCGATGCAGGCAGCGATTTTTCTTGTTCAATTGCCTATGATAATGCATCAAATAATGTTTTTGTTACCGGTTCAAGTATAGGTTCCGGTACAGGATATGATTATTTAACAATTGCATATACTACCAATGGTAATTTTAAATGGCAAATAAGGGAAAATGGCTCTGCAAGCGGTAATGATTTTGCATCCGGTATTTATGTACAGGATACTAATAAAATTTTTGTAACAGGGACTGCAAGTTTTTCAGGCACTCCTTCAAATTTCTATACCCTGAGATATGATATGTTTAATTCTGTTGAACCTGTATCAAATCAAGTTCCTTTAAATTACAACATTCAGCAAAATTATCCTAATCCATTCAATCCGGTTACTTCTATCAGATTTGATATTCCTAAATCTTCATTCGTTAAAATATCCGTTTATGATATTTTAGGCAGAGAAATTGAAAATCTTGTAAATGGTACGCTTACTGCAGGTGAATACAAAGTTAACTGGAATGCTTCCGGATTTGCTAGCGGTATTTACTTCTACAGCATTTCTGCTAATGGATACAGCAAAACTATGAAAATGATTCTTACAAAATAACATTAATTATTTTTATCACTAAACCGCTTTTGTTCTGCAAAGGCGGTTTTTTTTATAGTATTTTGAGAAATTTTAATATCTTATACTTAAATAAAATTATTAGTAAATTTATATTATTTTTCTGGTAAATAATGATTTTTTATTCAAAATTTTACGTTTTTCAGCTAAAACGATATTTTTTTATTGCTAAAGATGATGTTGGTATATTTCTCATTGAGTTAAATGATAATGAATCGGAGTTTTTGCACAAAATCAATAAAATGATTGAAAATGAATCCTTGCCAAATGTTCCTGTAATAAAAAATATCAAAAAATTATTACAAGAAATAAATCAGGTTAAAGAATACTTTTCAGGTAAGCGCAGGTATTTTACTCTAACTGTTCATTTAATAGGTCCTTCCTTCAGACTTTCGGCATGGCAGGCTTTGTCAGAAACTGAATATGGTGAAACTATATCATACAGCAAACTTGCAAAAAATACAGGCAATCCCAAAGCAATCAGGGCAGCAGCTACCGCCTGTGCCCTCAACCCCGTTCCTGTTATTATTCCATGTCACAGGGTAATTTCAAAGAACGGTTCTATTGGCGGATACGGCGGCGGTTTGAAAATGAAAAGGTTTTTGCTGAAGCTCGAAGAAAAATATAAATTAAATTAGCTTTATAATTTTTGATAAAGAATATAATTTTTGATCTTGGCAGTGTGCTTGTTAATGTTGAGTACGAAAGATTTATTAATTTGCTTAATGCCAACGGAGTTAGCACAAATACTTATAACAATTTTTTTAAAGGCGGAGCATATAGACTATTAGGTTACGAATCAGGCGAAATTTCAACTGATGAATTCATTTCAAAATGCCTGAAAGGTCTTGATTTGAAGATGGAACCTAATGAATATGCAGATGCATTTAACAATATGTTCAGTGAAATTACAGCTATGAAAAAACTTGTGCAAAAACTTGCTGCAGAAAATAAATACCGGTTATTTCTGCTCTCTAACACAAGTCCGCTGCATTTTGAATTTATTAAAAAAAATTTTGATTATGTTAACCTGCTTCATAAATTTGCATTATCTTATGAGCTAAAATGCTTAAAACCTGATTCTGTTATTTATGAAAAAACCATTGAACATTTAGAAATTGATCCTGCAGAATCAATTTTTATTGATGACCTTGAAGTAAATTGTTCTGCCGCAAATCAGCATGGATTGAATACTATTTGTTACAATAAAAATAATCATTCGGAATTTGAAATTATTTTCAATAAACTTGATTATCAAAATTAAACTATGGCTGTATCTCCAAGTGACCTAAAAATAGGGACCAAAGCTTATGATTTTTCGCTTAAGGGGGTTGATGGTAAAACCTATGCCCTTAAAGATTATTACGGCAAAGATGTTGTTTGTATTATTTTTACCTGCAATCATTGTCCCTATGTAAAAGCTGTTGAAAACAGAATTAACAATATTGCAAAAAAATATTCCGCCTCGTCATTCGTCTTATTATGCATTAATCCAAATGATGGCAATACATATCCCGAAGATTCTTTTGAAGAAATGAAAAAAAGAGCTAATGAAAAAGGTTTTGTTTTTCCTTATCTGCATGATAAAACTCAGGAAGTTGCAAAAGCTTACGATGCTGTATGTACCCCTGATGTTTACCTTTACGATAAAAACCGTATCCTACGCTACCGCGGCAGGATTGATGACAGCTGGAAAGATGAAACTTTGGTAAAAAGTAAAGATCTTGAAAATGCAATTGACCTGCTTTTGGCAGGTAAAAGTATAAATTTTGAAATGATCCATGCAATTGGGTGCAGCATTAAATGGAAATAATTCCGATTAAAAAACTAATGGTTTCACTCTGTATTAAATTTTAATAATATTTCCTCAATCTGGAGCTTGAGGATTTTAAAAAGTTTTAAAATATTTCTGTAATCATTATCTCCAGTTTTGGTTACATATTCAATATAAAATGTTTAAACTTCTAAAAAAAATATTTCCTTCTAAACACGAAAAAGATGTAAAAGAGCTTATGCCCGTCGTTGATGAAATTAACGAGCTATACAGCCAATATCAAAGTTTAAGCGATGACGAACTAAAAGCTAAAACTACTGAATTCCGTGAAATTATAAAAAGCAACACACAGGAACACGAAGATAAAATTATTGAACTTCGTACAAAACTTACAAGTGATATCACACAAGCAGAAAGAAAAGATATTTATGATGAACTTGAAAAAACTGAAAATGAGATTGATGAAATAATTGAAGATACATTAAACGAGTTATTGTCGCAGGCATTTGCTGTTGTTAAAGAAACATGCAGAAGATTATGCGGTAAGGAGTGGCTTGCAGCAGGTCAGCGAATTCAGTGGAATATGATACCTTTTGATGTTCAGCTTATTGGCGGTATGGTACTGCATCAGGGTAAAATTGCTGAAATGGCTACAGGTGAAGGTAAAACTCTTGTTGGCACTCTGCCCATTTATCTTAATGCTTTACCAGGCAAAGGTGTTCATATTATTACTGTTAATGACTACCTTGCTAAACGCGATAGCGAATGGATGGGTGAAATTTTTAAATTCCACTCATTAAGCGTTGGTGTTATTCTTAACGATATGGATAATGATAAACGCCGTGATGCCTATGCTTGTGATATTGTTTATGGTACTAATAATGAGTTCGGTTTTGATTACCTCCGCGATAATATGGTTGTTGATAAAAAGTTCATGGTGCAGCGCGGGCATAATTATGCTATAGTGGATGAAGTTGACTCAGTTCTTATTGATGAAGCAAGAACGCCGCTTATTATTTCAGGTGCCGTTGAATTGAGCGAACATAAATTCAATGAAATGAATCCCCGTGTTAAACGCCTTGTTGATGCTCAAAAAGCACTGATTGCCAAAATAACCGGTGAAGCCGAAACAATCCTTAATAAAGGTGATGATGCTTCAAAAGATGAAATTCACCAGGCAGGTGTTGCTTTGCTTAGAGCACATCGCGGCTTCCCCAAAAATAAAAAACTGCTTAAGCTGTTTGCAGAACCTTCAAACAAAACTCTTATGCAGTCAACTGAAATGGAATTCCTGAGGGATAATGCTAAAAGAATGCCCGAAATTGATGACGTTATGTATTTTGCAATTGATGAAAAAGCTCATTCAATTGATTTGACCGAAAAAGGACGTGACTTTTTAACAACTGCAAACGAAGATAAAGATTTCTTTATCCTTCCTGATATGGGTACTGAAATTGCACATATTGAAGATGACTCAAGTATTAGTGAGCAGGATAAATTAAAAAAGAAAGATGAACTTGGTGAGCTTTATTCCTTAAGAAGCGATAGAATCCATACCGTTCAGCAGCTATTAAGGGCATATTCACTTTATGAAAATGATGTTGAGTATGTAGTACAGGATAACAAAGTTATGATTGTTGATGAATTCACCGGACGCGTTCTGCCCGGCAGAAGATATTCCGAAGGTCTTCATCAGGCAATTGAAGCTAAAGAAGGTGTTCATGTTGAAAAAGATACGCAAACACTCGCAACAGTTACTCTGCAGAATTATTTTAGACTTTACAAAAAACTTGCCGGTATGACAGGTACCGCTGAAACCGAAGCAGGGGAGTTTCTTGATATTTACAAACTTGATGTAGTGGTTATCCCTACAAATGTTGAGTGCATTCGTGATGATATGAACGATGTTGTGTATAAAACCAAACGTGAAAAGTATAATGCCGTTATTGCTGAAATTGAAAAAATGAAAACTATTGGCAGACCTGTACTTGTTGGTACAACTTCTGTTGAAGTATCTGAAACAATTTCCAGAATGCTTAAACGTAAACAGATAGCCCATGAAGTTCTTAATGCTAAACAGCATCAGCGCGAAGCGCAAATTGTGCAGAATGCAGGTTTAAAATCATCAGTAACCATAGCTACAAATATGGCAGGAAGAGGTACCGATATTAAACTCGGTCCCGGTGTTTCTGAGCTTGGCGGTTTGCATATAATTGGAACCGAACGCCACGAAGCAAGACGTATTGATAGACAGCTTCGCGGTCGTGCAGGCAGACAGGGTGATCCCGGCTCTTCCAGATTTTTCCTCTCTCTCGAAGATGACCTGATGAGATTATTTGGCAGTGAAAGAATTTCACGCATAATGGAAAAAATAGGCATTGAAGAAGGTGAAGCTATTGAGCACTCTATGATTACCAATTCAGTTGAACGTGCTCAGAAAAAAGTTGAAGAAAATAACTTTGGTATCCGTAAAAGATTGCTTGAGTATGATAACGTTATGAATCAGCAGCGCGAAGTTATTTACGATAGAAGAAGACAGGCATTAATGGGTGAGCGTGTTAAAGATGAAATTTTTGATATGGCTGCCTCTTATATTGAAAATACCGTTAAAAAATATTACCCCGATGGCGACTATGATGGTTTAAGAGATGAAATTCAAAGAACATTTACAGTTCTGATGGATTTAACCCCTGAAGAATTCCAAAAACAGGGCGAAAAAGGTTTAGAAGAATACATCATTAATCTTGTTAAAGAAAACTATTCACGCAAAGAAGAAAAATACGGAACCGAGCTTATTGCTCAAATTGAACGCTTTGCTGTTTTGACTGTAATAGATGATAAATGGAAAGAACATCTGCGTGAAATGGATGACCTGAAAGAAGGTATTAACTTCCGTGCTTACGGTCAAAAAGATCCGTTAATTGAATACAAAAAAGATGGTTTTGAACTCTTTGTGCAGATGCTTGAAGATATTAGCAAAGATGTTATTAATTTTGTATTCAAATTTACCACTCAGGAGCAAAAAGTTGAAGTACCTCAGCAGCGTCAAAAAATGCCTCAGCGTATGACAACTATTAAAGCAAATGCTGATGGCGTAGGCTTAAAAATGACACCCGAACAGTCAGATGACCTGCAAAATCAGCCGGGTGAAGTAAAAAAGATGCCTGTTAAAGTCGGTCCTAAAATTGGCAGAAATGACCCCTGCCCCTGCGGCAGCGGAAAAAAATATAAAAATTGTCACGGAAAAACAGCATAGAATTTGTTAAATTAAAAAATTAGATTTTTAATTTAAGGCATTCTTTGTGAATGCCTTTTTTATAATATGGTGCCATTTGAATATATACTATTAGTAATTTCAGTACTTGTACTTATCAGTATTTCTCTTACTAAGGTTTCAGAAAACCTTGGAGTACCGTCACTGATTTTATTTCTTATAGTTGGTATGCTTGCCGGCTCTGATGGTTTTGGTAAAATATATTTTGATAATGTATATATTGCTCAATATGTAGGTATTGTTGCTTTAATTTTCATTTTATTCTCAGGCGGTTTAGATACTAAATGGTATGAGGTTAAACCTGTTTTAAAACCGGCTTTTTTTCTTTCAACAATTGGTGTTTTTATTGCTGCAGTTGTTATGGGATATGTTATTCACTTCCTTACCGGATTAAGTATAACCGAAGGTTTACTTATTGGTGCTATTATTTCATCTACCGATGCAGCTGCTGTATTTTCTGTGCTCAGCGGTAAAAGTATCAATTTAAAAAACAACATAAAACCGCTGCTTGTGTTTGAGTCCGGAAGCAATGATCCCGCGGCTATAATTCTAACGGTTTTGTTTATTCAATTTCTTCAGGGTGATGAAGTAACTGCATTAAGAGTAGTATTATTTTTGTTCCTCCAAATTGGGCTTGGCTCAATTATTGGGTTAGCTTCGGGAAAATTGCTTGCCTATTCATTTAATAAGTTTCGCTTTCCGTTTCCAAGCTTATATCCTGTTTTTGCTATTGCATCTGCTGTATTAATATATGCAGCAGCTGCGTCAGTTGAGTCCAGCGGAATTTTGGCAGTTTATATTGCTTCGGTTATACTGGGTAATTCAGATTTTGTTCAAAAAAAATCAACTATCAGATTTTTTGATAGTCTTGCTTTGTTTGGTCAAATTATTATGTTTTTAACACTTGGGCTGCTCGTATATCCTGCACAGCTTTATAATGTTATTGGAGTTGGTTTAATACTTTCAGCAGCATTAATATTGCTTGCAAGACCAATTAGTGTATTTATTTCTATGATAGGTTCAAAGTTTAAATTTAACGATAAGCTATTTATTTCATGGGTCGGATTAAAAGGAGCAGTCCCTATAATTTTAGCAACATTTCCATTGACAGCAGGTTTATCAATAGGTCCATACATATTTACCCTTGTTTTTTTCATTACTATAACTTCTGCACTTGTGCAGGGATGGTCAATTCCGCTTGCAGCAAAGCTGCTAGGTGTAAAAAGTGATAAAAAGGAAATTGCAGGCATCCCTATTGAAATAAATGAAAATGTTAATACTAAAAATGACCTGCTTGATTTAATAATTTCTGAAAGGTCATGGGCTGCAGGAAAAACACTGGCAGAACTGCACTTACCGGCTGAAAGTCTTATAACTGTAATTTACAGGGATGATGATTATGTTGTACCAAGTGGCAGCACTCAGCTAGAAGCAGGGGATACAATTCTTGTACTTGTTAACAAAGATAACCTTGAAAATGTAAAAAGCATTTTTAACCGGATGATATAGATAGATATTTTTATTTCGTATATAATTTTGTAATTTTGGAAACATGTTTACGTCTGATTAACCGGGAAGATATATATTGTGATTATTTTGGTAAACGCTTATAGCATTTATGCAATACAGCATCAACAAAATTGGTTAAGAAATTGAATAGTCACAATAAATAATGAAACATCATCACACAACTCACGACCATTCAAATCATAATGCGAACGAACATTCGGAGCATAGTGGTCATGATAAACACGCTGGACACAACGTATCCGACTTCTGGACACGATTTATTGTTTGTACCATAGTTTCTATTCCTGTACTTGCCTTATCGCTCATGATACAGCATTGGCTCGGCTTTGAATTAATGTTTAAAGGCGATAAGTATGTATTGGCAATGCTTTCTGCCTTCATTTTCATTTATGGAGGACATCCGTTTTTAAAAGGTCTTTATGACGAAGTGAAAGACAACGCCATTGGTATGATGACACTAATTGGCGTGGCTATTTCCGTTGCTTGGGCATACAGCGTTGCTATTACTTTCGGTTTACAGGGAATGGACTTTTATTGGGAAATGGCAACCCTTATAGACATTATGCTCATCGGACATTACTTTGAAATGAAATCGGTAATGGGTGCGTCTCGTTCTTTAGAGTTGTTGGTTAAGATGATGCCCTCTACTGCACATCATCTTGTAAACGGTCATGTTCACGATATGCCTGTCAGCCATTTAAAAATCGGAGATTTTGTTTTAATAAAACCGGGTGAAAAAATACCTGTTGATGGAATTGTAACGGAAGGCGAAAGCTATGTTGATGAGAGTATGCTTACAGGCGAAAGTAAACCTGTAAAAAAAGCAATTGACGATAAAGTAATAGGTGGTGCTGTAAATAGTAATGGTTCACTAACAATTAAAGTGTTGAGCACAGGAAAAGACAGCTACCTTAATAAGGTGGTGAAATTGGTTGAAGATGCACAAAAGGTAAAATCGAAAACACAAAACTTTGCCGACCGAGCTGCAAAAGTCCTAACATTTGTTGCTCTTGGTGGAGGCGTTATTACACTTGTCACTTGGTTGATGTTAGGATTTCCTTTTGTATTTGCATTGGAGAGAATGGTAACTGTTATGGTAATTTCCTGTCCTCATGCTTTGGGTTTAGCTGTTCCATTAGTGGTAGCAATTTCTACTTCCATTTCTGCTCAAAAAGGTTTACTCATTCGCAACAGAACGGCTTTTGAAAATGCCCGATTGATTACTACAATCATTTTTGATAAAACAGGAACACTTACAAAAGGTTCGCATGAATTACAGGAAGTAAAAATATTGAACAAACAATTTAATGAAAGGGAATTACTCCGCTTAGCATCAGGTATTGAACAACATTCGGAACATTATATCGCTTCAGGGCTACTCAGAAAAGTCAAAGAATTAGGGATTGAAATTCCAAAATCAGAAAACTTCAATTACCTGCCAGGCATAGGCTTGGAAGGAATAGTTGAAGGGATTAAACTAAAAGTGGTTGGTCCAAATTATTTGAAAGAACAAAACATCAGCATTACTGAAACAAAGGATGAATTTACAGGAACGGTTGTTTATGCCTTGATAGATAACTCAGTGATAGGATATTTTACGTTCTCTGACCAGATAAGAAAAAGTTCTTTTGAGGCAATTACAATACTGAGAGAAGCAGGAATAAAGAATTTATTACTCACAGGCGACAATGAAAAAGTAGCCAAAAACGTTAGTGATGAATTGAAAATGGACGGCTTTATAGCCAATGTATTACCGCACGACAAATTAGAAAAGGTAAAAGAGCTACAAGAAAAAGGTGAAAATGTTGCTATGACAGGTGACGGAGTGAATGATGCTCCTGCTTTGGCACAAGCAGATGTTGGAATTGCCGTTGGTTCAGGAACTGATGTGGCAGCAGAAACAGCAGATATTATTTTAGTCAACTCTGACCCGAAAGACATTGCTAATCTGATTTTATTCGGTAAAGCCACTTACAACAAAATGATACAAAATATTTGGTGGGCTGCTGGCTACAATATCCTTGCAATTCCATTGGCAGCAGGCGTATTGTATAAGTGGAATATTATGCTTAGTCCTGCTGTTGGCGCAGTATTAATGAGCTTAAGCACCATTGTGGTTGCAATAAATGCACAACTATTAAAAAGACGACTGACATGATAATTATAACTGGCAAAATAAAGCTCGATCCGCTAACAGTGGCTTTGCGTAATGGGATCTGAAATGCATCGAAAAAACGTCTGTGCAGGTTCAACATTAGTTCTTCGATTGAACTTTTGTGCTAAATTGCCTTCGCCTTCAACAAGCCCCAGTACTTCATGGCAAATTTTCAGAATGGAGCGATATTGATATTGTTCTTGTTTCAGATAATTTTGAAGGGAATAAATTTAATAACAGAAAAAAATTGCTGAAATAACTTTGCAGATTGATAACAAGATTGATTTCTTAACATACCGCCCTTAAAAATTTAATGAAAATTATGATTTATTTGTAAAAGAAATTAATGCAACCGGAATTAAAATTGTTTAATATCTATTTAATGTGTATAATGTAGTTAATTTTTTTCATTAATTAATCAAATCATTATCCTTGAATAATTTTCAATATATATTAATTATATCTGTTTGAATTTGTGTTAAATCGTATAATTCGTATAATTCGTGTCCAATGCTTTTTTTTGTTTTTTTAAATAGATGAGTGTAATTAACTGTGTTAATTTTCAACTTTCAATTAATCAAACTTATTCCCCTGAATATTTTCAATATATAATAATTATTCCAGTTTGAATTTGTGTTAATTCGTAAAACTCGCGTAATTAGTGTCCATTGCTTTTAAATTATTTTTTGCTCAGTTGTTCAAAACTTATAGTTTTTCACATGAATTTTCCCTTGAAACCCAATTACTAAATTGCTATTTTTGTGCTTATTTAATGTTTTATTATTGCCGGAGTAGCTCAGGTGGTTAGAGCGTCGGAATCATAATCCGCAATTTTGTTTTAGTAATTGTTCCTTTTCGGTAAAATTCAGCTTCAATAATTACAGTTTAATTTCACTTCAATTTTTTTCTCTTAAAACTATAATTAGATAAATAGGTCGTTTCAATAATAATAGCATTCAGAAGTAAATTGATTAATTTATTATTTTTGAGTATTGTTTAAGATAATTTAAACCGGTTTAAAAAAATGGATAAAAAATTAATTGATGCAATTAATGAATTTATAAATAATTATAAACAAAATCCCTTTCAATTTTTGACTGAGAGTGATATTAAATGTTGCTTATATAGCTATCTAATAAAAAGTTATAAGGACACATTCGAAATAAACACAGAGAAATATCTAAAAAAAGAAAAAGATCAGGTAAATATTCCTGTTTTAACTACCGAATATCATTACTTTTATAAAGGTGAAAACGACAGGAGTGAATATTCAAAAAACAGGTTTGATATTGCTATTTTGAATAAACATGAAAAAAAAGCTTTAAAGGAAATTAATGAACAATGCGGAGATTGGTTCAATAGTGAAGCTTTGTGGATACAACCAGTAAAATATGGAATTGAAATAAAATTATTTTATGACTTTCCATTTCTTAATGTCATAAGTTCCGAAATAGAAAAATTAAAAGGATATTATTATTCATTTTCACCCAATAACAGATTTAAAGGTATTTCGTTATCATTCTGTCATATCGAAAACGATATTAATAGTGATTTCAAGCCAATCGATCTAACGGAACTTGAATTATGTGTAAAATTTAATAATTTTGTTTCTATTATTGTTATGCCTACAAAAACTTACTTAAAAATATTTGATTGAACATTACCAATAACCTTTTAAAAAACCACCAATTACAAAAGCACCTACTAATCCTAAAATTGCTGCCAGTATTTTCAAAATTTTTTGTTTCGGGGTGCCACTAAAATCCCACATATTATTTCTGTAATCTTCAGATATTTTAATAAATTTTTTTATTTTTCTTTGAGCTTTACCTTTCAAATTATCCTCGTGTAAATGCGGATAAATAAAATCATTCAATTCCTCCTCAAAATCCGGCTTATTCAATACTTCTTCATAAAACTTTTCAACTAAATAATTTTCATCAGGAATATTATCTATTTTTTCAAACAATTTCCCATCACATTTTGCATAGAACTTTTCCGGATAAGAGTTAATGTTAATTTCCAGTTTTCCGCAAGCACCATTACTACCATAATGTTTGCAAATGGGGCAATACTCCAATATCCTGTCTTGATTTTCCATCATTTATCTTGCTTCAAATATATTCAAAAATTTTAATTTGATAAATTGAAAAACTGGTATAATATATATAATCTAATCGGGAAGGAGTAAAACACAAAATGAATAATCCAAAACTTGAATTTAATATCGGCGAACCTGTTGAATTGAAACTCTTAACCGACAACGTTATAACAGGCATAAGCCAATACGGGAAATGGAATATGTTTCCTTTATTAAATGAATATGAAATACAGAGCTTCTTTGCGCCGCAGGATGTAGTTGATTTCATTCAGAAGAAACGATTAGGTAAAAATTCAGTAATAGCGGTTACAAAGGATATGAGAAAGAAAGGCAAGAAACTTGCTACCGTGTATGACATCGAGATCATTTCAAAAAATTCTGCTGCTGCAATAGCTAAGAACGGTTCAAATAAGCCGGACAAAAGGAAAACCGGCATAAAAATAAAGCCGGAATTTGTGCAGTTAAGAGAAGCTATCATCGGAGCGGTTAATGAATTGTTTCAGCAGATGCAGGTTGCATAACTGCTATAATTGGAAAAGATAGGTT
This sequence comes from Ignavibacteria bacterium, assembly GCA_020852705.1. Lineage (GTDB taxonomy): Bacteria > Bacteroidota > Ignavibacteria > Tepidaquicellales > OLB5 > OLB5. The sequence continues at coordinate 102,750 of JADZAP010000004.1, read as the reverse complement.
AAGCCTATCTTTTTTCATTATTAAGTTAAACATAAAAAATTATATTAGATTAAATTAAAATTTATAGGAGCTGCAATTATGATGAATAAAAGAGCTTTAATGATATCTATTTTTTTCATAGTAATTGAAACTTTGATTATAGCAACAATTTTTTATTTATTATATTATACTAAACCATCAGAGGAAATATTAAAACATTTGTTAGAAATAATCCCTACTTATTTCATTACTCTGGCTACAACAATTTATGTAGTATTTACATATTATTTGATGTTTTCTACTGTTAAGTCCCATTCTATTTTACATGAACCACTAATTAGTTTTAGGTGGAGGTTTAATACTGAAGCTAAAAATTTTAGGTTTAGCAAAATGGATGAGCTTAAAAAAAAGATAATGGATTATGTTAATGTCCAAAATACAATAGTATCAGAACTAAAATCAAAAAAAACAGAAGTTCCAATGGGTTATGATGCCAAACATTTTGATAGATTAAAGTATAGTCTTTACTTGCAACTGGACATTGCAAATGAAAGGGATATAGATTTAAATTGGCTCCAATTTAAACTTGACATTGGAATTCGTTCAATGCACGCGTATAGATTTGGATATATTTTGAGGTTAGAAGAAGAGTTTAATTTTAAAGATTTTGAACTTATAAAAGATAAAAAGATTGAAATTACAATTACTGAAATAAATTACAATCCTAATTATTTATACATTGATTGTCATTTAAAGAGCATAAAATACGGTTCATCAAAACTTAATTATGAAATAAGTGAATATAGTGGTTCAGTAAATTACTTCGAATCATTAAATAGATTAGATAGAGCTAACTAGAGGTGAAAAAACCATTATTTTATTCTTTCCCCTCTGCTGTAATTTTACAATTTAAAATGCACCCAGAGCGCGAGAACCCGCTGCAATGTTGCTGGCAAGAATAGTCGAGAAAAGTAGACTATTTAGTCCGCTTAAAAAAAATTATTCAGAGAGCTTTCATATATAATAAAATTACGGTTTAAATAAGATTATTTTGATTTCCGAAATTTTATTTTAATCGGATTTTATGAAATGTTTAAGAATTCATCAATGTTAATACCAGCCTTTATAATTAAACTCTTTAAAGTTCCTCTGGCAACTTCTTTATGATTGGGGATAGATAGCGTTGAAATACTGCCGGGTTTTGTCATAATAATATGACTGCCTTTTTGACGGGCAGTTGACCATCCAAATTTTTCGAAAATTTTAATGACTTTTGCTGGGGGTAATAAAGGAATTTTGGGCATTTAAATTGTTACTTCAACCTTGTTTGTTTCTACGGTTAAAGGAAGCCCGTTTTCTTTTCTTACAATTAAGCATTCCTTTATTGCATCCTTTATATTCTTTTCGGCTTCAGCATGTGTTTCCCCCTGGCTTACGCAGCCCGGTATTGAAGGACATTCTGCAATAAAAACACCATCTTCGTCTTGATAGATTATTACTTCAAACTTCATTGTCATAACAATAAATAATTTTTATTTTAATTCTACAAATATAATGAAAATTAATTACAGTTTATTTACAAATGGGAATTTTGAAGTGAATTTTCCCTTGAAACCCAATTACTAAATTGCTATTTTTGTGCTTATTTAATGTTTTATTATTGCCGGAGTAGCTCAGGTGGTTAGAGCGTCGGAATCATAATCCGCAGGTCGGGGGTTCAAGTCCCTCCTCCGGTACAATTAACCATTTTAAATTCTTCGCTTTCAGGAGAAAAACCGCAGGATTTAGTCCATTTTATACATTCAGGGCTCTGTTTACGGCTGCTATTTCTTTATCTTTTAGCCGTTTTTCTGCATAAGTCAATCCGCCTATGGGAAGCATTGACTCCAATTTCAAAGCCGATCTTCATACTCACACTCATTATTCCGATGGCTATCATTCGCCGGAAGAACTAATTAAACATGCCAAAAACTCCGGGTTAACTCACATAGCTATTACCGATCATGATAACGTTGATTCTTACTTTGAAGCATCTGAGTACGCCGATAAATTTGGCATTGAACTTATTTCAGGTACTGAAATAAGTGCTGAGCATAACGGAAAAGAAACTCATATCCTTGCCTATTTTATTGACCACAAAAATGAAGAACTGCTTCAATACCTTAAAAACTTCCGCAGAGAAAGAGTGAAACGAGCCGAAAAAATTGTAAATAAGCTTAATGAGCTTGGCTTGGCTATCACTTTTGGTGATGTAATAAAACAGGTAAAAGGCAACGGCTCTATTGGCAGACCGCATATTGCTATTGCAATGGTTGAAAATAAATTTGTTAATAATTATTTTGACGCTTTCAATAAATATATTGGTGATGATAAACCTGCGTATGTTAAAAAACCAAACATATCTGCTAAAGATGCAATCTCTCTTATAAACAGGTGCGGTGGACTTTCATTTATTGCCCACCCGGGCAAAAGTATGCGCAACAATAATGCCCTGTTTGAAATGATTGAGTTTGGTGTTGATGGCATTGAAGTAATTCACCCTTCGCATACTGAAAAAGACTCAGAATACTTTCGTAATATTGCAAATCAATATTTTCTTCTGGAAAGCGGCGGCAGCGATTTCCATGGAGGCAGAATAAATGATGTATCAATTCTGGGAAAGTATTTTATCACCATATCGCAAATTACTGCAATGAAAAACAGATTGTTTAAATCATAAATATATGTCAAAATCAAATAAAAAAAATAAAGAAAACAAAAAATTAAAGGATAGTAAAAATATCAAAGATAGCAAAAAGCGTTCTGCACGAATAGCAATTATTGTAAGCAAGTTTAATGATGAGGTAACAAGCGGTTTGCTTAAAGGCGCTGTAGATGTTCTTAAAGAAAATAATTACCATGAAAACGGATTTGATATTTATTATGTGCCAGGCGCTTTTGAAATTCCATTAACTGCAAAGCAGTTATGTATAAACGGCAGGTATTGCGGTATTATATGCCTTGGTGCAGTAATAAAAGGTGAAACAGCCCATTTTGAATATATCTCTGAAACCGTTTCTAACGCTATAATGACATTGAATATGACCTACAGCACACCCGTTTCTTTTGGTATTTTAACCTGTTATACAGATGAACAGGCATTAAATCGCTCAAATGCAGATGAAAACAATAAAGGAAAAGAAGCTGCCAAAGCTGTGCTGGATATGATTAAATTGCTTAAAGAAATATAAGCTGATGAAACAAACCCGTATAAATAAATTATTCGGAATTGAACATGCTATTATTCAGGCAGGTATGGTGTGGACCTCGGGGTGGAAACTTGCCTCAGCAGCAAGTGAAAACGGCTGCCTTGGATTAATTGGTGCCGGCTCAATGAAACCTGACCTGCTGAGCGAACATATCCAAAAGCTGAAAAATTATTATAAAGAAAATAATATTAATAAACCATTCGGTGTAAATCTTCCCCTTATTCGCGGTGATGTTAAAGACCTTATAAATACTATCCTTAAAGAAGAAATAAAAATTGTATTCACCTCTGCCGGAAATCCAAAACAATATTCAGATATTTTTAAATATAATGGAATAATTCTTGTGCATGTTGTTGCTTCCGTTAAGCATGCACTCAAAGCACAGGATTCCGGATGCGATGCCGTTGTTGCAGAAGGATTTGAAGCAGGCGGTCATAACGGTGTTGATGAAATAACTACCTTATGCCTCGTTCCGCAGGTTGTAAATGCTGTAGATATTCCTGTTATTGCAGCAGGGGGAATTGCATCTGGGGCGCAGATTGCTGCCTGCATGGCACTTGGTGCCGAAGGCGTGCAAATTGGTACACGGTTTGCCGCTACCATAGAATCTTCCAGCAGCAGTTCCTTCAAACAAAAAATTGTTGATGCTAAAGATTCCGATACTTATTTAACAATGAAAAAACTTAATCCGGTTAGACTTTTAAAAAATAAATTTGCTTTAAATGTTATTGAAGCTGAAAGGAAGGGTGCTTCTGCTGATGAACTTAAAGAAATTCTTGGTAAAAAAAGGGAAATGAAGGGTATATTTGAAGGCGACCTTGATGAAGGTGAATTGGAAATGGGGCAATCAAGCGGTTTGGTTAATGATATTATTTCTGTTAAGGATTTGGTTAATAGACTTTTAAATGAATATTCCATTGCTGTATCAAATATATAAAGCAATCAGCTTATTATTTAATAAATGACTAATTAAATTTAAATTTTAATAGAAAATTTTCAAATTATCTTGAATACCTCATTTACCCCCATACAATTTTGTGCGGGGTTTTTAATTTTTAATATCATCTTTTTTTGGTAAATTTGTATAAATTTATCAAAAATTAGCATTAACCGAAATAAAATTTAATGAAAGAAACAATCAGAATCGCTTCAGGGCAGGGATTTTGGGGCGACTTAATTGATGCCCCTGTTAGTCAAGCTTCTAATGGTCCAATTGATTATCTTATGATGGATTATCTTGCAGAGGTTACTATGTCAATCCTAATGAAACAAAAACTTAAAAATCCCGCATTTGGCTACGCCCGTGATATTCCCCCTTTAATGGAGAGATTACTTCCCTTGATGAAGGAAAAAGGATTTAAAGTTATTACAAATGGGGGAGGAGTTAATCCGTTTGCATGCCGTGATGCTGTTTTTGATGTAGCAAAAAAACTTGGTATTAGCGGAATTAAAATAGGTGTGGTTGATGGCGATAATATTCTGGAAAACATTGAAAGTCTCCTTAAAGAAGGTGTGTTATTAAAAAATATGGAGACAGGTGAAAGTGCCCAAAAAGTAAAAGATAAAATTTTAAGCGCAAATGTTTATTTTGGTGCCGCTCCTGTTGTTGAAGCATTAAAACAAGGTGCTGATATTGTTATAACCGGCAGAGTTACTGATACAGGTCTTACTCTTGCACCAATGATTTACGAGTTTGGGTGGGATATGAACGATTTTAATAAAATGTCTGCCGGTACAATTGCAGGGCATATTATAGAGTGCGGTGGGCAAGCTTCCGGAGGAAATTTCCTTGGCAACTGGGAATCAGTTCCTGACCTCGCAAAAATTGGCTTTCCAATTGTTGAAGCACATAAAGATGGTACTTTCTTTATTACAAAACATGAAAATACAGGAGGGCTTGTTTCTGTTGAAACCGTAAGCGAACAGCTGTTATATGAAATTGGTGATCCAAAAGAATATATTACACCTGATTGTATTGCTGACTTCACCTCCATTCAACTTGAGCAAAATGGCTCTAACCGCGTTAAAGCATATAGCATTACAGGCAAACCTGCAACTGAATTCTACAAGGTATCAATGTCTTACGATGATGGCTTTAGTGCATTTTCCACTTTAACTTATTCTGCACCTGATGCACTTAAAAAAGCGGAAGCTGCCGATAAAATTTTGCGAACTCGGCTTGATGACCTTGGTTTGAAGTTTGAGGAAATTAGAACTGAATTCCTGGGATACAACAGCTGCCACGGACCCCTTGTAAAAAGACATGAAGATATTAGCGAGGTTGTATTAAGAATAGGGGTAAGGGCAAAAGATAAAGCCACAATTGAAAGGTTCAGCAAAGAAATTGCTCCGCTTATTTTAACAGGTCCCCCAAGTGTTACCGGTTTTGCCGGTGGCAGACCCAAACCCAGCGATGTTGTAGCTTATTGGCCCGCTTTAATTCCAAAGAATAAAGTTACCCCACAAGTTACTGTTGAAGGGATTTAATATAATTTGGTTAAAAAAAGTTTAATAAAATAATTGATCCTTAATTTTATTGATAAACAACAAAAGTTTTATGTAATACCTTTATAAAATATTAGAATATCTATTCTGAAGAAGGAATTTAGTAACCTAATCAGAAACCTGCAAATTTTTTTCGATTAAAAATTAAGCAAATCAAAATGAATAAAATTATTGTTATTGGTGCATCCGGACAAATTGGATCTGACTTAACCCTTGAGCTCAGAAACAGATATGGAAATGAAAACGTGATTGCAAGTGATATTAAAAATGCTTCCGATGAAGTTATGTCTAGCGGACAATTTGAAGTCCTAGATGTTTTGGATGAAAAGAAAGTTTTTGATACAATAAAAAAAAATAATGTTGATACTGTTTACCTTCTTGCCGCTATGCTTTCCGGAAGTGCTGAAAAAAACCCTAAAAAAGCATGGGAGCTTAACATGAAAAGTCTTATTTTAATGCTTGATTTGGTTAAGGATTCTTTGGTTAAAAAATTATTTTGGCCTAGCTCTATTGCTGTATTTGGACCTACTACTCCAAAGATTAATACACCTCAGCTTACCATAATGGAACCCTCAACAGTTTACGGAATAAGTAAACTTGCCGGAGAAAGATGGTGTGAATATTATTTCAAAAAGTATAATGCTGATGTTAGAAGTATTCGCTACCCGGGACTTATCAGCTACAAAACTGAAGCAGGCGGGGGTACAACCGATTACGCAGTGGAAATATTTTATGAAGCAATTAAACATAAAAAATATGAATGCTTTCTTACTGAAAATACTGCTTTGCCAATGATGTTTATGCCCGATGCAATTAAGGCAACTATTGATCTTGTTGAGGCAGATCCCAAAAATATCAAAATTCGCTCAAGTTACAATCTAAGCGCTATCAGCTTTTCTCCAAAACAGCTTGCTATAGGAATTACAAAACATATTCCAAATTTCAACATATCTTATAAACCTGATTTCCGTCAGCAAATTGCTGAAACTTGGCCCGAAAGCATTAATGATGAGTGTGCTCAAAAAGATTGGGGATGGAAATATACTTATGACTTGCCTAAAATGATTGAAATAATGTTAAGGGAAATAGGGAAAAAACTTTCTTAATTTTGAATTTAATCTAAACATTAAATTAAATTGACCATTTAATTTATCCGTTTAAATTATTTCTTCTCAATACTCTTCATAAAATCCATTATTGCTTTGTTAAAATCGTCCGGGTTTTCCATGTTTGGCAAATGACCTGCATTTGGAATGATTTTAATCTCAGAGTTCTTTGTCTTGCTGTACATTATCTTTGAAAATTCCGGGGGTGTTAACTTATCTTCTTTGCCTGCCATAAAAAGAAGTTTAATATCAAATTTTTCTAATGCTTCCGTTGTATCTGTTCTTGCTGCAAGAGTTAACAATGCACCGTTTATTGCTTCATTTTTCTGCCATCCTATCATTTTCTTTAAAAACTCAACTAGCTCCGGTTTTTCGTTATAATTAACATCATATAAAACTGCTTTTATAAAGTTTACTGTGAATTGCTCTCTTTGCTCGTTCTTAATTAATTTCATTTGCTCCGCTCTGGCAAGTTTTGTCGGATTATTATCCGGTTCAGCTTTTGTATCAGCCAGAACTGCACCTTTGAACTTGCTCTGATAAAGTTCAAGAGCCCTTAATGTTATATATCCTCCCATCGAAAGTCCGCATACAACAGGTTTTTCAAGTTTAAGACTGTCTATAATTGAAATCAAATCACTTACATGTGAATCTATTGTAAATAGTCCGTCTCCCGCTTCACTGTATCCAAAACTCCGCAGGTCATAAACAATTACTCTGTATTCTTTCTGCAGCTCTTCTGCCTGTTTATCCCACATCCTGCTGCATAACGGAAATGCATGAACAAATATTATTGCCTGTTTATTTTCATCACCAAATTCTATTACATTTAATCCGCGTATATTATGTTTTATCATTAATATATCTTATTTGTGTAAAGTTATCAAATTATTTTATTGTTTTTGCATCAAGCATTTCTTTAAATATCTTTTTAAGATACAAAAGTTCATTTCCTTCAATTCTGCTATTTAAAATAAAATTTATATTCTTCAATGCATACGGAATGCTTTCAAGAAATCTTTGTTTACCTTTTACTATTCCTAAATATCCATAAGCACCCATTGCCTGTAATATTCTAATAACAGCAAAATACCAAAAATGATAACCAAGCATTTCTGTATTTTTAATGCCGTATTGCTTAATTATTTCTAAATAATATTCAAGCAGAATTTCCCTGATATTTTGCGGAATATCAGCTTTTGCATCATATAACAATGAAGCAATATCATACAGCAATGCACCTTTTCTGCCTGACTGGAAATCTATAAACCAAGGTATATTTTCCCTCAACATTACATTCCTTGACTGAAAATCACGGTATAGAAAGAACTGACGGGGTAATTCTGTAATTTTCTCTTTTAAAAAATTTAGGTCATTATTCAGCTTGTCAATATCAGCAGCACCTTTGTAGAAATTATTTAAAAATCTTTTCTTGAAATATTCAAGATCAAACTTTATATTTTCTTCGCCAAATTCATTAAATTGGTAGCAATAACTAAAATCTATTTCTTTCCCTGCGGTAATCTGAAATTTGGGCAGTTCTTCTATAACCTTTTTATATAGTGAAACTTTTGTTACATTGAACTCACTTCCGTCTGAAATTCTGTTAAATAGTGTTTCATCATTAAGGTCTTCAAGTATATAACTGTCAAATGATGCATCTGTAATATATATTTCGGGAACATTTAATCCTTTATCCCTGAAATGCCTGCCAAAGTTTATAAAAGCTTTGTTCTCTGCTAAATTATTGCTTACAATTCCAATTGATGAAGTGTTATCTTCTGAAACTAACCTTACTATAAGTCTCTCTGATCCGTGTGAATGAAGTCTTTCAAATATCGCAATTTCCTGCCCCTTCCATTTTATATGAAGGTTTTGAAGTTTGCTGTAATGAGCATTTAGTTCAATTAAAGAAAGATCCATCAGTTAAGGGCTCCTTCATTATTTTTCGTATGTTCCTTTTGCTACTTTTTTCAATATCCAGCCATCCTTATCAATAATTATTTCCTTTGGTGTTGCATCAACTGTAAGAAGTATAGATTGCTCACGCTGATCATTGTAAACAGTAAACTCTTTATCTCCGGTATCAGTTACAATTGTTATTCTCATGGGCATTTTGTACACATCTAAGTCATCCTTCTGTACCTGTTTAAGCATAAGTCTTACTGTATATTTACCTGAACCTTTTTGCCCCTGAAAATCTTCAAACTTCCATGAATATTCATATTTTGGTCTGCCTGTACCTTTATACACCCACTGGTCAAAAAAGTCTGATAAGCTGGAGCCGTAATATTCTTCCATTACTGCTGCAAAATCTTTTGTTTCTGCATTTGAATATTTATATTTTTCATAATATGCCTTTAATGCAGAAAAGAATTTATCATCACCCATTATACCTCGCAGCATGTGCAATACTATTGCACCTTTATTATATATGGTAGCGTAAATTGCAGGATTATCTATAAATCCTTTTGGGTCGTAAATTGTACCGCTAAAATACCCGTAATCAAAATTCTTTATATGTTTAATATATGCACTTTTACCGCCTGTGTGTTCCATCCATAATGCTTCACTGTATGAAGCAAATCCTTCGTTAAGCCAAATATTCCTCCAGTCTTTCAGAGTAACAGCATCACCAAACCATTGATGTGCAAGTTCATGTGCATTTACAAAATCATACCTGTTATCACCTGTTACAAGCAGATAACCGTATGATGTTATTGTCTGATGTTCCATTGCCCCTGAAGTCCATCCAAATTGTGCAAGTCCGTACTTTTCATCAATAAAAGGATATTCGCCAAATGTTTCAGAAAAATATCTTATCATCTCAGGTGTTGGTTTAAAATCAACCCGCGCTTTGGAGGAATCTCTGGGAAAAACATAATATACTACAGGCATTTGTTTTGTGCCGTCAACAGATGTATAAGTATCTTCCCAATAAGACATTTTACCAACTACAATACTAACTAGATATGTTGCAATCGGATAATTGGTTTTCCAGTTAAAAGTAGTTGTTCCGTCTCCATTCTGAATTGAATCCTGTAAAAGTCCGGTAGAAATTCCTTTCATACCTGTTGGTACAATAAGATGTATTTGAATATTTGCTTTATCACTTGGAAAATCCTTTGAAGGCCACCATACAGGTCCCCATGTCGGTTCACTTAGAGTATAAATGTAAGTATTGCCGTAAAGTTCTTTAAATGAAAATGAATCAAATCCTTTTTTAAGCGGTTTTCCGGAATATTCAATTTTAAGTGCTAGGTTATCACCTTTCATTGGAACATCTGTATCTTTCAGTTTAATTATAAGATAGTTTTTAGTCTGCGTAAATGATTCCGGCTCGAACCAATTCTGAATATCACGAGCTTCGTTGTAATTTATTCCCGTCCTCATCATATTCTGAACACTTACTTTGTTCGCGGTTAAATTTTCATACAGATTAACATAAATAGTCCGTAATGTATCAGTCTCAGCACGAAGCTGCATAAAATTTGTCCCGGTAATAGATTTATTCGAAATATCAAATGAAAGTGTTAAGTCATAATCAATAGCATCATACATTGCAACCATGTTTAACTCTGTTTCAGAATCATCTCTAACATCACCGGCTGAACCTTTATAATAATCCCAAACTTTCTCAATTACCTGTATTCCTTTCTCTTTGGAAATTTCAATAAGTTCTTTGCTGTTATTGGTACCTTTTTTGGTAAGAATTCCTGCACCTAGGAAAAGTAATCCTGAAATGATAAGGTTAATAAAAATTCCTAAAGTAAACAGTAATGTACCTCTTTTATATTTGGGATTAATCATAGAATTTTAAATAGTTTACAATGATAAGTTAAAATTTATTAAAGATAAATTAATTAAATATTGGATATAATTTAATAAATTATACATACTTTGCCTGCAATTTGTTTCTTTGCTGTAATTAAAAAAAATTGTTATTGAAATTTAATAATTATCTATCTGTGCCCTTTGCAGCTTGCCCGAGTAATCAATATAAACAGCTTTCCATTCTGTATAGAAATCATATACAGTCCACCCGCCTTCGCGGTGTCCGTTGCCGGTCTGTTTTACTCCGCCAAAAGGCATGTGAGCTTCTGCGCCAATAGTTGCACCATTTACGTATGTTATTCCTGCTTTTATATCACGCACAGCAGTAAATGCATCATTTACGTTGTTGGTAAATATTGATGATGATAATCCGTATTTTGTATTATTCAGAATTTTAATTGCATCTTCTAGGCAGGTTGTTTTAATAACTGCAAGCACAGGACCAAATATCTCTTCTTTTGCTATTCTCATCTCTGGAGTAACATTTGTAAAAATTGTAGGTTTATAAAACCATCCTTTTGCAAGTTCTCCTTCTTTTGCAAACTCGCCGCCAAGTACAAGTTTTGCCTTATCTTCATTTATCCCGATTTGCACATATTTATCTACGGTGTTTCGCTGTGTCTCACTTACGCAAGGTCCAACATCAACTCCTTTATTATTACCGTATCCAAGCTTTAATTTTGAAGCTTTATCTACCAGCTTTTTTGTAAATTCATCATAAATTTTTTCATGTAATATAAGTCTTGATGTTGCTGTGCATCTTTGTCCTGTTGTTCCGAATGCTCCCCATAAAACCGCTTCTAATGCAAGTTCCTCATTTGCATCATCCAATACTATCTGTGCATTTTTACCGCCAAGTTCAAGTGAAACCCGCTTAAGCGAAGCTCCTGCAACGCTGTTAATACGTTTTCCTACAGCTGTTGAACCTGTAAATGAAATTAGATCAATATCTTCATGGTTTGTAATTGCTTCGCCAACTATACTCCCTTTTCCGTGAACAAGATTTATGACTCCCGGTATATAATCTTTCCCTAAAACCTCACGCATTGCTGTATCTATAATTTCAACAAGTGTATGTGCAGTTTTTGGGGTAAGTTCTGCTGGTTTAAATACTGCAGTATTACCGCAAACTAATGCGGGAAAAAGTTTCCATGTTGGTATTGCCATTGGGAAGTTCCACGGAGAGATAAATCCTCCAACACCAATTGGTACACGGAAGCTTAAATTCATTTTATTAGGAAGTTCACTCGGTGCATTTAATCCAAAAAGTCTTCTGCCTTCAGAAGCTGCATAATATGCTGTATCAATACCCTCCTGTGTATCACCTTTAGTTTCAGCAAAAACCTTGCCCATTTCTCTGGTCATTTCAAATGCAATTTCATCTTTTTTCTCATTCATTATATCGCCTACCCTTTTTAAAACATCACCTCGCTTTGGTGCAGGAACCAATCGCCATTTTTCAAATGCTTCTTTTGCTGCTGCAACTGCTTTGTTTACATCTTCTTCTGCTGAATCTGGAAATAACCCAATAAGGTCTTCATTATTTGCAGGGTTACGGTTTTCAATATATTTACCTGTTTTGGGTGCGACCCAGTTTCCGTTTATTAAATTTAAAAATTGTTCTGACATGTATTTTTTGTATATGGAATTTATGAATATCAGCAAAAATACTTAAAATTAAGTATTTTAAATATGATTAATTCTTTCTCAAATCTGCTTTCCTATTTGCAATTAATTGATTTAAAATTGATAAATTTAGATATATGGTTTAATCACTAATAATATTTTTGCAAAATAAATATTTTTATAAAATGGCTGAATTTTAAAATTATAATTCTGCCATTTAATTAAAATCTGTGAATATTTCTTTATAAATTGTTTAAGTACTAAATTAAAATTAAATTTGTATATATTAATTCTATTTTAATTATATGAAAAAACTAAACGGAACAGGTACTGCTTTAGTAACTCCTTTTAAAGCAAACGGTACAATTGATGAAAAATCACTTCGTAAACATGTTGAGTGGCAAATAAAAAGTAATATTGAGTTTCTTGTACCTTGCGGTTCAACAGGCGAAGCCGCAACTTTAACCCGCGCTGAAAGAAGACGTGTTATTGAAATTGTTGTTGATCAAAATTCCGGCAGACTTCCTGTAGTTGCAGGTACAGGTACAAATTCTACTGCCGACTCTATTGAAATGACTAAAGATGCCTGTGAAGTTGGTGCTGATGCAGCATTGCTTGTTGCACCATACTATAATAAACCTGTGCAGGAAGGTTTCTTTCAGCATTTTAAAAGAGTTGCCGAAGCTTGTGATATTAAAGCTGTGTTGTATAATGTTCCGGGGCGTACTGCTTCAAATATGCTGCCCGAAACAACTTTAAGACTTGCCGAAGAAGTTGAAAATATTATTGCCGTTAAAGAAGCTTCTAATATTTTAGAGCAGATTATGCAGATAATAAAACATAAGCCAAATGGTTTTTCTGTACTCTCAGGCGAAGATTCTTTGACTCTGCCAATTATAACTGCTGGTGGTGATGGTGTAATTGCTGTTATTTCAAACGAAGTGCCAAAAGAATTTGCCCAAATGACGCGTGCTGCTCTAAAAGGTGATCTAAAAAAAGCCAGAGAAATTCACTACAAACTCTTTGATCTTATGAAAGCAAACTTTTTTGAATCAAACCCTATTCCGGTAAAATCTGCACTAAGTATGATGGGTAAAATTGATGAAAGTTTAAGGCTTCCTCTTACTAAAATGTCAAAAGCTAATAAAGATAAGATGCGTACCGTGCTTAAAAAACTTAAACTTGTATAATTAATTTACAAATTAAACTTTATATTTTTTATTTTAACAAAATCATTTTCTTTGATTCACTAAAGTTTCCGGAAGTTAACTTGTAAAAATAAACTCCGCTCGGAAGATTTGACGCATCAAATTCAGCTTCGTATGTACCACTTAAAAGTGCTCTGTTAATCAGGTTTGCTACCTGTTTCCCGCTTATATCATAAACAATCAATTTTACATTCTTGTTTTCACTCTTTGTATCTTTCTTGAGAGTGAATTTTATCTTTGTTGAGGGATTAAACGGATTTGGATAGTTTTGAAATAAGTTGCTGCTTAACGGAATTTCGCTGCTTATCTGCTGAATGCCAAATACATTCCAGTTTTCATAATAATAAAGCCCGCCCTTGGTATTGCCTGCCATCAGGTCAGGGTCACTATCATTATTTATATCTACTATTGCAGGTGCAGAGTTCAGAAAAACTGAAATACCGGCATAATTGTTTGTAACAAATTCAAAGTTTGGTGAACTAATACTGCCTGTGTTCTTGTAAAATACTATTTTCCCTTGTCTGTTGCCAACCAAAAGATCCAAATCACCATCACCATCTAAGTCACCCAGATTTGGGGCAGCATCATTGCCAACGTTAACACCTGCATAATTATTTGAAACTAACTGAAAGTTAAATACACTTGCAGTTCCTGCATTTTTGTAATATGTAAGTTTACCCGAAGAGCTGCCGGCAAGTATATCAAGATCACCATCATTATCTAAATCAGCCAAACATGGTGCACTTGATTGCTGCAGATTAAATGTATCTAATTGTGAGGAGGTATATGTAAATACCGGATTACTTACTGTACCTGTATTTCTGAAATAGCGCAGTTTGGCTGAAGCATAATACCCAATAACTAAATCCTTTTTTCCGTCATTATCTAAATCTCCCGCCGTTGGCGAGTAATTAAAGTTAGAAATGTTCAATGGAAGACTATCGGTAACCAATGTAAATTCCGGGATAGTTGCACTTCCGGTATTTCTAAAAAATGCAACTGATTTGTCGCAACCCATAAAAAGATCTTTATCACCGTCATTATCAATATCTGTAAAACAAGGGGAACTGTATGAACCAATATCTGCAGATAATATAAAATTATCAGTGATCTTTGTAAATGAGGGATTGTTCAACGTTCCTTGATTTTTATAGTAAACAAAATTATCAATTGTCTTAGAGCCAATTAAAACTCCAATAAAAAAATCATTCTTGCTGTCACCATTTATATCTGCAATATATGGCATATTATACCCGCCGCTGTAGTATGGATTCGGCTCAGGTGAAGTGGTATCAATAATATTCCACTGAAAGTTTTGTGCCGTACCTGTATTTTTAATAAAATAGATACTTAACCCAAAAAGGTCTCCCCAAAAAAGGTCTTTATCATTATCACCGTCAATATCCGCAAATTGAATAGCACTGGCACCATGCATCTCATCTAATGCCCCCCCAATTATCAGTATATTTGCAAATCGTGATGTTATGAATTTAAAATTAAAATTCTGCGGGTTGCCAATATTCTGATAATATGTAATTTCTCCTGTCGCTGTGCCTGAAAAAAAATCCTGATCACCATCTCCATCAATATCAGCAATTGTTGGTACACTTGCTGACTCACTGTTTAAATATTCGTTTAAGTTTGTTTTTATTCCGTATTGCTCTAATAAAAAATTTGGATTTGAAATTGATCCGTTATTTTTATAATACCTCACTCTTTGTGAATCTCCGCCGCAAAACAAATCTACATCTCCGTCAGAATCCATATCTGCAAACCGAAACCAGTTCTTAATATTAAGATTCTGGAAACGTGTTGTGTTTAATTTTAACAGGGGAGAAGTTGAATTTCCTTCATTTCTGTAAAAATTAAGCGTTGTATCTTTATCAAATATAAATAAGTCAAGGTCTTGATCTCCATCTATATCTATAAACTGATATCTTGGAATTTCTAAGCCGCCATTGAACGGATTAATGCAATTATTGCCGTTTATTATAAAATTCATTCCGTCAAAACGCTGATGCAGGTTCTGTGAAATTAGCGGCAAACTTGTTACTAATAATAATAGTATATATTTTTTCATATTAACAGCAAAATTATATCAAAATTAAATATGTAACAATCTATAAAATATTTCCGGATAATTAAATTAACAGGTAAAGGAAAATAAAAAATCCCGTAAATTTACGGGATTTTTAAGTATTATTTTCTTGGTATTTTGTGCTTTCGGTGTTTTAATATCTTTTTTACACGCTCACTTTTCCTGAACTTTTTTGGTTTCACTAATTTATCTTTTTGTTCTCTTTTAAACTTTTCTTTGCCTGCAATAATTTCATTATCACTAACCACAGCATTTTCTTTTCCCTCCTTAAATTTAAGGCGTTTACTGTTATATTTTTTGCCCGTCCTTTTTTCCATTTCCATAGCATCAGGACCACCGGTAAATACCCGGTCATTTTCAGTTTTTATTTCAGTTATTAAACTTGAATTTTTTATCAGGTCTGAATTATTAGAACTCTTTAATGTTATTGAACTAATTTCTCCTGCAAAAGTATTATTATCAACAAACACCCAGTCAGCATCGTTGTTTTTATAATGATATGTCTTATCAGTAATTCCTGTTTCATTTTTCCATTTTGCCTTTGGTGAAAGCGCCACCCATCCAACATGTTTTCCGTCATTTGTCATACGCCACCTTACCCATGCAGGTGCCCAGGTATAACCAGGCAGCCATACCCACCCGAATTTTGGTGAGTGCCACCATCTGCCGTAATTGTATGTTGTGTTTCCCCATTTATCACTTGATACCCAAAACCATCCCTGTTCACAATACTCCCATCTCCCATTTGAATATGGCTTCCATCCTTCCGTAACTTCCGGTTTCCAAATAAAGATAAATTCATCATCACTCTTTGCTAAGAAATTACCTTCGCCTTCGCCATTATTCATATCTTCATCTGCATCTTCTTTTGTTATCTGTATCCATTCACCCATTGGTGAAAGTACATCGTAAAATGACTGGAATGAAACCGTGTTCAAATAAAGGTCCTCATCTTCTGCTTGCGGTGCATCAAGTGATATATCAAGCTCCTTTACTTTTTCAAGCAAGCTATCTTGATTTTGTGCAAATAACACATTATTTACTGAAATTATTGTAAATAAAACAATAAATGATAATAACTTTTGCCTGTTAAGGCAGGTCATATTTTTAACAATTACTTTAAAATGTGCCATAATTTGCTATTTCTGTAAGTTAGACAGTAAAATATACAAAAAGTTTAATCAAATAAAATTAAAAATCGGGTATAAACAATATAAAAAGCTGTATTTTAGCTTTAATTTCAGGCGTAATTAAAAATTGCAGATTAATTTAAACGTTTACGTTTATTCAGATATTCAAGCAGGGCTGTATCAAACGGAGTTTCGGTTGAAAGCAGAACGTAATCAATGTTATCAGATAGACAGGCAGTTTTGTAATTTGAAATAAATTCCTGAACTGCTTCCTGATATGAGTTCATCACAGAAATTGGCTGCGAAAGCATTTCGCGGTTTGTTTCCATATCTTTAAAAATTGTGGGGGAGTCAATTGCAAAACTCATTTCTAACGGATCAAGTATCTGAAACATTATGACTTCATTTTTCTTATGGCGAAAGTGCCTTAATGCATTTATAACTGCTTTTTGGTCATCAAATAGATCGCTGAAAATTATAACAAGTCCTCGGCGCTTTATTCTTTCTGCTGCATTATTAAGTGCTGATGCTGTATTGGTTTTACCCGAAGGTACAATCTGAGATAGCTGATTTAAAATAATTTTAAGGTTCTGCCGTGTTGCCTTCGGCGGTATGAACGATTTTATTGTTTCATCATAAATTATCAGCCCGGCTGCATCTTTCTGAAAGCTCATTAACACAGCAAGAGATGCTGCAATATATGTTGCATATTCAAGTTTTGTTATACTGTTTTTTGATGGTACCGTTTGTTCTTTCTTTTTGAAAAACCTGCTGAAAGGGGAGCGCACTGAAAGTGTGCTATTGGCTGAATTAAAATGCATTGACCTGCTTGAATCAACTATCAGGTATGATTTAAGGTTTGTTTCTTCTTCAAATTGCTTTATATAATATCTGTCCGTTTTTCCAAGTATCTTCCAGTCAAGATACTTTAAGTCATCACCCGGCATATATTGCCTGTGCTCCGCAAATTCTACGCTGAATCCATGATAAGGGCTTTTATGCAAGCCGGCAATAAATCCTTCTACCACAAACTTTGCCTTTAACTCTAAATTAGATAATCTTGAAATTACCCCCGGCTCTAAAAATTTTCTGTAGTCGCTGTGTTTCTTATAACCGGTTTCCAATGTTTTACGAAGTTATTAATTAATTGTTATATTTTTGTAACTTCGTTTTCTGCATTATTGTTTCTATTTTTATGATAGGTTACTTTTTCTGCGGGGGAACTTTTTCATCACCGTCTTTTGGCTTATTATCATTCTTTTCCTTACTGTTTTGATCCTTGGTATTTTGGTCTTTGTTATTCAAATCCTTGCTATTTATATCCTCAATTTTTTTGTCATCCTTCTTAGAATCATCCTTTTTAGTCTCTTCCTTACTCTCGCTCTTTACTGAATCTTTTTGTGTGTTTTTTATTATATCTTCTATTGACCTGTTTTCATCAAGCATCTGAAGCATCATTCTTGCTGATTCACTCATTTTTTCATTCGCGTCTTCATCCTTTGGATATTTATCCAAAAATTTCTTGTAGTTTTCTTTTGCCTTATCTTTATTTTTCAGCATTTCATCATATATAAATGCAACCATAAACATTCCGTATTTTGATTCTTTTGATGACGGGAATTTTTGCGAAAGCTCTTCGTAATATTTTATTGCGTTGTTATAGTCACGCAGGTTATCTACATATATCTTTGCTATATTAGAATAAACTTCCGGTGCTTTCTGTGATGATGGGTATTCCGTTAAGAATTTTTTATACAATTCTATTACCTCTGTATATGCCTTTTTTGCTTCTTCAGTTTTATTTTCTGTATCAAGCTTTTTGGCTTCTTCCATCTTGTTCTTTGCATTCAGCAGCATAGTTTCCTCAGATTCTTTTGAGCATGAAACAAGCATTAATACAGGTAACAGAATAATTAACAGGAATTTGAGTTTTTGCATAGATATTAAGCGTGTTTGGTTAGATTTATAATTACGCAAAATTATCAATATAGGAGTTGAATTTCAATGAAAAGGTTTATCCTAATAAAAAAGGGGCAATCTAATAAAATACTAATTTAATAAATTATTAGTAATGGCTTCTCTAATAAATAAACGATAAATTTCTTTTGAGACAGCTCCTTTGAAAAATAGAAATATTGGTTAATACTTATTTTATTAATACCATTTTTTTGACATCTTTGTTTAAGCCGGCTTCAATGTAATAATAGTAAATACCGCTTGCAAGATTTGAACCATCAAATTTAACAGAATATCTGCCGGCATCTTTATATTCTTTGTTTATCAAAAATGAAACTTCTTCGCCTAATACATTGTAAATCTTCAGTGTAACAAAAGCATTTTGAGGTAAGTCAAACTTTATATCAGTTATGGGATTAAACGGATTTGGATAATTATATATCTTAAATTCTTTCGGGTAATTATTGCTTACAACTTTACCGTCAAGCGGGTCGCATGGAGCAGTATATCCGTTTATTATTGAACGGTCAGATTTTAAAGATGGTTTATTTGAATTATCAACGGCTTCAACTTTATAAGAAAGACTTCTAAACTGATATTCGCATATTCCGCTTCCATCACTTCTTGGATAGAGGTAAATATTATGATCAATAAATTCTTCCTTCCCTGCGTTTACAGTACCTATTTGGATATAAGATGGTTCTGTTTGTATGTCACATTCGTATTGTATTCCTCTGTAAATATTATAAATACCATTAATTGTAAAATCTGGTTCTATGTTTGCGTCCCAGGTAACTTTTGGTTCAAATTTACCGGTAACAGGATCAACAATAAATTTTGAAACTTTAATATTTTTTGGTTTACTGAGTGGCAAGTCCGATAATGCCTGAGCTTCAGAATTATAATAAATTCGTAAACCAATATTTCCTGTAATTTCATTGTAACTGGTTATTTTAAAGGTAAGAGGTAAAATATCTTCCGGATTCTGAGAATTAGTTGTATTAGAATACTGTATATTAACAATAAAAATATTACTAAATAGTATTTGTGTAATTTCATAATTACCCTCTTATTTTATTAAAGTCATTAAAATTGATGAGGAATAGTTTAATGTAAAAAGTTTACATATATATAATCCGCTTGAAAAATTATTTAAACTTACATTTATTTCATAAATACCGGCTGTTAGGTATTTATTTAAAATTTTAGAAATTAGTTTTCCGGTAATATCATAAATGCCAATTTCAACAAATTCACTTTTAGGCAACTCAAATTTTATTTTTGTTTCTGGGTTAAAGGGATTAGGATAGTTTTGATGCAATTTAAAGTCTTGGGGAATAACTTCATAATTTGATGTTACTTTAACAAATGCGCCACCATTGATTGTTTTAATTATAACACCATTACCGCCTACAGACCAGCCAACTGTATCATTCAGAAAAAATGCAGAACTACGGAAAGCATTAGTACCTGTAATCTGCTGATACCAGTTCAAACCTGAGTTTGTAGTCTTGAACATTTGACCGCAGTCTCCGCTTACATATCCGGTGTTTAAGCTGGTGAAAAATATATCATGTGCATTAAAGCAATCTGTTAATGAGTCTGACAATATCCAGTTATTGCCGGAATTTGTTGTCTTGTATAACCTATATAACTCTAAATTTAACGCCCAGCCATTATTATTATCTATAAATGATATTGATGTAAATGCACCGCCAAATGATCCCCCATGCTGCCATTTCCAGTTTATTCCTCCATCGGTAGTTTTATAAATATATGTTGTGTTACCACAGACCCATCCGGTGTCATTATTAATAAAAATAATATCCTGTAATGAAAAATTTACATCCACTGAATCCCAACTATTCCCTCCGTTAATTGTTCTGAATACATTTCCCCCTAGATCACAAGCCCAGCCTGTATTTGAATTTATAAACTGTATTGCAGTAATTGACTGAACTGTTTGAAGTTGTGTTACCCAGTTAACGCCACCATTCGTAGTTTTAAAAACTTTCCCGCCTATTCTTGCCGAGATCCAACCTGTATTTTCATTAATGAATTGTATATCACTTAAAGTCTGCGTAGTTCCGCTGTTAAATATTACCCAGTTATTCCCGTTGTTTGTAGTTTTTAATAAAACCCCTGCCTGCCCGCATACCCAACCTGTATTATTATTAAGAATTTGAACCCCGTACAGATCAACACTTACACCGCTTGTCTGCTGTATCCACTGCGATATACTGAATTGAGGACAAGTTAAAATTAACACAATAAAAATTATTTTTGGGATATTATTCGAAAGGAAAAAAAAACTACGGAATGTATTTAACTGCTTATGCATAATTACTTATTATTTATATTCAAAGTAATTTAATTCTAAAAAATTTCACATATTGCCAAGTGCCTTAATCTATCGTTCTGCAAATATAATATTTACTTTCATGTATTACAATATCCTTGCTTCAGCTTTTCCCCAATCCTATCCTTATTATATTCTTGCCATACTTATCTTTAAGCAGGTCAATATGTTTGTAGGGGATAGGATGCTCGAGGTTGAAGAAATGTTGAAATCATGATTTCAAATTATTTTTTATTATCTTAAACTTGATTTATTTGAAAACTTAATTTTGGTATTAATGCAGAAAAATTTTTAAGAATTAAAATGTTTTCTGGATTTACATTCTTCAAAGTCCAAACTACTCCATTGCTGGATTGTTTTAACTTTTCCCCAGCCCCATCCTTATAATATTTTCTCCGTATTTATCCTTCAGCATATCAATTTGTCTATAAGGGATAAGATGCTCACGGTTAAACAAATCCAGATTGTATGCTGATACTTTAAACAGGTCGTAAACAAATATGCCGAATGTGCGGACTTTGTATAATGGACTTGGCTGCGGAAGTTTCCTGTAAATTTCCATTGCGTTATGGAAAAGCTCACGCTCGCTGTTGGTTGCATGGCAAAGTCTTACCTTATCTCCGCGGTACCCAAGGTCTTCATAGCGTAACGATATGCCTATATGGTCTGCTATAAGATCCTTTGCCCGCATCCTGCGGCATACGTACTCGGTCATCCGTTTAATTTCTTCTTCAGCTCTATGGCTTTCGTAAATTGCATTTGAAAGAGTGTGGTTATGGCTGAAAGATTTTTCAACCCTCTGCGTATCGCTGCCTGCTATGCCGCTTGTATCTTCACCCCGGGCTATTTTACGAAGTATCACTCCGTTTATCCCAAACTCCTTATGTATTGCATGAAAATCATACTCAGCAAGCTCACCAATAGTGCGTATGCCAAGTGAGTGCATGCGTATTTCCATTCTATGACCCACCCCCCACATCTTCTTTACCGGCTGACGGTATATCATATCGCGGTTCTCCTGGCGAACTATTGTAAGACCGTCCGGCTTATCAAACTTTGTTGCCATTTTTGCGTATGACTTGTTGAATGAAAGTCCTATGGATGCCGTTAAGTTCTCCTTCTTCCTGATAAGCCCTTTTATCTGCCATGCAAGTTTTGCCGCCTTAAAATAATCACCTGCTATTGGAGTTATATCAAGAAAACACTCATCAATACTGTACTGCTCAATGCAGTCTTCAGGCAAAAGTTTTGAAATTTCAAACAGTATGCTCTGCAAAACAGCTTCATACTTTGTACCGTAGCAGGGCAGGGAAATAAGCTCGGGACACAGCCGCTTTGCATCAACTACCGACATGCCTATATCAACACCAAACTTGCGCGCCTCATAGCTTGCTGTCATTACAATGCCCTTGTTGCCCTCGCCTCCGCCAACCGAGATTGGCTTCCCCCGAAGCTTCGGATTATCCCGCTGCTCTACCTGTGCGTAAAATGCATCAAGGTCAAGATGTATGAAATATTTATTGCGGTTGGCTTTATCTGTATTGCCAAGATCTTTGTGGTGGGGAAAAGAATACAGCGGCATCATCCTTATCCTCTTAAAAATATGCGCCGAAGGTTTATTATCCCTCGGAATAAAAAATGATGAACTTATCTTACCTGTATTTTTTGCTGTATTCATTGCTTCTATTTCTTTGCGTCTTAGCGCCTTTGCGAGATCTCCCCTGCTTGCTTTGTAAAGGAGAGGTCATAAATAAACTCTTCTTCTTGTAAAGCCATGCCTTGTTAAGGAGAAGCGATAAATAAACTTTTCATCTTTTTGCTTTCCCCCAGCATTTGTATCTTTTTGTTCTTTGTGTATATGTTTCATTGCTTCTATTTCTTTGCGTCTTAGCGCCTTTGCGAGATATCCCCTGCTTGCTTTGTAAAGGACTGCCAATACAGTTAAAAGTAGAGGTCATAATCAAATTTTCTCCCAATCAAATTTACTGAGTATTGTTAATAAAGTATTTTTCCCAAACCTGCCGGTTTTTGTATTCGCGGCATGAATCCTTACTTTTGCTTTTTTACTTTTGCTTTTTGCCTTATTCACACCTCCGTATAATCCCTTGTAAGTCCCACCACAATGCCAAGTATTTTAAACGGTCTGCGTATGGGGTCATATTTGTTGTTTGCCGGCTGAAGGTACGGCTTGCCGTTATTTTTCTTAAATATCTTTACAGTTACTTCATCATCAAGCAGGGCAACAACAATTTCACCATCGTTTGCCGTACTTTGCTTGCGGATAATCAGCTTATCGCGCTCAATAATTTTCTTATCGGTCATACTGTCACCCCGCACCGTAACGGCAAACATTTCACCCGATAAGCGCCGGGGTTTATCGACTGTAATGTATCCTTCTATATTATTATCCGCAAATACAGGCTCGCCTGCGGCAACATTGCCGTAAAGGGGAATAGTTATCATCTTCACGCTGCCGTGCAGCAGCTCCGCATTTGGAACTTGTTTAACTCTTAATCCCCGTGCAATTCTTTCATTTCGCTCCAGTGCACCCTTTTTTACAAGCGCCGCAACTGTTTGCTGAATGGCATTAACGTTCACCTTAAAATGCTCTGCTATTTCTTTGTAAGTGGGGGAGTATAAGTGCTCTTTTATATAGCGGCTTATAAAGTCAGCCGTACGCTGCTGGTTTTTAGTGAGTTTTTTCATATATGATTATAGTACTGTATAAAATTACAATGTATAAATATACAGTAATTATTCAACGAAGTCAAGCAGGAAATAATGGAATTTTTTGAAGTGGATTTACAGGGTAATTTTGGGAGAAGTAATAGCAATCTGTTTTTAATTCCCCCTTTGAAGTCAACGAACCGTCTTTGACAGTGAAAACGATTGCTTTAATATTCCTATTCTACTGCGAAGCAATCAGGCAAGAGGTGGAATTTGTTTGTTATTTGTAATTTACTATTTGTTATTTGTGTTATGACCTACATTCAAAACCAGGTTTATAAACCCATAGAGGTAATTTCGTATTTCCACAACTCAAAGGTTGATATCCTTAAGTTCAAGTGGGATAAGCGTGTGTACAAGGTACACCGCATTGCCAATGTATGGCGTCTGCCGGATAATGAGGAGGGCTTTAAAACGCATTTTACCGTTATATGTGAGGATGACGGGCTGATATGCGAAATTTCATTCTACCACAAAAGCCTTAAATGGGAAATTGTGCAGTATGATTCGCTGGTGTAAAGACTTTATAAAAATCTCAGAAAAACCCCTAATCTTTATACTCAATTTCTAAATTGAAAAAAACATCAAAAAAACGTATTTTTACCTTTTGGCTTACCAAAAATTAGTAAAAGTTTTAATGCTTGCATAATTATGAAGCTTTAACTTATTTTTTTAATTTTAGGTAACAGTTAATATTCTAATTTAATGTTGAGGAAAAATGACAAATAATCAAAAGCTTAAAGATTGGGTCAAGCAAATGGCAGAGCTTTGCCAGCCCGATTCAATTCACTGGTGCGATGGCTCAGAAGAAGAAAACAGAAACATCTTAGACCTTTGTGTAAAAAACGGTCAATTTAAACCTCTTAAAAAAAGAGAGAACAGCTATTGGGTGGTTTCTGACCCAAGTGATGTTGCTAGAGTTGAAAAAAGAACCTTTATATGTTCAGGCAATAAAGAAGATGCAGGTCCTACAAATAACTGGATGGATCCAAATGAAATGAAATCCATTCTTAACGGTCTGTTTAATGGATGCATGAAAGGAAGAACAATGTATGTTATTCCTTTCAGTATGGGTCCGCTTGGTTCAAAGATTTCACATATTGGCGTTGAACTTTCTGATTCACCTTATGTTGTTACCAATATGAGAATTATGACACGTATGGGGCAAAAAGTTCTGGATATACTTGGAGATGGTGATTTTGTAAAAGCTGCACATACCGTAGGCTACCCGCTTGATAATGGCAAGAAAGATATTGACTGGCCATGTAATGATACAAAATATATAGTGCATTTTCCCGATGATAAAGAAATTTGGTCTTATGGCAGCGGTTATGGCGGAAATGCTTTATTAGGTAAAAAATGTTTTGCATTAAGAATTGCATCAGTTCTAGCACGTGAGCAGGGCTGGCTTGCCGAGCACATGCTGATTTTAGGGGTAACTCCTCCGGGCGGAGAAAAGAAATATATCGCTGCAGCTTTTCCAAGTGCCTGCGGAAAGACTAATCTTGCAATGCTCACTCCCTCACTTCCGGGATGGAAGGTTGAAACTGTTGGCGATGATATTGCCTGGATGAAGTTTGGCGAGGATGGAAGGATGTATGCAATAAATCCGGAAAACGGATTCTTTGGCGTTGCACCCGGTACTTCAATGAAGACTAATGCCAATGCAATGCTTTCAATGACAAAAAATTCAATATTTACAAATGTTGCCTACACTGATGATGGTGATGTATGGTGGGAAGGTATGACAGAAGAGAAACCTTCTCATTTAATAGATTGGCACAAAAATGACTGGACTCCCAAAAGTACTCAGCCCTCTGCTCACCCAAACTCGCGTTTCACAGCACCAGCTTCACAGTGTCCGGTTATTGATCCTGCATGGGAAGATCCCAAAGGTGTTCCAATTTCAGCATTTCTTTTCGGAGGCAGAAGAGCATCATTTGTTCCGCTCATTACAGAAGCGTATGATTGGAATCATGGTGTTTTTATGGGCTCATCGTGTTCATCTGAAATGACTGCAGCTGCAGCAGGAACAGTTGGCAAACTTCGACATGACCCGTTTGCTATGCTTCCTTTCTGTGGTTACAATATGGCTGATTATTTTAACCACTGGATTAATATCGGTAAAACTCATGACGTTTCAAAACTGCCAAAAATATTTTACGTGAACTGGTTCCGTAAAGATGAAAACGGCAAGTTTATGTGGCCCGGTTTTGGAGATAATATCCGGGCAATAAAGTGGGTTATTGATAGAGTAAATGGTACTGCTGGTGCGGTTGATACTCCTATTGGCAGAATTCCAATTGCAGATGAATTTGATAGATCTGATTTGAAATTATCTCAAGATAACTTCAAAAAACTTTTTGAAGTTGACAAGGAGCAGGGTATTACAGAACTTAATGAAATGCGTGAATATTATAAAATGTTTGGCGAAAAACTTCCTAAAGAACTTGCCGCTGAAGTTGATAAAGCCGAAGAAAGATATAAGAATTCTTAAGCTTTATTTAATTTAATTTAATTTAGTTTAATAGCAATCAGGACTTCGAAATAGCACTGTTATATAACAGCTGTAAACCGAAGTCCTTTTATTATGCAGTATTGCAAAATGTATTTATAAGCAATTCAAATGTCAAATTTTACATTTGATAATTTACATACCACATTTTACACTATACATTTTACATTAACTTTTCTTAGCCAATAAATCTCTGATTTCTTTTAGCAGAACTTCTTCATTAGTAGGCGGGGCTGGCGGGGGAGCTTCCTCATTACGTTTCATAGAATTAATTACTTTAATAAAAATAAATATTGCTGCTGCAATAATTAAAAAATCAATTCCTGTTTGCAGAAAGTTTCCGTAATTTATTGAAACTGCTTCTGTAATTTTTCCGGTAGGGTCAGTTGATGCTTGCTTTAATATTATTTTTAATGAAGTAAAATTCATACCTCCAAGCATCAGTCCAACAGGCGGCATAATAATATCACTTACAACTGATGAAACAATTTTACCTATTGCAGCACCAATAATTACACCAACTGCCAAATCAACAACGCTGCCTCGTGTGATAAATTGTTTAAATTCTTTTACTACACCCATAATATTCCTCCTTTTTAATAAATTTTGCTTAAAATTAACGATTTTTTTTTAAAATTATCAATCTCTTATATAGCTATAGAAATTTGATAAAAATAATATTAATATAGGAGAAAGAATGGAAAATGAACCTTTTAAAAATACTATAAATTCTGATGCGGAAATTTCCGCACTAAAAAATCGTATTTTAGAACTTGAAAAACAGCTTGAGTCATACGACTTTTCACTTTTCTCTTATCCAAAAGTAGTTGAAAATGCGCCTGTTGCATTTACCCGAATATTAAAAGATACAAAAGGATATTCCCTTGCCAATAAAGAGTTCACCAGACAATCAGGATATATTAGAGAAGAATTCAATTCATTAAATGATGAAGAAATACTTGGAAGTATTCACAAAGATGATTTGGATGGTTTTCTTGCAGCACATAAAGCATGGAGCGAAAGCAATTTCAATGAAACTTTCCGTTACCTTTACCGGATAATTAATAAATCAGGCAAAACACTTTGGCTTGATGTATATTTTTATGCTGAGTTTGATGAAAACGGCAGCGCTTATGCTATTGATCAGATATATGTTGATATTACCGAAAGGATCAATTCAGAAAAACTCTTAAGAGAAAGTGAAGAAAAATACAGAGAGCTTACTGAATCAGTTCCCGCTGCAATTTTTATTTATGCCAATAATAAACTTGTTTATGGTAATCAGTATTCAGTAAAAATTACGGGATACAATGTTAAAGAAATGATTGGCAAGAATTTTTGGGAATTAGTGCATCCCGATCAAAAGGAAATAGTAAAACAGCGAGGTGAAGCAAGATTATCAGGTAAAGAAGTTCCTGCAAGATATGACCTTAAAATAATTGATAAAAACGGAAATGAAAAGTGGCTGGATTATTGCGGAACATCTATTAACTATAGAGGTGAACCAGCTGTGCTTGGAATTGCTTATGATATAACAGAATTAAAAAAAACGCAGCAGGCTTTAACTGAAAGTGAGCTAAAGTACAGAACGCTGATTGAAAATATGAGTGAAGTAATTCTGTATGTTGATAATAATGATAGAATTATTTTTGCTAATGATAATGTGTTTGGTATGTTTGGGTATGAAAAAGATGAACTGATAGGAAAAATAGCGCACGATATCTTAACTGATGGAGAATTTACAGAACACATTAAAGATAGAATCAAGCTTCGCAGACACGGATTTACTGATAAGTTTGAAGTTAAAATGAAGAAAAAAACCGGTGAAAAATTCTGGGTTGAAATCTCTAGCGCTCCATTAAAAGATTCTGATGGCAAAATTATTGGTTCTATTGGTATATATAGTGATGTTACTGATAGAAAAAAATATGAAAATTCTGTTGAAAATTCTCTTAAGCAAAAAGATATGCTCCTTAAAGAAATTCATCACAGAGTGAAAAATAATCTTCAGATAATTTCAAGCCTTATGAAATTACAATCTTCACATGTAAAAGATAAAGAAATACATAATCTTTTTGCCGAAAGCCAAAACAGAATTAAAACGATGGCTTTAATACACGAAAAGCTTTACAGATCCATTGATATAAGTGTAATTGAGTTTTACGAATATATTAAAAATCTGGTTGAAAGTCTGTATTTATCTTATGGTATCAGCAACGAAAGAGTAACTCCTGTTATTGAATTCAGAAGTATTTATCTTGATATTGATACAGCTATTCCATGCAGTTTAATTATTAACGAAATTGTAAGTAACTGTCTTAAATATGCTTTCCCAGATTTAAGAAAGGGGAGTATTGCTATTAACCTTATGAAAAATAATCAAAATGAATATATACTTGTTATTAAAGATGACGGAATAGGTTTGCCTCAAGATTTAGATATTGAAAAAACTAATTCATTAGGGTTAAAACTTGTTAAACTGCTGAGTGAACAGCTAGGAGGTAATGTTGAGTTGATTAAACGAAATGGAACAGAATTCAGAATAAATTTTAAATCTGCAAATTATTTAAGAAAGAATTAGTATTTTACAATGATTTATGAATTTTATTTGCTATCTAACTGATTTTTAGTAGTAATATGTAATTAGTGAAACCTTGCAAATATATGATTTAAAACGTATTTTTAGTCAATGAAACTTAAATTTTATATGAATTGTTGAAAATTGTAACTATAGAGGAATAATATATATGGATAGTAATTTTTCAAACAGAGTTCAGGATGTAATCAGATTAAGCAGAGAAGAAGCTATTCGCCTTGGACATGATTATATTGGGACCGAACATCTCCTTTTAGGGATTATTCGGGAAGGTGAGGGAATAGCTATAAAAATTTTCAGGAATCTTGGAAAAGATATCTCAAAGATAAAGAAAACTATTGAAGAAACGGTAAGACAATCAGGTGCAACTCTTACCGTAGGAAATATCCCGCTTACTAAACAGGCAGAAAAAGTACTTAAAATAACTTATCTTGAAGCCAAAATATTTAAAAGTGATGTAATTGGTACAGAGCATCTTCTGCTTTCTATTTTAAGGGAAGATGATAATCTTGCTTCACAGATATTGCAGCAGTTCGGAATAACTTATGAAGTTGCCAAAGAAGAATTGACCGCAATCCTTAGCGGAAAGTCAAATCCGCAGCAGCATCAAAAATCATCTCATTCAGAAAAGAAACCCGAAAGAACCAAAACCCCTGTACTTGATAATTTTGGTCGTGATTTGACAAAACTTGCAATGGATGATAAGCTTGATCCTATTGTTGGCAGAGAAAAAGAAATTGAGCGCGTTGCTCAGGTACTAAGCCGCAGAAAAAAGAATAACCCAGTTCTAATTGGTGAGCCGGGTGTTGGAAAAACTGCTATTGCAGAAGGATTGGCAATTAGAATTGTTGAGAAAAAAGTATCCAGAGTGCTGCATGATAAACGTGTTGTTACTCTTGATTTAGCAAGTCTTGTTGCCGGTACAAAATACCGCGGACAGTTTGAAGAGCGGATGAAAGCTGTTATGAATGAACTTGAAAAAGCTAAAGATGTTATTCTGTTTATAGATGAACTGCATACTATTGTTGGTGCAGGCGGAGCCTCCGGTTCGCTTGATGCTTCAAATATCTTTAAACCTGCCTTGGCAAGGGGCGACCTGCAGTGCATTGGTGCCACTACACTTGATGAATACAGACAGTTTATTGAAAAAGACGGTGCTTTAGACCGCAGATTTCAAAAAATAATTGTTGACCCAGCTACTGAAGATGAAACTATGCAGATCCTTAATAATATAAAGCATAAATACGAAGAACATCATAATGTTAAATATACCGATAAAGCTATTGAAGCAGCTGTTAAGCTTAGCTCCAGATATATAACAGACCGCTACCTGCCCGATAAAGCTATTGACGTGATGGATGAAGCCGGTTCCAGAGTGCATCTTGCTAATATTGTTGTTCCTGAAAATATTGTTGCTCTTGAAAATGATATTGCTAATATAAAATCCAAAAAAAACCAGGTTGTAAAAAATCAAAATTTTGAAGAGGCTGCAAAACTTCGTGATGAAGAAAAACATCTTATTAACGATCTTGAACAGGCAAAACTTGATTGGGAAGTTAAATCACAAAGCATTGTGCATAATGTTACTGAAGAAAATGTTGCTGATGTAGTTTCTATGATGACAGGTATTCCCGTTAATCGTGTTGCTCAAAGTGAAAGCGATAAATTAGTTAAAATGGAAGATGAACTGAAAAAATTTATTATTGGACAGGATGAAGCTATTGTAAAACTTTCAAAAGCTATTCGCAGAACACGTGCAGGATTAAAAGATCCCAACAGACCAATAGGTTCATTTATTTTTACCGGACCAACCGGTGTTGGTAAAACTGAAATGGCAAAAGTTCTTGCTAGATTCCTTTTTGACAGTGAAGAAAACCTGATTAGAATTGATATGAGCGAGTATATGGAAAAGTTCAATGTTTCCCGGCTTGTAGGTGCTCCTCCCGGATATGTTGGCTATGAAGAGGGAGGTCAGCTTACAGAAAAAGTTAGACGTAAACCGTATTCTGTTGTACTGCTTGATGAAATTGAAAAAGCACACCCCGATATTTTCAATATACTTCTTCAGGTGCTTGATGAAGGTGTAATTACAGATAGTTTGGGCAGAAAAGTTGATTTTAAAAATACTATTCTTATAATGACCTCAAATATAGGAACCCGCGATATTAAATCAATTGGTGCAATGGGTTTTGGTGACCCAAGCTTAACCGATAAGCATGATAAGATGAAATCACAGATAGAAGAATCCGTAAGACGTGTATTCAGTCCGGAGTTTATTAACAGAATAGACGATCTTATCACATTTAAACAGCTTGCTAAGGAAGATATATTCAAAATTATTGATATATCTACCAGACAGCTTTTAAAAAGAATCCAATCACTTGGCATTACTTTTGAATTTGATGATGCAGCTAAAGGTTTCCTTTCTGAAAAAGGGTATGATCCAAAATACGGTGCAAGACCGCTGAGAAGGGCTGTTCAGAAATATGTTGAAGACCCGGTTAGCGAAGAAGTTTTGAAAGGTACTTTTAAAGATGGCTCACATGTTATGGTATCATATAAAGATGGAGCTGAGGAACTTATTTTTGTTGATATTTCTCAAAGTAAACTCCCCGAAAAAATTGAACCGGAATCTATTCCGGAAAATTAAGTATTACGTATTTATAATTTATTTTTGCGGTGCCGGATATTTTTCTTGCACCGCTTTTTTATTCTATTATTAATAATCAAAATAATGAAGCAACAATCTCATCACAAACTGCATATCCTTTACGCGTGAGCTTAAGCTTTTCATTATCAGATTCAGCCCAACTGTTTTCTATCAGAGTTTGTATGGATTTAGAATATTTTTTATCGAAATCTATATTATGCCTTTGCTTAAAATCATCAAAATAAATTCCTTTGCTTCTTAATCCCAGCATAATGTGCTCAGTAACTGCTGTATCTTTATCAATTGTTTCTATAAAATCATAAACAGGTTTACCGGTTTTAATATTTTGAATATATTTTGTGAGATTTTTCACATTTGTCCATCTTTTATTTCCGATAAAAGATGATGCAGAAGGACCAAATGCAATATACTCCTCCATAGCCCAGTATTTTAAGTTATGTTTGCACTCATACCCCGGTTTGGCATAATTAGATATTTCATATTGCATATAACCGTTAAATTCTAAAAATTCCATTGTATATTCATACATTTGCTGTTCAAGTTCTATATCTGCATTATTAACTTCACCTTTTTTTCTCATTGTGTAAAGTGCAGTTCCTTTTTCAAATATCAATGAATATGCAGAAATATGTTTTGTACCAAGCTTTAATGCCTCATCAAGATTATATTTCCAGTTATCAATTGATTGCCCGGGCAATGCAAATATTAAATCAAGATTAACATTTTCAAATCCTGCATTCATAGCATTTTTAATAGATTCCCTTGCTTCATTTGCTGTATGAATGCGGGTGAGAAATTTAAGCTCTTCATCAATAAATGACTGCACTCCAAAACTTATTCTGTTTACAGGCAGATTTATGATTTCCTTAAGCTTTGTATTATTTAATGTACCCGGATTCGCCTCAATGGTAATTTCAGAATCATTAGAAATATTATAGAATTTAAAAAGATGCGCAAATAGATCATTCAGTTCAGCATAACTTAAAAGTGAAGGTGTCCCGCCGCCTAAGAAAATGGAATTAAATTTTCTATCCTTCAGCATTTCAGATTTAGATAAAATTTCATCTTTTAGAGCTGAAAGGAATTCATTTTTGTGTGAATGATTTGTAATGGAATAAAAATCACAATAGATGCATTTTGTGTCGCAAAAGGGGATATGTAAATAAATTCCGGCCATATTTTGTTACGATGTTTTATCTGAAGAGGGAAGGGAGTGTTGTAAATATTTACTTTATTGGTCTTCCTATCCTATCCCACCTTATTGAACCAAGCAATTTGACAAAATCACTGAATGGAATTTCAGAATTCCATGAAAAATATGTAAACCATGCTTTACCTACAATTGCCTGCCTGCTAACAAATCCCCAAAACCTGCTGTCAAGTGAGTTATGCCTGTTATCTCCCATCATAAAATAATAATTGTTTTCTACTGTGTATTTTTCAGCTGCTTTGCCGTCAATATAAAACAAATCACCACGTATATCAAGCGTGTGTCCTTCCCGTTTTATAAATGTATCCCATTCATGTATGTTTTTTGTTGAAAGATTAACTACATCTCCTTTTTTTGGAATAACAAGAGGTCCGTAATTATCTCTGTTCCATGGTTTGCCTTTAGGAAATATTCCATTATCCGGCTTATGTTTTGATTCAACGTTAATTTCAACTTTTGTGAAATACGGCTGCGATGAGAATTCTTTTAACTTGTAATTTGGCAATGCTATTATAAAATATACTCCGGTTGAATCAGGGAAAAGTCCCTGTATCTGTCTGGTATCTGTAACCTCATATTTATCTAAATAATCTGGATTCTGCAGCATTCTGAAAAGATCATTTCGTTTTATTTTAGCTGTATCTATAAATATTTTGTAAGAATACTGCATTTCTGGTGCTTCTGGAAACCGTTTTGAGTTTACAAACAATATTGCGTCTTTAATTTCAATAGTATCTCCCGGTTCGCCTACGCATCTTTTTAAATACTGTACTTTCATAGATGCTTCAACTTCTTCTCTGTTGCCTGGGAATTCAAAGTTAATAATATCACCTTTCAGCGGGTCGCGTATCGCAGGAAGCTGCAAGTACGGAAGTCTGATTTCTGTAAATGGAATATTTCTTGGAGTTGAACCGCCGTATATAAACTGGTTAAAAAACATTTTGTCACCAATTAAAATTGTATTCAGCATTGAGCCTGTTGGTGTACTATATCCCTGAATGAAAAATGACTGAATAAACAACACAACCAGCAAGGTAAGCAGCAGTGATCCAAAACTTTTCAGCTTTTCTTCAACAGGACTACTTTTTTTCTTATTAACAGTTTTTTTACCTAAATTACTTGCCATAAAATTTAAATTACGGTTTATTAACCGTTTTTATGTTAGATTTCAATTTATAATATTAATTACAAATATTTTTAATGAATTACCTTAGCTATTCTGCTCCACCTTATGGAATCAAACAGTCTGCCAAACTCTCCAAATGAAATATCCGGATTCCATGACCAGTATATAATCATTGCTTCGCCTATAATGTTATCTTCGGGCATAAAACCCCAAAATCGGCTATCCAAACTGTTATTTCTGTTATCTCCCATCATAAAATAATAATTTCTTTCAACTTTATAAGCAGAATTTTCCATCTCATCAATAAATACCTTATTATCTGCTGTAAGTCTTACACTGTGCCCCTCGCGTTTAATAAATATTCTCCAATCATCAATATTTTCAGGTGATAACTTAATAATATCATCTTTCTTTGGAACAATTATAGGACCATAGTTATCATCATTCCATGGAGCTCCTTTTGGAAAAATATTAGTAAATGTACCCTGTGAAATTCTGCTTTCAATATTTGCTTCAGGCGGCAATGGAAGCTCAACTCCGTTTACCAAAACTTTTTTATTTATTATCTGAATTGTATCTCCAGGTTTCCCAATCAGCCGTTTTATATAATTTGTAATTTCAGCTGAAACTATCTCATTTGCATTCCCCGGAAAATCAAACACTACAACATCACCCCGTTCGGGTTCTTTTAAAGCCGGAAATCTGAAAAATGGTATGCGTATTTGTGTAAATGGTATATTTCTGGGTGTGGTAGCACCATAAATAAATTTATTTACTAATAAAAAATCACCAACCAATAAAGTATTTTCCATTGAACCTGTTGGTATGCGGTATGCTTCTAAAAAAATTATTTTTAATATAAGAGCAACTATTCCCGCAAATAAAAGTGCATCAAAATATTCTTTTAACTTAGAGTTATTCTTTTTAGGATGCGTTACATGAATAACTGCATCTTTGTTTTCCTCGGCAGTTTTTATCTCATCAGCAGATTTTCCTTCATCAGATTTCTCTTCAGCAGGTTTTTTCTCAGACTGCTTATTCTCAATTTTATTATTTTTGTTATTTTCTTCGGTTTCAACCGTAGAATTTTCAGTAGGTGTGTTTGTAATATGTTCTTTTTTTTCTTCTTCGTTCATTTATCAAATTTTATTCATCAATTGCCAAAACAGCTAAAAATGCTTCCTGCGGAAGCTGTACTGCTCCAACTTGTTTCATTCTTTTTTTGCCTTCCTTCTGTTTTTCTAACAGCTTTCGCTTTCTGGATATATCGCCTCCGTAACACTTTGCAATTACATTTTTCCTTAGTGCTTTAACAGTTTCTCTTGAAATTATTTTAGCGCCAATGGCACCCTGTATCACTATTTCAAACATCTGTCTCGGAATAAGTTCCTTTAATTTATGACAAAGCTTTCTGCCGTATTCATAGCTTTTTGTACGGTGTACTATCGATGAAAGTGCATCAACAGGTTCATTATTAAGCAGAATATCCAGCTTAACAAGATCGCTTTGGCGATATTCAATAAATTCATAATCTAAAGAAGCGTATCCTTTTGAAATTGATTTCAGTTTATCATGAAAATCAAATATTATTTCAGAAAGCGGAAATTCAAATATCAAATCTGCCTTTGTTGGTGATAAGTAATTTGTTGAAACAAATACTCCGCGCCTATCATTTGCAAGCTTCATAATATTACCCATATAATCGCTGGGGGTTAAAATTTGTGCTCTAATGTATGGTTCTTTAACATGATCAATATTGCCAACCGGAGGCATTTGCGAAGGGTTATCAACTAGTACCATCTCACCATCAGTTCTGTAAACCTGATATTCTACATTTGGTACTGTTGTAATTATAGTTTGGTTGTATTCCCTGTCAAGTCTTTCCTGAGTTATTTCCATATGAAGCAAACCCAAAAACCCGCAGCGAAATCCAAATCCAAGTGCTGATGAAGTCTCGGGTTCAAATATAAGAGAAGCATCATTGGTTTTAAGTTTTATTAATGATTCCCGCAGATCTTCAAAATCATCGCTTGATGAAGGATATATACCTGAAAATACCATCGGCTTTATTTTCTTGTAGCCCCCAAGAGGTTCCCTTGCAGGATTTGCGGTATTTACAATAGTATCACCAACCAGCAGCTCTGATGCTGTTTTAATTCCTGTTACCATATAACCAACATCTCCTGAGTGCAGCACCCCTGATTCAACTCTGTTCATTCTCAGAGTGCCAACTTCTTCAGCATCACTTGGAATTTCTGTTGCAAAAAACTTTACTCTGTCGCCTTTCTTTAATATACCATCTACAACCCTTAAATATACAATAATTCCGCGGTATGCATCAAAAGTGGAATCAAACACCAATGCTCTTAACGGAGCATTTTCATTAATTTTCGGTGCCGGTATGCGGTGAACAATTGACTCAAGTATATCTTCTGTTCCTATGTTTGCTTTAGCGCTGGCAAGAATTATTTCGTCATCATTACATCCCAAAAGCTCAATTATCTGGCTTTTAACATTTTCTACGTTTGCACTCGGCAGGTCAACTTTATTTATTACCGGAATTATTGTCAGGTTTGCATCAATTGCTAAATACAGGTTAGATACTGTTTGTGCCTCAATTCCCTGTGATGCATCAACAACAAGCAAAGCACCTTCACATGCTGCAAGCGAGCGTGATACTTCGTATGAAAAATCAACATGACCGGGTGTATCTATAAGATTCAAGGTGTATAATTCATTGTTTTTAGCTTTATATTTAAGCTGAATAGCATGAAGTTTTATTGTTATGCCTCGCTCCTGTTCAAGGTCCATATCATCAAGAACCTGCTTTATCATATTGCGTTTTGCTATTGTATGGGTTTCTTCAATAAGTCTGTCTGCTAATGTTGATTTTCCATGATCAATATGCGCTATAATACAAAAATTTCTGATTTTGCTGTTCATCTAATACTTTTTGCCTATACTGGTTAACTTAAATAAATAAATACTAAAAGCTCTTTTAATATAAATTAAAAGAAGCTAGATTTAATTCCATAAATGAATAAAAAATTTAATTCATTCATAAATAAAAATAAGTAGCAATTTAATACGGTATAAAAAATTCTCCGCTTAAACCGCTACTTAATAAAACTGTAAAAATCGTTTTCTTCTATATACCCTTAAAACTTCACTACGCGCTAGGTGCAGACGATTTTCTTTCCTGCCTTATTGTCTGTATCTCATTTCTCATTTCCTGGCATTTTTTTCTTACCTCGTTCAGTGATTTCCTTAACCTTGTTCCGGCAGAATTCTGTCCTTTGCTGTAAAATTTTTCCAGGTCCTTGCCCATTTCATCAAGCATTGCTTTGATTTCGTTGATTTTTTCCATTTGTTTTCTCCTTTTTGATTGAAAAAAGTTATTTTAATGGTGCAGCTATTTTCCTATTAGCCCGCTTGTTGAAGTTTGAACATAGGGAATATCAAGTACAGTCTTTATTCCCCAAAGTGTGAATGCTAAACCAAAAACTAGCAATAAACTTATAATTGTTATGGTTTGCCATGATTTCAGTTTGTAATCCCTGAAAATACCCCAAACACCGTTCAAACCGTGATACATACCAAGGACAATAAAGGTAAGATCCAGCACTCTGTACCAATTGCTCTGCATTCGTGCTAAAACCGCATCATAAGTGTGACCTGACTCAGGTGTATAATGCATTAATATATAATGTCCTATCATAACAACAACCAGAATTAGTCCTGTTACCCGCTGAAAAACCCAGCTGAATGAACCTGAACCCTGTGTATTTTTGTGCTTATACAACTTTAATCTTTTTACCTGAATAATTTATTTATTTCGTGTGAAAACATTACATATCCCATTGCGAAAAACATAACCACTCCAATAACAATAGAATACCTGTACAGTGCTTTATGGTATCTTGCACCATCTGCCCAGTCAACTACTACTATTCGGATACCATTTAATGAATGAAAAAGCACAAATGCAAACAGAAGCCACTCTAAAACCATAAAAAAGGGGGTAGTGTAATGACTTATAAATTCATTGAATGCTGCTCTTCCCTGAGATAATGGAGAAAGGGATAAAATATGCATAAATAAATATGCAATTAATGCAATTCCGGTTATTCTGTGTAAAATCCACGCCCAATTGCCGGAATCTTTTTTATAATTCAAATTGGTTGCTACCCAATTTTTCTGGTCAAACTTTTTAAATTCTGACATTTCTATACAAAAGTAGTTAAAAATGTAAGAAAATGCAATATCTGTAAAAAAATATTTGTTTTTTTAAGGATTTTAGTATTTTGCTTAAAATTGTGAATTTATCCGAATTTTAAATATCTTCTAATTGATATTGCACTGCCAAATGTACCTAATAATGATCCAAAAATAACAAGTAAAATCAGGAATTTAGTATCTATTATTGAAAAATTGAAATCATTATTTGTATATGTAGCATAAAAATACCCTAAAAATAACTGCAGAATAATTACTGCAAGTAAACTGCCTGTAAATCCCTGAAAAAACCCTTCCATAATAAATGGTGTGCGTATAGTTTCTTTTGTAGCACCAATTAGCTTCATTATTTCAATTGTATCCTTTTTATTTACAATCATTAATCTGATTGTATTGCCAATTAAAAATATTGAGGCAAAGGTTATAATAAAAAGTAAGCTTAAATTAAGGAATACAAGTGATTGTGAGTTTCTTTCAATTATTTCAAGGTTTTTCTGTGCATAAACTATATCTGTAATTTCTTTATTCTTTTGCAGTTCAGCTTTTATTTTTTCAATTCTGTCAATTGTTTTATACTCATCATACAGATTTATTTTGATTGAAGGGGGCAGGGGATTGTAGTCAAATACCTCTAAAATATCCTGTCCAAATTCCTCGGCAAATATTTTTGCTGCTTCTTCCTTTGATATGTATGAAACATTTTTTACACCGCCAATAGTTTTTATCTCAGCTGTAAGTTTACTAATATCTGCCGGCTTTATCTGATCCACTAAATATGCATCAATTTCTACTTTATCACGAATAAGCTTTAACAGTTTTACTGAATTGATTGAAATTGTCAGATATATCCCAAGCAGCAGCACCGCTAAAGCTATTACTATTGTTGAACTGAACACAGCTGATTTAGCTGTCTTCAGATACCTCATAAATTCCCTGTAATAATATGAAAAACCCATTAATTGTTAATTCTTCTTTTTAGTATGTATTTGCATGTAAATGTATTTGTTATGTATCCCGCTAAAACATATTACTTGGTGAATTTAACATCATCCCAGCCTAGATAATTTACGTGTTTCAAAATTATCCATCCCGCAATTGTTCCAAGTAAAATGTATATTATTCCCGCAATATTATCGCCTAAAATAATTTTGCCAATTCCAAACAAATACATATATACCAATATTATCCCAAGTACCCAATCAATAAACAATACTAGATACCCGCGGTCTGCTTTTATTTCAGGGTGTTTTTCTTTGAAAGGTTTCCAGCCAATTCCACCAGGGTGAACCCGTTTATAAAACAGTTCTAGTTTTCTTGGCTCAACCGGTTTAGTTACAAATACTGCTATTAACCATGCAATTGTTGTTACAGGCACTATTATAAAAAGTGTTTCGGGAAACTTTATATTGAAATTGCCAAAATGCAGAATGCCGTAAACTATAAATGGTGTTACTGTTGCTGTAATTTCAGAAATTGCATTTATCCTCCACCAATACCAGCGAAGTATCAGTATTAATCCAAGTCCTGCCCCGCACTCTATCACAAAAGCCCACACACCTGAAATGGTTGACATAAACATTGTTACAAAAACTGAAATAACCATAAACACAATCGTCATTACCCTCGAAATATTTACATAAGTTTTTTCCGGTTTTCCGGGCTGTATGAACCGTTTGTAAAAATCATTAATAAAGTAAGATGTTCCCCAGTTTAGGTGGGTTGAAATTGTTGACATATATGCAGCAAAAAATGCTGCTAGCAGTAAACCCTTTAAGCCAACAGGCAGAAATTGGTTCATAGCTTTTACATAACCTAATCCCTTATCTGCCATAGATAACTCTGGATATAAAACAATTGCTGCAAGTCCAACTAGAATCCATGGCCACGGGCGAATACAATAGTGGGCTACTTGAAAGAACAACGTTGCAAGTAGTGAGTTTTTCTCGTCTTTGGCGGACATCATTCTTTGCGCTACATAACCACCGCCACCCGGTTCTGCGCCTGGATACCAGCTAGCCCACCATTGAATACCTATAAAAGCCAGAAAAGTTGATACAGTCATCATTAAAATTCCGCTTGCGCCGCTTGAAGTTCCCGTTTCTCCCCCAATCTGAGGAGTAAACCTTAATGCCCATTCCGGAAGCTTTGCTTCCAATCCGCTGATTCCGCCAATTTCAGGTGAGTTTACTACAATTATTGCTAATATTATACATCCTGCCATTGCAAGTACAAATTGAAACGCATCTGTTACTGCTACTCCCCATAATCCTGAAATTGCAGAATATACTGCTGTTATAAACATTGCAAGTGCTAAAAAGTATATTACATTATTTTCATTAACATATTCCGGAAACATACCAAGCAGTATTTTTCCCATTGCCAAATTTACCCAGCCCATAATTATGCAGTTCATAAATATTCCAAGGTAAAGCGATTTAAATCCCCGAAGAAATGATGCAGATTTGCCTGAATATCTAAGCTCAATAAATTCTACATCTGTTAAAATCCCTGCTCTGCGCCAAAGCTTCGCAAAGAAAAATACTGTAAGCATTCCGCCTATCATCATATTCCACCACAACCAGTTCCCGGCTATTCCGTTTTGACCAACAAGTTCTGTTACAGCAAGCGGAGTATCTGCAGCAAATGTAGTTGCAACCATACTTAAACCGGCAAGCCACCAGGGCAGTTTTCTGCCTGTTAAAAAGAAATCTTCCGTACTCCCGCTGGCTTTTCGGTAATAATATAATCCAATACCAAGACTGATAATGAAATATAATACTATAATTACCCAATCTATTATATGCATGTTATTTTATCAGCAATAATTTATAATTAACAAAAATAACTTAATTGCTTAATAATTGCAATTTTTAAAGGAAAGTTTATTATTTTATTATTAAGCCAAGTATTTGTTGATAATTTTTGAATAATATTGATTTATAAATATCAGATTTTTGCTAAAGAGGTAATTTTAAAATATTGAAAATAAAATTTTGCAAAATATTTGTTATATTATTTATATCCATTTCCATAAAAAAAGCCCGGTGTAATCCGGGCATCTGAAATTTATTAAAACTTACTTTGTAAATGCTACAAAAACTGAATCACTTCCGCCACACTCTACCTTTGTTTTGGTAACATAATTAATTGCTTTGGGGTCAATGTAATCCGGATCCTGATATTCAGCTTTAACCTTTATCCTTTTTCCCTGATCATTCTGCAGATTAATTGTATATGTTTTGCTCTTGCCTACAAGCAGGTTACCCGAAGGAAATCCGTCAATTGTCAGATTAATTTCAAACAATGAATTGTTTGATACATAAATATATGCTTCGCAATTGGATTTACCTGCATTTGCATCTCCTGCTGAAAAACTTATGTAAATTATTATTAATAATATTGAAACAGAAATCAGCTTTGTTATTGTTTTCATATTAGTTACCTCATTTATTTTTCAAATTTAATAAGGAAAATTTAAAAATCAAATTGTAAAATCAGTTAAACAGTTAATGGATTCCTATTAAATTTAGCC
This sequence comes from Ignavibacteria bacterium, assembly GCA_020852705.1. GTDB lineage: Bacteria > Bacteroidota > Ignavibacteria > Tepidaquicellales > OLB5 > OLB5. The sequence continues at coordinate 61,088 of JADZAP010000004.1, read as the reverse complement.
CTCTATATGTAATAAATGCAAAAATATATGCCATTGCAGTAAATAAACCTATCTGAATTAAAGGAATCTTCCATGAACCCGTTTCCTTCCTTGCAACTGCAACGGTTGAAAGGCACTGCATAGCAAACATGAAATAAATTATTAAAGCTATTGTTGAGGCAGTTGTAAAAAGCGGTCTTGTACCGTCAGGTGAGCGTGCCTCTCGCATTGATCCTAAAATTGATTTCTGAAAATTATCTTCATTATCTTCACTTTCTGTTATATCAAAAGTTATTGCCATTGCACTCACAAATATTTCGCGTGCTGCAAATGCTGAAATTAACGAAACACCAATTCGCCAATCCCAGCCAAGCGGTTTAATTACCGGCTCAAAAACATATTTCCCAATAGTTGCTGCATAAGAAGTATTTAGTCTTTCAGATTCTTTTAAATGTGTTACCGCCTCTTCCGTTAAACCGGCAGTTTTTTCAGGTGGTATTACCGGTTCCTGATTTGGGAAAAATGTTAATGCCCATAATACCAATGAAAAAACTATAATTATCGGTCCCGCCTGTTTTACATAAATTAATGCTTTATAATATGTATTTTTAAATATGTGCCTAAAAACCGGAAGCCGGTAGGGAGGAAGTTCCAGCATAAAAGTTGATTTCTCATTAGTCTTTTTGAACTTATTGATTATACCCGCCGTTACTGCCCCTGAAATTATACTGAAGAAGTATAATGCACCAAGCCCAATACCCCCAATCCATGGTTTACCCGGCGGCACTAGAAATGCAAGCAGCATTGCATAAACCGGTAGTCTGGCACTGCAGCTCATTAATGGTATTACCAATATTGTTAAAAATCTCTCCCTGCGGTTTGAAATTGTTCTTGCCGCCATAATTGCAGGTATTGCGCATGCAAACCCCGAAAGCATGGGTATAAATGATCTTCCGTTTAAACCGAATTTTGTAAGCGGTTTATCTATTAACATAGCAGCTCTTGCTAAATATCCTGTATCTTCCAATAACCCTAGAAAAATAAACAGAATAACAATTTGCGGCACAAATACCATTACAGCACCAAATCCGTTTATCAAACCGTTTGTAATCAAATCGCTGTACCATGTATTTTGAGGTAATATTTCTGTTACTAAAGTACTAAGATCACTGAAACCTGAATCAATTAGATCCATCAATGGCTGAGCAATCCAGAAAATTGAGGTAAAGATAATCCCCATAGAAATTACAAAAATTATTATACCCCAAAACGGGTGAAGGAAATATTTATCTAATTTTAATGAACCAGCATCAGGTATCCTTGAAAGTGATTTAAAAGTATTTTTATTGATCACATCTAAATCAATTTCTCTTTTTGAATGTTTAATAACTTTTTGTTCTATTTCTTCAGTATAGTCATACAGTCTTGCTACATCTTCAATATCCGGAATAGGTGGTTTGTGAATTAGTGTCTTGTAAATACTGTGGTCTGTTTCTTTGTAAACTGAGTTAGCTGTTTTAATTAATTCTTGAATACCTGATTTTTTCTTGCTGTTAATTTTTATAACCGGACATTTAAGCAGAGTTTCTAATTTTTCTGCATCAACATAAATCTGTTTCTTATCCAAAAGGTCATTCATTGTTAATGCAACAATAGTTTTGTATCCGGTTGAAATTACCTGATTAACTAAAAATAACTGACGTGAAAGCTGTGTTACATCGCAGGTTACTATTACTACATCCGCTACTCCGAATTTTGGATTGTTAAACAATCCGTCAATTGCTATTTCTTCATCAGGTGAACTTGGATTCAGACTTATTATTCCCGGTGAATCCATTATATTTGCTCTTAATCCGTATTCCTCATTTAGTTTACCTGTGGAGTACTCTACAGTTGCACCAGGATAATTGGATGTTTTAAAGTTTGATCCTGTTAATGTATTAAATAATGTTGTCTTGCCTGAATTAGGCATTCCAACCAAGGCAATTACCGGTGTATCATCTTCTGAAATAAATTCTGTTAGGGTATTATGGCAGTCTTTTTGATTCAGTTTCAATGTCATAATTATAATATCTTAATGCATTCTGCTTCACTTTTTCTTAATGCTATTATTGTTCCTCGTATTGAAACTGCAACAGGGTCTTTAAATGGTGATTTAGCCACTATTGTTACTTCCTGCCCGGGTGTAAAACCAAGTTCCATTAATCTTAAACAATGACAATGAATATCAATACAATCATCACCAACAGTGCTGATTAATGCCGTTTCTCCAATCTGTAAATCTGAAACAGATTTTGTAATTTCATTTAAGGGTAATTTATCCGAATTATTTATTTGTATCACTAATATATTATTTTATATCAGACCAAATATGTCCAATTTAAAAGACAAATTCAATTCAATAACACGCAATATAGTTAAAATTTTCAAATTACAGAAATAAAAAACCCCTGATATTACAGGGGTTTTTGAAATTTATCTTAAATGTATTTACTTAATCATTATCATTTTCTTTGTGTCAGTAAAACTTCCGCCTTCTAATCTGTAATAATAAATTCCGCTTGGAAGCTTTGATGCATCAAATTCAATATTATAAAATCCTTCTGTCCGTATCTCATTATTTATTAATACCGCAGATTCTCTTCCTAATGCATCATATATCTTTAATGTAACTGCTGATTTTTTTGGTAAACCAAAATTAATAATCGTTACCGGATTGAACGGGTTCGGGAAATTTTGAGATAAACCAAATTCAATTGGCGTTCCGGTTTGATTATTGTTAATTCCAATAGATGATGTTATTGTAAAATTAGCATTTGACATATCAAAAAAGATATTATCAGCAGCTTCAATTTTTAATCTTGCTGTTGTGTTATCAATAGCAGGTAAAGTTACACCCTCGGTACCGTCATTTGGTGTACTAGCAGCCAGAATTGTCGGAAATGTCTGGCCTCCGTCAGTTGAGAGTGAAATTTTTACATTTTGACAGTTTACAGGTGCTGTGTTTGTATTGGCAACATCCCATGTTGCGGTAATTGTACCGCCAATAGTTACATTTGTATTTGGGTAAGTTACCAAAAATGGACCCGCAGTTTCTATACAGTCAAAAACAATTTCATCAGAGGCAACACCGCCCCCGCCTGCACGGTTATCTCTTACAGTAAGTCTGAATCTTAACAATCTTGTATAAGTTGGCAGTCTTTCTCCTAAAGTTTGTGTGTTATTTATTATATCTGATAGTTTTGGAAACACCCTTGTACCATTTGTAACCGGTGTAAACGGTCGGAAAATAGGTGCATTACCAACCGGATTATTCGGATTTCCCTGAGGTCCAATATTTGACTGCTCCCATGAATATGTTAATGGATCATTATTGGGATCTGTTGCTGTACCTGTCAAACTGAAAGGTGTGGAAATTGGTATTGTCAATGAAACTACAGGCATTGTAATACTTGGCGGGTTATTGCCTGTATTAGTTACAACCGGACATGAACTTGCCAAACCTGTTTGTGTATTAGGAAGCATTTCAGCAAATAAATTACCGCCGTGTAAATATGGGATACTGTTATTAGCTAAATTCGGGGGACAAACACCTGCATAGCCCATTATAGTTACTCCGCTGCCCGGCTCCCATGCTGTTGGCGGGTTAGCGTTGCAGTTTAAATTATTCTGTGTGTGATTTCCGCCAAACTGATGCCCCATTTCATGCGCAACATAATCAATCGCCCAGGGGTCACCTACCGGATTTGTTGAACCTGTTGCTCCTCTTCCTTTTTGCCCGGTTACACATACAACAGTCAAGCCGGCAATTCCTCCAAAACCTCCTGTACTGAATACATGTCCTATATCATAATTAGCATTGCCAATTACATTATCCAGATTTGACTGATTCTCTCCTAGCATAGCATTGCCATTATTATTTGAATACGGGTCAGTTGCCCCATTTGTATATATAATATCCATTTCATTTGCAATAAGTGTCAGCCGTACTGACATATCCTGTTCATATACTCCGGTTATTCTGTTAACTGTAGTGTTTATATTTGCAAGAGTATTTGCCTGTCCGCCTAAAAGTGTTGTATATTCTCCTGTTGTGGCAACTGCAAGTCTGTAAGTTCTTAACTGCTCACCTGTTCGTTTAATAGTAGAATTGTTTATAACAGGTTTGTTATCACCTGCTGTTAAACAGGTAAAATGTCTTTGTGCTGCAGGTCTAAAATCATCTCTGTAATATGATATATAGTACTCTGTTTCATTCATACTGAAGGGATCAATAAAAACACAGCCAAATGGTGAGAGCACCATTGCGTGAAAGCCAAGAGGTGATATATCAAATCTTACTGTTGCGTAAGGGTCATCAATTCCCTGTCCAACAAATGATCTTATTTCAGGATGCCCTGCAGCAAGTTCCGCCTCCATTACAGGTGATTCGGAAAAACGGAATTTCTGATTTTTTCCGTTTGGCATAGGCAGGTTTATTATTGAATTGGAATTTATTGCCTTCACATTTATTTCTGACGGTGCTGATTGTAAAAGTGAAAATAGTTCAGAATTGTTCAAATATACTGTTCTGAATACTAATGGTGTAATGTAAACACTCCCTTTAACTTCAAAGCTCCCCGGCTGAACATCCTGCCAAAGATTACCAGACGCAAAAATTGAACTTGCTAAAAATATTAATGTAAATATTGATTTCATTTTCATGTTTTATATAAATTATTAATTTTAAATCTATTTAATATTTCAGTAATCCTCCCTTACTGAATACGTTTTAAAACGAAAGCTTATATAACAACTATACTAAAATAGTATAAACCTTTTATTAAATCAACTATCAATTATTTAAAAATGTATTATTTTTTGCGGATTTTTAATAAATTATAATTATATATTTGTAATATGAATGCTGTTGAAATTATTAAAAACAAACGAAACGGTGCAGAATTATCTGAAAACGAAATCAATTATTTTGTTTCACATTATGTAAAAGGAAAAATTCCCGACTACCAAAAATCCGCACTCTTAATGGCTATTTATTTCCGCGGTTTATCTGATAATGAAACACTTTTTTTTGTTAATGCTTTCATAAATTCAGGTGAAAAAGTTGATCTCTCTAATATTAACAAACCAAAAATTGATAAACATTCAACTGGCGGGGTAGGGGATAAAACTTCAATTATTCTGGCTCCTTTAATTGCCTGTTTTGATATTGTTGTACCTATGATATCCGGCAGGGGACTCGGTCATACCGGAGGTACTCTTGATAAACTTGAATCAATTCCCGGCTTTAATGTGCATTTAACTATTCCAGAATTTGTTGAAATTCTGGAAAAATTGAATGTTTCAATGATTGGGCAAACTAGTTCACTTACACCTGCTGATAAAAAAATTTATGCCCTGCGTGATGTTACCGGTACAGTTGAAAATATTGGATTAATTACAGCAAGTATAACAAGCAAAAAAATTGCCGAGGGCTCCGAAGGTATTGTGTATGATGTTAAAGTTGGAAATGGCTCAACATTGCCAAATTACAAATTATCTAAGGAGCTTGCTTCCAAACTTCTTAAAACTTCCAAAGATTTTGGACTAAATGCAATTGCTGTATTGACCGATATGAGATCACCGCTTGGATATGCCATTGGCAATTGGTATGAAATTTTGGAATGTATAGAAATTATGAATCCACAGAAAAAAAATTCTCCTTTAAGCAGTGATCTTTATGAAGTAACTTTATTTCTTGCCGGGGCTATGCTTAAGCTTGGCAAAAAGTGCAATGATATTGATGATGGAATAAAATTAGCTGAAGAAAAACTTTTAAGCGGTGAATGTTTTAATAAATTTATTGAGTTAGTTAAAATTCAGGGCGGCAATATTGAGCTAATTCATCACCCTGAAAAATATCCAAAAGCATCAATCATGCAAAATATTTCAGCAGAACGTTCAGGTTTTGTAGAAAATCTGGATGCCCTCACATTCGGTTTAGCAACTGTTGAGCTTGGTTGCGGCAGAAAAACTATTGATGATAATATTGACTATTCCGCAGCAATTATTCTGAATAAAAAATCTGGTGATGAAGTTAATAAAGAGGAAATTTTATGTACTGTATTAGGTGAAACTGAAGAAAAAGTAAATACTGCTGTTAATATTTTGCAAAAGGGAATAAGTATAACAAATATTAAGCCAAAATTAAAAAGCCGTATAATTGAAGTCATTAATTAAACTTACATTCAAGTCTGTATTTACAATCGGTGTAATAATTATTTTACTATACTTTGGCTGGAAGTATATTTATCCTAAACTTGAAAATCGTGATTCACACAATAAAAAATCTTTTTTAGTTACAAAAGTATTTGATGGTGATACCTTTGAAGCTGAAATTAATGGAAAACCTGAAAAGATTCGTATGCTTGGAATTGATACCCCTGAAAAATGGGATTCTGATAAATTTGAGCGTGATAAAGAACGCTCCGGCAAAGATAAAGAACTCCTTCGTAAACTGGGCGAACTTTCATCTGATTTTACCGCAAGACTAATAGGCGGCAAAAAAGTAATTTTGTTACCCGATAGCAAAAGTGATGATAAAGATAAATACGGCAGATTGCTGAGATATGTTTACCTTGAAGACGGAACATTTGTCAATTTAAAAATTGTTGAAGAAGGTTATGCCAATGCATATAGAAAATTTAATACTTCAAAGAAAAATGAATTTATTGAAGCTGAAAATGAGGCTCGCGAAAATAAAAAGGGTTTATGGGGCGATATAAACGGCAAAAATTTTTTTGATAACAGAGATAAATAAGACATATTTTAGAATATTTTATAATTTAATTTATTAACCTTATTTTATTTTTCGTATTAATTCATTATTTTTACTGAAATTTAAATGATAATTTTATAAATATTTTTTAATCATCACAATAAATAATATAACATTACAGGAGATATTATGAATAAAGTTAAATTTTTCTTTTCATTAGCAGTAATTTTTTTAGTTGTTGTATCATGCAGTAAACTTAAAAATCTTTCAGGCGGCGATAGGCTTTATTTCTGTGAAAAATATACTACTAAAGAAATTGGTGAAAGCTCAAAATTTACTACCGGTACACTTACTGTTATGCTTAAGCTATCAAAACCGATTGGTGTTTCATCTGTTGACATTAATGTTACTGATAAAGAATCCGGAAAAGCTGTTAATACTTTTCCTTTCACTGTTCAATCCAGCTGGGACTATATCCACTTTGATGACGTGGAGTTTAAAGACCCCGGTAATTACAAGGTTAGCTGCCTTAAAAAAGATGGAACAGTTATTGCCTCCGGTGAAGTTGAAATTGTAAATAAGTAATTTTATAATTAATTTATATTACGGGCATAATTTTTATGCCCGTTTTTTATTATTTTCTCCGATGAAAAATCTTTTTGTAATTTGTGTTTTACTCTTAACCTTGTCCTTTAGTGAAACCCTTTGCCAAAGAAGAATAAACAGGAAACTGCTTAACATTTTTGGAAAAACTGCTTATTCATATCTCTTAAGTGCTAACCGTCCCGGTTACGGAGTTGATGCATACGTTTCTGATAAAGGTTCTGCAATTTTATCTTTAGGAATATCTTACAGCGATGATGTTATAGATATTCCAATTTCATTTAGCTATGGATTAAGCAATAAAGTTGAGCTTTCTGCTGGTATTTCTCCTTTTACCCAATCATATAACTTTTATGGTGATAAAATTTCCGGTGTGGGTGATTCTTACATTGGTATTAAATATGCTTTCCTCGAATCAGAACATTTTATACATGCTATTCAGGGTATTTTTAAAATACCCACTGCAAGCAATACCAAAGAGCTTGGTACAGGTAAAACGGATTTATATATGGGCATTGCACAGGGATTTGTATCAGGAAGTTTTGGTTATGACCTGAGTATTGAAATCAATTTCCTGCAGCGTAGAGATTTTCCTGAAACCAGAAAATATATTCCTGTAATTCAGCTTTTGATTGACAGCACTAAACGTGCCTATGATTACAACATTGAACCTGAACTTGTAATTTCAGCAGGTCCTTCTGTTGATATATCAAAAAATATTTCAATCTATAGCGGATTCGCATTTTCCCGAAATATGCGGCTTAATTATAATACTTCAACTGTTTATGCCGGCTTTGGTATAGGTATAACTAAGCGGATTAACTTTTCTGCAGGTGCTTTCTACGGTCTTGATGAAGCCGGAACATGGGGAAGTTCGGGAGGATTGAATTTTCAATTGTAATTCTAAAGTTTAATGGTATTTTTCTTTATACGGAATTCATTATTTTAGATTGCTATATTACCCTGATTTTTTATTATAATTTTTTATTATAAATAATGATGCATGGCTCTATAAATAACCAATACTTATATTTGATCAATAGATTAATTTTTCATACTTAATGTTCGAAAGATTTATAGCACGCAGATACCTGCTTTCAAAGAAAAAAGTTCAGTTTATCACTATCATTACACTTATCTCTATTGCCGGTGTTACTGTTGGTGTTGCAGCTCTAATTGCCGTACTTTCTGTATTCAATGGATTTAATAAATACCAACTTGATATTTTAACAGGTTTCGACCCGCATATCAGAGTTCAAGCAGACTCAGGCAATGTTATTAATGATTACAGTAAACTGATAGAAAAAATTAAATTGGCAGGAAATATTAAGGCAATTGCTCCCTATACTATTAATAAAGGAGTTATTTCAAGCAAAAAAAACAATGTGGTTGCCTTTATTAAAGGTGTTGATGATAAATCTATTGGAGAGCTTTCTGATGTTAAAGATAAAACTAGTCTGGGTGAATTTGAATTCAATGATAATAATGAAACTGGCGGCATAATTTTAGGAAATAGTTTAGCTGCCAAACTTGAAGCTAGAGTTCTTGATACAATTTCTGTTATGAGTACCATTGGCATGGAAAAAGCACTAACGCAAATTGTTACACCAAGAACTCAAAAATTTATTGTTCGCGGTATTTTTGATGCTAATAACAGAGACTATGATAAATTATATTCTTTTATCTCACTCCCAAAGTCGCAGTCCCTTTATGATCTGAAAAGCGGGGTAAACGGAATTGAAATAAGACTGGATAATATAGATAATTCCGAAAGTGAAAAATCAGCACTTGAAATTTTACTCGGAAATTCTTTTAAGGTAAATACTTGGTATGACCTGCATGAAGATCTTTATTCTGTTATGAAAGTTGAACGGTGGACTGCTTTTATTGTTCTTTCCCTTATAATTGCAGTTGCTTCATTTAGTATTATTGGTTCTTTAACTATGACCGTTATCGAAAAACGGCGTGATATCGGAATACTTAAAGCTATGGGTACACGCAGCAGCAGTATTATAAAGATCTTTATGTTTGAAGGTATCTTAATCGGGATTTATGGAACTGTCTTTGGCTGCATTCTTGGACTGATTGTTTGCATTATGCAGATAAGGTTTAAACTATTTCCGCTTGATACTATGGTTTATTCAATTGATGCTTTACCAATTGATATTAGATATACCGATTTTATTTTTGTCAGCTTAAGTGCACTATTTTTATCATTTCTTGCATCACTTTATCCCGCCTTGCGGGCTGCTAAGCAGGAACCAATTAAAGCTATAAGGTGGGAATAATTTCATTTTTACTAATATTTTGATCATTTATTTCAATAATCTATAATAATCATATCAATTAATTTTTTGGATAACAGAAAAATTATCATTAAAACTCAGGGATTAACAAAGGAATATCAGGTTTCTAAAACAGAAACTCTGCAAGTATTAAAAGGTATTGATACTGAAATTTACGAAGGCGAAGTTGTAACTATAGTTGGTCCTTCCGGTGCCGGAAAAAGTACATTGCTGCATATTATTGGAACACTTGATAAACCAACAGATGGTAGTGTTATTTTTGATGGTGAAGATGTATTCAAATTAAGCAGCAATGAATTGGCAAAATTCCGAAATACCAGAATTGGATTTGTTTTTCAGTTCCACCATCTTTTGCCTGAATTTTCTGCTGTTGAAAATGTTTGCTTGGCTGCTATGATTGCAGGTAAATCTTTAAAAGCTGCAGAGCCAAAGGCAAAAGAGATATTAAACGAAGTTGGACTTGGCTTAAGACTAGAACATAAACCTTCTGAACTCTCAGGAGGTGAAGCTCAGCGGGTTGCTATTGCTCGTGCGCTTATAAACTCGCCTAAAGTTATTCTAGCTGATGAACCTACAGGTAATCTTGACTCCAAAAACAGTGATGAAGTTATGAATTTAATATTTGATTTGAGAAAAAAATATAATCAAACCTTTGTTATAGTAACTCATAATGAAAAATTTGCTGAAAAGACTGATAGGACCTTAAAAATGGCTGATGGATTCCTGGAGAAATAATGAATATTCATTATTTATCTTAAAATAGAGTATTTTCAACTGTTCAAATAAATAGATATCCTGAATAATGTATATTTCCTGAATAATGTATATTTTTAAATTAAATATATTGCAACCCTGTCTGATGTTTTTTTGTCTTATATCAGTTTATTCTCAAGATACAACTCATAATCACAGTAATAAAAATACTCTGAATGTTGACACAGTATATTTTCAAAAATTCATTTCCGCCGATCACAATAACCAATACATAAATAAATTCTCCCCTGATACTTTAACTCGCAGCAGATTTTTATGGTACCCTGCAAAATCTTTGGAAAATATCTTTGATAATCTTCCGGGCTATTACTTCAAATTCCATGATATAGGGCAGTATAACCCTCTTTATTTTAATGGAATTAACAGTAATTCTACCGGAATATTAAGAAACGGAATACCAATTACTGACCCGGCTGATAGCTCTATTGATTTCAATCTGCTTTCAAGAAATGAAATTTCTGAACTGGAATTTACCGATGGTTATGGCAATAATACTTTTGGTTTCATTAACACAATAAATGTTATACAGCGCCAGCTTTTTCAGTTCAAACCTTATACTGAAATAAGTTTTTGGCAGGATAGATACGAAAATCTTTATCTTGATGGAAACTACCATCAAAACATTCTAAAAAACCTCAACTTTAATTTCGGAATCACTAAACATTCCTATAAAGGGCATTATAGCAACAGCGATTTTGACAGATGGCTTGGAAGGTTTAATTTAACTTTTGCTCCTTCCAATAAACTTAATTTTTTTGCTCATTTAAATTATGCTAAAATACAAAAAGGAATAAACGGGGGACTTAATTCAGCACTTGTTAATATGGGTGAAAATGAGGAAGCCCTAAGCTCTGCAGCACCGGTAATTAACTCAGATTTTTATCAGATTAAAGAAAGGTTTGATGTTGATTTTGGTACAGTATTCTTTTCCGGGAAAAATTCGTTAACAAAACTCCAATTATTTGTAAATAATTCATTTGTTAAGAATAGAGATGAAGAAAACAGATCTAATCCTAATGGTATATATTATAAATCCAACAGACTGGGTGTAAATTACGGCATCTTATTGAATGAAGTTCTTAAATTCCGGCTTACTTCAAAAATTGATCTCATTTCAACCACCGAAGGTGTTTATATTTATAACATTTACCATAATGATATATTTGACCCAAACCATTTTATAAATTATACTTATAACACCGGAAAATTAATGGTTAAAGAAAACATTGACCTGAAAATTAATAAATTAATTCTAAGCGGATATATTAACGGATATAAAATTAAAAATTCAGATATTGCAAAGTTTAATGGCGGGGTTAAAGCCGGTTATAACTATTACTTCGATTCATCTAAAGTTTTTACAGCACAGGCAATTTATGATAATGTTTACAACTACTCATCTTTTAAATTAAGTTTTCGCTCCGGTGTAAATTATATTAGCTCACAAATTTATTATCATAAAGCTGAAACTGAAAATTCGTTTAAAGGAATTAACAATTCCCTGTTTCTGCGGCTTTTTAAATTTGATATTGATGGTGTTTATTCGTTTAATTTAACTGATAATTATCCAACATTACAATATTTTCATAGGTATTTCTTCCCTAAGCACTATGGTAATATTAGTTTTGCTTGGCATGATGCTGCATTTAAAAATAAATTAGAATATAAAATTGGGGTAACTTCGCATTTCTGGTCTGAATATTTTGAAGGCTCTGCTCAGAATTCTTTAAGAATTCCAGCTAATGCAACATTTGATTTTTATCTCATTGGAAAAATCGGAAGGGCAACATTTGGTCTAACAGTTGAAAATATCCTAGACAGGATAATTTATAATTCTGCATATTATCCTTTTATGGATAGGGGAGGTTTTCTTAATGCTCTTTCAAGATTCAACATTACCTGGAATTTCTTCAATTAACTTTATACAAGCTTCCATTGCTTCGTCAACACTTACTGTTTTAATACATTTAAACTCATCTTCTCCTGTAAATATACATTTAACAGGTTTTGGTGAGTTAAAAAAACACGGAGAGCAATCAAGTTCTTTTCTTACTATAATATGTTTGTTTTTCCACGGATAAAGCTCCTTGAAGTTTGTGTATGCAAATACAGCAATTTGCGGTATTTTAAGTGCTGCTGCTATATGCATCAACGCTGAATCGTTGCTCACAAATAAATTACATTCATTCATAAGTGCCATTGATTCTGTTAAGCTTTTGGTTTGTGGTATAAATACATAGTTACCTGAGTGCATCTTTATTTTTTCATTCACATCTTTTTCTGTTCCAAATAAAAGCACTATAGCACCGTATTTATTATTAAGCTCCTTTGCCAGCTCAGCATATTTTTCCGCAGCCCAGCGCTTGTTTATATGGCGTTTAAACGTTGCTGAACCTGCATGAAATCCTATCATCATTTTATCATTAAGTCCCAACTCCTCAAGTAAATGCTTCGCATTTTGTTTATCTTCATCTATTAGATAAATTTCAAGCTCACCTAGTTCATCCTCTCTCATTTCTGGAAATACAGCTTTCAGCAATTCAAAATTTTCAATTACATTATGTTTATCCTTAACTTCATTTATTAATGTATTGTTTAAAAAATCCCAGTTAGTTTTAGAGAAATTATTATATCTGTGTGCAATACTTTTTTTAGCACCTTCAAAAAACTGCACCAAATTGTATTCCCTTCGGTTAGAAGGATATACATTTATTGCAGCATCATATTTATTCTTTCTCAGCTTAAGGGTATCTTTCAGTGAGCTTACCTTTGATTGATTTAGAAAATCAATAAAATATATTTTATTAATGTGAGGATTATTTTTGTATAGCTCCTCAACAGCTTTGAACATTACAGCAATATCTATTTTAATTTCAGGTGAATGTTTTTTAAGAAGGGCTAAAGCCGGCGAGAACATCAAGGCATCACCAATTCCCGATAATGCATTTATTAATATTCTCATATAAATAATTAAAATTCAGGGTTTTCTGAATATCACAAGAAATTTATCGTTAAAATCTGCAGTTGAAATTACTTCAGAATTTCCAAATACCTTTTGATACCACTCCAATCCCCGCGGTTTTTCTATCCTGTTTAAACGAAGCTTATTTGATAAATATACATTCTTTTTGGGATCCCACATTGTAATTATAAGTTTAGCTCCGCTTTTTAATGATTTCCATAGGTTATCCATTGCCGTATTAAACCTCTCATCTTCAGTAATATGCTGCGTTACATCTATCATAACCCCTAAGTCAAACTTATCCTCATGCAGCCGTATCTCGCTTATATCTCCCTGTAAAAAATTATACTGCGGATACCTTTCCTGCATCTTTATAACAGAAATTTCGGCAATATCATTTCCTGTGTAATTTTTTGCACCAAGTGAGTTAAAATAATCTGTCCAAAAGCCAACTCCTATACCAATTTCAACTAAATTCATTTCAGGGGTTATGGTTATTCCTGCTTTTCCCATTTCTTTTTGCAGAATTATCTTTTTTTCTTCATACATCTTAAGATTTTCTTCATTACTCATCCTGTAATGTCCAACACCTTTTAAGTCAAATGAATTTGATAACAGTTCATTCCAGAATGTTTTTGGCTTATAGCTGAACATCATTTTGAAATATATCTTAATATCATTTATCATTGTCATATAATAGCTCTGTTCAGTTATTGTTTTGTAAGCATTTCAGGTGCATATTTATTTATCTTTCCCAAATGTATGTTTGCATTTACTGTATCATTGTTTGCAGTATAAAGCTGATATAAATAATAATGAGCCAATACATTATAATCATCTAACTCAACAGCTTTTTTAAAATTTTCCATTGCTTTGGACTGATCTTTTTGCTGCAAGTAAAGCTCTCCAATCATCTGATAAGGCGTTCCCCAGCCGGGTGGACCCTGCTCTATTGCCTGTGTGTAAAGTATCATTGCTTCCTGCAGTTTACTCTTATCCTTTTGTGTGTTCATTGCCTGATTGTACAGATTTACAAACGACTTTTTATAGTTTGGATTTGGTACAGGTATAGGCAAAACACTTACTTCTGCATCAGTTTTTCGTTTATAAATAATATCAGCAGAGCTCAGTTCAGGTACAGTAAAATAATACGGGTAGTAGTATCTCATAAACTCATTATTTGTAAAAAGTCCCCGCTCTGCATAAGCACTTGGTTTTATACCTGTTGAAAAATAAATGTAGTCAGGTTTTCTTGAAAGAATATAATCTACATTATAATTCCGCTCTCTCCACCCAACCTCTTTGCTTGAAATTTCAGGTATTGGTTTTGGATTATGTGCAATTTCTTTATCCGTCAAGCCTAGCATATCAATTAATATAACATCAGAGTAATATGAAATTGCACCGATTGTAGTAGCAGCTACTGTGAGCGGCTTGCCGTTTTGTATCTGTTTGGTTTTTAGCCAGCTGGCTGTACCCTTCATTTTTTGCACTAGCCCGTTTTCTAAATCGGCATAACCCTTTATTACAGTTGATTCTTTACTGTATGTATAATATGAAAATCCAATTACAACTGCTAAACCTGCAATAGCCCCTAAAGTCATTTCGCGCTTTTTATCAAATTGCTCTGTTAACATTGCAAACCCTTCCTGAAACAATATGAAAAATACGGGCATTACCGGAATAAAAAATCTGTTCGGTCTTAAAACATCTCCGCCAATAAATATTATATAAATTGTAAATATTAAAAATATCATTACAAGATACAGATAGCTGTAAAATTTATCTTTACTGGTTAATGTATAAATACCAATTACAGCAAACAGCCCGTAAAATCCGTATGAGCTTAAAAATGTCCAGGTATAGTCAAAGCCTGTTTTAATATATTCCCAGGATGAACCGGTTTTTGCATAAAATGTATTTGGAAGCATATATCCGTAATAGCTCCATCTCCATGCCATATATATACCTGCTGGAATAAGATATATCGCAATCCATATCATATTATCTCTGCTTAAAATTGATGCTGCGTTTTTACCGGATTCTCTCTTGTTTTTAATGGTAATTATTATTTTATGCAGTACTGTAACTGCAAATATCAAATTACCTTCGGGTCTTGTAAGCGATGCAAATAAAAATACCGCAGATGATAATGGAATTCTGTATAAAACCTCGTCATTTTCACGGAGATATAAATATATACCAAGGGTAATAAGACATGCAAATAATCCTGTTTCCATTCCGCTTACAGCCCAAAATGCAAATGATCCGTTTACAGCAAGCATTGCAGCGGCTGAAAGTGTAAAAACCAGGTTATATACTGCACCTTTCGTTTTTGGAAAGATTCTGGATGATATTAAATAAGTAAACAGCAGTGTAAGCATTGAAGAAATGATGCCAAGGGTTTGTGATGCTGATATAAAATTAATTCCGGTAGATTTAACCCCAGCAAGTATTATTACCCATAAAAAACATGTATACCCTTCAACTCTTTCTCCAATATTAAATACAAGTCCATGCCCTTCAATAAAATTTTTTACATACCTGTAGGTGATAAATGAATCATCCTGAATGAAACTAAAAAACTTTGAATAAAAGTAAAGTATTAATGCAAGTATAATTAGAACAGCAAATGCAATATACCTAACATCTGCAGTTTTTATTTCTTTTTTTTTATTTTTTATCTTTCTTGTTTGCTTCAAAAAAATCCTGATAATTTTACAAAAAAATTACGGCAGCAATTATTTGCTGCCGTATCAGATTTTACTATTTATTATTTTCCCTGCTGCTTTTGTTTTAGCGTTTCAATCTTTGATTTTACCTCTGGACTGTTAGGCGAAAACTTATCTAACTTATACAAAATATCTAATGCTTTTGTATAATCTCCGCGTACTTCATATATATCTAATAAAAGTTTATAGGGATTCCAGTATGATTGTATATCGTTTGGATTTTTGCTTAATGCATCTAAGGCTTCCTTTTCAACAATTGGTGAAAGTTCGTTGAATTTTGCTAAATTATCAGCTTTATAATACTGCATACATACATCATAAAGTATCCGGTAATCATAAGGCACAATATTTTTTGGGAAAAGATCTTCCATCCTGTTGAGTACTTCGTTGGTTTTTGCTTTATCTCCGCGGTTTACATATTCATAAGCAAATTGCAGATATTGTGACCTGTAACTTTGCACTGCATTGGTTTCTACCTGATTGAAAAATATATTCGGATTTTTAAAATTATCAAAAAAGTATCCGTCCTGCGGTGTTTTAGAAAATCCCGCCGGTGTTACCATAAAATTCTTCCACATTCTTTCTTCATTCACCCTGAATTGTGTTGGTACATCTGCTTTAAACGGAACAACCCTCTTTGCCATTCCTTCCTGAACTGCATATTCCTCTAATCCAATGTAATTATCTTCAGTTACAGTTGCTGAAAAATATACAGGTCTTTGCCAGTTGTTGGTTCTTATTATGTCAAATATCATTTGATCCTGTACCTTAACTGCCTTTACGTTGCCGGAAGTAAATGTATATGGCATACGCCATGTAAGTTTATCAGGAATCTGGTTTTTGGTTTTTAGACTATCAGGATAAGCTTCCGGAGGCACTGTAACACTTACTGATTTAAAATCACCCCACTGTATCGGCTGAAGCTGTTTTATCTGCTCATCAGTATAACTGATTGGTACTTTTAAACTGCCGTATGGCATTGAGTTCTTCATCTCAATAATATACCAGTCGGTATTTAACAGACTTAAATTCACAACTCTTACATCTGTTCTGTAGCCCTCTACTGCCTGCAGGTACCATAGGGGGAATGTATCATTATCTCCGTTAGTAAATAAAATTGCATCTTTATCAATCCCCTGTAATAAATTATATGCATATTCAAAAGGTACAGTATTCTCGTTTCTGTTGTTATAATGAAAATTCGTTTTAAACATCATACCCGGCACAAGAATAAAAGTAATAACAAGTACCGCGGCTGAAAGTGCCTTATTTATCTGAATACTCGGCAGACTTTCTTTTATAAGCTCAATTATTCCCATAATACCAATACCAATCCATAATGAATATACAAAGAATGCACCGGTATAAAAGTAATCACGCTCCCTTGGCTGCGGGTCCTGCTGCCGCTGGAATAATGCAGTTAAAACACCCATCAGCAAAAACATCCATAAAAATGTTAATGCTAATTTCCAGTCTTTCCTGAAATGATAAAATAACCCAAAGAGTCCGATTAAAAATGGAATCGCCTTGAAGGCTGTTGACCAGAACCCTGCTGCACCAACTGCCAGCAAAAGTATAACACTAATTAAACTTTGAATATATTTTCCCGATGAATAAAAATACATTGATGCAAGCAGCAGGGCACTTAGTGCAATTATTATAAGCATTTTTGTACCGCTTGATGCTGTCCACCCAATACCAGTATCCTGATCGTAACTTTCTCTGCCAATATATTGCCATCCAAGATAGCGGTTGAACATCTGGTTTATCTGATATTTCCACATAAAATCCATATCACTGCTGTACATTGCCCATGTACGTTTATGCATTGGTTCCTGTGAGTATCTTCTTGGCCAAAATGGTGCATCACCGTATTGTTCACGGCTTAGATATGAAACAAGTGTTGGCAGATTCTTTGGTTCGTTTTCATTTATTGGCAGGTTATCTACTTTTGCCCTTAATATTACACCTGCATAAATTGAATAACCAAGTATAACTAAAAATAATGCTGAAAATGCTATTGCATGACTTTGTTTTTTATTTTTTACTGCCCAATATATACCGTAAAGCAATGCAACCGGTATCATTGCTGCCAGAAATGTTACAGTTGAACTGTCATCAATTTTAAATGCCTTTATATCTCCGCCAAGCCATGTGGGGAACCAAATTACAGTTATTGGGTAAACTGCAATAAATGATAAACATGTTATAACAAAAGCTATAAAAAATGATTTACGTTCATACTTGTGTTTTCTGAAGTAAAATATAAATCCAGCAACCAAAATTACCTGAACAACAAGCAAATGAATGCCAAGAGATATTCCTATTATAAATGCTACCAGCAATAGTAATCTTTCATTGCCTTTTTCATCAGCTTTTTCCCACCATAACATTAAAAGCCAAATACATAAACCAACTAACATTGTCCCTAAGGCATATACTTCAGATTCATTTGCATTGAACCATTCGGCATCGCTGAACGTAAGTGAAAGTGCTCCAATTGCTGCTGCTGAATATATCATTACTGCATCCCAGTTATCTTTTATTTCTGATTTCCATACTTTAATAACTGAAACTATAACCAAATATAAAAATGATGCAGTAAATGCCGAACTTATTGCCGCAAGAGCATTCATGCGTAGTGCCGGATTAGAACCAATTGGTATCATTGTAGCTAATTTGCCCAGCAATATCCAAAGCGGTGCACCGGGAGGGTGGGGGACCGACATTGTATAGGCACAGGCTATAAATTCACCGCAATCCCAAAATGAAAGGGTTTTTTGCATGGTATATAAATACGTTATCGCTGAGATTACCAATACTATCCCTGCGAAAATATAATTCAGCTTCTTATAATTCATGTAATTAGAAAAATTTTAAGAAAAGCAAATATATTTAATATGTTTATGAGTTTCAATTGCAAAAACTGCTCAATTTTTGACCATAAAGTCTGCCACAAAGTATTTATAATACGTTAAATTCGCAGCACTAATATCACCAAAAATTGTATCTTAGTGTTCCTTAGAGCACTTTGTGCCTTTGTCTCTTTTTAAAATTTGACTTTCGCATTTAAATCAAAACCCTGCTGATACTAAAACCAACAGGGTTTGTTTTGCTAAAATCTTAACTCCCCTTCGGAGTGGATTTAGGCGGGGTATTACTTCACAAGTATCATCTTATTTGTCTTAACAAAATCACCTGCTGTTAACCTGTAATAATATGCTCCGCTAGGCAGGTTTGATGCATTGTAATCATATTTATATGTTCCCGGTTTAAGCTCCTCATTAACTAGAGTAGCAACAAGTTGACCGACTGAATTATATACTACTAAGTTAACCGGTCTTGTTTTGGCTATGCTGAACTCAATATTGGTAACAGGGTTAAACGGATTTGGGTAGTTTTGTTTTAATTCAAAAGAACGCGGTATTTCTGTACTGATAGGTATAATTCCTATTGGGTTTACAACCTCTATATCATCAAGATTTACAAAGTATCCATCAGTTGTACAATCCATATTATATCTAAAGCCAACCCAAATATCCTGACCTGCATAATCAGTGAATGGAACAAAATTTTGGTTGAATGTACCGTAAGGTCCTGTGCCGCTGATTGTTTCTACGTAATGATTAAAATGTTGTGGTAATGAATCAACTGTACTTATCCAAATTTGAACACTATCTCTGTATGGTCCAGCTCCTCCACCAAGTGCCATATAATAACTTAAGAAACCGCTGGCATCATTTACATGAATTCTTTTTGTAACTAACCAAGCATCTGAAATAGTAGTGCCTGATCCATTTGTATCTATGGATGCCCACCAGCTTACACCAATTGATTTTAAACCGCTATGTGATTTTGCAGTTGCTGAAGTTAGACCTGGTAAACTTGAACCTGAATCACGTACTGTCCAGTTTGTGAATGGATCGATAGGAAAAGCTGCTGCATTATATTTTGACCACCCCTGTGGTAATGAAAGCGAATCTAAGCCTTCAAAACTTTCAGTCCAGTTTTGTGATTTTGTTAAGCCGTTAATACTAAAAATGAATAAAACTAATAAAAATAACTTTTTCATATTTACCTCCTGTTTAAATAGTTAATTGTTATATAAAGTAATTTAGTAAATTCTTATTTGAAAAACTATTGAAAAATAATAATATTATTAGATTTTCAATTAAATTGAAATAAATGATACTTAAAGTTAAATTTGTATCAATTAAATTTATACTATTTGATGAAAATAATTACAGGCGGTGCCGGATTTATTGGCAGTGCTATTTGCTGGCACTTAAATAAATCCGGGTATAACGATATTCTTATCGTTGATGATGAACCAACCGATGCAAAACAAAAAAATCTCAACAATTTAAAATATTCCGATTTTATACAAAAAGAAGAGTTCATCAACAAAATAAATAAAGCGGCTGTGAATTTTAAAGTTAGCTCAGTTTATCACATGGGTGCCTGCAGCTCAACCACTGAAACAAATATGGATTTCCTAAATGAAAATAATGTTGAGTATTCTAAATCACTTGGCAAGTGGTGTTTAAATTATAATGTAAAATATATTTATGCCTCAAGTGCTGCAACTTACGGAGATGGTTCAAATGGCTTTGATGATGATTATATTATCATCCCAAAATTGAAACCATTAAATAAATACGGACTTTCTAAACAGCTATTTGATATGTGGGTTCTTGAAAATAAATTAGAAAATAAATTTGTTGGGTTAAAATATTTCAATGTATTCGGTCCAAACGAAAACCATAAAGGTGATATGCGTAGTATGGTGAATAAAGCATATACTCAGATTAATGAAACCGGTAAGCTGAAACTTTTTCGTTCGTTAAAACCGGAATATAAAGATGGAGAACAGCTTCGCGACTTTATATATATTAAAGATGCTGTTGAAATGACTGTATTCTTTGACTCGGATTTAGGCAAGGGTAAAGATAAATCTGGTATATATAACATCGGTTCGGGAACTGCCTCAACATGGCTTGATGCCGCCCGGGCTGTATTTAATGCTCTTGGTAAAGAAATAAATATTGAATGGATTGATATCCCCGAAAATATCCGTAACCAATACCAGTATTACAGCAAAGCTAATATTAACAAATTGCGTTCCGCTGGATTTGATGATCCAATTATGAATCTGGATGTTGCAATAAATGATTACATAAAAAATTACTTAATGAAAGGTTATTATCTTACTTTATAACAATCAATAATCTCAAAGTCTAAAGGTTTTATCATATGTTTCCTTAGTGAATCTTTGTGTACTTAGTGCCGTAGTGTTAAAAAAATAATAAAAATAAAATAAAAACAAATACTCAATGGATCTCAAAGTAGTTTAATTATTAAAATTGTATTTTTAACTTCTAACTTAGAAGAGCTTTTCTTTGTGAAACTTAGTGTCTTCGTGCCTTGGTGTCAAAAATGGATATTTTTGAAATTTGTAATTCCTCTTCATCTAACTTCTTCCCACTCATCGCTTACTGATTTATTTTTAAAGAATACTGAAAGGGAATTCCTCGTCCATGAACTAAATACTTTTAAATAACCATATTTCCTGTATCTGCGGGGTGATTCATATACTGTCAATTCATTTAAAAACTTAATTTTTCCCAGTCCTGTTTTTTTGATCCGTCTGTAAATGTCATAATCTTCTCCCGCTGCAAGTAATTCATTATAACCGTTCACTTTTTTAAAAATCTCTGTTCTTATCATCTGGCACTCACCTCTGCCCATGCCCATACCTGTTGAATTTAACAATCTGACATAATTATTATAAAATCCATGAAACATCTTATCAGATAATTTTACTTCTTCCGGAAATACTTTAAAACAACAGGTGAGTGCAGCAATATTTTTATTCCTAAATGCATCAGTTGAAATACTGAAAAATTTTTCAGTATCTTCAATTCTTGTATCAGCATTTATAAAATACAACAAACTGCCCTTTGCAGATTTTGCACCTGCATTTCTGCCTATTGGAATATTCTGTTTTTTATCTGGATTTTCCCTGACTATAATGTCAACTGTATTTGGTAGGTTTTCAAGGGTTTTATCTGTGCTGCCACCATCTGAAATGATAATTTCTAATGAATATTTTTCTTTTAATTGAGGAGTAAACTGCTCTAATGTGCGGTTTATAAGTTTTTCTTCATTAAGCGTTGGTATTATAATGCTTATCTCAGGCAAATGATTTTATTAATCTATACTTTACAAAAATTAACCTGCTATTATAAATAATTAAGGAGTGTAAAAAACATTACACTCCTGTAATAAAGAACTTGATGGAAAATTTAACCTGCTTTTTTAAGGTCTGCAACCATTTTTGCATAACCTTTTTTCTTTAGAGTCTTTAAGGCACTTGTTGAAATTTTTAAAGTAACAAATTTACTTTCTTCTTCAACCCAAATTCTCTTTGTCCTTAAATTCGGAAGCTGTTTCCGTTTGGTTTTGTTATGAGCATGGGAAACATGGTTTCCTGTTAGCGGTTTCTTTCCTGTTAATTCACAAACTTTTGACATTGTATTATCTGTATAACGGGGTTTACCCTGATTTAACTTACGGTTTATATGGTTTTAATGATGATTCATACACCTTTTGCATTCTTTCAAGAAATTTCCAGGTGCCTTTTTCTGTCTTAACGGATTCTATGAATTTTACATTAAGAAGTTTAGTCTCTTTGCCCGTAGCCGGGTCAATTACTGTTTCTGCCTTTTTGCCTAATTTTCCTGCTTTATCCGCAAATGTTTGTTGTTTAGCCATCTGTTTATACTATTGAATTTCTATTAAAGCTACAAAAATAAGAGAAAAATTCTTAAAAATAAAGTCCATACCAAACTCCTTCAGGCGAAATTTTAACGGCTGGTGCAGGGAAATGATAAAAATTTAATATTTTTTTAAGTTTTTTCATAAAATCAGATTTCCCGGGAAGCTGATTTACATCCCAATCTAACGATAGAATCCATTCCACTTTAGCATTTGAACTTCCTGTTACATGGCTGGCATTTTTTATGCTCATTCCAATAGCTAGGGCAAGAAAATTTGGGTATAACTTTGCTTTTGTAACTGTTTCCGGTAAGGCAATCATTGGATTTACACTCAGCCAGAATGTCATATTTGTATAATCATCAAGCAGGTCATCCTGCGAAGTTGATATTTTTGATTTAAGCCATCTTGGCTTAAAGCTCCATTTAAAATTAATATGTCTTAACGGTTTTGCTGCTTTCTGTAAAAAGGGATATACTGCACCAAATATATTTGCCCCCATATCACCCCAGTCAAAACCCCAGATCGGAGCAAAACCATCATTTATTTCTATATAAGTTTCATAAGCAAGTGAAGTTAGTGCACCGTACAGCAATGCTTTTGAAGGTTTAACACCTGCCCATTCGTAAGCTGCAGAAGTTGCAACTGTAAACACATTTGCAGTATAAATATGCGATACCTTATCAATATTTCTGGCATAATAGCCGTCTGCTGCAAATTTAAAATAATCCCGCTGATCTTTCCACCAGGTATTTGCATAATAAATATGAAAACCTGTAAATACTCCGGCTGCAAGTACACCAAGTATTGTCATTTTTAAAGGTGATACCTTTGACTGCTTTTTTATTTTTAAGGGTTCTGAACTTTGCGGATATGTATTCTGATAAATACTGTTTTTCTTCTCTAAAAATTTTATTCTGGTAAAATTATTTTTGTTTATTTTATCATTGTAAAATATATTAGTGGTCTTTTTTTCTTTCAGTTTTAAACTGATTTTGTATTCAAAATTATTCCCGCTTCCTGCAAATGTAATTTGCAAAAATAAAATTAAAGCTGCCGGGTATAGTAATATATTTTTTCCCATTACCAGTTTACTATATAATCTATTCCGTTTTTATTAAATCTTAAAGCAGGCAGGGGGAAAAATCTGAAATGATTAATAACATTTTTAAACCATAACATAAATGTTGAATTTCCCGGTATTATTTTTTCCCAGTTTAAATCTAATCCTAAATATATATCAGAATATCTCTTATCAAATTCCGTGTAATTGTTAACGCCTCTTCCAACAACTATATTTAGATAGTCGGGCCAAAAATTCTTCGCCTTCTTTCCCAAAAAATCATGTATATTTACCGATAGCCACATTGTCTGCCCGTTGTAATCATCTAAAAATGCACCGTTTTTATTTCCGCTCGTTATTTCTTCTGATGGGTAATAGCTCCACTTTAGATTAAAGCTCCTCAGCGGTTTCCAGTAATATTGTGCTACCGGATACAATGCGCCTGTAACATTGCAAATCTGATCTCCGGGTGAAAATCCCCATGTTGTAGCAAAACCATCTTCAATTTCAATATCAGTCATATATGCAATACTGAAAGCTGCAGCTATCCATTGTGCTGCGGTTGGATTGAATCCTACCCATTCAAAAGCACCTCTGTACAATGCCTGAATAAATGCACCGTCAAAAAAATGCCCAAATTTATCTGCACTCATTGCATAAGCCCAGTCATTTGCAAAATGAAAACTTCCACGCTGATCTTTCCACCAGGCGTTTTTTTGGTAATTATGCAGCCACCAGAATGCACCCGCTGTAACTCCTGTTATGGCTCCGAACTTTATGTAGTTAATTTTATATTTTGTTTGGGGCAGTTGTGAATTGCTGTTTTCACTTACAGTATTATCTGCTCCGCTCTTAAGGGTATCCGTAAAATTGTACTTATCTTTTAATTTCAATTTTAAAGGGTACCCTGAAATTTCCTGAGTATATGTTTTCTGCAGAAAACATGATGTAACAATAAATATTGTTAAAACATAAAAAATGTAACTGATTCTAAATTTAATTTTCTTTTGATTAAATATTTTCATTTTAATTATGTAAGTTTAAGCTAAATTTTCGGCTTATTCAATACTTTGATTTATGACGGAATATTTTTGCTGCGGGCTGTATTTGTGGTGATATTTAACTAAACAATTAAAATATTTAATAAAATTCCGGTTACATAAATCTTTCTAAATTGATTTTTCTCTCATTTAAGGGTATTTTTGTAAATTATATTAAAAATTCTTGAAAACATTACCTATTTATACTTACGGTTTTGATGTCTTAAGAAAAAAGACTAAAAAGATCACGAAAATTGATGATAAACTTATTGAGCTTATTGGCAGTATGTATAAAACTATGTATAAAGCATCTGGTGTTGGACTTGCTGCTCCGCAAATTGGCAGTGAGTTTGCTGTTACTGTGATAGATATTTCCAGAACAGAAGAAAATAAAAAAGTTAAAACCGAACCGCTTACTCTAATAAATCCTGCAATTAAAGATTATCATGGTGAAATTACACTCGAGGAAGGATGCTTAAGTATTCCGTATGTTAGGGGAGAAGTTACTCGTCCTGAAACTGTTTATATAGAATATCAGGATCTTGATCTTAATAAACTTTACATCGAATTAAATAGCTTTCTTTCACGTGTTGCTCAGCATGAAATTGATCATTTAAATGGTGTGCTTTTTATTGACCGGTTAAATAAAGATCAGAAGAAAAAAATTAAACCTGAATTAGACCTTATCAAAAAAGGTGAAATTGAAACTGATTACCTCCTTGCGGAACTTCCTCAAAAGGGAAAACAAAACAAAAGAAAATGAACATTATATTTATGGGTACCCCTGAATTTGCCGTACCTTCGCTTAAGATTCTTTGCAATTCTTATCATAAAATTTCTGCTGTTGTAACTACCCCAGATAAACCCAAAGGCAGAGGGTTACATTTAACTGCAAGCCCTGTGAAAAAATTTGCTGTCGAAAATAATCTGAAATTACTTCAGCCCCAAAATCTGAGTGAACCCGTATTTATTGATGAGATTAAAAAACTTGAACCGGATTTGATTGTTGTGGTTGCATTCAGGATACTTCCTAAATCTATTTTTAAAATACCCGAATTTGGTTCATTTAATCTTCATGCTTCTCTTCTGCCAAAATACCGCGGTGCTGCTCCTATTAATTGGGCTATTATTAATGGTGAAAGAGAAACCGGAGTAACTACTTTCTACTTACAGGAAAAAGTTGATACCGGAAATATTATTTTGCAAAAAAGTATTGATATTAATCAATCTGATAGCGCCGGAACCATACATGATAAACTTATGATAATTGGTGCAGAAGTTGTTTATGATACAGTTGAAATGATTGCATTGAATAAAAGTATTATTTCTGCTAGTAGACAAAATAACAGTGAGGCAACCCCTGCTCCAAAAATTTTTAAAGAAGACTGCCGGATAAATTTTAATCAGTCAGTTGATAGAGTTTTTGATTTTATCAGGGGACTCTCGCCCTATCCCGGTGCCTTTGCTGAACATAACGGTAAAAATATTAAAATATTCAGTACTGTTAAATCACGCTGGGATAGTTTAAAAGGTCCCGGTAGATTTTTTATAAAAGATGAAAAGTTATATGTTTCTTGCCTTAATGAATTTCTTGAAATAACTGAACTTCAGTTAGAAGGGAAGCGTAAAATGAATTCAAGGGAATTCCTCAATGGGCACAGTGATATGTTCAAAAAATTTAAAGGTTAACTGTATTTAATTATTCTTGAATTAAATTTCTTTTCTTATTTAATTTCTGCCAAAACTTGTGGTATTCCTTAAATTTTTGCGGTTTCTGCATTTCCTAAATCGTTTAATCCTCTAATTTTATTCATTTCCCTTAAAAGTATTCATTTTTTCACATTTTTATCAAGTATTTTTGATGTTTTATATGACTTGCAAGACTAACCAAACAAGCTATATTCTTAGCTTGACAATATTACAAATTCCTTATATATTGCAGTAGCTTAGGACTACAGCAATATTGAATAAAGAAATTTTAATAGAAAGATTAAAAACGCTTGGATTCAAAGAATATGAATCCAAAGTGTTGATTGTATTGCTCTCAGGTAACCCTATGAGTGCCTCTGAAATTGCCAAAGAAGCAAAAATAATCCGGAATTCTATTTATGATATTTTGAAATCTTTTGTTGAAAAAGGATACTGCAACGAAATAGAAACCAACACAATTTTAAATTACCAAATAATTGATCCGCAAATTATTCTGGATAAAATTACCAGTGATTTTAAAAAATCTTTTAACAAGAGGATTGAAAGTCTTAATGATACTTTTGGCGACCTTCAGCTAATTTATAAAAAAGAATCAGAAAAAACAGATGCTCCTGATAAAAACATACAGCTTATCAGAGGATTTAATAAACATAGAGTTTCAAAGTATATGGAATTGGTAAACTCTTCAAAAAAAGAGATTTTGGGAATGTACAGCCCGCGAAGGGTTGTCGTAGAGGAGCTTAGCCGTGATGCCCAAAACTTTATTAAATCAGGCGGTGTGATACGATCCATTTACCAGCTTCATGAAAACAGAGAATTGAATAATGATCTGCTTATTGCCTGTGAGTTGTTTAAAAATGGCGGCGAAGAAGTAAGGCTTGCTGAATTTAAGCTCCCCAATATTTCAATATTTGATTCTGAAAATGTTTTTATCAATCTTTCTTCTGATAAAAATGTGCCTAAACATAAACAAGCAGATCTTATTATTAAAAATCCTGATTATGCATCTCACATTAAAGATTTATTTAATACATATTGGGAGAAGAGTTACAAAATTGAAGATTATAAAAATAAAAAATAAATAACATTGTAATGGAATTTAAAATAAAATTTTCTTTGCCGGGTATCATTAGTTTATTTCTGATTTTTTTGATTCTATTATTGATAATATAAAATATTAAACTCCTTAATATATTGAAATATATTAACTTAATAAGAATCACAGGCTGAAAAACAATTTTAAATCTAATCTAAAAGATACTGATTTTTATGCTGTTATTTTTGTAAATATCTGTTAAATTACGTATAAGTGGTGTTATATATTCATTTGATAAGTTTTATGCTCTAAATTTTCTAATAATAGAAAATGATAAATAAATACATAAAAATATTAGTTGCTTCTATATTTCTGTTTATGATATTTATGTGCAGCACTTTGTTTGCACAAAACGGCTGGTATCCTTTGCAATCAGGTACTCAAAATATTTTAAAGTCTGTATTTTTTATTAATGATAACACCGGGTTTATGGCTGGTAATAGTATTGTCCTTAAAACTATGAATGCCGGGAAAAACTGGCTTGTGATTTCAAATTCATTAAGCGGCAGTTCAATTAGTTTTTCAAATGCATATACAGGTTACATCTGTGAAGGTACCGTATTTAAAACTACCAATGGCGGTGTTTCTTTTAATGACCTTGGTTTATCTTCACTTTATTCAATAAGTTTCCCTGACCCTAATACCGGTTATGCTGTTGGAAACAACAGTAAAATAATTAAAACCACCAACGGAGGAGAAAGCTGGGAGCTTCAGTTTGTTAATTTGTACGGAAATAATTTTAATTCAGTTTATTTCAGAAATATTAATACCGGTTATATTGCCGGAGGAAAAATGAATTCACCATACAGCGGTGTAATTTACAAAACTGTCAATGGTGGTCTTTCCTGGTATGAAGTTTCTCCTCAAACATCTGATATTGAATTTCGCTCAATTCATTTTCCTTCTGATAATATTGGTTATGTTGTTGGCGGATATGAATATGCATCTTCCGGTGTAATTTACAAAACATCAAATAGCGGCGAAACCTGGATACAGCAAGGTATTGTGAATAAAGATCTGAACGCTGTGCATTTCAGAAATGATAACACCGGCTATACAGTTGGTGAAGGCGGAATAATTCTTAAAACTACAAATGGCAGTTTTATATGGAATTCACAGGTTTCAAGTTCTGATAAAGATCTGAATTCAATTTATTTTATTGGTTCAGAGCTTGGTTATACTGCCGGAAAATCCGGAGCAGTGCAGAAAACTATTAACGGCGGTGAATTTACCCCGCCTTTTGCTGTCGCTGGAACTGTAAAATTCCCTAACGGGCAGCCCGTTACTAGCGGAATTGTTAAAGCACTGCGCTATAATCAACAGACAAATACTGTAGTAGTTGTTGATACTGCCCGCATTCAGCCAAATGGTGATTACATTCTTACTCAACTAAGTATTGATAGCACCGATATTATGGCATATCCCAATGATGAGGATATGGATTCAAATCCTCCGCAATTTGTACCTACATATTTTGCTGGAATTAATAACGGTACTATCAGCTGGTCGCAATCTAGAACTTTATATACTAATAATAACATTTTTAATGTTGATATTAAAGTTTTTCCTGTAACAGGGTCCGGTGGAAGTTCATTTGTTAGCGGCGGTGTTTATGTTGCTCCTCCGCAATCAGGGGGACTTCAAAATGCTATAG
This sequence comes from Ignavibacteria bacterium, assembly GCA_020852705.1. Taxonomy (GTDB): domain Bacteria; phylum Bacteroidota; class Ignavibacteria; order Tepidaquicellales; family OLB5; genus OLB5. Next base: position 31,635 of record JADZAP010000004.1, on the reverse strand, counting down.
TCTATGCTATGAATGGTAATGAATTTAAAGGTTTCAGTGTTTCCCGCAGCGGCGGACCTTATGATATAAACAATATTACACAAGGGTCATATCGTGTTATTTGCGATAGGTTTGGATATTTTCAGGCTGAAAAAAATGTTGTTGTTGGTTCAGTTAGTCCGGATACAATTAATTTTTATATGACGGGTATTGGTGTAATCGGTATTGAACCGGTAAGCGGAAATATCCCTAAAACATACAATTTAAGCCAAAATTATCCAAATCCATTCAATCCTTCTACTAATTTTAAAGTTGATGTTCCCAAAACCGCTTTGGTTAAAGTTGCTGTTTACGATATGCTTGGAAAAGAAATTGAAATTTTGGTTAATAGCCAGTTGAATGCAGGTACTTATAATATTTCATGGAATGCAGCTAAGTATTCAAGCGGAATTTATTTTTATCGTTACATTACAAAAGAGTTTACCGATACTAAAAAAATGATATTGGTAAAGTGATGCAGGTTTCTTTTTGTTTTTTCTCCTCCTTTAGAAAAGGCTGACATTCTCACATCTCCGAAGAATGACAGCCTTTTGTTTTTATAAAATTTTATCAGCTAAATCATTGTTAATTTTTTGTTATGTCAGATAAATTAAATAAATATTACGAATTACTTAACGGATGGCTTAAATATTACAGCTTTGAAGAGCTTAATGTTAATGAACAGGCAGGCGTTGATAGAGTTTATAAACGGAGCAGGGTAGAGGCATCTAAATTTGGGAAAGTTGATTGTTACGTGTGTGTTAAAAATATGCCGGAGGGTATAACAGGTAACGAATTAAAAGAGTTCAGCGAAAATATGTTTACAATGGCTAATAGAAATCGTTCAGGTGCACCTTTAGGATTTGGTGCTATGATGGTGGTTTACCCCTTGATTATTACTGATAACATTACCGCCGAGCTGGCAGAATTTATAAAAAATTATTGTCCAAAACATTTCGCCGCTGCAGAGTTTCCTTCTGTATTGGATCTTAATTCATACAACTTATACTATTACCCAAACACACCTGTTTGGGGGTTTGCATATTATTCAACATACCGCTCAGAAACATATAATTTTTTCTCCCCAAATGCCTGGGAAGAAGTTTCTAAAAAACTTTCTCTAAAATAATTTAATTTAATCTGAAAATTTAGTGTAATGCCTATTTAATACTTGGCTTTACTTTCTTATTGCATTTAATCTGATTTAACTCTTTACTATCTTTAATTAAGGAGCTAAATATGCTGATAGAAAAAATTAGAAAAGATATGCAGCAGGCAAAAATTGCAAAAGAAACCGTAAAAGCTAACCTGCTTTCAACATTATATGCTGAAATTTTCACTTATTCAAAAAGGGGTAAACAAATGACCGAAGATGATGAATTTAAAATAATCCGCAAATTCATCAAAAATGCTGATGAAACTTTATCATTAAATATTAGTGATGATGCAAAAACTAAACTTCAAGAAGAAATTAAAATACTTGAACAATATTTGCCTGCTCAGCTCAGCAATGAAAAGATAGAAGAAATTGTTATCTCGCTAATTTCCGAGGGGAAAGGTATAAAAGATATTATGCCGTTTTTTAAAGCTAATTATAACGGACTTTATGATGGTAAAACCGTTAGCGAATTAGTTAAATCAAAAACCGCTTAATTTACAAAGCATTAAAATAATATCATTCAATGATACAATTTAAAATATTTGTTTGTTTATTTTTAATTAGTTCGGGTATTTGTTTTGCACAGGAATCGGAAGTTTTATATACACAAGGTGAAATTTACTTTCAGGAAGGACGTTTTGCTGACGCTTATTTTAATTATACAAAATATATTGAATATAATCCCGATAGTGCCAAAGGGTATATTTCACGCGGCAATGCTGCTATTTTTCTTAAAAAAATTAAAGATGCAATGAGTGATTTTGAAACTGCAATTAAACTCGATCCTTTAAACTACCGTGCATATAGCGGAATTGGAACCGTTTATACATTCATGCAGGATTCTGATAAAGCTTTAAAAAATTATAATAAAGCATTAGAGCTTAATCCAAAAGATGTAATTTCAATGAATTCAATTGCTATAATTTATTATGCTGATTCTAATATTACCAATGCCCTTAAATTGCTTGATAAAGCCGTTCAAACTGATCCCGAAAATGTAGATACTTACCGAAATCGAGGTTCAATGAGATTATTTACCGGCGATACTACCGGAGCACTTGATGATCTTAATAAGGCAGTTTCCCTTGGTCCTAACAGGGTTGATATATATAATACTCGTGGTGCAATTTACAGAGAAATGGGTAAATATGATGATGCAATTGCTGATTTTAATAAAGCTATTGAACTCGATCAATTTTCCGCTGAGGCATATTGCAGACTTGGAATTACATACCTTAATAAAGGTGAATATGATGCTGCAATTTTAAACATGGAAAAAGGTATCAAAATAGACCCGTCTCTAAAAGATTCTGTTAAAAAGTATATTGATGAAGCAAAAGAGAAAAAACATCAGTAAAATTTATATAGTATGGAAATAATTTTGTTAATAGCAGGTTTAATAGTTGGTGTTCTTATCGGATATCTCATTTCCAACAGCAGACTTTCTGCAATTAATGCTAAACTTGAAGAAAAAGAAAAGTTGATTGGTGAAAAAGATAAAACAATCTCTGAATTTCAACAAATTAACGATACAGAACGCAGTAAAACCATAAGACTTTCAAGTGAACTTGCAGCAGCAAATGAAAGAAATCATAATTTTGAAACGAAATTAACAGATCAAAAACTTGAACTTGAAAAACTGGAAGAAAGATTCAAAAAAGAATTTGAAAATCTTGCATCCAGAATACTTGAGGATAAAAGCAGAAAATTTACTGAACAAAACAAAGAAAATCTGGATACAATTCTTACACCCCTTAAGGAACGTATTGCTGATTTTGAAAAGAAAGTTAATGATGTTTATCTTAATGAAACCAAAGAACGTGCTCAGCTTGCTGAACAGCTAAAATTTCTCCACGAACTAAATAAACAAATGTCAGAAGAAGCCAATAACCTTACAAGAGCGCTTAAAGGTGATACAAAAACTCAAGGTGCTTGGGGTGAGTTTATTTTGGAAAGTATTCTGGAAAAATCTGGACTAGAAAAAGGGAGAGAATTTGTTATTCAGGAAACAATTAAATCTGATGACGGCAGTAATTTAAGACCTGATGTTATTGTAAATTTACCTGATAATAAATGTATGATAATTGACTCTAAAGTTTCTTTAACTGCTTATGAAGCATATTGCTCTTCTGATAAAGAAGAAATTAAAGATAAAGCATTGCATGAACATGTTAATTCAATAAGAAGGCATATCAAGGGATTAAGCCCTAAAGAATACCAAAATCTTTATGGATTGAATAGTTTAGATTTTGTACTGATGTTTATTCCTATTGAACCGGCATTTGCACTTGCTGTTCAAAATGATTCAACACTGTTTTACGATGCATTTGAAAAGAATATTGTAATCGTAAGTCCCTCAACTTTACTTGCCACTTTAAGAACTATTTCCAGTATCTGGCGTCAGGAAAAACAGAACAGAAATGCATTGGAAATTGCTAAGAAAGGCGGTGAATTATATGATAAACTTTCTGCATTTGTGGATGATCTTATTAAAGTTGGTACAAGAATGGATGATGCTAAAAAATCTTATGAAGAAGCTATGAAAAAACTTGCAGATGGAAGAGGTAATATTATCAGCAGGGCAGAAAACCTTAAGGTTATTGGTGCAAAAGCATCTAAATCAATTGACCAGAGAATTGTTGATAGATCAGTAAATGATGACGATATTGAGGATGAAACTCAGAAATCAATAACCTAAAAATTACTTACATCTCTTCCAAATACAAATGTCTTAAACCAGTCAAATAATACCAATATCTTATTCTTCAAGCTTACAAGCTTTGTAACATAAACGCTTCTCCAAAATATCCATGTAGCAAAACCTGAACCTTTGTATTGATTCAAATTCGCTAGTGCCTTATGACTTCCTATATAAGCTAGCATTCCAAAATCTCTGTATTTAAAGGTCTTTACCTTTTTGCCTTTTGCAAGTTTATTAAGTAATTTACCGGTATATTTACCTTCAATTTGAGCGGTCTGTGCTGTTACGGGGAATGCTTTTCCTGGGATTTCTGAACAATCACCGATTGCATAAATATTTTCATGACCAATTACCCTCAGGTAGTCATCTGTTAAAATTTTATACCTGTTATCTTTTGGTAGTGATGTGGTTTTTACAAGTTCTGATGGTGAATTTCCCGCTGCCCAAACAAGAATACTGTATTTAAAATGATTACCATTACTTACGTAAATTTCATTCTTTGTTACTTTGTTAATATTTTGGTTGATTTTTACTTTTATCTTCTGCCTCTTAAATGCTTTCATTGTATATTCACTTAATTTCTTATCAAATGAATTTAACAGTTTATTACCTGCCTCTATTAGTATTATCTCAATATCATCCTTAAGTTCGGGATATTTCCTGGATACATCTTCTTCAATAAAATCATGCAGCTCTGCTGCAAACTCTACACCTGTTGGACCTCCGCCGCATACAACAAATCTTAAAAAATTTTTCCTTTCTTCTTTGCTAATTCCGGGAAGTGAAGCATTTTCAAAACAATTTATTACTTTGATCCTGATCCTTCTTGAATCAGTAACTTCCCTTAAAAAAAGTGCATATTCTTTTACCCCTTCAATCCCGTATGTGTTTGTAACTTCACCTACAGAAATAAAAAGTATATCGTAGCTTATGTTGAATTCTTTTTCGGTATCTGTATCTCTGCATATCAGCATATTATTTTGCTCATCAATTTTTATACACTCTGCCTGTATATAATATATATCTTTGATATTCCTGATTGGTTCAATTATACTTCTGAATTCTAATGTGCCAACTGTTGTTGAGGGAAGCAGGGGGGTAAATAAAAAATGATTTCGCGGACTTATTACTGTTATATCATACAAATCTGTATCTAATTCTTTAAGTGCACTAAATGCCCCAAACCCAGTGCCAAGTACTGCTAATTTCTTTTTCAATTTTTGTAAAATTATATACTACAAAAATAATCTTTTAATATCGTTCAAAACAGTCCAAAATTTGTAATTTATGACTGATATTTACATTCTTTGTTTATTATTTTTGTGAAATTAATATTTAGATTATAATTATGAAAAGTTACAGGAAAGAACTTTGGTTCAATATTCCAAAACGCAGGGCTTATATAAATATTACCCCGCAGATTGAAGATTGCCTGAATGAAAGCGGCATTTCAGATGGTATTATATTGTGTAATGCTATGCATATTACTTCAAGCGTTTTTATTAACGATGATGAAAACGGTTTGCACTCTGACTTTGATAAATGGCTAGAAACGCTTGCCCCTGAAAAACCATATTCACATTATGCTCATAATAATACCGGTGAAGATAATGCAGATGCACATTTAAAGCGTTCTGTTATGGGAAGGGAAGTCCTTGTTGCAGTTACAAACGGAAAACTTGATTTTGGTCCCTGGGAACAGATTTTTTACGGTGAGTTTGATGGTAAAAGAAATAAGCGGGTTCTGGTAAAAATTATTGGAAATTAAATATCATTTCCGGGATTTGTATAATGCTTCTTCAAATATAATAATAAATTCAGTACCTTTTTCAGGTGAAGTATTTATCTCCAAAGTACCGTTTAATTGCTTTGTCAAAAGATTTATAAGTTGTATCCCAAGAGAATCATTTTTCCTTAAATCAATTCCCTGAATTGCGCCGGTACCATTATCCTTTACATTAAGCTTGTAGTGGTTCATTTTAGTCTGTATAATTGATATCATTATTTCGCCTTTCCTGTTATCCGGAAATGCATGTTTAACCGCATTGCTTAACAGCTCATTAATTATCAAGCCGCAGGGTATTGCAGTATCTATATTTAATATTAGCTCTTCTATCTGTACTTTAAATGAAATATTTCTTAACTTGTAGCCATAATTATCCTGAAAATTTTCTATCAGGTTATTTACATATTCATTAATCTTTATGTGTTCGTAATCTTTGCTGTTATATAGTTTAGTATGTACAATTGCCATTGATTGTACCCTGCTTCCTGTTTCTTTAAGGTGCTCAAGCATCTTTTCATCATTTATGTATTTTGATTGAAGCTTTATCAAACTTGACATTACCTGCAGATTATTTTTTACCCTGTGATGTACTTCCTGCAGTAATGCCTCTTTTTCTTTCAAAGATCTTGTTACTTCTGAGTACAAGTAAGAATTTTCTAATGCAATTGCTGCCTGTGAGCTTATTGTTGTCAGTAGTTCTAATTGTTCTTGTGAAAATGAATTCTCAATTTTATAATCCTGAATTGTAATTACACCAATAACTTTTTCTCCGGCAATTAACGGTGATGCAATAAGTGATTTTGCCTCCTGTACACCGGGTTTTATATCCATCATTTTTAATGTAACAGGCAGATTTTCGTTTAATATAATCCCTTTCCTCGTTTTTATCACAAATTCACTGAACTCATTTGCATATTTTCTTGGTGGAATTTCTTTCTTCTCATTATTTTCATAATATACCGGATATGATATCATTCCGTCTTTTTCGTCATATATTGCAATATATATATTTTCTCTGCCGTAAAGTTTTACAAGCATATTCCCAATATCTTCTAAAAGTACTGATGGCTCTGCAAGCCTGCTTAATGATCTTGAAAACTGATATAAAGCAGAAAGTTCTACATTTTTCCTGATTAGCTCTTCTTCGTATAGTTTTTTATCAGTTATATCTGTTACAAATCCTTCGGTTGCAATCAGTTCATTTTGCTCATTATAAACCCCGCGACCCTGTTCCCAAACCCATTTAATTTTATTATCAGCTGTTTTTAACCTGTAATTTATCTTGTATTGCTTTTTATTGGCTAACGATTTTGATATTATAACCCGGACTTTTAGTTTATCTTCTTCATTAACCATCATACCATAATACAAAACCTTATTTTTTATCAGCTCATCAGGTTTATGACCTGTTAGGTCATAAACACCATTACTAATATATTGTATAGTCCAGCCGTTTTTCTCTTTTAATACCCTGTAAACATATCCCGGAAGGTTGCTTATCAATGTTTGTAAAAATCTGCGGTTTTCATTGAAATCTTTTTCCTTGTTTCGTATAAAATCTATCTCTAATGCTGTTGAAATAAGTGTGGAAATTGCTGTTGTAAAATCTATTTCTTCACGTTTCCAATTTCTGTAATTTTCCTGTTCTTCATAACAAACTATACCAATTATCTCATTATTGTAATGTATCGGTATATCAAGCATCGAAAATATTCCTCTGGGTTTTAAATATGTTTCAGCAAGCTCTTTTGTCTTTTCATCTTCAAGTGCATTTTCTGCGGCTATAAAAAGATTTGTTTTTATTGCATCAAAATATTTTGCATACATACTAATGCTTAATGGCTCTTCGCTTATATATTCTCCAAAATTTTTCAGATAAAGATAGTCACAGTATATTGAACTTTTGTTTTCGTTAAAAAACCAGATAGAAACCCTGTTGACATTCAGTACATCAGCCGTTACCAGCAATACTTTTTTAAGAAAGTTATGCAAATCACTCTTATCATGCTGTTTAAGTTCAAACAGAACGGAGTGATATTGTGATTCCTCGCTTTTTCCTGAAGAGGCAAACCGTGGTGTGATATTTAGATTTATATAATCCAATTTAATTTAAAATACTCTGATTTTTGCGTAAAATACCCAAAAAAAGAAGAGTGTTATGATAAAATAACACTCTTCAGATATATTGTAAACCGTAATTTCAGTGATTTTACTTCACAAGATACATTTTCTTTGTAGCTGTAAATTCACCAGCATTTATCCTGTAGAAATAGATTCCGCTTGAAAAACCTGATGCATTCCAGTTAACTATATATGTTCCTGCAGATTTTTGCTCATTTACTAACGTAGCTACTTCTTTGCCAAGTATATCGTAAATTTTCATTGTTACAATTGCATCTTTGGGAATTGAGTATTCTATAGTTGTACTTGGATTAAACGGATTTGGATAATTCTGCAATAATTCATAATTCTTTGGCACCAAATAATCCTCAACTTTTGGCAATTGACCCGGTCTGCTTTCAATATCAGAAATCAGATCAATCACACCATCAGCACTGTATATTAAACTTCTGGAAGTTTCAGAACTTATTTGATTGGAAAACCTTAAAATAAATACCCTTGCTTCAAATAAAACCATTTCAAACATTGCAAGGAACTTCTGATTTTGGTTTACTCTTAGTTGCGCTTTTTCTAATCTGTTAATTAATTGCTGTCCCTGGTTTGGCGGAATATCTTCATCTGCAATCAGATCAATTACGCCGTCAGTTAAGTTCTGAATACTGCCTGCTGCTGTAGTATTTTGTGTCTTAAAACTAAAATACCCTGAGGGCTGGCTCCAGCCTTGCGGACTGCATGCATATACTCTCCAGAAATACTGTGTATTTGCATCTGTAATTTCAGGCGGAATTTCATAATGCGACTGCGGTGCATTGCAGTTAGCTTCAAATTTTTCCGGACTGTTTGTATCAGCTGTAACTTCAACCCTGTAGCACTGTGCTCCGGCTACATCGTTCCAATCAAGTGTTACAGGCATTACTACAACATCAGTTTCTTCCGGCGGCTCTACCAATACTGGTGAGTCAGGCACTTGAGATGACACTCTCAAAGTGATGATTAAAAAAAGTGAAATTAAAAAAAGTAGATTTTTTTTCATGATCGTTATGTTTAGTTCTTCCCCGACTTGTTCTAATATAATAATAAATGTTCAGAAATCAAGCACAATATTACGAAAAAAATAACGTATTAGGGTGATTTTTATACTGATTTCAGGTTAGTTCTCCGGTACGTACCCTTCTGGCATTCGGAAATTATCACTGAAAAAGTATTCATCTGCCTTTTGCTCAAATATCTGGTCTGCCATTGGGCTTGTCAAATCAAGCCGGTATTCATTAATTACCATCTTAAAATGTTCCAAAAATTCCTTCCATGCATCCTTTGAAACATTTTCAAATATCCTTTGTCCAAGTTCTCCCGGCAGAGGGGGTGAATCTAATCCGGGGAGCTTTGCTCCAAGCTTAATACAATTTACTAATCTTTCACTCATTTATATTTTTATATTTTAAACTTAATGTTTACTCCAAATAAATATGATAATTTATTTAAATACTTAATATGTAAAAAATTTTATAGATTTACAGAATTAATTAAAGGTAAATATTTTTAAATTAAACTTTTGATTTATTTTAACCATTTTGTATTTAAATAATCTGTATCGATTAATATTTATTTCTCTGATCATAACTCAAATGAGCAAAACCAATAATTTTCAGGTTGAATATACTCTTTCTATGCCCCAACCTGCTTCACACTTTTTGAATGTTAAAATCAAAATTTACAATATTCCCGTTTCCCAAAAAACAATTGAACTTAAAATGCCCGCTTGGCGATCTGGAAGGTACCTTCTATTTGATTTTGCCGGAGGCGTTCAGGAGTTTTCTGCAAAAGATGAAAATTCAAATGTACTAAATTGGGTAAAAACCGATAAAGCAACATGGAATATCAATAGAAACGGCAATTCTGTAATTGCTGAATATAAAGTATTTGCAAATGATTTTTTAAACAGAACTTGCGGTTTAAATTCTGAACATGCATTTATTAACAATCTTGCTGTATTTATGTTTTCACCCAATTATTCAGATAAACCCCTTACTCTAAAAGTTGAACCATTTTCAAACTGGCATGTTACCACCGGCATGGAACTCTACAATAATATCCCAAATTTATTCTATGCACCTAATTATAACTACTTTGCTGATTGCCCCTTGGAAATTGTCAGCCAAACCGATTTTAGTTTTGATGTTAACGGCTTTAAACATACAATCAGTTTTTTTGGCGAAGCAAATTATGATAAAGAAAAACTAATAAAAGATTTTACAACAATAATTAAAAAGAATCATGATTTTTGGGGAAGTGTTCCATATAAAAATTACACATTTATTGTACACTGCACACCGCAAAGCGGAGGGGGAACTGAGCATATTAACTCTACAGTAGTAGGTGTTAAACCTCAGGCATTTAATTACGAATCAGGATACAAATCTTTCCTACGGCTTATTTCACATGAATTTTTCCATACGTGGAATGTTAAACAGCTTAAACCTGCCGGTTTAACTCCGTATGACTGGACCAAAGAAAATTACACACGCGAACTTTGGATAGCCGAAGGCGGTACAAGTTACTATGATGGTTTAATGCTTGTTAGAACAGGGCAGATGAGCATTGATGATTTTTACAAAGAAATAACACGCGGTGCTGATGATGAACGCCGCAGGCCAGGCAATAAAATACAGCCCCTTTCTGAATCCAGCTTTGATGCATGGATCAAATTCTGGAAACGCTCTGCCAATTCTTATAATTCTGAGTCTGACTATTACTCCAAAGGTTCTTATGTGTGCCTTATTCTTGATTTGGAAATCAGGCAATCTTCAAATAACAAGTATTCTCTTGATGATGTCTTCCGTTATATGTACAATAAATTTCCGCTTGATGTAAAAGGTTATACCAATATAGATTTCAGAAAAGCATGTGAAAAATATGCCGGCAAATCTCTTAAACAATTCTTTGCTGATTATGTTGATGGTGTAAAACCTATTGAATGGGAAAAATATTTATTATATGCAGGTTTAGAGCTTACTCACAGCGATTCCGTTTATATCCCGGTTGTTGGTCTTGTATGTGTAAAACAGGAAAATAAAATAATTGTTCAGGATGTACTTGAAGGTTCATCATCCGAAAAAGCAGGTTTAATGAGACGGGATGAAATTATTGCTGTTGATAATAACCGTTTAAGCTATGAAGAAGCTGAAAAATTTATCGGTGAGCTTAAAGCAGGTGATAAAGTAAACCTCACAATTTTCAGGGATAACATTTTAATTGATTTTAAAATCAGCCGCGAGGAAGTTAAGCTTTCTAACTACAAATTAAAGCTTATCAATAATCTTACACCACTGCAGAAAAATATTTATAATAGCTGGCTTGGAATAAAAAATTAAAATTGTAGTTTATCACCACATTCTGAGTTTTAATTTATAATATATTAAATATATTTTATGCCTGCCTGTGAATTTGGCAGGCTTTTTTATTTTGTGTAAAAGTATAATCCGTGTAATTTCGCTGCCGTCATGTCCTTAAGACCTGATGAGAAAAAAAAACTGTTCCTCATCCCCTTTCTGTTGAAGGGGGGACTAATGGGGGTTAGTATTTAAGTAGAGAAATAATATAACAAAAGGGTTCATACAAAAATGAAGCTAGTTATGCTGATTTGTGAATTATAATTACTCCTTTAACAGTTTTTCAATAATATCTGTTGTTTTAATATTATCAGCTTCTGCGTTAAAGTTGGTAATAAGTCTGTGCCTTAAAACAGGTTTCGCAGCTTTTTTAATATCGTCAATTTCGGGAGAGAACCTGCCGCTAAGTATTGCATTTGTTTTTGCTCCCAGAATCAAATATTGCGATGCTCTTGGTCCCGCACCCCATTCCAACCAGTCTTTTATATATTTAGGTGCGGATGCACCGCCCGGTCTGGTTTTATTCACCAGATTTACCGTATATTCAATCACGTTATCTGCAACAGGCACTCTTTTAACTAGCTCCTGCAGCATAATTATTTCATCTTTTTTTAATGCTATATTAACTTCCGGCTGATACATGCTTGTAGTGTATTTTATTATATCAATTTCTTCCGATTGAGATGGATAATCTAACCAGATATTGAACATAAATCTGTCAAGCTGTGCCTCAGGCAGGGGATAGGTGCCTTCATGCTCAATTGGATTTTGTGTAGCCAATACAAAAAAGGGTTCATCAAGTGTATATGTATTGCCGGCAGCGGTTACCTTATGTTCCTGCATCGCTTCTAATAAAGCTGATTGTGTTTTAGGCGGTGTGCGGTTTATTTCATCCGCAAGCACCATATTGGCAAATACAGGACCTTGAATAAATTTAAACTTCTTTGTGCCTGCCTGCCTGTCATCTTCCAGAATTTCTGTGCCAACTATATCACTTGGCATCAAATCTGGAGTAAACTGTATCCTTGAAAATTTAAGCTCAAGTGCTTCAGAAAGTGTTTTAACTAAAAGTGTTTTTGCCAGCCCAGGTACACCCACAAGCAAACAGTGCCCCTTGCTTAAAATTGCTGTAATTATCTGATCAATAATTGCATCCTGCCCAACAATTACCTTTGCAACTTCTTTCTTTAGTTCTTTATACTTTGTATTGAGATATTTTACCAGCTCAACATCATTCATTCCATTTGCAGTTCCGTTAGCAGAACCATTAGTTTTTATTGAGGGTTTAGATGTAATTATTTTTTTTTCTTCCATTAATAAATTAATATGTTATATACCATAGCTGCATTGCTTGCTGAATTCAGTTTAAATATTCCAAACTCATTTTTTATTGAAAATATTCCCGTCTGCATCATAAACAATAACTTCGCCAAATTTTCTTAATTTATTCTTAATTGCCTCTGCATCACCTGATACTACTATTGTCATATCTTTGGGGTGAATATATTTTACAGCGGCATCCAGCAGGTCTTGTTTTGTTAGACTGTTTATTGTGCTGATATATTTATTGTAATAATCTTTTGGAAGATTATATAGTTTCAGGTTAATTACTCTTGTTGCAACTGCATTTGCCGTTTCAAGCTGCAGCGGAAATATCCCTGTCATATAATTCTTCACTGTTTCAAGCTCTTCATCTGTAACTTCTTCTGTTGTAATGCGTTTTAGTTCATCCTCAATTAGTGTAATAGATGAATCTGTAACATCATTTCTTACATCTGTATCAACCGAAAAGTCACCCGATAGCAGATACGGGTTAAAACTGCTTCGTGCACCGTAAGTAAAACCGTGCTTTTCGCGCAAATTATAATTTATCCTTGAACCAAAATATCCTCCAAGTATAGTATTCATTATTGTTACTGCAATATAGTCCGGATTGTTCCTTGCAATACCAATATGACCAATTTTTATGTCGGATTGAACTGCTCCGGTTTTATTTACAATATATACTTTTTTTCTGTTTTCATCTTGTATATAATTATTATTAACAAATTTCTTTTTTCCGTTTATTGGCAGTTTCGAAAAATATTCATCAGTAATTTTTAGTGCCTCTTCTTTGGTAATATCTCCTACAAAAGCAATTATTAGATTTGAAGAAAGATAATTTTCTCTGTAAAATTCCTTCAGGTCTTGGCTTGTCATGTTTTTTACAGTATTTTCTGTTCCCTCAGGTGGATTTGCATACGGCAATGTATTATATACAATTTTATTAAATCTTTTATCACTCAGATTTTCTGCGTCATCTTTTCCCTGCAGAATTGAAGATAATCTCTGTTCCTTTAATCTTGCAAGTTCGTCATCTTCAAAAAGGGGATTTTGAACCACATCGCTTAATATTTCAGTTCCGTTGGTTAAATATTTGCGAAGCACTGAAAGTGAAACATAACTGCCATCCCAGTCACTGCCTGAAACTAAACTCCCGCCTAGGAAATCTATATCTTCAGCAATTTTAGTCGCTGTTCTGTTTGAAGTACCTTTGGTTAGCATTTCTGCAGTTAAACTTGCCAGCCCGTATTTGCTTCCGTCATAATAAGAACCTGCATCCTTAAATACCATTCTGATTGAAACTGCGGGAATTTTATTGTTTTCAATTACAAGTACATTTATTCCGTTTTGAAGTGTGGTATCAATATATACTGGGAACTCAACATCTTTTGGGGGACCCGCCTTTGGAGGTTTTGTACGGTCTAATACATCATCCTGTGCTTTTATATTCGTCATATATAATATTGCTGCTGTAAAAAATAATATTTTAAAAAAATTTAATAACAACCTAGTATCAATTTACTTTTTCTTTCGGCAGATAATTTAATATAACTCTGCCCTTACCGTTTATATATTCATTTGCGGCTTTCATAATATCTTCAATTGTAACTTTATTGTATCTTTCTATAATTTTATTTACCATTGAGGGGTCATTGTATAATAGTTTATAATGAGAAAACATATCTGCCTTTGAAAGATTTGTCTGCATCTTGTATATATGTCTGGTCTCAGTTCTGTTTTTTACTTTCGTAAATTCTTTCTCTGTTATTCCGTCTGTATATATCTCATTTATCACCCTGTCAATTTCAAATTGTACTTCTTCTGTTTCCACACCTGGCATTAATACTGCATAAAAATGCAATATGCCGGCACACTCCCTGCCTTCTGCCCAGCAGCTAACTTCAGTAACTATTTGCTTTTTATATACAAGTTCTCTGTAAAGTCTTGAACTTTCACCTGCGGAAAGTATATCTGTCAGCAGGTCAAATGCAAACATTTCATTTGAATTTTCCTTTGGTATCTTGTATGCACCAAAAATTTCAGGAAGATGTATATCATCATAAATTGTCTTGATAGTTTCTCCAATTAGCGGTTCATCATTAAATACATGATTTTTAACCTCTGAATTGCCTGATGGGATTTCACCAAAATATCTGTAAATCAGTTCAACTGCTTTTTCAGTTTCAAAATCTCCCGCTAAAGTTAAAACTGCATTATTGGGGGTATAATAATTGTTGTAAAAACTCCGTAAATCTTCTAATGTAGCATTTTTAATATCTTTTGCTTTGCCAATAACATCCCAAGCATATCCATTATTTTTAAATAACAGCGGAGCCATTTCAAAACTGGCTGAACCGCACGGACGGTTATCAAATAGCTGCTTTTTTTCCTCAATAACTACACCTTTCTGTATCTCAAGGCTTTCCTGAGTTGTGCTGAACTCAAGCATCCTGTCAGATTCAAGCCATAAACCAAATTCTAACTGATTTTCCGGTACTAACAGGTAATAATTCGTCTTATCTTCTGTGGTATAAGCATTATTTTCACAGCCTCTTTGAAGTGCAAGTCTATCATACTCGCCCGGTGCATGATTTTTAGAACCCTCAAACATTAAATGCTCAAATAAATGAGCATATCCCTTATTATTTATCTTTTCATTCTTTGAGCCAACGTGATAACTAACATTTATTGCAATTGATGGTACGGAATTATTCGGTGAAAGAATTATCCTTAATCCGTTTGGTATCTCATGCTCAGTATATTCAATTTTTAATGAATGTTTTGGCAAACAATTGGTATTGCCTTTCATTTTTAAATTTTCTTTTCTCAAATATTGCTGAATCTATTTATTCTTATCTGTCTTTTAATTATTGCCATTATTTATCTTTGGCAAATATGTAAGAACCACCCGGTTTTCTTTTAGTAAATATTTTTTCGCGGCATCTAGCAAATCTTGTTTTGTTACATCCCTGTATTTATCTATAATTTCATTTATTTTACCGGTGTTTTTAAAAAATGTATAATAATGTGCCAGAGTGTTTGCTTTACCAAGTACAGTTTGCATACTTTTTATATGATCGTTTTCAATAGTATTCATTGCCTTTTCAATTTCATAATCAGTAATATTGCCGTTGGTAATATTATTAACTGCTTCGGTAATTTTTTCATTCAATATTTCAGTCGGTGTATTTTTCATCCCCATAGCATATATAATAAATAATCCTGCTAACTCATTATCCATTAAAAATGATCCTGCAGATTTTGCTGCTTTGCTGCTGTAAACAAGTTCTTTATAAAGTCTTGAGCTTTTTCCGTCACCAAGTATCATTGAAAGTATTTCTAATGAAAGCATTTCATTGCTTGTAATACCCGGTACCTTGTATCCAATAAAAACAGCAGGCAGCTGAATATTATCATATACTGTTTCAGTTTTTTCTCCCTGATTAAAGAATATTTCCCGGTATTTGTTTTTGGTTGTATTTGCAGGTTTTAGTGAGCCAAAATATTTTTTTATAAGCTTAATTGCATTGTCATACTCAAAATCTCCTGCAAGCACTAAAACTGCATTATCGGGTGAATAATACTTAGTGTAAAATTTTTGTGCATAACTTAAATCAGCATTATTAAGGTCATCCATCGAGCCAATAGCTGTACTTTGGTATGTTTGTCCCGTAAATGATAGATCCATTAATTTAATCAATCTGGTGCCGTATGGCACATTATCATATCGCTGAAGTTTCTCTTCTTTAACTACCTCTCGCTGATTATCAAAATTTTCCTGATTAACTTTCAGTGTTGACATCCGGTCTGATTCCAGCCAAAGTAAAAGCTCTAATTGATTGCTTGGTACGGTTTCAAAATAATTAGTTCTGTCTTGGTTTGTTGTACCGTTTAATGTGCCCCCTGCTTTCTGTATATAAGCAAAATGTTCTGCTTTCCCAACATTTTGTGAACCCTGAAACATCATATGTTCAAACAGATGGGCAAATCCAGTACGCGCTGAATCCTCATCCTTAGCACCTACATGATACCATATATCTAAACATACTATCGGATTGGTTTTATCCTGATGCAAAATTACATGAAGACCATTTTCTAGGTCATATTCTTTAAATTCAATTTGAGAGTTTATTGCAGTACTGTAAAACATCAGAAATAATATTAAAATTTTAATTCTTAACATTCGGTTGAATAGAGTATATCTTTCAAAAATAATAATGAACTTAACAATAAAAAAGCTAAAAAATTGATTAATTTTTAAATATTTTGTTTTGTATATTTGTATAACTTTATGTTTTTTCCAGAAGTATTTTATATTTTAAATTTTTCTTCTTAATACTTTACCGGCAGGGATGTTTAGTTTATTAATTTGCTAAAAAAAGAAATATTTTATATCTCAAACCTTATTTCCTTATCCAGGTTTTTATTGCTTGGTGTGTGCGTTTACTTTTTGATAAACAATAATTTCGTTCTAACAGGATTATTTATTGTATTAATTTGGATCTCTGACCTTCTTGATGGCTTCTTTGCCAGAATGCGAAACGAAATAAGTGAACTCGGTAAATTAATAGATCCATTAGCTGATAAAATAGTTATAATTACCTTGGTTATAATTTTACTTTTAAAAGGTATAATTCCGGAATATTTTGTAATAATAATTATATCTCGTGATATAATTATCCTTTTAGGAGGTTTATATCTAAAATATCGTAAAAACATAATATTACAATCAAATTGGATCGGTAAAATTACTGTTTTTTCAATCGGATTTACTTTAATCCTTTCAATTTTTAATTTTGCGTCTAAAATTGGTCAATTTGGTAATTATTTTTTCTATCATTGTGAAATTACGGAACTTTTATACATCATTATGTTATTTATATCTATAGTATTAACATTTTTATCATTATTCTCATATTTTCAAAGATTTAAAGAAACTAAATAATAATTTCAAATTTTAATTTGGAGAGGGATATGGAAACAACAACAGAAAAAAAGCTCAGGGTTAGAACTCTAACTAAAAAAGACATTGAAATTAAACTGGCAAAGAAATTTGAAGGCAGAAAAATCACCGAAAAAGCTGCTGTTGATGCTTTGTTTGACAGTATCAGAGAGCTGTTATTAACTGCCAGCCCGGATTTAAGAATCGAGATCCGCGATTTTGGTGTTTTTGAGGTTAAAACCACTAAGCCAAAACCAAAAGCCAGAAATCTGAAAACCGGTGAATTTGTATTTGTTCCGGCAAGGAAAAAAATGCACTTTAAACCCGGAAAACTTCTAAAAGAATTTCTTAAAAAACCTTTAGCTTAAACTTTTCGTAAATTTTATTATACTGCAGTCAGACTACAGAAGTATTCAAATGAATACTTTTGTAGTTTTGATTTATTTTGTCCGTTAAGAGTTTGATGAATAAAATTATTGTTTTTACATATTTAAAATTCTTTATTATATTTGTTATTCATTCAACACGTCTTTAATTTTAATATATGGCTAAATTCCTTGGGCTTGATTACGGTAAAGTAAGAATCGGGGTTGCAGTTTCTGATGAAAATGCTTCTGTTGCTTTTGGCAGGAAAGTAATTTTAAATGATAAAAACATGTTTGTAAACCTTAAAAACCTTATTAAAGAAGAAAACATCTTTCAAATTATCCTTGGGCTGCCCCTTAGTCTTAAAGGAGAAAAAACCGCACAAACTTTGTTAACCGAAAAATTTGAAGAAGAACTTCAAAGCTATCTCATCAAATCAGGAGGAACATTTTCTCAGATAAAAATTATTAAGTGGGATGAAAGATTTACTTCAAGTCTAGCCGCAGATTCTTTACTCGCCTCCGGTATGAAAAAAAAGAAAAGACAGGATAAAAAAAATATAGATATTATTTCTGCCGCATTGATTTTACAAAGCTATCTTGATAACTTAAAAAATAAAAATAAAATTAATAATTTATCTTTTTAAAAAGTTCTTTTAATATTTGCAGTTATAATTGCACTGTAAACAATATATAAAGTAGTTTTGAATATAGTTAAAAATACAAAACTTTCGCTTTATGAGCTAAATGAAATAATTGAAGCTGGCGAAAACCAAAATGTTGAGTTTAAGCGTAAGTTTACTGAACCTGAAAAAATTGCAAGAGAAATGATTGCTTTTGCCAATACCAAAGGCGGTAAAATTCTTTTTGGTATTGATGACGATAAAACTGTTGTTGGTGTTGAAAGCGAAAAAGGTGAAATTGAATATATTGACCTTGCTGCAAAGTTTTACTGTGAACCTGAATTGAATATTTCTAGTGATATATTCCAAATCTTCAGAAAAGATGTAATTGTTGTATATATCCCTGAAAGCAATCAAAAGCCTCACCGGTTAATTGAAAATGGGAAACATGATAATGATGATACTAAAGTTTACATTAGAGTAAAAGACCGCTCTGTGCAGGCATCAAAAGAAACAATAAAGGTTTTAAAGAAATTACGTCCTGATTCACCTCCACAAATAATTAACCTTGGAGAAAAAGAAAAATGTTTGATTGAGTTTCTTGGCAGCAACGAAAAAATCACTCTTCGTCAGTTCCGCGAAATGATGAATATTTCTAACCGCAGAGCCAGCAGAATACTTGTAAACCTTGTAAGAGCAGATATTATTCGTCTGCATAATCATGAAAAAGAAGATTTCTATACTCTCAATTAAAATATCTCTATATACTTACCTTTATACCTTTGTCATTTTCTATTCCATTAATCTATTTAAATAACAATACTTTTATGAACTTAAAAATTTCTGGTTTTATTTTATTGCAGATATTAGCTATATTGCAGTTGTAGGGGTGCTTTTCTATCGAATGGCTGAGATCAAACCCTTGTTATGAAAAACATAACAGAAACCTGATCCGGGTAATTCCGGCGTAGGAAAACAGAATAAAACCGTTTATCCTGTATTTAATTTCTTCGCCCGGAAATTATAGATAATCAGAATAAACGGTTTTTAATTTATAAGTGATATTTTTAATTTAAAAAATAATTTTTTCGGAGCTATTATGAAAAATCAAAACGGAAACAGTTCACGCTCTAATAAAACTGTTAAAAATAACGGAAGTACTGACGGTAATGCCAAAACCAATATGAATTCTTTTGATTATAAAATGCCAAACAGCAAACGGATTTATATTAACGGCAAATTATTTGATGATGTTAAAGTACCTTTCCGTGAAATATCTGCAAGCCCAACCAGATTGCATGATGATTCGCTTGAAGAAAATGATCCAATAATAGTATATGACTCTAGCGGATGCTGGGGAGATGAGAGTTATAAATGCAATTCAACTGAAGGTCTGCCGGCAATCAGGATTAAATGGATTAAAGAAAGAAATGATACTGAAGAATATAAGGGCAGGTTGGTTAATCCGGTTGATAACGGTTACTCAACCCATGATGAAATGACTCGTGCCTCAAATGGAAAAAACGGTAAATTAGAATATTACCCCGGACTTCGCAGAAAACCGCTTAAAGCAATAAATGGCGGAGCGGTTACTCAAATGTATTACGCAAAAAAAGGTATCATTACTCCCGAAATGGAATTCATTGCAATTCGCGAAAATCTTGGCAGAAATTCTGCCAATGATTATACTTTAAAAGATGATTTAAAAAGAAATGGTGTTTATTGGCAGCACAAAGGAGAATCCTTCGGTGCAAAATTACCTGCGTATATTACCCCTGAATTTGTTAGAGATGAAGTCGCACGCGGCAGAGCTATAATTCCCTCTAATATTAATCACCCCGAATCTGAACCAATGATAATCGGCAGAAATTTTCTTGTCAAGATTAATGCTAATATTGGTAATTCTGCTGTATCTTCTTCTATTGATGAAGAAGTAGAAAAACTGCGTTGGGCAATTAAATGGGGGACTGATACCGTTATGGATCTTTCAACCGGTAAAAATATCCATGAAACTAGAGAGTGGATAATTCGTAACTCTCCTGTGCCTATTGGAACAGTTCCAATATATCAGACACTTGAAAAAGTTGATGGCAAAGCCGAAGAGCTTACCTGGGAAGTTTACCGCGATACTTTAATTGAACAGGCAGAGCAGGGTGTTGATTATTTCACAATCCATGCAGGTGTACTTTTAAGATACATTCCCCTAACCGCAAACCGCGCATGCGGAATTGTTTCTCGCGGCGGCAGTATCATGGCAAAATGGTGTCTTGCTCACCATAAAGAAAGTTTTCTATATACTAATTTCCGTGAGATATGTGAAATTATGAGAGCTTACGATGTTTCATTTTCTTTGGGTGATGGCTTAAGACCGGGTGCCATTGCTGATGCAAATGACAAGGCTCAGTTTGCTGAGCTCGAAACACTTGGCGAGCTGACCGATATTGCATGGCAAAATGACTGCCAGGTTATGATTGAAGGACCGGGACATATTCCTATGCACATGATTAAAGTAAATATGGATAAACAGCTTGAAATTTGCAAAGAAGCACCTTTCTATACTCTGGGACCGTTAACAACCGATATTGCTCCGGGTTATGATCATATTACAAGTGCAATTGGTGCTGCTATGATTGGATGGTACGGCACTGCAATGCTGTGTTATGTAACCCCAAAAGAACATTTGGGTTTGCCTAATAAAAAAGATGTTAAAGATGGAGTAATAACATATAAGCTTGCAGCTCACGCTGCTGATCTTGCCAAAGGTCACCCTGGCGCACAGGTAAGAGATAATGCACTAAGCAAAGCAAGGTTCGAGTTCCGCTGGGAAGATCAGTTTAACTTTTCACTTGATCCTGAAACAGCACGTGAGTTTCATGATGAAACTCTCCCTGCAGAAGGTGCAAAGCAGGCACATTTTTGCAGTATGTGCGGTCCGCATTTCTGCTCCATGAAAATTACTGAGGACGTAAGAAAATATGCCCGCGAAGTTGGTATTAATGATGAAGATGCGTTGATTGAAGGTATGAAAGAAAAGAGCAAAGAATTTATTGAATCTGGTGCTGAAGTATATATAAAATGAATATAGCAATTATTGGCGGCGGTATTATTGGACTTTCAGTTGGATGGCAGCTTGCAAAAAAAGGTTTAAAGGTTGCAATTTATGAGCGCTCAAAAGCAGGGCAGGGTGCAAGTCATGCTGCTGCCGGTATGTTGGCTCCTCAAGCTGAAATGGGTTTTGAAGATATTGAAATGTTCAATTTGTGCAGAAAAAGTCTTGAAATGTATCCAAAGTTTGTGGATGAATTATATTCAGATACCGGAATCAAAGTTGAAGTGGAAAAAACCGGCTGCATTTTACCCGGTTTTGATAGAGATGATACTGAAAGGTTAAGACGTCTTTTCGACTTCCGTGAAAAAGTTGGACTTGATGTCATTTGGCTAACAGGAAGTGAAGCAAGAGAAATTGAACCGTTCCTTTCTCCCAGATGTACAGGTGCAATATGGATTTATGATGATGCGCAGATTAATAACCGCTTATTGCTTAATGTACTTAAAAAAGCTTTTGTAATTTGCGGCGGCAAACTTTTTGAGGATCATGAAGTTGAAAATATTAATATAGAAGGTAAAAATATTAAAGGCATATACGTACATGGCTCTTTTCTTAATTATGATACTGTAATTGTTGCTGCAGGTTCGTGGTCAAAACAAATAAACGGAATTCCAGAATATTTACAACCTCCGGTTAGACCCGTTAAAGGTCAAATTATCAGTTTAAGACTTAACGAAACATGCAGAATTACTAAGGTTGTAAGAGCTCCCGATGTTTATCTGCTTCCTAAAAGCGATGGAAGATTGGTTATTGGAGCAAGTGTTGAAGAAATGGGATATGACTTAAATCCAACTGCCGGTGAAATTTACAGACTTCTGGAAAGAGGCTGGCAAGCTGTCCCGGCAATTTATGACCTGCCTATTGAATCTATTGATGTTGGGCTTAGACCCGGCAGCCGTGACCACATGCCTATTATTGGAAATTCAGATGTAAATGGACTTTACTTTGCTTCAGGGCATTACAGAAACGGAATACTTTTAACACCCGTAACTGCATTTGAGTTAAGTGAATGGATTTCTGCCGGTATTAAAAGTGAAATATTAAATGGCTTTGGAATCCAAAGATTTTATAAAGAAACGGTTTGAACTTATGAATATTAAATTAAATGGTGAAATATTATTTCTGGAAAATAATATATTGATCTCTGATTTTATCACTGCTAAATTTAATGAAAAAGAACCTAAAGGAATTGCAGTAGCTCTAAACAATATGATAATACCTAAATGCAGATGGGGCGAAACTTTATTAAATGAAAATGATAATGTTGAAATTGTACACGCTGTGCAGGGAGGGTAAAGTAATTAACTAATTGCAATTTACAATTAATAAATATTTTTATAATTTATACCAAACTTTTTTAAACCTACCCCATTTGGGGAGGGAACTAAAAACGGGCACCCTTTTTTTGGAGCGGAATCTATATGAGTAACTTAACAATTGCAGGAAAAGAATTCAAATCCAGATTAATTGTCGGTACTTCAAGGTATCCTGACCCGCACACTATGATTGAAGCATTGGAATCGAGCGGTACAGATTTTATTACTGTATCTATCAGAAGATTAAATCTAAAAGCCGGAAGCGGTGAAGAAAGCATAATGAATATGATTGACAGAAATAAATATTCAATTTTGCCTAACACTGCCGGATGTTTTACTGCTAAAGAAGCAGTACTTACTGCTGAACTTGCCAGGGAAGCACTTGAGACAAACTGGATTAAACTGGAAGTTATTGGCGATGATGAAACGCTCTTTCCCGATGTAACCGAGCTTCTTAAAGCTGCTGAAGAACTTATAAAAAATAATTTTATTGTCTTGCCGTATTGCAATGATGATCCAATTACTTGCCGCAAACTTGCAGATATGGGCTGTGCTGCTGTTATGCCGCTTGGTGCCCCAATCGGCTCTGGTATGGGTTTAAGAAATCCTTACAATATCCAAATCATTCGGGATATTATTGAAATTCCCGTGATAGTTGATGCAGGTGTTGGTACTGCAAGCGATGCAGCTCTTGCTATGGAGCTTGGCGTTGATGGAATTCTTATGAATTCTGCAATTGCAGGTGCCGAGCACCCTGTTAAAATGGCTCATGCTATGAAGCTTGCAATTGAAGCCGGAAGACTTGCATTTGAGTCAGGCAGAATTCCCAAAAAGCTATACGCTAATGCTTCAAGTCCTGTTGAGGGTATGATAAATTCATGAATATTCATAAAAACATTAATATATTATATATGCTTAAATTATGTCTATTTATAATTCTTTTTGCTGCTTGCAATTTACTGTACTCTCAATCGCAAATTACCGGTAATTATTTTATTGGCAATAAAAATGCTGTTATTTCCGTTGATATAGATAATTATTACATTACTTATGAAACAGACGGACTTAAAAGAGTACTGGTATATGAAACAAATATTCCTGAAAATGATCAGGTCTGGTCAGAATATCTTGACTCTAAGCAAACCGGAACGCTAGTTCTTAAACAGGACTATTCAGGCGGTATTTATTCCGATTATCGTACCAATGAGGAGTATGTTATAAAACGAAAAGAATAATACCTATTTTTGTATAATCTGCACTTCAAATAAATTTTAATTAATTTAATTTATTCCTCCCTGAATAACAAAAAAGTAAATTTCAGACTTATAGCTGTTACTAACAGAAAGCTGATTAAAGGAAGTTTTATTCAAAGGATAAGATTAATTGTTTCAGAAGGGGTGAATGCTGTTCAAATTAGAGAAAAGGATATGCCCGCCGCTGATATTATTTTTCTAGCAAGTGCAATTCGTAAAGCTGCCAAAAGGAAATTTGTTTTAATTATAAATGAGCGACCTGATATTGCACTTGCTTCGGGTGCAAATGGTGTGCATTCTCCTTCAACTGGTCTTACTGCAAAACAGATAAAAAAAATTTCATCATTTCTTTTGTGCGGTAAAAGTGTTCATTCAGTAAATGAAGCTGTGGCAGCTGAACATAATGGCTTTGACTACATTTTTTTCGGACCTGTTTTCATAACTCCCGCAAAAATAAAATACGGTTCCCCGCAAGGATTAAAGAAACTTGCAGATGTTTGCAAAAAAGTTAAAATACCTGTTTTTGCTGTTGGGGGAATAAATCCTGAACGTGCCAAAAAGTGTATTAATGCCGGCGCTTCGGGCATTGCTGTCATTAGTGATTTAATGACTGCTAATAATATTAAACTTAAAGTTAAAGAATATCAAAGAGCTATTGGAACTGTAATTTAATTTTTAATTTACTAAATGATTATATTCCTGTTTTATGAAGTATTGTATAATAAATGAAAAATTTTGGAAGATTATATTTAATTACTGATACTAATATTCAGAATAAGTTAAATCATTATGAAATAGCAAAACTTGCTGTTAAAAATGGTGTTGATATACTGCAGCTTCGCGAAAAATGTTTACCTTCAGCAGAGCTTGCTGTTATTTCTTCTAAAATTTCAAAGCTTTGTAAAAAAAATGGTGTAACTTTTCTGGTTAATGATAGGGTTGATATTGCAGTTATATCTGATGCAGATGGTGTTCATTTAGGTAACAGCGATATACCGGTAAAAGATGCCAGAAAAATTCTTGGCAAAAGAAAAATTATCGGTGCAACTGCTCATAATTTAAAAGAAGCCCTTTTATGTGAAAAAAATGGTGCTGACTATATTGGGTACGGGCATATTTATCCAACAAAAACCAAATTCAAACCGCAAAAACCTAAAGGCATAAAGAATCTTAAAAAAATTGTTAATAAAATTAAGATTCCTGTAATTGCAATTGGCGGTATCTCTTTATTAAATATTGAAAATGTTTTATCAACAGGTGTTCACGGAATTGCCGTTATTGGCGCTGTTTTAAAAAGTAAACATCCTTCTATAGAATTAAAAGTATTAAGAAAGAAAATTTACGGATATAAATATGGTAACTACTAAATCTTGTGTTTTAACAATTGCCGGTTCAGACTCAGGTGCCGGTGCGGGAATTCAGTCAGATATTAAAACATTTAAAAATCACGGTGTTTATGGTCTTTCAGTAATTTCTGCCGTTACTTCACAAAATACTAAAGGTGTGCAAAATTCTTATACTTTACCGGCAAAAGTGATTGATGCACAATTAAACAGTATATTTTCTGATTTTAAAGTTAAAGCTGCTAAAACTGGTATGCTTGCAAATGCAAATATAATTGATGCAATTGTTAAATTGATGAGGAAACATAAAAATCTTAAACTTATTGTTGACCCTGTAATTCATTCAAAAAATAAATTTACAATGCTTAACAGTCAGGGCATAAATACCCTTAAAAAGCAGCTGTTTAAGCATACATATTTACTTACTCCAAATATATCCGAAGCTGAAACTTTAACAGGCTTGCACATTGAAACTTTAGAGGACCTTGAAACTGCTGCTTTAATGCTCTATGATATGGGTGTTAAAAATGTCCTCCTAAAAGGCGGGCATCTGAAGCTATCTATGGGTTTACCCCTTGGTACAGATGTACTTTTTGATGGTAAAAAGTTTTACCTGTTTAACAGCAATTATATTGCAACTAAAAATACTCATGGCATTGGTTGTGTCCTTTCTGCATCAATAACTTCAAATTTAGCTTTAGGTTTAAATCTTATTCATTCCATAAACAAAGCAAAACAATATGTTGTTAAATCTTTGAAGAAAACTGTAAATATTGGCTCTGGATTTAATCCTGTTGAACAATAAATAATTTAAATAATATACTGTAATATATGTTAAATAAAATTGACTTAAATAAAATCCTAAAGGAAGTAAAATACAATACATCCCGAAGCAGCGGCAAGGGAGGGCAAAATGTTAACAAGGTTGAAACTAAAGTTGAACTTGTATTTAATATTAATGCCTCTTTGGTTTTAAATGATCAAATGAAATCTCTATTATTAAAAAAACTGAATAATAAAGTTAATTCAGAAGGTAATGTAAGAGTTGTTTCACAAACTGAAAGAACACAGCTTGGAAATAAGAAAAAAGCAATCGAAAAATTTCTTAAACTTATAAATAATGCTCTAAAAAAAGAAAACATCAGAATTAATACTGTGAAAAGTTATTCAGCTAAATTACAGATTCTTGAAGAAAAACGAAAACAAAGCAAAAAAAAACAGCAAAGAAGAATAAAAGATTTTGAAGATTTATAAATAATTTAGCTATTTTTTTCACTCTCTCATATATATATTTACTCATTTTTTTTCATTAATTTAGCTAAATAAATTTTATATAAGTTACATGAAAAAAATTTACAAACATCTTTTCTGTGCAATCCTTACTTTTTCATTATTTTCTGCTATAACTGTCTCTAAAGATAATTTCTTATATTACCAAAACCACAAAATTGTTATGACGCCCGTTAACAATTTTATTGCAGTACGGTTTAATGATAATTCAAACTCCGCTGAAATCAACAGAATTCTTGAACAATATTCCTCTAGTATATCAGATAAACATCAATTCCTTGCATCCTCAACTTCAAATAACAAATATTCAGTTTCAGTAATTGAACTTAAAAGTTTAGTATATAACAGCGTATCCAAAATGAATGGCTTTATTGCAGAACTTCATAACTTGCCCGGCATTAAATATATTGGCTCAGCTTATAAATATAATGATAAGGTTCTTCATCTATCCATTGGAGAAGTAATTGTAAAGTTTAAAAAAAATGTTTCTATAACAGAAATTCAAAACCTTAATAAACTATACAAGTCTCAAATTATAGAAAAAATTGACGGATTTGAAAATACTTTTCTCATTTCTATAAATCCTGAAAGTTCCGATGATGTTTTTGATCTTTCAAACCGTTTTGCAATTACTCAATTTGTTGAATTTGCTCAGCCAAATTTTATCAGAACAAATATGCTTCTCGAGCTTCCCGGAAATGACCATAATAAAAAAGATAAAAACCCAAAGAAAGAATCAGTTATTAATAATACCTCAAACAGCAGATTAACGCCTAACGATACACTAATCCCTCAAATGTGGAACATTCATAATACCGGCAACAATATTCCTCAGGGTGTGCAGGGTACACCCGGATGTGATATGAATATGTTTAATGCCTGGGATATTACCACAGGTAACCCAAAAGTAATGATATCTATAACTGATACCGGCATTGATACCAATCACACTGATTTAAGACCAAACCTTTGCGATAGAACCTTATGGTATGATGCCTATGATAATGATCAAAAACCATGGGATGAATATTATCACGGTACCGGTGTCAGCGGTATTCCGCTTGCAGCAGGCAATAATATTGCCGGAACTGCAGGTATTGCTTTTAATTGCCAGATTATGCCGGTTAGAGTTTTCGGTCCTTATCCTCAGGCATTTACTACAGACCTCATTTTAGCAAAAGGTCTTAACTGGTCGTGGCAGCATGGTGCCTGTGTTATTAACTGCAGCTGGGGAGGCGGAATACCAAGCTCTTTAATTTCTTTTGCAATTCAAAATGCAGTTCATTACGGTCGCAGTGGTAAGGGTACAGTTGTTTTTGGCGGCTCCGGAAATTCCGATACCGCTTCGGTTCTTTATCCTGCATCAATGCCGGAGGTAATTGGTGTTGGCGGATTAAGTCCGTGTTACGAACGGAAGAGTCTTACAAGCTGTGATAATATTGGCGGTTTGCAGGCATGGGGCGCCTGCTATGGCGAAGGAATGGAGCTTGTTGCTCCCTGTACTTTTGTTGGTACTACAGAGCTTGGAGGCAATTGGTGTGTTTGCGGAAACGGTACAAGCGATTCATCTCCAATGGCTGCAGGTGTTGCGGGTTTAATGTTAAGTAAAAATATTAATCTCTCAGGTGATTCCGTTAAGCTTATCATGGAAACTTATGCAAGAAAAGTTGGTAATTATAACTACAATATCCCCAAAGAGCATGGGTTGTGGAATGAAGAAATGGGGTATGGAATGATAGATGCGTATATTTGCCTTCAAAATACTCCGCAGGGACCTGCAGAAATTTATGATCAGGTGCCGCCGATAATTAAAATTTTCCCCCCTGAATCAAATGTGTTTTTTTCAAATGTTTCAGTTGATGCAGAAATTTATGATAATATTGGGTTAAATTCAGGCGAGTTTAAGCCGCGAATGTATTACAGATCATTAAGTTCAAACAGTATTAAAGTTATTTACGGTAATAGACAAAACGGAAATTTGTTTAAATTTACTTTTCCGCAGCTTGCCTATGCCGATGGGTTCTATTATTATTTAGCTGCACAGGATATTGTTCCTGTTCCTAATTTTATTACATATCCCCTGGGCGGCTCAGGTGTTAACCCACCCGGCAATATTCCGCCAAGTAAATTTATGTTTGTACGAAATTCTTACAGTTATAACCAAACATTTGCAAGCTCTGATGTGCCGATTAGAATTACTGCAGATAGGGAAACATCTTTTGTCTCTATACTCAATAATCCGGTAAATAAATCAATATTAGATGTTAATGTGCTTGTTAATATTCAGCATACTTATGATGCTGACCTTTCTTTCAGTCTTATTTCTCCCTCAGGTACCGAAATAGTTCTTGCAGGCGGAGTTGGTGTTGATGGTGAAAATTTTACTGATACTTATTTTGATGATGAAGCCGCCATTTCTATTGATAGCTCTCAGGCAGTACCCCCGTTTACAGGTGTATTTAAACCAATTGATAAACTCTGGCTCTTTGACGGTGAAAATTCACAGGGTGAGTGGAAACTCCGCGTAACTGATAACGGTTTTCAGGATGGGGGTAGTTTACTTGGCTGGAGTATTATTTTTAAATATTCCACCGAAGGAAATAATTTTAATCTGCCCGGTGCCTTTAAGCTTGTTAAAAATTATCCCAATCCGTTTAATCCGCTTACCAGAATTGTATTTAATGTACCAAGAACTGCAAATATAAAAATTATTGTTTATGATGCCGTAGGCAAGGAAGTGAAAACAATTTTAAATGAACAAAGAACTGCAATGATGGAAGACTATGTTGATTTTAATGCCTCTGGATTTTCAAGCGGAGTTTATTTTTATTCAATGTTTGCCGATGGTAAATATATTGAAAGTAAAAAAATGATGTTGATTAAATAAAATTATTCTCAAAAAGTTAATTTTTTTGTAAATCATCCTGTACCGGCATAATTTTAATAATCTTTGTTAATTCAAATCAAAAAAAAATTTTTGTCATATCTTTAATTTTTGACCCACTTATTACCTTTATTTATATATAAGTTAATTATCTCCGTTAAAGTATTATTTAAACCGTTGATTTTCTCAGGTGTTGCATTCTTATGTTTTTTGTTTTAGTTTTGTTGTAGTTAAAGCTACAACAATTATTATATATGATAAAAGACACTGAAAAACTTGAGCAGCTTGGTTTTACTGATTATGAATCTAAAGTATTTCTTGCGCTTTACAAAGGTTCTGTAATGAGCGCTGCCGAGGCAGCTAAAGAAGCTAAAATCCCCAGACCTTCGGTTTACGAGATACTTAAAAATTTTGCTAAAAAAGGTATTTGTAATGAAATAAAAACTCCTTCAAAACTTATATATGAAATAATTGACAGCTCTGTTCTTGAAAATAAAATTGAAAATGAAATAAGAAAAGATTATGTGCTAAAGCTTGCCCGGCTTAAAGCTACCTTTAAAGAAATTAAGCCGCTTTTCAGATCAAAACCTTCAAAAGATTTCAAATCAAATGTTGAGCTTATAAAAGGTTTTAATCGCAGCAGAGAAACTAAATTTCTTGAACTTATTAAACACTCTAAAAATGCAATACTTTTTATGAACCGCTTTGAAGGTAATATATCAGATGAACTTGATAATGAATCAAAAAGTTTTTTAAAAAGAGGCGGTAAAATCAGATCAATTTATGAAGCAAAAGGTAACTTCAAAATTAAAATATACAATACATGGAAAGTTGTTTCTAAAGCTCAGCTTATTAAACTGTGCCGTAAGTTTGAAAAGCAGGGCGAACAAATTAAACTTACTGATAATGTTCCGCAGATAATTGCTGTGTTTGATGCTAAAACGGTTTATATAAGCTTGTTTGAAGAGCAAATTTCTAAGAGTGATAGCATTGATATGATAATCCATAATAAACGTTTTGCTGCCTTTGTTACTGAAATGTTTGAAATTTATTGGGATAAATCTCATAGTATAGAAAAATTTGCAAGAACTATTTTCAAATCTAATAATTTAATTTAATTCACCAATTAATTTTCTAAATTTTCTTTTAAGGGGGAAAATAAAATGAAAACAACAATTAAACTTTTTGTAGCAGTATTTTTTATTCTGGCTGCAGTTCGCGCAGCTAATTCACAGGATTTTTCTATCAGCGGAAAAGTATTTTACGCCGATAACAACGAAGTTGTAACAGCCGGCGAGGTTAGAGTTTACGACCAGCTCGGTGTTCTTGAATTCGTTGTCCCAATTTCCGGAGAAGGTGATTGGATTCTTATTCCGCATAAAATTCTTCGTGGCTACTCTATTATTGGTTTACCTAATGCTGAATGGCTTGATGACTACGTACCTACAGGTTTTCCTAATGAAATTGATCCTTCTCAATTTATATTAATTGATGCAAGTTCAACTATTACTGATCTTAATATTTATGTTCAGCGCAGAACAACTTCTCCCAGACCCGGGATTATAACTAAAATTTCAGGTATTGTTTTATCAAATAATATTCCTGTTAGTGATGCTGTAATTTATGCTAAACAGGGTGATGAGTATGTTACTTATGGTATTACCAACAAGAAAGGTGAATATACTATAAATAATATTCCTGTTGGTGACTATATTCTGGTTGCTCATAAAATTGGCAGTGAATCTGAATACAGGCAGGTTGTACTGAGTGAAAAATCTTTAAACATAGAAAATTTTTCGCTCAATCTTAAAACTTCCGGAATTACTGAAACTACACCTTTTGAATTTGCTTTAATGCAGAATTATCCAAACCCATTCAACCCCAGCACAGTAATCAGCTATTCAATACCCAAAGATGGTATGGTTTCTCTGAAAGTTTATAATGCCTCAGGTCAGCAGGTTAAAGAACTTGTAAACACTATACAAAGTGCCGGTGTTTATAACGTTCAGTTCA
>JADZAP010000003.1 GCA_020852705.1 Ignavibacteria bacterium | reverse complement strand
TCGCAAAACTGCAAAGATGGATGTGTGTTTAACCTCACCCACTAACCCCTCTCCTCGCAGGTGAGGGAGACGGAGGGTGAGGAAATAGTGCACCAGACATGTTAACACCTGGCTTGTAAAGACCTGTCTTGTAAAGATGAGTTCAAAATAATTAAACAAATACTAACCCCCCTTTATCCCCCCTTCAAAAGAAGGGGGGATGATGATTCAGTAAAAAGTATAAATAAAGATTTTTCGTAAATCTGGTGTATTTAAAATATCTCAGATGGGTTTTTACAGGACTCTGCGAAAAAGAATAATACTTTCTCAAAACTGCAAAGATGGATTTGTGTTTAACCTCTCCCCTAACCCCTCTCCTAAGAAGGAGAGGGGGAAAATTGATTTAAAAGTTTTGGCACTCCCTCTCCTCGCAGGAGAGGGAGACGGAGGGTGAGGTAATTAATAATTCTCTATTTCTGCCGTCAGTTCCTAAGACATGATGGTGAAAATGAAGATCACTGATTTCACATTACATATATATTAACAACACCTTTCATCTTACTATTACAATATGTTGTATTTAATAGCGAAATATTCAATAAATTCCCCAAAATTTCCATAATTACATCGGTTTTTCCTGCCTTGAAAATTAATTGCTAAAACGCTATATTTACAGCTAAATTTCAAACTAAAATTTAATGAGCAAAAAGGCGCACAAATATTACGAAACTACTTTTATAGTTGATTCGATTTATGAAGATGAGAGAGTAGATACAATTCTCAATAAATATACAAACTTCTTCAAGAAAAATGATGGAGAAGTTGTAAAAACAGAAAAATGGGGCAGAAGAAAGTTTGCATATCCAATAAAGAATAAAGCAACCGGTTCTTATGTAACCATAGAATTTACTGCAGATCCATCCGTTATTGCAAAGCTTGAAAGAGCATACCACCTGGATGATGATATATTAAGGTTCTTAAATGTTTCCTTTGATAAGAAGACACTTGAAGAGCGTGAAGTGTATCTGGTTAAAAAAGAGCAAATAATGAAGGAAAGAGAAGCTGCAGCAGCACTACTACAGCAGCAGCAGTCAGCCGAAGCCGATACAGTAGCTGAAGCCACGACCACTGATAACACAAGTTTAGTCAACAATTAATATATAACCGAAAATATATAACCGAAACAATCGGAGGACAAAATGGCTGATTTAAAGATGCCCGAAATAAACTCGGTAATCATTGCTGGAAACTTAACCAAAGACCCGGTTTACAGAACAACAACAAACGGCACACCGGTAGTAAATTTTTCAGTAGCAAGCAACAGAAGATACCGTGACAGTAAAGATGACTGGCAGGAAGATGTTTGCTATGTTGGAGTTGTAGCATGGAACAAACTTGCCGATAGCTGCAAAGAAAAACTCAGAAAAGGCAACGCATGTTTAGTAGAAGGTGAACTGCAGTCAAGGACATTTAAGACTGAAAAAGGCGACAGCAAAACCATTGTTGAAATTAAAGCCCGAAGGATTCAATTTTTAAACAAGACGGTTAGGGGGCAGGGAAGCGGCGAGCATCATGATGAGCCAACAGCATTTGAAGATGATTCATTTGAGAAACATCTAACCCCTGAAGATACGGCATTATTAGGAGATAATCCGGCGCCGACAACATAAAAAAAATTAAAACTAAAGCAGGGAGGTTTTATCCCTGCATTTTTTCTGTATATATCAAATGAAAATAATATTAAAACAAGATCACGATAAATTAGGTAAAACCGGTGAAGTTGTTAATGTAAAAGACGGCTTTGCAATGAACTACCTTATTCCCAATGGTGTTGCAATGAAAGCAACCTCGAGCAACATGAAGGTACTTGATGAAATAAAAAAACAGCAGGCAAAAAAGCTTGAGAAAATCATAGCAGAGTCACAAAAACTTGCCGGCGAACTTCAGGGAATTCAGCTTGAAATTAAGGCAAAAGCTGCTGATGAAATTAAGCTTTTCGGTTCAGTAACCAATGGTACAATAGCAGAAGCACTTATTCATAAAGGTTACACAATTGATAAAAGAAACATATTGCTGGAAGAACCTATAAAAGAAATAGGTTCAAGAACCGTTGAGATAAAGCTTGCAGGGAATGTTCTTGCACAGATAAATGTTTCAGTAGTAAAAGAAGAAGCCTGAAAATATTTTTAAGCCCTGAATATTTTTTTTAAGGGGCAGATTAAAATTAAAATACAGCTCATACGATTCACAACAGCTCATTAGTTTCTTTAGGAGCAAACAAAACATAATGGAAAAAACCGTTGAGGTTTTAAAAAGCGCGACAATTAGATTCGCGGGAGATTCAGGCGATGGAATGCAGATCGCCGGAACAAGATTCACAGAAACATCAGCATTTTTTGGCAACGACTTAAATACTTTCCCTGATTACCCGGCGGAAATAAGAGCCCCTGCAGGTACTTTATTTGGTGTTAGCGGATTTCAGATACAATTTTCAAGCTCGGATGTTTATACTCCGGGTGATGAGCCTGATGTGCTTATTGCTATGAATCCGGCTGCATTAAAAGTTAATATTAAAGGGCTAAAGCCGCACGGAACAATTATTGCCAATGAAGATGCCTTTTCAGAAAAGAATCTGAAACTTGCAGGATATGACACAAACCCTCTTGAAGATGAATCACTTACCGGTTACAAGCTGATTAAAGTGCCTATTACAAGGGCAACCAACAATGCTGTTCAGGAGCTTGGCTTAAATGCAAAGGATTCCAACAGATGCAAAAACTTTTATGCACTTGGAATAACCTATTGGCTATATGACCGCCCTTTAGAAATTACAATGCAATGGCTGGAAGAAAAATTCAAAAAAAATCCGGTTATTGCAGATGCAAATATAAAAGCACTTAAAGCGGGATATTATTTTGGCGAGACTGCTGAAATTTTTACAACAAGATATAAAGTAAAACCTGCAAACCTTCCAAAGGGCACTTACAGAAATATAACCGGTAACCATGCTGCTGCAATGGGAATTTTAGCAGCATCATTAAAAAGCGGTTTACCACTTTTTCTTGGCTCATACCCTATTACTCCGGCAAGTGATATACTTCATGATCTTTCCAGTTTTAAGAACTTTGGCGTTAAAACTTTTCAAGCAGAAGATGAAATAGCAGCTATTTGTGCTGCTATTGGAGCTTCATTTGGAGGTTCACTTGCTTTAACAAGTACAAGCGGACCGGGTATGGCATTAAAACAGGAAGCAATTGGACTTGCGGTTATGGTTGAGCTGCCGCTTGTTATTGCAGATATTCAAAGAGGCGGTCCGAGTACAGGACTGCCTACAAAAACTGAACAGGCAGATCTTTTTCAGTCAATTCTCGGAAGAAACGGTGAATGTCCTGTTCCAGTAGTAGCCGCTTCATCTCCTGCTGATTGCTTTATGATGATGTTTGAAGCAGCAAGGATTGCATGCAGGTTTATGACACCTGTTATATTTCTTTCAGATGGATATATAGCAAATGGTGCTGAACCATGGAAAATTCCGCATGAAAATGAACTGCCAAAAATACAAGGTGAATTCCGCACTGAAAAAGAAGGATATTACCCGTATATGCGTGATGAGTTTCTTGCAAGACCATGGGTAAAACCCGGCACACCCGGACTTGAACACAGGATTGGCGGACTTGAAAAACAAAATATTACCGGTAACGTAAGTTATGACCCTTTAAATCATGAATTTATGGTTAAGCTAAGGGCTGAAAAAGTAAAGAATGTTGAGAACTATATACCGCTTGCTGAGGTTGATGGAGATACAGAAGGTGAGTTATTGATTCTGGGCTGGGGCAGTACTTACGGTTCAATTACAACTGCACGTGAAAGACTGATTTCAAAAGGATACAATGTTTCAAGACTGCATCTTAAATATTTGAATCCCTTCCAGAAAAATCTTGGAGAGATACTTTCTAAATTTAAAAAAGTATTGATACCTGAGCTTAATTTGGGACAGTTAAGACATTTAATAAGGGCTGAATTTCTGGTTGATGCAGTTGGTTTAAATAAAATTCAGGGTTTACCCTTTAAAGCAAGTGAAATAGAAAGAAAGGTAATTGAGCTTTTAGAAAAATAATATTAGCAAGATTACCAAAATAAATTTTTATAAAATGGATACAATTTTAAATAACGGTACAAATACAGCAGCAGAAAAAACAATTCCACCACCGGCAAAACTGAATGCAAAGGATTATTCAAGTGATCAGGATGTAAGATGGTGCCCGGGCTGCGGTGATTATTCAATTCTTGCACAAGTACAGCGTGTAATGCCCTCGTTTAACCTGCCCAAAGAAAAAACAGTTTTTGTAGCCGGCATAGGGTGCTCAAGCAGATTTCCATATTATATGAACACTTATGGATTTCATGGAATACACGGCAGAGCTGCGGCAATTGCTTCGGGGCTAAAAATGACAAGACCTGAGCTTGATGTATGGATTGTTTCCGGTGATGGTGATCTATTAAGCATTGGAGGCAACCATTTTATTCATGCATTAAGAAGAAATCTGAATTTAATTCTGATGCTTTTTAACAATAAAATTTACGGTTTAACAAAGGGACAATACTCACCAACCTCTGAGCACGGAAAGGTAACAAAGTCATCTCCTGTAGGTACTTTGGAAGAACCGTTCA
Organism: Ignavibacteria bacterium; assembly: GCA_020852705.1. Classification (GTDB taxonomy): domain Bacteria; phylum Bacteroidota; class Ignavibacteria; order Tepidaquicellales; family OLB5; genus OLB5. Next base: position 541 of record JADZAP010000003.1, on the reverse strand, counting down.
ATCCATTAACATTAGCTTTAGCTTCGGGTGGATCTTTTGTTTCAAGAACAATGGATCGTGATGCAAAACACATGCAGAATATCTTAAGCCGCGCTCATGAACATAATGGCACATCTTTTATAGAAATATATCAAAATTGTAATATATATAATGATGGTGCATTTTTTACATATACAGAAAAAGAAAGTAAAGCAGAACATGCATTATTTGTAGAAAACGGCAAACCTTTAATTTACGGTGAAAAGAAAGATAAGGGAATTAAGCTCAACGGATTTAGACCTGAAATAATTAATATTAATGAAGGCACAAATTCTATTAACGATGTAATTGTATATGATGACACTTCAAAAGAGCTTGCAATGATAGTTGCTCAGCTTTCTGATTTTGAAGGTTTTCCGGTTCCCTTTGGTGTGCTTTATAAGGTAAATAAACCTGTATATGAAACACAAATGGAAGAGCAAATTGAAAATTCAATTTCTAAACTTGGAAAAGGCAGCTTGGAAAATCTTTTATTTTCTGGCAATACATGGGAAATTAAATA
>JADZAP010000002.1 GCA_020852705.1 Ignavibacteria bacterium | reverse complement strand
CTCAGTTCAATTACGGAGGAACAGTTTAAGGAAATTTTTGCTGACTCACCTGTTAAGAGAACAAAGTTTAAGGGATGGATGAGAAATTTAGACAGGATAAAAAATAAATAACAACTGTATTTTAAAATCAAAAAACATTTATATTTGTAAATGCCAAAATCAAAATTTTTGAAAATATTTGCAATGATAGAAATGCTAACAGCCATTATATTTCTATCACTTGCCCTGATATTTTTTTTATCTAAAAATGAGCTTGGAGGGGAAATAACTATACCGTTGATATTTGCATTTATAGGGGTATGCAGTTTAATTGCTGCTCCAACGCTGATTCATTTTGCAAAAAAATCGGATGCAATAAAAAGCAATTATAAAAACAAAATAAGCTAATAAATGGCAGCTAGTTCAGCAAACTCACCAAAAATACTTAAATACATTGCAGGCGTTTTGCTTTTGGCATCTGTAATTATGGTTATACTTGGAGTATATTTCTACCAAAAAGAAGATAATTTTTTAAAGCAATGCCATCTGATTGCCTGCAAAGTAACAAACATAGAAGAGAAACCGAGAGGAAAAGCGTATGTGGAATTCACTGAAGTGAACGGTAACTACAAGCCGTTTATATATTATACTGAGTATGATGCTAATGAAGATGAATTGGGATATATTTTAGGTGAAACTTACGAGGTATATTATTATGCAGCAGATACATCAAAATCAGAGCCAAGAGATTTCTTTATAAATCATATAACAAGTTTCATTTTATTAATAGTTGGATTTTCATGTATGCTTGACTTCCCGGTATTACTTATGGTTTCAGCTAAAACGCGAAAGAAACAGTTACCTAGTCTGCAGTTTGGTATAAAAGATGAAGTTGTAAGTGAATAGAAAGAAGTGTGAAACAATATATTGCTTTAATACGGAGCTGAATTTATCATAGCATTGGTAAACGCAGACTATTATATTTGATTCAAATCATAACAGAAATGACTAAATTAACTTTCTTTATATTTTTTATTTTATTTGCAGGAGCATTATACATAGTAAGCTTTTCAGGATGCAATGAATCACCATCAGCACCGCAGAGTGAAAATCTAACTTTTACCGGAGATATTCTACCGATATTTGAGGCACACTGTAATTATCCCGGGTGTCATAATTCAACCGATAAACAATCAGGAATAAATCTGACAAACTGGAGCTCAATTATGCTGAACGGGTCAGATTTTGGGGCAGAGATAGTACCCTATAATGCAAAATGGAGTCATATTATACAACATATAAATACAGATACAACATTAGGACCTGTATCGGAGCCATTAATGCCAAAAGCCAAGGCACCATATACAAACGGCATGCCGTTAAACAGAAATATACTTTTGAAAATAATGAGCTGGATAAATAATGGTGCTAAGAATGATAACGGTGAAGTGGCATTCAGCAATATTTACAGGAAAGCATTTATCACAAATCAGGCATCTGATTATATTGCAGTTGTAAATCTTGATAATATGTTTCTTACCAGATATGTTGTAGTTGGCGAATCAGAAAATACGCTTTCAGCACCGCATAATGTAGCTGTTGATAACCAAGGGAAATATTTTTATGTAACTTTAATAAATGATGGTTTTATTGAAAAATTTGATGCTATGACTTATCAGAAACTTAACAGACTTTATATAGTTTCAGCACCGGGTCATGTAATAATTACACCTGATGGTTCAAAAGGATATGTAACAAATTATAATATCAACGGAGCAGAAAGATATATTAGAAGTTTTAACACTGCTGATATGACTATTATAAACACAATAAGTGATGTTACAATGAATGCAACACATGGCGGAAGGATTACAACTGACGGAAATCTTTTAATTACAACAAGTGAACTTGGTGAGTATATACAGATAATAAATACTCATACCGATGCAGTTGAGCAAACCATTCCTGTTGATAATATTGTACCTCCAACAGGAAACGGCACCGGATTTTTCAGACCGATAGCAGTATCATTATCAACTGATGACCGTTACGCATTTATTACCTGTGACCGCTCAAATGATGTTAGGGTGTTGGATATGAACACAAGAACAATTATCAGAATAATACCAACGGGGTTATACCCAATTCAGTCTGAATGCTCGCCTGATAATAAGTGGCTGTATGTTGCAAACAGAAACAGCAATTCAGTAACGGTAATAGATGTAAATACATTAACTGTGTATAAAACTATTTCAAATGTAGGTGCACAGCCGCATGGAGTTGCATTTACTGCAGACGGCAAATATGCTTATATTACATGTGAATCAGTCAGCGGAACATTTGTTCATCACCCTGCAGTGGGTTCTTCAACCCCCGGTACAACTGCAGTAATAAATGTGCAGAATCATACTAAAGTAAAAAATATTGAAATGGCATCATTTCCTGCCGGAATTTCAATAACAAGATAAGTAAAAAGATAACATTATAAATTAGATGTAAAAAACAAGGGGTTTTATGCCCCTTGTTTTTTTAGCACAATAGTGCTGAAACCTATTTTTAACAGGTGAATATTAATCAGTAATTTCAAGCTGCAGTTCTTCACTTGACCCCCTGACATCCGGATAGTACATCAGCATACCTGTTGCTGGAATAACTTTATATTTACCGGGTATCTGTGCTCTTAAGATATATGAGAACTCAAAAACATCACCATACAAATATGTAGCAAAAAATGTAACGCGGTTATCACGGATATCTTTATCGGCATACCACCAGCGCCACCAGTAATAATCATACCCTGAATAATCTTTTTCATCTTCTATCTTATAAGCCCAGTCATCTTTAATTACTTCACATCCGGCGGGGATAGGATCTTCAAGCATAAAGTACTGCAGATCTTTTTCTTTAGCTTCAACTCTAACTTTAACAAGAATCTCATCACCAGATTTTACTTTACCATCCATAAATCTTTTTTGATAAATTATCTTATTATCATTATACTTGGTGTATTTTTCAAGTTTAAAATATTCCTTATGCACTCTGAAACCATTTTCACGAGGCTGGATTACAGATTCATTTGTATAGTATTTAAGGTCGCTTGAAATATAAACTTTACCGGCACCTGATTTTTCTATCTTAATATCATTTTGCCCAGCTTTTAATTTTGAGCCATCAATAACAAACTTAAGATCTTTTTTGAAGACATCCTCTTTAGTCATGTGCTTATCAAGAAGTATTTCGCCATTAACATACAGCTTTACGCTATAGTCGGGTTCAAGTTCTTTGGAAGATTTAAGATAATCAACCATAGCATAGATGATAAAAGCAGTTGACTGAGTATTCCACCATCCCCCACCCTGCCGCTGCTGCATAAGCCAGCGAACTGCACGGTTCATTAACTCAGGGTTATCTTTTAAGCTATTGGGATTAAGCAGCAGCGCTTTAACAGCCATAGCTGTTGTTTGAACTTTATCATCCTGCCAGGAGTAATGCCATGATTTTCCTCCCCAATAGGCACCGGACTCACCCATATCCTGAGCGTGCTCAATCAGTAATTTGGAATATTTTGCAGAATTTTCAGAATCACCAAAATTAGCAGCTGCCATAGAAAGCAGTGATACAGAATAGTCGTTTAATTCCAGAGAGCTTATTAACTGCATCTGTTCTTCAAAAAGTTTAGTATCTTTATTTTCAGCATAAGATAAAGCATAAAGCATGTAAGCTCGGGTAGTTGCATCAATATTTTTATCTTTAAGCATAGTTTTAAGTGAGGTAATCCCTTTGCTTAACACAGTATTTTTAACAGGATATCCGGCTTTTTCGCCAAGTGTAAGTCCGTATATAACATAGCTTGTCATAAACGGGTGTGACTGATCGTTAGTCCACCAGCCCCAACCGCCATCATAGTGCTGCATAGAGTACAATTTGTTATATCCTGCTTCAACCATTTTGGGCAGATCTTTTTGCGTAGCATCGCTGATAGGAGCATTAAGATCTTTAAATGCGTTAGCAACAATAACAGTTGGCAAAAACCGGCTCATTGTTTGCTCAACACATCCATAAGGATAGCCAACAAGTCCATCCAAAGCACCAAGCATTGTTGAAGCAAGCGAAGGTGCAACATTTAATGTTAATGTTGTGCTTCTAAGGTCAGTATATTCCGGTATATTTACGAATTTGTATTCCGATTTTTCGGGCTCGCTGATATCCATTGCCTGATAATTTGCAAGCTGCAAGCCATGCGGCTGAAGCGGTATTTTCATTTCAACTGCATCTGATTCTTCATTGGTTAGAGCAGATGCAGTAAGCTTTGCAAAACCAACCGGATTTGTAACTTTAATTTTCCAATCAATACGTTTTTCTTCATTTTTACCCATGGAAAATATTTGTTCTGCGGGATCACCGATTATTTCAGCATTTTCAACCTTAAAGCTCAGCTTGGTAGATTTATCTGATTCAAGATAATTGTGAACTATTGTTGAAATAGTAACTTCATCATCCTGCTGTAAAAATCGGGGAGTTTCCATTCTGACAAGCAAGTCTTTGCGTGTTATTACAGTATTAACCTGCTGACCAACTTTAGTATCATTAGTAATAACCCTGGAAGTAAGGCGCCATGTTGTAAGGTTATCGGGAAATTTTACTTTCATAGTTGCGTAGCCATTAATATCAGTAGTAACAGAAGGATTCCAGAAAATAGCATCGCGGAAATCACTTCGAGTTTCAGCTTCAACAAAATTGTCCTCAAAATCATCTTTCTCCACTATACCTTTAAATTCTCCTTTTTTATTCTTAGCATCTCTTTTATCTTCAGATTTAGGAGCATTTAACTCAGTAGTTTCGTCCATTTCTTTGCCGGAACGATTTGTTGAAAGTCCATCTTCAATTGATTGCTGTTTATCAGAGAAGAAGCCATCAAGAATCAGTCCTTCACTGCTTGCTCTCAGGTTAACTTCAATAGTTTTACCTTTTTTAACATCAAGATCTTTTTCACTTTCACGGGTTTTCTTATTCTGCCTTACACTTATAGTATAAGTGCCTTCGGGCAGCTTAAATTCATAGGAACCATCTTCTCCGGTTACTGCGGCGGTAAAATCACCATCAATAATAATAGTAGCATTTTGAATTGCGTTACCTTGCTTATCAGTTAATCTTCCTTTTATTGTACCAAGTTCCTCTTCTTTAAGTGATTTTACATCAAACCTTTCATAAATTGTAATAAAGCGGGAGTAACTGTAGTATGAATAATTATTGCTGTAATGCACACTAACAGCATTCCATTTAGGAGAGTAGAAGAAATTTTTAATATCTTTGGTATTATCGGGTTTTATGGCATAGATACTTTCATCAATTACACCAAGTGATACATCAGCATTTGGCACGGGATCTCCGGCAGCATCGGTAACACGGATTGATACAGTACCTTCATCCTTAGGTTTATAGGAAGTGTTATCAGTACCAATATTAACAGTAAGGAATTTTTCTTCAGGCAGAACCATAACGGATTTGCTTGAAGTGTAAAACTGCCCGCCTGAAACATAAGCTGCGGTAATATAAAAATTTGGAGCAGCATTAGTGCCAACGGGAATTTCAATGAGTTTTGAAGTACCTTCAATTTTTTCAACAGTGTAAGTTAAAATGCCTGTATTTTGAGTTGTAATAAGTACATTAGCACCGGGAGTAGTTGTAACAATCAATGCTTTGCATGTTTCCCCGGGTTTATAGCTATCCTTATCGGGGAAGATTTGAACAGCACCTGATTCATTATACCACCACCACATATCTCCTTTAGAAACATAGCAGTAAGTATTATCAGTAACTTTTTTGCCGCGGCTATCGTAAGAATTAATTTCAATTGAATAATATCCTTCATCTGAGGCATCAAATGTAACGGTGCCAATACCTTTATCATTTGTAGAGCCCGAAACTTTAGTAACATAGTCTTTCTTCTGCTTATAGTCAGGTGAGCCTGCCCAGGTAAGGCGGTTTACAACCGCTTCAAAAGATACCTGTTTAGGTTTATCGCTGAAGTTCATTGCCTGCACCTGAACCGATATTTTTTCATCGGGTTTATAGATATACTTATCAGTTTTTGAGGTCATAAAAAAATCACTGCGTGTAACAAAAACTGTTTTAGTTGATGATATTTCGCGTCTTGATTTATCGGTTACCTTTGCCTGAATAATGTATGTAAAATCTGTTTCATAAGATGCTTCACGATCCCAATACCACCAATTATTGTATTTGGATTTAAAATCTTCATTAATGTTATAGCTGAAATCAAACCTGCCATCTTTGTTAAGTTTCCCTGTTCCGCTGTAAATAAATTCAGCATCGCTGTATTTTTGATTATCATCCTGATTAGCATAGTAATCTTCATACCACCAGCTGTATTCACTGTAATACCACCATGGTTTATAATATGATTTTTTATAGATATTGTATTCAACTTCGGCATCCTGAACTGCTGAGCCAAAATAATAGTCAGCATTTATTACACCTTTAATATCTTCACCGTTTAAGTATTGGTCTTTATCAACGGTAATGCCGACTTTATATTCAGGTTTTTTATATTCTTCTACAGAAAATGTTCCTGTATATTGCTGCCCTTTATCAAGCTCGGCATAAATATAATACTGTCCTAAAGGTGCATTATCTTCAATTGTATAGCTTCCGTTAAAACTGCCATGCTCATTGGTTTTTAAAACCTGTTTATAAACTTCAGCACCGCGTGAATCTTTAATGCGGACAGTAATATCCCGCTGCGGGATATTTTCATAACCCTGCGGGTTAGATTTACGGATAATACCTTTAAACTCAACTGGTGATTTAGGTCTGTAAACGGGCTGATTGGAAAAAATATACACGCTGTACATGTTTGCACCGTAGCCAAAATAAAGGTAAGGATCGCTGACAGCAATATCATCGCCCATTCTGCCGATAATAAGCGGGTAAGTAATATTATTAGCAGCGGCAAAGTCTCTATCTTCAGGGGTAAGCTCTTTGTAAAACAAGCCGCGCATAGTTTTGCCTACTCCGATTTTTTTTGAACCAAGAAAGAAATTAAGGTCAACATCATTAAGAGGCTCGCCTGTTTTTCTGTTTACAGTATAGGCAAGCATTGAATTGTTTGCGGCTTCGGTGATTGTGCCAATATCAGTAACAAAAAATCCCGTATAGGCAACTTTATTTTGATAGCTTGCCCTTACGACGTAAGCGCCTTTTTGCTTTGGCTTATATGTTATAGTTTCATAGCTGTAGTAATAATTATTATTGCCATCAACTTTCATACGCTTGGAGAAGTTATCAACTTCAGTGCAGAGTGCAAGCAGGTTCAAGCTATCTTTGCTTAACACATCAATTGAGTAATTAGAGGTCTGGCGTGAAAAGAATCCTTCGATATCATCAATTTTATATACTTTAAAATTGAATTCAGCACCTTTATTTAAATAGTAAGCATAAATATTTAAGGTAACATCATCACCTGAGGAATACATATTGTTGCTGTATAAGGTGAACGACATATTAGAATTGTCATCATTCTGCGAGAAAGATATTGAGGGTATCAATAAAAATGATACAAGCAATAAAATAAATATTATTCCGGTTGATTTGAACATGGTAAAATCTCCTTTAGAGAAACTTATATCTTTAAAGATTATTAAAGATTATTTATAAAGATACGGTTTTTAGATATTCTTACTTAATTATATGCAATTTAATGGAAATTGTTCCCATAAATTTATGTAAAATTAATGTGTGATAAATAAATTTACTGTAAATTAAATGCATTAAAGTTAAATTTGTAATCTATGCTATCAGTTTCAGATATAACGGTACAGTTTGGTGCAAAGAAGCTATTTGAAAATGTAAGCTTTGTTGTAAATCCAAAGGACAGGATAGGATTAGTCGGCTCAAACGGTGCGGGCAAATCAACCTTGCTGAAAATTATCAACGGACAAATTGAATCAGATAAGGGCGAAATAGCGCTTTCAAAACATGTAACCGTTGGTTATCTGCCGCAGGACGGCATAGCATACTCCGGCAAAACAATATATGATGAGGTATATTCAGGTGTTGGAGATATTTCAGCACTTAAGGAAGAAATTGATCAGGTAAACAATGAAATGGATGAGCACCCTGACCACACAAGTGCAGATTATATGGAGCTTGTTGAAACACTTGGGGAGCTTCAGCATAAGTTTGAAGCATTAGACGGCTTTAGGGTAAGATCAAACATAGAGAAGATACTTGAAGGACTTGGGTTTAAGACAAATGAATTTGAGAGGCTGACTGATGAATTTTCAGGCGGGTGGCAGATGAGAATTGCAATGGCTAAGCTGCTGCTACAGCAGCCAACTGTTCTGCTGCTTGATGAACCAACAAATCATTTAGATATTGAGTCGCTGATATGGGTTGAGGATTTTTTGAAATCTTATGAAGGTGCAATAATACTTGTTTCACATGACAGAACTTTTTTAGATAACATTACAAATAAAACCATTGAAATATATACAGGTAAGGTAACAATATATAATGGAAATTACAGTTATTATATACAGGAGCGAGAAACAAGAAAAGAGCTTCTGTATAAGAGTTATGAAAATCAGCAGAAATATATAAAACAGCAGGAACGGTTTATAACCAGATTTCGCTCAAAGGCATCTAAGGCGAGCAATGTTCAAAGCAGAATAAAACTGCTTGATAAAATAGAGCGAATAGAAATTGAGGAAGAAGAGTCTGCAATACATTTTCACTTTCCTCCTGCAACACACAGCGGAAGGAAGGTATTTGAACTGAAGAATGTATCAAAGAGCTACGGTGATAATCTGGTACTAAATGGAGTAAATCTGGAAATTGAAAGAGGTGAGAAGATTGGATTGGTAGGAGTAAACGGTGCGGGCAAATCAACTTTGGCCAGAATTATCCGCGGCACAGAGGAAATTCAGGAAGGGACAAGGAAACTGGGATTCCAGGTTGCTTTGGAGTATTACAGTCAGCATCAGGCAGATACACTTGACGGCGCAGCGGATGTACTTGGAACTTTGGACAGCGTTGCAGCGGGTGAAATAAGGAAACAGCTCAGGACAATATTGGGGAGTTTTTTATTCAGAGGTGATGATGTATTTAAGGCAGTTTCGGTGCTTTCCGGCGGTGAGAAATCAAGGCTGGCGCTTGCGCGAATGCTGCTTAAGTCATCCAATTTTCTGATACTTGATGAACCGACTAATCATTTGGATATGAACAGCAAAAAAGTGCTGATGGATGCCCTGCATAAATATACAGGCACAGTGCTAATAATTTCACATGACAGGGAATTTTTGGATGGTATAGTTACAAAGATAATTGAAGTGAAAGATAAGAATATTAAGACATATCTTGGCAATTGTACATATTATCTTGAAAAAAAGGAAGCAGAAAGAAAAGGATTTGCAGAGCAAAAAATCAATAATAAGATAGATTCAGAAAAACAAAACGGAAACATAGGTGCAGGAAAAAAGAGCAAGGAGCAAAAAAGGATTGAAGCAGAAAACAGAAATAAGCATTATAAAACTGCAAAGCCATTAAAGGATAAGATACATAAATTAGAAAAAGAAATAAAAGCTCTGGAAGAATATATAAAATCAGAGGAGGAAGCTATGGCATTCCCGGAATACTACAAGGATCAAAAAGAAGCCGGCAGAAAGACCAATGAATACAAGGAAAAGAAAGAAAAGCTGAATGATTTGTATCATGAATGGATGGAATACACAAATAAATTAAATAAAATTGAAGATTCTGTAAAGTAAATGCTCGCAAAGACGCTAAGGAAAATTAAGATATGATATCTATTATTTTAACTCTCGCAAAGACGCTAAGACGCAAAGAAGTTTAAAAATATAATATCTCGCGCTAAGAAGCTAAGACACAAAGTGAATTAAAAACATTATATCTCTCGCAAAGGCGCAAAGACGCTAAGGAAAAATAGGATTTGATATTTATTATTTTATCTCTCGCTAAGATTCGAAGAAAGAAAAGAATTTGATAGTTATTATTTTTTAGTAACTTTGCAGCTTGGCGGCTTTGCGTGATAGTTACTATTTTATCGCTCGCTAAGACGCAAAGACGCTAAGAATAAAACATAAAGTATTAAAAATAAACCATAATTTAGTTAACTAATGGATGAAAACGAATTATCAAAGATAGTAGTAGATTGTTGCTATAAGCTCCATACAAAACTTGGACCTGGATTACTGGAATCAGTTTATGAGGAAGTACTTTGTTTTGAACTTCAGAAGTGTAATATAAATTTTGTTAGGCAACAACAAATAAAAGTGATTTATGATGAAGTAATAATAGATATAGGATTTATAGCAGATATTATAGTTGAAGATAAATTAATTCTAGAACTGAAATCAGTGGAAACTTTAAAAAATGTACATTATAAACAATTATTAACATATTTAAAGTTATATAATAAGAAATTAGGATTATTGATAAATTTTAACGAAAATTTGATCAAAAACGGTATTAAAAGAATAGTTAATAAATTATAATAATTATTTCATCTCTCGCGAAGAGCGAAGAAAGAAAAGATTTTGATAGTTATTATTTTTTATAACTTTGCGGCTTTGCGGCTTTGCGTGATAGTTACTATTTTATCGCTCGCTAAGACGCAAAGACGCTAAGAAATAATAGGATATGATATTTATTATTTTTTCTCTCACTAAGAGCGAAGAAAGAAAAGAATTTGATAGTTTTTAATTCATCACTCGCAAAGATACTAAGTAGCAAAGACGTAAAGACTAAAAAGTGTGAGGGACAAACGAATAAAACAATTTTGTAATATTATTCATTAATAACTTTGCGGCTTGGCGACTTTGCGTGATATTTATTATTTTATCGCTCGCTAAGACGAAAAGACGTTAAGAAAAAATAGGATTTGATATTTATTATTTTATCTCTCGCAAAGACGCAAAAACACAAAGGAAAATTAAGATATGATATCTATTATTTTATCTCACGCAAAGACGCAAAGACGTTAAGAAAAAAAAGAATTTGATAGTTATTATTTATTTTAACATATATTAATTTAATTATATATATTTTTAAGGTGAGGAAAAAATGAAAATAGGAAATTACGAGCTTCACACTGTTCAAACGGGATTATTTAAATTAGATGGCGGGGCAATGTTTGGTGTAGTGCCAAAACCTTTGTGGTCAAAAACTAACCCCGCAGATGAAAAAAACAGAATAGATATGTGTATGCGTTCGCTTCTGCTGATTTCTGAAAGCAAAAAGATACTTGTAGATAACGGAGTTGGCAGGAAAATGTCTGCAAAACTTAATGAAATATATGGTGTAGATCACTCAGTTTACACACTTGAGGGAGAGTTAGAAAAACTTGGAATTAAACCAGAGGAAATTACAGATGTAATATTAACACATCTGCACTTTGATCATGCAGGAGGTTCAACTAAGCTGGATAAAAACAATGAGCTTGTTTTAACATTTCCAAATGCAGTGCATCACCTTCAGAAACGGCATTGGGAGTGGGGACAAAATCCAAGTGAGCGCGATAAGGCAAGCTTTATGCCCGAAAATTATAATCTGATAAAAGAAAAAGGTATGCTTAAACTTTATGACGGTGAAAGCAAATTTGATGAAGTAATTTCACTGCATACTGTAAGCGGGCATACTCCGTTTATGCAGTTATTAAAGCTGCAGGATCAAAATAATACAATGCTTTACACAGCAGATCTTTTTCCGATGACATCACATATTCCCCTGCCCTACATAATGGGCTATGACCTTTATCCGTTAACCACGCTTGAAGAAAAGAAGAAATTTGAGTCACAGATAGTAAAGGATAACTGGCTGCTATATTTTGAGCATGATGCATTTACCGAGACATGCAGGTTAGAGCAAACAGAACGCGGGATAAAGGTAATTGAAAAAATGGAATTAAATAAACGTTAAATTGTTATTATATTACACAAATTAATAAAGTAATATTACGATAACAACAGAGTGTTATTAACCAAACTATAATATAATATTTACAGAATCAATGGCGATTTTATTGAGATTTTTCATATATGGAAATCCAGTCAGGGTCAAATAAACCTACCTTTATGAGTGATATTAAATACAAAAATATATGTAAAGTAAGCGACCTTCCAAATAGGCGCGGGCGAAAGTTTACAATTGCAGATGATACGGATATAGCAGTATTTAAGATTGGTGAAAATATTTACGCAGTATCAAACACCTGCCCTCATAATCAGTCAGAGGTGCTTTATGACGGATATGTTGATGAAGAATTATACCTAGCATGTCCAATACACGGCTGGCAGTTTAATTTGGTTACGGGCAAAGTGCCGCCTGACTGCAAGGGCTTAAGCGCAACACTTGAGACATTCAAAGTGAAAATTGAAAATGATGAGGTATGGGTGGAAGTGAAAGAAAAGAAAAAGAAATGGTGGCAATGAGCAATGTGTAATTAGTAATGTGTAATTAATATTGAAAAATGTACAAATAGTAAAGATTTATTGTTAATTACTAGTTATTAATTGATAATTGATTAAATGGCCATTCTTTTTTTCTGTAAGCTCGCCAGAAGTAGATAGCAGTACCAGCTACAAACAGTACAACAGCATATTTTATTTCTTTAAGGAAATTCTGGCGTGAGAAGAGGACATAAACAAATCCAATGAATGCAATTATTGCGGGCAAAGGATAAAGCCACATTTTAAAGGGTCTGGGATGCTGCGGATTTTTAATCCGGAAATAAATTATCCCAACGGTCTGTGCCAGAAACTGAACCATAAGTCTGATAACAACAAGTGCGGCAATGATATCTTTCAGTTTAAGGAAGCAGAAACAAACAGCAACAGCACCGAGTGTAATGAGCGAGATATATGGGATTTTATGTTTTGGGTGAACTTTTGAAAATACTTTAAAATAATCACCTTCAACAGCTGCGGCATAAGGAACTCTGGAGTACCCCATAAGCAAAGAGAAAACTGAAGCGAAGGCAGTCCACACAACTAGCAGAGTTACCAGATTACCTGCCCAAGAACCGTAGATACGCTGCATGAATACCGAAACAATATATTTTCTTGCATCAGTGCCTGCGGTCTCGCTGACTTCCTGCCAGGGTAAAACCCCAAGAATACTGATGTTCATAATAATATATAAACCTGCAACGGCTATAATAGAATAAATAATTGCACGGGGTATATTACGAACAGGGTTTTGAACTTCACCGCCGAAGAAATTTACATTATAGTAACCCCAATAATCGTATAGTGCAATAAGCATTGCAGAGCCGAGACCGAGTAAAAATGCTGAATCAAAATTGAATGCATTAGGGGGGAAATTAAATGCAAGCGAAGGATTAAAATGTGTAACACCTGAAATTATGATCCATATCACAGTAATTATAACTCCACCCCATAATAATTGAGAGAACCTGCTTATAAAAGTTACTTTACGGTACAACATAACCACAGCAAAAATTACAACATCTATTGCAACAAATGTTCCGTTATTCAGCAGCACAGAAGCTTCCAAAGAACCGAGAATTGGCAGAGGCAGATTAAGATCGTAATTAAAATAAGTTACATTAAGTGAAGGAAAAATATAGCTAGCATACATTGCCAGCCCAACACAACCTGAAGCCATAGAAAGCGGTGCAGAAAAAGTTAACTGAAAAATAAACATGAAAGAAACAAACTTGCCTAAACCATTTTTCCCGTAAATTTCTTTAAGGTAATTATATGAGCCGCCTGCATGCGGCATAGCTGCGCCAAGCTCAGCCCAAACCAAACCATCACATAAGCAAATAACAGCACCAATTACCCAGCCAATCATTGCCTGCGGACCGCCCATAGCAGCTATTATTAGCGGAATAGTTATGAATGGACCGACTCCAATCATATCAATCATATTAAGGGCAGTTGCTCCTTTTAGTGAAACTCCCCTTACAAGCTGTTTATCAGCTTTACTATCTGTTTGCAATTCTGAATTTTTAAATTAATGAATTAAAAACATTTACTGTGATATCATATTCATAAAAAGCTTTATTGCACCTTTGTTAAAAATTTTTAACTGTCGGTATAATGCAAGTGCGCAATATGTATAAGTCCCCTGCCCGTATTGAGTCCATAAAAGTGATGTTGCGGGAACGGGGTCGTTATCATCCTGCATATACAGCAATCTTTGATACTTTGCAGAAGTTTGCAAAGTATCATCAGAGGGCAGATAAACATTTCTTTCCTGCACCCAGCCGGAGAAATCACTGCTGATTATTTTATTAGGATAATTGAATAAAACGTTATCAGGTTTTAATACAATAACATCAGCATCTTCTTCGGTAACTCTTTGTGAAGTAATGTAAATGGGATATGGAGCAATATTTTGTTTTCCGTTAATATCCTGCGGTTTATTGTAGAAACAAATAAGATTACCACCCTGATAAATATATTTTAAAAGTCTTTCACCCCTCTTCTCAAGTTCAGGTCTGTAAAAATATGAACGGAGATCAAGTATGATAGTTTGATATTTGTTTAAATTAAGTTTTAACAAATCAGTTGAGCTAAGTGTATCAAATTCAATTCCGGATAATTTAAATATATTTTCAAGCGTATTATCATACGTTTTAACCAGACCAACTTTGCTAATATTTTTTTTAACTGAGTTCAAAACCTTTAAAGCTGCATCAGTTTTGGTAATGGGATAGTTATAATAAGTATTGTATGATTTTAAATTTGCAGTAGTTTGTTTAATGTTTGGAACAAGCCCGGAAAATAAATTATCATCTTCAACCGGGTACATTTTATTACTGCGAATGAGTGTATAAAACCTGTTACCAAAAAAGAACGGGCTATTGGGAACAACTTTATCCATACCCTGTGTTTTATGCTGAAACAATGCATCCCGAGATAGCTGAGCAATTGTAGTTTTGCTATCTGGAATGGTTTTAGAAATATCAATTTTATAAAGGTCAGCTTTAGTGGAATCAAATGAGCGAAAAAAAAGTTTTTTTATCTGCCATGGTTCTATTCCATGAACTAACTGTTCAGGGTGATAATTAGGATTGGCTGCTTTATCAAATGCTTCATAAATTGTGATGCCGACTGCCTGATGATTGCCATGCTGGCGGTTAGGTTTAGTTGTAATTGTATCATGGTTTGTAATAACAACATCGGGGCGAATAACACGGATCATATATACAATGCGGGCTAAGACTGAATCAATACCGCCCCACATTTTAAATGTTTCTTTAGCGGTTTTGGAAAAACCGAAGTCAAGCTCACCCAGGAAAAAAGGAACAGAGCCCTGAATTTTTGAAGCATTTATACATTCCTGCTCACGAATTTTACCAAGTTTATCGTTAAGCTCGGCACCAATTTCATTTTGTCCGCCTTCTCCCCTTGTATAAAAAACCGTGTATGCATTGTAACCGTACAAATAATGATAATAAGCAAGTGTTGCTCCATCTTCATCATCTGGATGCGCAGCAACACAAAGAATAGTTAAATTTGGTTCGGGAGAAAGAATTGAATTTGTTGTTACCTGTGAAAATACTGCTGCAGGTAACAAAAGGATTAAAAAGAATATAAACTTTTTCATATTTTCAAAAATAAGGATAAATGTTTAAAGAAAGTAGAAAAGAGAGAGTTGAACACCTCACCTCCTAGCCCCCTCTCATTAAAAGGAGAGGGGGGAATATAATAACCTCATCTCCTAACCCCTTCTCCTGAAACGGAGAGATTGGAATAGAACCTCACCCCCTAGCCCCCTCTCATAAAAAGGAGAGGGGGAATAGTTGGGGTAAATTATTTTTATTCTTAAAGAATTATTTCTACCTCACTATTAAGAACTGAAAAGGCAATCTGAGGGAGAGAAGAGGAAATATATAAGCAATCAAAGATGAATGAAAATATTTCTCGCAAAGGCGCTAAGTCGCAAAGAAAATAAAACAGTGACGTATTGACACAAAACTTTTATAAGACAAAAAGTCATTGACCCAAAGAGCACAAAGATGTAAATGCTGATCACCTCTCCTTTACAAGGCAAGCCCCTAGCCCCCTCTCCTGAAAGGAGAGATTGAATTGAGACCTCACCCCCTAACCCCCTCTCCTAAAAGGAGAGGGGGAATTAAAGCTCACCACCTAGCCCCCTCTCCTAAAAAGGAGAGGGGGGAATGTTGAGAACTTCATCAAATTCCTTCCCCTTAATAAGAGGGAGGGAATTGAGTTTAATAAAATATTTTGGTTAATTATTTTGTATAAACAATTTTAAATATATGATATCAATTAAAGATCTGAATCCGCATTTATTAAGTGCTGAGTATGCAGTAAGAGGACCAATTGTTATACGGGCACAAGAGCTTGAAAAAGAGGGCAGAAAAATCATTTACTGCAATATTGGAAATCCGCAGGCTTTAAAACAAAAACCATTAACATATATAAGGCAGGTATTAAGTTTAATGGAATACCCTGTATTGCTAGATAATCCTGAATTATTAAAAGTATATCCGGCAGATATAATTGAGCGTGTAAAAATGCTCCGTGAATTAATGCCTCATGGTACCGGTGCATATACACAAAGTGCAGGGATGCCATTTGTTAAACAGGCAGTCGCAAAGTTTATTGAAAACCGTGATGGTATTACAGCAAATGAAAATAATATTATATTGACAGATGGGGCATCAAAGGGTGTATCTGCAGTTTTAACTGCCCTTTTAAAAAAGCCAAGTGACGGGTTTTTGATACCGATTCCCCAATACCCGCTGTACAGCGCAACTATTGAATTATTAGGCGGAAGCCAAATTGGATATTATTTAGATGAAGAAAACTCATGGCAGTTAAATGAAGAAATATTAACAAAAAGTTTAATTGATGCAAAAGCAAAAGGAATTGATCCTGTTGCAATAGCAGTAATAAATCCGGGTAATCCAACCGGTGCTGTGTTATCATTTGAAAATATTAAAATGGTTATAAACTTTGCTAAAGATCATAAACTTGCAATTATGGCTGATGAAGTATATCAGGATAACATTTATGCTGAAGATAGAAAGTTCCACTCCTTTGCAAAGGTAATGCATCAGCTTGGTGAGAGTGAAATAACACTTTTCAGCTTTCACAGCGTCAGCAAAGGATATATGGGTGAGTGCGGTCACAGAGGGGGATATTTGGAGGTTCGCAATGTTCCTGCAGATGTTATGGCTGAGTTTATAAAACTGCAATCAATTAATTTATGCAGCAATACAGTAGGTCAATTAGTTACATATTTAGTTGTTACTCCACCGCAAAATGGTGATGAAAGTTATGATCAATATATTAAGGAGCGAAACGGAATATTGAACGAGCTAAAAGCCAAAGCAGAAATACTTGGCAAGGGATTGAATGCGATTGAGGGAATGAAAATTGAAATACCGCAGGGTGCAATGTATGCATTTGTTAAACTTGAATTGCCGCATACAGCGGATGTTAGCAAAATGCCGCGGGCAGAACAATTGATATATGAAAGCAAGCGGGATAATGATTACTGCATGGCATTGCTTGAGGAAACGGGAATTTGTGTTGTGCCTGGTTCCGGATTTGGACAATTACCCGGGACATTGCATTTCAGAACAACTTTTCTACCACCAAGAGATGAGATGGAAGAATTAGTTGAGAAGATGAGAGTGTTTCATAAAGCATATGTTGAGAAAACGAAAAAATAAAACCTCACCACCTAGCCCTCTCTTCTAAGAAGGAGAATATTGGATTAGAACCTCACCCCCTAGCCCCCTCTCCTAAATGGAGAGATTGGATTAGAACCTCACCCCCTAGCCCCCTCTCCTAAAAGGAGAGGGGGGAAATAATAACCTCATCCCCTAACCCCTTCTCCTAAGAAGGAGAAGGGGAGAATAGAACCTCATCCACTAACCCCTCTCCTGAGAAGGTGAATGGGAATGTTGAGATTGTAGAGTGGGAAAATATCCCCTTTTTACGTGGTTAAATGTTATATTTGTGTAATACAAATTGGAAAATCAATTTAGTTGAATTTAACAATAAATAGCATGAAAATACCCCGAATAATAATAATCACTATATTAATTACATATTCTATTTGCAGCAGGGCTGCATTTGGACAGGATCTTGAGTCAAAGATAAAGGAAATAGTACAGCCGCTATTGGAGAGCAAAAAGAATATGAGTTTTGCAATAAGTATTTATGATGTGAACAGCGAAACTCCGCGTTACTTTTACTTTGGACAAACGGCAAAAGATAACAATACGCAACCAAATGAGAACACAGTATATGAAATTGGTTCTGTAACAAAAACATTTACCACAACAATGCTTGTTATGCTGGAGCGTGACGGCAAACTTAAAGTAACTGACCTTGTACAGAAATATCTTCCTGAAGGTGTAACAATACATAATTTTTCAAGTACATCGCCAACTGAATTATATCATCTTGCAACACAAACCTCTGGATTACCGAGACTGCCAAACAACCTGCTTAATAATCCCAAAACCAACCCTAAAAATCCATATAAAAATTATACCGAAGCTGATTTATACACATTTGTAAATAACTGTATTCCTGATTTTGAACCGGGCACTCATTACCAATATTCAAATGCCGGTATGGGATTGCTTGGCAGCCTGCTGATGAAGGCGGCGGGCAAAAGTTATGAAGAGCTGATACATTATTATATTACTGACTCACTTGGTATGACAATGACATCAACTAAACTGAGTACAGAAATGCAGAAAAATCTAGCAAGTGCATATAATGAAAGCGGTGAGCCGACACTTAACTGGGATTTTGGTTCTTTAGAAGGAGCGGGAGCAATAAAATCAACATTAGGAGATATGACAAAATATCTTGCATTTCAGATGGGTAAAATTGATAAACTGAATTTTAAAGAAGGCTTGAAGCTGATGCAGACAAGAAGGTTTGAAACTGATATTCCAAATACAGCAATTGGTATGGGATGGCTTATTTCAGAAAGTATGTGGGACAGAACAATAATATGGCATAATGGCGGCACAGGCGGCTACAGAAGTTTTATTGGCTTCATTCCGGAAACAAACAGCGGTGTAGTTGTATTAAGCAATCAGGCAAATGATGTTGACGGTGTTGCACTAGAGATATTAAAATATTTGAACAGATAAAGCAATTGAAAAATATTTTAATTACGGGAATTTCAGGTTATCTAGCGCCTTACTTAAGTAAGGCGTTTTTGCATTCTGGCAAATATTTAATTTATGGAATTCATAATTTAAACAAACCTGAAATTGACGGAGTTAATTTGCTGAAATGCAACCTGTTGGATACAGAAAAATTAAAGGTAATATTTGAAAACTTAAAACCTGACGTTGTTTATCATTTAGCCTCTGTAACTCCAAGCAGAATAACCAATGAAGATGATATTTATATCAGCAATTTTAATGGAGGGGTAAGCGGTGAAATAGCAAAATTATGCACCGCATATGATGCGTTAATGATATATACATCAACAGATCTGGTGTATAAAAACGGTAAAGGTTTATCAGAAGATTTATCACCAATTGAACCTCTTTCAATATATGCTAAAACCAAACTTGAAGGCGAGTTAGCTGTAAAACAATTTGCAAAAAAATTTATAATATTAAGAACCTCACTTATCTATGGTTTTACACTCAGCACCTACACTTCATTTTTTGATGTATCGTATAAATTATTTACCCAAGGCAAAGAGGTAAGAGCATATACAGATCAATACAGGAATCCGCTTTACACCGAAGATGCAGCTGAAATACTAAAATCATTTCCTGATAAATATAAAAAAAATGATGTGGTTAACTTTTGCGGAGGTGAATATTTATCACGTTACGAAATGTGTTTGCAGATGTGTGAAATATTTGGATTTAAAAGCTCATTAGTGAAACAAGCAAGTGCTGATGAATTTACCTCTTACCTAATGGTAAAAGAGCTTGGCTTAAATAATGATAAGCTTATATCTTACGGATTTAAAACCGGTAAATATTATGATAGTTTAATCAGGGCAAAAAATTTCAAACCTTTAAATTAAAAATCATCCTCTACTGTAATATGTAGTTACAATTAAACTTTTAAACATTTTAATTGTCAAATATATATAATTAAGAAAATTTTATATCTATGATCTTTCCTAAATTAAGTAATAACAATACTTCAAGCAGCAATACTAAATTAATTATCTCAGTATATTTGCTCTTTATTGCATTTATTACATTACTGCTTGTAATGACATCAGATGCAGGAACGAGCAGAATATCATCAGAAGATATAGATAAGCTGATAAAAACCAAATGGGATGAAAATAATTTAAAACCATCAGAAAAAACCAGTGATGCAGAATTTTTGAGAAGAGTTACGCTTGATTTGACAGGCAGAATACCCTCGGGGGAAGAAGCTGAGAATTTTTTAAATGATAAAAGCAAAGATAAGCGCAGTAAAAAAATTGATGAGCTTCTTCAATCCGCAGAATTTGGTTATTTTTTTGCAGATGAATGGATGAAAATACTTTTCAGCAATGATGCAAAAAGAAAAGTAAATGCACCAACGTATAATCTGGTAAGAAATCAGTTTGCAGGAGATATTAACAGCGGGCTGCCATACAGCGAATTTGTTAAGAGATTAATAAGTGCAAACGGGTTTGTTTCTTCTAATCCCTACGCATTATATATAGGAAGATTTGATACACCTGAAGATGCTGCCGGCAATGTAATGAAAATATTTACCGGCAAACAGATACAATGTGCACAGTGCCACAAACATCCTTATGAAAATATTACACAGGAAGATTTTTATGGTGTAGCATCATTTTTTTCAAGGAAACATGAGCTTCCGCTGCTGAAGAAAGATCAGGCAGAAAAGATAACAAAAGCAATATTAAGATTAGAGCGTAAAATAACAAAAGCACGTGATATGGAAATGGAAAACAATACCGAAGGCACAAATGATATGAATGAAGAAATGATGAATTCTGAGGAGCATAAAAATGTTAAGAAAAATAAAAATGGACAAAATAAGGTAAAAAATGAAAAGAAGAGGGGAATTCCGCCTCAATGGGTAGTGGACAGTCTGAAAAATAGAATGTCGGACCTAAGTTTTAAACCAGACCTGCTTGTATGGGATGCGGTAAACGGTCAATTGACTTATGAAGTAAAAGGTGAGAAGAAAACAGCATATCCAAAATTTTTGGGAGGTGCATCAGTTCAAAGCGATGCAGGAATTGACAGACGTATGGTATTTGCTGAAAATATAACAGAACAGGAAAAATATCAGCTTGCCAAGGCATTTGTAAACAGGTTTTGGAAACATTTTTTTGGATATGGTTTTATTAATCCGGTTGATGATATAACGGAAAGTGATAATGGTTCAAATCCCCAATTACTTGATAAACTTGCAAATGAATTTATGCTCACCAATTTTGATATAAAGGGTTTATTCAGATTAATTACAAACACAGAAGTATATCAGCTTAAGAGCACACCAAATGAAACAAATAAAGAAGATCATGAATATTTTTCAAGAGCAGTATTAAGACCCATGGATGCAATTCAGCTTTCAAACTCATTACTTTCATCAAGCGGATATTTAACTACGGGAAAAATGCTGAATAAATCAGAAGAAGAATTAGATAAGATAAGATTCAGGATACTTCAGCTTTTTGTATATACATTTCAGGATGATGAAATGAATGAAGCGGAAGATTTTTCAGGCACAATTACACAGGCATTACTTATGATGAACAGCAGCATAACGGAAAAAATAACTGAAAAAAGACCCGGTAATTATATTGCACAAATTATGAAAAAAGAAACTGACCCGCAGGCAAGAATTAATCTGCTTTATCTAAACACTTTAGGGAGATTTCCAAGTGATAAAGAAATGGAAACTGCTTTAAAAATTGCAGGGGATAAAGAAGAGGGTTATGAAGACCTGCTTTGGGCAATTCTAAACAGCAGCGAGTTTATATTTAATCATTAATAAAATCACCATAAGGTTTTTAGCTGCAAAGCAGCTTACTTACCGCGTTTACAAAAGAAGAGCGGAGAATAAAAAATAATAAATTGAAATTTCATGAAAACATCAGATAAAAAAAATAAAGATATTTCCGGACATTGCGGATGCAAAGATCACAAAGATGAAGTAGAACTTTCAAGAAGAAAGTTTATTTCACTTGGAATGGCATTAAGTGCGGGGGTGATATTTTCAAAATTTGGATATGCAAAGCATATTGCATCAAAGCATCCGGAATTATCATTTATGAATCCATTAAACGCAAAAGCGGAGCGAGTAATTGTACTTTGGCTTGCGGGTGCACCAAGCCAGTTTGAAACATTTTCACCAAAACCAAAGAGCAAAAACGGCGGGTCAACAAAAGCAATTCAGACAAATTCAACAGGGATTGAGTTGGCAGAAAATCTGCCGCAATTGGCAATGCAAATGGATAAGATAACATTGATAAGAACATTAACAAGCAAGGAAGGCAATCACAGCCGGGCAAGTTATTTAATGCATACATCATACTCCCCTACCGGCGTTGTTAAAAATCCGAGCTTTGGTGCAATTACCGCAAAAGAGCTTGGCGGTGCAAAGGAATTTGATCTGCCCTATTTTATCAGTTTAAACGGTCCAAGCTACAGTGCTGAATTTTTAGGTAAGGAATATTCACCTTACATAATTAAAGATGTTAATAAACCGCTTGAAAATATAACAAAGTTCAAAGATGTTGATGACGGCAGGTTTAGTGAAAGATTAAAATTACTGAATGAAATGGAGAATAATTTTTATTCTGAAAAAGGTCTTGAAGATATAAAGGAAAGACAGATTATATATGATAAAACAGTGAAAATGATGAACTCACCATTAATTAAGGCATTTGATATAAGTGAAGAATCAGATGTATTGAAAAAGGCATACGGGGAAAATGATTTTGGTAAAGGGTGCTTAATGGCAAGAAGACTTGTTGAAGCAGGTGTAAAATTTGTTGAAGTTACCTTAGACGGATGGGATACACATCAGGATAATTTTAACCGGACTGCAAACTTATGCAAAACATTAGACCCGGCATTTAGCACATTGCTTGAAGACCTTAAACAGAAAGGAATGCTTGAGAGTACATTAGTTTTATGTATGGGCGAGTTTGGCAGAACACCTGCAATTAATGCAAATGAGGGCAGAGACCATTACCCTGATGCATTTGCGTGTGCAATTGCAGGTGGCGGAGTTCGCGGGGGCAGAATTTACGGCGAAACAAATGATGACGGAAATCAGATAATTTCAAATCCGGTAACTCCAGGTAATTTATTTGCAACATTAAGCCATCAGTTAGGAATTGATTATAATAAAGTAATTTACTCGCCGCAAGGCAGACCGCTTAAATATGTTAACGAAGGCAGTGTAATTGAAGAGTTGGTGAACTGACAGTAAAAAGTATAGAGTTT
>JADZAP010000001.1 GCA_020852705.1 Ignavibacteria bacterium | reverse complement strand
TTTATCTCCACTGAATTTTAACACTGCCTGAGGTAAGCTGGTAATCAAAGCAGTCATATACATAAAATGAATATCTGCCTGAATCATAAAATGTTACCTGTTTGTAAAACCAAGCCCAGTTCTTTTCTGTATCAACGTAAATTGTGTTATCATAGTTACCGTTTTTGTAAATTTCAAATCTTACAGAATTACAAGCAACTTCATACGGCAATCTTACAAGTACGTATACATAACCTCCGCCCGAGCCGATATTGAATACAGAGCTTTCTGTTATAGGATAACCATCGTTTGAAACACCTTCACAGAAATAAATTGATTGAGAGTTAGTGCTTTGGGCAACAAACATCAAAGCTACAGCAAACAATGAAACTGTAATTAATTTTTTTACCATTTTGGTGGTGACCTTTCTTTTTAGTTTTATATCTAAATACTTTTTAAAAATACAGGCAAATATTAAAAGTATTAATATGCCTGTATTTCATAATCAACTCAAATTATTTCATTGAGATCTTTACTTCGCCTGATGCAACCGGAGTTCCATCCGGTTTTAAAGCTGTAACTTTGTAGTCGCCTGCATCGTAGAAAGTATGGAACTTATCGAAAAAGATATAATCCCAGTCCGGCTGAACGTCAAATTTTTCTGTTGCAATTATTTTTTCGCTTCCACCAAGTTTGGTAATTCTAAGTTCAAGTTTACCAACACCAATAGTTTTTCCGGTGCCTCTCATATCAATCATGCATGTAAAATATCCGCCATTACGACCGATGAGGAACTCATCTGATTTTCCTATTTCTTTGCCACCGGTATATTCTTCGCAGAAATAAAGTTTTACATCACTTGAGCCGGATTCTTTTCTGCTGTCATCTGTCTTGCGCTGGTCATCGGTTTTTGTATCTTCTTTTTTTGTATCTTCCTTCTTTGTATCTTCTTTCTTTGTATCTTCTTTTTTATCATCTTTTTTATCGTCTTTATCTGAACTGCAAACATAGCCAACTGCAAAGATGACCATTAAAGCTATTAAGAACTTTAATTTTGGGTTGTTTAACATTTTTTTCTCCTTTAGAAAGTTAGTTTGTTGTATTATAATTTAAAAATTGAACTGCCGAATATAAAAAAAATATTATCAGAATTATTATATGCAAAAAAATATAATATATGAAGATTTTCAAGCCAAAATTATGGATTTTTTACAAAATAAGCAATAATGAATTATAATTGTATTTTGCAGTGAAAATTCAAAATTCAAGCGAGAAATCAACTGAATTGTAAGAATGGGTTAAAACCCCCAAAGAATAGAAATTTACGCCTTTTTTCTGATATTTTGTAAAATTTTGTGCGTTTATGCCACCTGAAAGCTCAATTTTAAATCCACCAGATTTTGCTAATTTAATAGCTTTATCCAATTCTTGCGGTTTAAAGTTATCAAGCATTACAATTTTAACTATACCCCTGCCGTATTTAACTAAAGTTTTAAGCTCATTTAAAGTTTTTACTTCAATTTCAAATTTTTGTTTCAGCTTGTTTTGTATATTACGGGCAGAAATAAACATCATAACATTTTCCAAACCACCCAAAGCTTCAATGTGATTATCTTTTATCATAACAGCGCTATTTAAAGAAAGCCGGTGAAAATCACCTCCGCCTGTTTTAACAGCAGCAGCTTCAAATACTCTGAATCCCGGAGTTGTTTTGCGTGTGTGAAGTATTTTTGCATCCTTATATTTAATCACTTTAACAAAACCGGCAGTCATTGTTGCTATACCACTCATTCTTTGCAGAAAATTTAGTGCAGTACGTTCACCTAAGAGCAAAGTTTTTCTGGAGGCAGTAATTAAAAGAACTTTTTTACCTTTTTTAATTCTATCACCATCATTTGCGTATGATTTTATGATGATTTTTTTATTAATTACCTTAAAAACTTTTTTAAATATTTCAATTCCAGCCAGCACACAATCCTGCTTGCAAAGCAATACAGCGTTCAACTTTTCATCTCCTGATTTTCCTTCGAGCAGAAAATTTACAGTAACATCGCTGGTAATTTCATCTTCCCTTAATGCTTCCTTAATTTTTTGTAAAATTATTTTATTATTCTTTTTATAATATTGTTTAAGTGTCATGATTTCTTTTTACAGCATTTTAATTCATCCGGTGAATTCACGCCTATGGGCAGAATTGCATCATCTATCAATAATAAGGGAATATTTTCCTTTACGGGGAATTTAGCTGAGCAATTAGTGCAAACAAGAAATTCACCATCAGATTTCAGCGGAAATTTACCAATGGGACAAACAAGATCTTTGATTATTTCTTCATTAATCATTTGGCTGAAAAATATGGTTTAACAATTTCCATAAAATCTTTTGGCGGGCGAATTGGTTTCATGGTATCAAGATTAATAAAAGAATGTTCAGTATAACCTGTAACAATTAATTTATCATTTACAAACAGCTCGTAATCAATCATTATTCTAACGCCAGGCAATTTTTTTAAAATTGCAGCTACTTTTACTATGTCATCATATTTTGCAGTTGAAATATATTTTGCATGAGCTTCAATTACAGGTAAGCCGTAATGAAGTTTTTCAATTTCTGTATAAGGAAAGCCAAGTTCACGGAGCAGTGTATTTCTTCCGGCTTCAAAATATTCCAGATATCTGGCGTTATTAACAATACCCATATTATCGGTATGAGCGTATAAAACTCTGATAAATACTTCTGATTTTATCATTTTTAAAAATAAACCGGTGTTTAAAAAATCTTTTGCGGATTTAAAATATTGTTTGGATCAAATGTCTTCTTAATTCTCCTCATAAGCTCAAGCTCTGAATCTGAAAGAGCAATTGGCAGATATGATTTTTGTGTATATCCAATGCCATGCTCCCCTGAAATCATACCGTCAAGTGATACGGTCAGTTCAAAAATTTCTCTGATAGCTTTATCAAGGTTTAAATGCCATGATTTATCATCTAGTTTATCCTTTAAAATATTTACATGAATATTTCCATCACCGCTGTGACCATAACAAATTGTAGTAATTCCATACTTAGCTGAAATATCTTTTACTCCCCTGATAAGCTTTGTCATATTGGCTCTTGGCACAACAGTATCTTCTTCTTTATAAGCAGAAATTGATTTAACGGCTTCACCAATTCCTCGCCTTAATGACCAAACATCCTGAACTTTCTGTTCATCTTCAGCAAGCACCATATCAATCACTTTAAATTCTTCAACGGCTTCTGCAATCATTTCAATATCTTTATCAAGCAGTTCGGGGTAATTACCATCAACTTCAATAAATAATTGGGCTTCGGCTTGACTGTTTGGAAATTTTTTACCCAGTCTTTCTTCGGCAGCTTTAACAGCAGCTTTTTCCATAAATTCAATTGCCGAGGGTGTTATACCTTTCTGAAATATCTTTGCAACAGCATCGGTTGCATCTTCAAGTGCATTAAATGAAGCTAGTATTACTTTTTTGCATTTAGGCAGCGGTATAAGTCTGAAATTAATCTTAGTAATAACTGCAAGAGTGCCTTCGCTTCCAATAATTAATTGAGTAAGATTGTATCCGGTAACATTTTTAAGTACCTTGCCGCCTGTATTGATAATTTCACCTGTGGGTAAAACAGCTTCAAGCCCTAAAACATAATCTTTAGTAACTCCGTATTTAACCGCTCTTGGTCCGCCAGAACACTCAGCAAGATTACCGCCTAAATGAGAAGAGCCTCGTGAAGCGGGGTCAGGGGGATAAAACAATCCCAGCTTTTCTGTTTCTTCCTGAAAAGTTTGGGTAATTACACCAGGCTGAACTGTTGCCTGAAAATTTTTTGTATCAATATTAATAATTTTATTGAACCGCACCATTGATAGACATATTCCGCCGCAAACGGCAAGTGCTCCGCCTGAAAGTCCCGTACCGCCTCCTCTTGGTGTAACAGGTATATTGTACTTATTTGCTATTTTAAATATTTTGGAAATCTCTTCAGCCGAAGAGGGTTTAACAATAACTTCAGGGGGAAACTTAAGATCTTCTGTTTCATCCGATGAATGAAGATTAATTGACTCTTCATCACAAAAGACAAATTCATCACCTGTTATATTTTTAAGCTCAACAAGTATTTCAGGTGTAATTTTATTATACATTAATAAATTGTAAAAAATTATGCAATGGAGGCATTATGGATAGCTTTTAGCTTTTTAAGGAGAGATTCAATTTTATCTAACCTAAGCATACTGCCTGCATCACTAAACGCTTTAGTAGGGTTTGGGTGAGTTTCAATAAATAAACCGTTTATTCCAACAGCAGCAGCGGCTTTTGCAAGCGGTTCAATAAATTCAGGGCTGCCGCCGGAAACACCATTATTATTTGAAGGCATTTGCACTGAGTGAGTTGCATCAAATACTACCGGGCAGCCAATTGATTTCATAATCTCAAGAGAACGCATATCAACAACAAGATTCTGATAACCGAAAGTTGTGCCTCTCTCAGTAACCATTATTTTGTTATTTCCCGCTGAGCGTACTTTATTAACCTGATAAATCATATCATAGGGAGAAAGAAACTGTCCCTTTTTTATATTTATTATCTTACCTGTTTCAGCGGCTGCTTCAAGCAATTCAGTTTGCCGTGAAAGAAATGCGGGTATTTGGAGAACATCGGTAAATTCAGCTGCAATTTCAGCTTCAACCTCGCTGTGAATATCTGTAAGTACAGGTATTTCTAAATCTTCTCTGATTTTTCCAAGGATACTAAGTGATTCAAGTACTCCGATAGTACGAAATGATTTTCCGCTTGTTCGGTTTGCTTTTTTATATGATGCTTTAAAAATAAAGGGAATTTTTAGGTTTAATGTTATATCTTTTAAACGTTTTGCGACTTCAAAGCATAATTTTTCTGATTCAACTACGCAGGGACCCGAAATTAAAAAGAAACCTTTGGCATTTGAAAGATTAAAGGTTTTTGAACCATTTTTAATGGTAAGTTCATTAAAACCTGTTAAAGCATTGTTTTTATGCTTTATATTATTGCTTTTTCCGGGTGTGTTTTTCAATTTATGTAAATTTAAAGTAAATTACTGAATATTAGCTTTTATAACAACGCAAATTATAGTGAATTCAATACCATTTTTATTATTAAAGAATTTTCATCAAAGAAATTGTGTTATATATGGAAACAGCCCAAAACGTAATTTTTGATACAATTAATAGGTATTGATTTTAATAAGATAGTTCATTAAAATTAAGTTGATTTAAGTTGTTTCTTAAATTTTAAAATATGAAAAAACATATCATTCTTTCAGTTCTAATATTAACATTTATGTTAATCCCTTCAATGAGTCAAACAAATGACTCAAATTTAACACAACCAAAAAATAAGAGACTGAAAAATGAGCCACAAAATAACTGGTCTGTTAATTTAACCTTTTCAGATAATGGGTTTGGCTTAGGAGGAGAAAAACATTTTATAATTTCCAAGGATCTTTCTGTAACAGCAGGGATATTATTTTCTGGCGTAAAGGATGACCGCGAGTTTGAACAATCTGATATTTTTGGCAATTCAGTTACTCCATACAAAGTGAACAGACTATTTTTATTCCCAATTTTAAATGCGGGTATGCGGTACAGGTTGTTTAGAGAAGATGTTACGGATAATATGAGACCGTTTATTAACTTTGGTATTTCACCTGCGGTAATAATATATACACCATACAGTGAATCATTTTTTTCCAGCTTTAAATATGCAAAGGCAAAATACACTGTTGGTGGATATGCGGGTATTGGAGTAGATTATATTACCAATAAATCAAGCGGATTAAGCTTTAATCTGCGTTACTATTATATGCGGCTGCTAGGAAGCGAAGGAATACAGAGTATTTCCACAAATACAATAAAGAATTTTGGGGGGATATATTTTGTGTTCAGCTACAATTTTATGAAATAAAATAAATGGATAATTATTAAAGGAGCAATCTCAGCAGAGGATGCCTTTTTTTGATTTGATTGTTATTCATTTAATCATCTTTTCAAATTCTTCTTCATCAATCACCTTTACGCCTAATGATTCAGCTTTTTTTAATTTGCTTCCTGCTTCAGCACCAGCAAGCACATAGCTTGTCTTTTTGCTGACCGAAGAGGAGGCTTTGCCTCCAAGAGATTCAATAAGCTCCTCAACTTCTTCACGTTTGTATTTTAACAGTGTTCCGGTAACAACAAATGTTAATCCTTCAAGCTTGTTTAAAACTGTCGTTGATTTTTCCATTTCAAACTGCAATCCTGCTTTGCGAAGTTTATCAATCATCTGCATATTGCTTTTTACCTTAAAGAAATTGTAAACACTCTCAGCAATCCGCGGTCCAATTTCATAAATATCCTGAATTTCATCCTGCGAAGCGTTTTTGATACTTTCTATATTTTTAAAATATTTGGCAAGAATTCTGGCAGTTCGCTCACCAACATGCCTTATACCAATGGCAAAAAGAACTTTTTCAAAGGGTCTTTTTTTAGAACGCTCAACGGAACTTAAAATATTTTCAATGCTTTTATTGCCAAAGCCCTCAAGTGATTTCAGCTCATCTTCTTTTTCTGCAAGGCGGTAAATATCAGTAACATCCTTTAAATAACCAAGCCCGATAAATTTTTCAATTATCTGGAATCCAAGCCCTTCAATATCCATTGCTGTTCGGGCAACAAAATGTTCCATTCTGCCCTGCACTTGTGCTGCACAAAGTGAATTAGTGCAGTAATAATTAGCTTCACCTTCAGGTCTTTGCAGCGGGTGTTTGCAAACCGGGCATTTATTAGGCATTTTAAACGGCTTGCTGTTTTTGGACCTTTTTTGTTTTACAACTTCAACAACTTTAGGAATAACATCACCGCCTTTTTCTATCTTTACATAATCACCTTCACGAATATCCTTACGCTCAATTTCATCACTGTTATGCAGTGTAGCCCTGGAAATTGTTGAGCCGGCAAGAAAAACCGGCTCAAGCTCAGCAACCGGTGTTATAGTACCAATTCTGCCAACCTGCAGTGTAATGCTTTTGAGCTTGGTAACAGCTTGTTTTGCTTTAAATTTATATGCAATAGCCCAACGCGGACTTTTTGCAATTGAGCCAACTTTTTCCTGCTGGGCAATGGAATCAAGTTTTACAACTACTCCGTCAATTTCGTAAGGCAAATTATCACGCTCAAGCTCAATTTTCCGGCAGAAATCTTTTACTTCTTCAATATTATATACAACTTTGGTAAAATTATTTATTGGAAATTTAAGAGCTTTCAAAACCTCTAGATTTTGAGAGTGTGATATTTGCTTTTTTTGTTCAGCATCATTAATGTACCGTAAAAAATAGCAGAACATATTGAGCTTGCGTGAGGAAACCTCACGGGAATCTTTCAGCTTTAAACTTCCGGCTGCGGTATTTCTTGGGTTAGCATATCTTGGTTTTCCTTCTGCTTCCTGCTCATCGTTAATTCTGTAAAACTCCTTAAGCATAAAAAACACTTCACCCCGAACTTCAATATCTTTTTGTTTTTCAAGCTGAAGCGGTATTGCCCGAATTGTTTTTAGGTTTGCAGTAATATTATCGCCCCTAATACCATCACCTCTGGTTGCACCTTCAACAAATAAACCATTTTTATATACAAGAGATACTGCGATGCCATCAAATTTTAATTCGCAAACATAACGGTATTTTTCACCTTTAAGCAGATTATTTATTTTTTTATCAAATTCATTCAGATCATTTTCATCATAGCTATTTGCAAGCGAGAGCATTGGCACAGTGTGAATAACAGAGGGAAAATCATTGGATAGATCGCTGCCAACCCGCTGGGTGGGTGAGTTTGGTGATTTAAGATCAGGAAATTCTGCTTCAATAGAAAGCAGCTCTTTCATTTTCATATCATAGGTATAGTCATCAATATCAGGTTTTGCCAGAACATAATATTTATAATCGGCATCAAGAAGCTCGTTTGTAAGTTTTTTTACTTTATCAATGTTTTTTTTATCTGCAGGCATAAATGCTGAAGAAATTTGTGAGATTTTTTATTATTTAGAAGGCAATCTGTTTAAAATCGGCAGAAAATTAATCGTGTTTAATGCCATCTTTTGTGATAACCAGATTTTTAATGGAGGTACCGGGAGTAAAGCCGGATTTTTTAACATATTTGCCGTTAATATACAGGTCAACATTTGTACTTGTATTGGCACTGAAACGGAATTTTTCTTTTGCCTTAAATATCACAGAGTCTTTTGCAGATATATTTTCGTCATAGGGTTCAGTTTCATCATCAATGTATAGCTTTACTTTAATATCTTTAATGGCTTTAATGGAAAGTATGAGAGAATCATTTTCTGCAAGAGTTTTTAGTGAATCTTTAATTCTGGCAGAATCAATTATTCTGTTATTGATCTTATTTTCATAATCGCTGGAAATTTCGTTGAATGATTTAGGTTTAACATCACTTTTTTTATCGGCGCTGTTGTTCAGATAATCAACCAGAAAATATATCCCTGCCAAAACAGCTAAAATAAGAAGCCCAAGTAAAACTTTTTGCGTTAGAGATCTTGCAGAAAATTTTTTGGGCTCGTCATCATCCATTTTAAAGTGTGAAGGTTTCATGTAATCAGGTTTATCTGATTCAATACTTTTTTGATAAACCGGTTCATCTTTAGTATTAACTATTTCTTCTTTTTGTTCTTCATTTTTAACAGGATTTTCAAGCACAGAGATCCTTAACTTTGAATCGGGGGAACTGATATCTTTAGCATTTTCATCAGCAAATTTTCGGCGGGCATAGAAACCGGCTTTAGCTTTATCGTAATCATTTAAAATTTGAGTTTCATTTTCATTAAGGGCTTTGGCGTAAGCTTTAATAAATGAACGGATATAAGTTTCCGGCTGAAAAGTGAAATCACCGTTTTCAAGCTGCTGCAAGAATTTAATATTAATCCTTGACTCGGCAGAAATTTCTGCAATTGAAATTCCTTTTAATTCGCGGAGTTTTTTTAAATCCTGACTAAATTCCTTAAGCATTCAGAGTTGAGAAGTTATGTATAATAAATATACTGATTTTGCAAAAATAAACTTACTTTATTTTAATTTCAATTGAAAATAGCGTAAAATTTAAAAACTCTTTTACTGACAATGTAACAATTTATTCTGATTAGAATCAAATAAACAAAAAAGAATAATTCAGCTGCAAATTAATAAATTGAATAAAGAATGAAAAACAGGTATATTTGCATATTAATGCTTAATTTTTACAAATTAAACAGCGGCTATTTAAAGTTTAAAGGCGCTGAAAGACTGGATTTAATAAACAGGCTTTCTACCAATGAAGTAAAAACTCTGACGGGATTTGAAACTGCCAAAACTATATTAACATCTGATAAGGGAAGAATAATTGACCTTATAGAAATTTACAATTTTGGTGATTTTGTTTTTTCTTCATGTTCTTTTAATAACTCAGCAAATGTAATTGCACATTTAGATAAATATACAATAATGGATGATTTTACGGCAGTAAATTTTTCTGGTACTTATTCAACATTATTTTTTACCGGCGAAAAATACTCTGAATTTTTTAGTGAAATTACCGGAACTGATTGTAATGATCTAAAGGAAGGAAAATTTAGAGTTACAAAATTTCACAACGGATTAATCACAATTAACGATGATCCTATGGGGGGTGTTAAGCTAATTTTTCCAAATGATGATAAAGTATATTGGGAATCGAGAATTTTTTCAGAAGAAATTATAAGTAAATATCAGTTATCAGAAATAGACGAGAAAGATTTTGAAATAAAGAGAATAAGACTTGGGATACCTGCATTTGGGAAAGAGATGAGTGAAAAAACTAATCCGCTTGAGAGCGGACTTAATAAATATGTAAGTTTTACAAAAGGATGCTATATTGGACAAGAGGTAATTGCAAGACTTGATGCTTATGATAAGATAAGCAAGCATATAGTTGGATTAAACATTGATGGTGTACCGGATAATGCGGATGAACAATATAAGATTTCAATAGATAACAAGGAGTGCGGTTTTACAACAAGTATTATTGCTGAAGAAAACAATAAATCAATTGGGCTGGGTTTTGTTAAAACAATATTTTTAGATTATAACAAAGAGTATAAAATTAAACTACCTAAAGGCGAACTTAATTGCACAATAAATAAGCTCCCCTTTTAAAATAAATTCAGAAAAAACGGAGAAAAAATTATATGGCTGCAAATATAAAAGAATTATTAGGCGATGACGCAGCATTGCTTGAACATAAATGTGCAACAATTTTAAAAAGTGATATTCATTTGCCGGGTCCGGATTTTATTGACCGGATATGGAAAGATTCAGACCGTTCACCGCAGGTATTAAGAAACATGCAGGCGATATATAACACGGGAAGACTTCGCGGCACAGGATATCTATCAATTCTCCCGGTTGACCAGGGTGTAGAACACTCAGCCGGAGCATCATTTTCGCCAAATCCAATTTATTTTGACCCTGAAAATATTGTAAAACTGGCAATAGAGGGTGAGTGTAATGCAGTTGCTTCAACACTGGGTGTACTTGGCTCAGTATGCAGAAAATATGCACATAAAATTCCGTTTATTTTAAAGATCAACCATAATGAATTTCTTTCATATCCCAACAAATATGATCAGATACTTTTTGCAAGCATAGAGCAGGGATTTAATATGGGAGCAGCAGGTATTGGTGCAACAATTTATTTTGGTTCAGATGAATCAGCACGTCAAATACAGGAAATATCCAGTGCATTTCAATATGCGCATGAACTGGGAATGGTTACCATATTGTGGTGCTATTTAAGAAATTCAGCATTTAACGTTAAGGGAGATAAAGATTATCATTTATCGGCAGATTTAACCGGACAAGCCAATCATCTTGGGGTTACAATAGAAGCTGATATAATTAAACAAAAACTTCCCGAAAATAACGGAGGTTATAATGCATTAAAGTTCGGGAAAACAAGCAAGCTTGTTTATGAAAAATTGACAAGTGATAACCCAATAGATCTGACACGCTATCAGGTAGCTAATTGTTACATGGGCAGGTGCGGTTTAATAAATTCTGGCGGTGCATCTACAGGAAAAGGTGAAAGTGATTTGAAGGAAGCAGTAAGAACAGCGGTGATTAACAAACGTGCAGGTGGAATGGGACTAATTTCAGGCAGAAAAGCTTTTCAGAAACCTATGAAAGATGGTGTTGAACTTCTTCATGCAATTCAGGATGTTTATATGGATAAAGATATTACAATAGCATAACAAAAAATTATCAATGAAAAATCTACTATAAAAAATTAATAAAAATGAATAAAAAATTAAAAAAGGTTTCAGCAAAACACAGAAAAAAACAATCAAAAGTAAAAGCAAAGATTAAAGAATCAAAAGCAAAAGCAAAGAAGTAGTAATCAGATATACTTATACAGTTTTAGTAAAATATAAATGAAAAATATTATGCTGCTGGTATTTATAATACTGGCAGCAACTTTTACACCAATATTTGCAAAGCTCGCGGTAGCAGAAATTTCACCGTTATCATTTGGTTTTTTTAGATTTGGTTTTGCTGCCATTTTATTTTATATAACACTAAAGATAAAAAGACTTGATCTGAAATTTGAGAAAAAAGATTATCCACGGCTTATACTGCTTTCATTTTTATGCATTCCTTTAAATCAATTTTTCTTTTTAACGGGTATTAAACTTTCATTAGCATCTCACAGCGGGATAATTTACTCGCTAAACCCGGTATATGCATACATAATTGCAGTATTGCTAAAATACGAAAAATTTAATTATGCCAAGATTATTTCAATTTTGCTTACTGCAGCAGGAATTTTCTTTATTTTTTACGAGGGATACTCAGCATCTAAAATTAACAATGATGTTTTAAACGGTGATATACTTTTATTGTTTGCTGTTTTAACTTTTGCAATGTATTTAACCTTAGGTAAAAAGACCATAGATAAATACGGTGCTTTAAAAACATCTGCATTTGTATTTTTAACAGGCAGTTTATTTTATATTCCAATTTTTATTTATGATTTGCCTAATTTTACACTTGTAAACTTGACATATAAAGGGATTATTTCTTTTATATACCTTTCTGTATTTGTTGCATATTTTGCCTATTTTTTATGGTATTATGCTTTAAAAAGAATTTCAATTAGCAGGCTTACAACATTTTCAAATATTTCTCCACTGCTTACTGTTTTATTTTCAATTATATTTCTGGGAGAGCATATATCAATTTATTTTTTAATTGGTTCACTTATTACACTTATTGGATTATTTTTAATGCATAGAGTAAGCATAGATATTTCTTAATGAAAATGATAGAATAATATGTTAAAACAAAATAATACAGATAGAATAAAAATTGGTTTAGCAGGATGCGGTCATCTAGGCAAGATACATATAAAACTGCTGAAGGAAATTGCAGAGGATGACAAAAATACAGTTTTTTGCGGAGTTTATGATATTAACAACGATATCATCAACGCTGTAAGTACTGAGTTTAATATAGATACATTTGGTTCTTTAGCAGAATTGCTTAGCAGCGTAAACGCTCTTGTTATTGTTACACCAACATCATCACATTTTGAAATTGCCTCTAAGGCAATTGAAAAAAATATAAATTTATTTATTGAAAAGCCCGTAACCAGCTCACTTGAAGAAGCAGAAAAATTGATAAATCAAGCAGAAGGCAAAGAGATAAAAATACAGGTTGGGCATGTAGAAAGATTTAATCCGGCATTAACTGCATTGGATAAGTTTGATATAAAGCCAATGTTTATTGAAGCACACAGACTAGCACAATTTAACCCCCGCGGTACTGATGTAAGTGTTGTTCAGGACCTGATGATACACGATATTGATATTATACTGCACCTTGCAAAATCAAAAGTAAAAAAAATAGATGCAAACGGGGTAGCAGTTATTTCAGATGAAATTGATATTGCAAATGCAAGGCTAACACTTGAGAGCGGTTGTGTTGCAAATTTAACATCAAGCAGAATTTCACTTAAAAAAATGCGAAAGATGAGAGTTTTCCAAAACAATGCATATATTTCAGTGGATTTTTTGAATAACAAATCAGAAGTTTTTAAACTAACAGAAATTGATGTGCCTGATGAAGGAATGACATTTCAGTTAACAGATAAGAAAAAAATAATTTATTTTGAGCCAAAACCTGAAAATTCGGAAAAATTAAATCCGATAAAAAATGAATTAGAATCATTTATTACAAGTATAAGAGAAAATAAACAGGTAAAAGTAACATTAAATGCAGGCAAAGAAGCAGTTGAAGTTGCTGATGAAATATTGAAAATAATTAATAACAGCAGTTCTAATTAATGGATATTACAGGTTCAAATACAGTTCTAAAACAAATAGCAAGATTAGCAAAACAGAATAATGTTGAAGCATACATTGTTGGCGGTTTTATTAGAGATAAGCTTCTAAACATTAATATATCTGATATTGATATTACAGTAATTGGAGATGGAATTGCTTTTGGGAAAATTGTTGCTTCGGATTTTAGTACAGAACTAAAGGGTGTTTATAAAAGATATGGCACTGCACTTCTTGAACTTAACTCAAATAAAATTGAATTTGCAAGTGCCAGAAAAGAGAGTTATAAAAGCAATTCAAGAAAGCCGGATGTTGAATATGCAGGTTTATCAGAAGACCTTGCTCGCCGTGATTTTACGGTAAATGCACTTGCAGTATCTTTAACAGAAGAGAAACAGGAAATAATTGATCTATTTGACGGCTTAACAGATCTAAAGGAAAAAGTACTGCGAACTCCGTTGGAGCCCGAAAAAACATTCAGTGATGACCCGTTGCGAATGATGCGGGCATGCAGGTTTGCTTCTCAGCTTGAATTTGAAATTGCAGGTGATACATTTCATGCAATTAAAAATATGCGCGAGAGAATAAAAATTGAAAAGGGTAAAACAAGTGTTGTTTCACAGGAAAGAATAACAGATGAATTTTTAAAAATATTAGCATCAAGAAAGCCATCAATTGGGTTAAACCTTCTTTTTAAATCAGGATTAATGGAAATAATATTCCCGGAAGTACATATCCTTGAAGGAGTTGAGCAGAGAAAAGATTTCCATCATAAAGATGTATTTTACCACACTCTGCAGGTAGTGGATAATATTTCACAAAAGACAAATAACATTTGGTTAAGATTTGCTGCCTTAATGCATGATATAGCAAAACCTGCGACAAAAAAATTTATTGAAGGAACCGGCTGGACATTTCACGGTCATGAAGACCTTGGTGCGCGATGGCAGAAAAAAATCTTTACCCGGCTTAAACTGCCATTAGATAAACAAAGTTACGTAGAAAAACTTATAAAGCTGCATTTAAGACCAATTGCGTTAGCTGATAAAAGTGTAACAGACTCTGCAATAAGGCGATTGATATTTGATGCGGGTGACGATATTGATGACCTTTTTATTTTATGCAGGGCAGATATTACCTCTAAAGATCCATCAAAAGTGAAGAAATATTTGGAAAATTTTGATAAAGTTGAAAAAAAGGTTAAAGAGGTTGAAAATAGAGACCGGATACGAAACTTCCAGTCCCCTGTTAGAGGTGAAGAAATTATGAAAATATGCCGGATTGAACCTTCAAAGGAAGTAGGTATAATAAAGAAATCAATTGAAGAGGCAATACTTGACGGGGTAATACCAAATTCTTATGAAGCAGCTTTAGAGTATCTTTATAAAATTAAAGATGGATTAATAAAAAACAATTCCTGATCAGCTTCGGGGATGAAACTCCTTATGAACCTGTTTAAGGTAGGTAATATCAACATGAGTATAAATTTGCGTTGTGCTAATATCAGCATGACCGAGCATTTCCTGAATGCTGCGAAGGTCTGCACCGCCTTCAAGCAGATGTGTTGCAAAAGAATGGCGGAAAATATGAGGATGAATTTTTTTTTTAATATTTGCCATGTTGGAATATTTATTAATAATATCCCAAAGAGCCATTCTGGAAAGTTTTTTCCCTCTCCAATTGAGAAATAAATAATCTTCTGAAAATGGTTTTGCAATTGATGGTCTTGACTTTTCAGTATAAATTTTAATCCAATCAATTGCAGATGAAGCAATGGGGACAATTCTTTCTTTAGAACCTTTTCCAAAAACTCTTATAACTTCATCATTATAAAGAATATTGGCAGTTTTAAGATCTAAAACTTCGCTTACCCTTAAACCGCAGGCATACATAATTTCCAGGATAGTTTTATCTCTTAAGCCAAGCGGAGTGTTAATGCTGGGCTGAGATAATATTTTATCAATTTCTTCAATAGTTAAAACATCAGGAAGTTTTCTGCCAAGTTTTGGCGAATCAAAAAATTCCAGCGGATTAATCTTTATATTAAAATTTTTTGAATCAATAAGAAATTCATAGAACTGTCTTAGTGCCGAAAGCATTCTTGCAATTGTTGCAGCTTTATGTTTTTTCTTAAGCAGTTCAAGATATTTTTCTATGTGGCTGTTTTGCACTTCATCAAAACTTATTGAGTTTAATAAATCCAGATATTCTGAAAATTTATCAAGATCATATTTGTAAGAGTTAATTGTGTTTAGAGAAAGTGATTTTTCGAGCTCAAGAAAAAGCAAAAATTGCTGTACCTGCATTTTTTTGCTGTTTTTTACAGTATTGCTGTTAGTGTTTTTCTTAGAAGATTTATTCTTCATCGTCTGATGTTTCGGGATATTTTATCCTGTGATGATGAATACCAACAATAGTTTTAAGAAAACTTTGTTTAATTTTAGTAAGATCTTTCAGAGTTAAATCACACTCATCAAGCTCACCATCAAGAAAGCGAGCTCTGATAATTTCATTTATTTGAGTTTCCAGCTTGGCAGGAGTAGGGTCTTCTATAGATCTCGTAGCAGCTTCAACGGAATCTGCCAGCATAACTATACCCGTTTCTTTTGTTTGCGGTTTAGGACCCGGGTAACGGTAAATATATTCATGGGATGTATCTAATTCACCTTCTTCAGTTCTGGCTTTTGCATAAAAATAAGAAACCAGATTAGTGCCATGATGCATAGGAATAAAATTGATTATTTCTTTTGGCAACCGATATTTTTCGGCTAATTTAATACCATTTTTAACATGTGCAATAATCATTTTAGCACTTAAAGAAGGGTTTAGATCTTCATGTTTATTAGAATCCATTTGATTTTCAACAAAATAATCAGGGTTAGCAAGTTTTCCAATATCATGATAGTAGCATCCAACTCTTGCAAGAATCTGGTTAGCCCCTATTTCTTTAGCAGCCTGCTCGGAAAGATTACCCATAATAATTGAATGATGAAAAGTTCCCGGAGCTTTTGAAGAAAGCTCGCGAAGCAAAGGATAATTGAAATCGCTTAATTCAAGAAATACAAGATCAGTGGCAACCCTAAAGACCTTTTCATAAAATATCAGTAGTCCGTAAGCAAGAATTGGTGAAAGAACAGCATTAATGCCTGCACTGATAAGCTGGCTTTTGATAATATTAATATCATCATATCTCTCTAAACCAATAGCAATAATAGCAGCAAAAAATCCAATAAGGATATAGATCATTGAAACAAACATTTGTGAGCGTTTTTTGATATCCCGCACAGAATAAACAACTAAAACGCTAGCTGCAAAATTGGGTATAAGAATATCATAGTCACCGCCGCGAACAGCAGAAACTAAAATACAAATCACCATAATAATGTAAACAGCAACCCTTGAATCAAAAATAATTGTTAAGAGCATAGCTGCAACTGGAACAAAAATAATGTATTCTATAGGATAATTTATAATTAGCTGAAGACTTAAATAAGAAAGAACACATTGAAA
The DNA here is from genome assembly GCA_020852705.1 of Ignavibacteria bacterium. Classification (GTDB taxonomy): domain Bacteria; phylum Bacteroidota; class Ignavibacteria; order Tepidaquicellales; family OLB5; genus OLB5. The sequence continues at coordinate 163,724 of JADZAP010000001.1, read as the reverse complement.
CAGTAAAATTGTTGAAATAAGGATAAGCTTTAAATTATCATCAAAAATTGCCTTACGCATTTTATAAAGGAAAATTACAAGTAAAAATATCATTAAACTTACAAACAGAAACCTGCCGGTTTGCTGCTGAAAAAAATCACTAGTTCCCATCTGTTCGTTTCTTATCTTTTTATAAGACTCAAGCTTTAGTTTGGCAGCCTCACTAATAGGTTCATGCTTGCTTATAATTCTTTCATTTTGCCTTACAAAGCCAAAAGTTTTGGGAACAGCTTCAGTAACTGAAGTAAGTATTTTTTGTGTTTCTGCATCATCGTAAATATAGTCAGGGTAAATATAAAGTATTGCAAGTTTTAAAGATACACTTGCCTGTTCGGGGTTTTTATAATATGTATTCAGGTCATTTGTAATTATCTGCTTCGCTTCGTTTTCATCTCTAACCTCCTGAAGGTCAATTGTTTCTTCAACTTTATTTCTGATAAAGGAAATTTTGCCTGCAGTTATTTTGGATTTAGAAATATCAATAATTTTCTTATCATTTACCTGATTTAAAGATTGAATGATTTTCTTTTTAAATGCATCGCTTGACGCATCGTTATTTAAAAGACTTTTAAGACTATTCCATTCAGCTTCAGTTAAAGTAATACTAAGTCCTGATTTAAGATTATTGAGTGTCTGCTCGCTAGTAGTGCGTTTTTCTTCAGGAAGTGATTTTTCTTTTTCCAGCTCAATGGAATAACTGTTAATTTTTATAAGTTTAGCAATTTGAGCGTTCAATGAATCAAGCCAGTTGGAATTCTGAAGTTTTACATTATTCACATCAAAAACAGGATAAACCTTGCTCCTGGCTTCTTCAATTTCTTTTTTATAAACATTTTCACTTTTATATACAGGGAAACTGAAAGGTGCTATAAGGTCTTCTTTGCTCCAAACCATACCGGTAACATAATCTGTTTCAATTGTCTCTGTTTTAGGAAACATCAAAGTTATAAGAATAATAGTTACCAAACCGATCAAAAATTTAACGGTATAATTATTTTTAAAATCAGTTTTATTTTTATTCAGATTTGACAAAAATATATTATTAATACAAAAAATATATCTGTACTAAATTAACAATAAAATTATTTTTTAAATGTCCAGATATAAGGGTACAGATGAATATTTAAAGTTGTTAAATTAAAGCAATTTATAAAGTTAAATTTGATAAAACGTTGAATATTTAGTTTTTCCATCAACTACATATTCGCTTAAAATTTTAGTAGTTAAGTTATAAATTTGATCATCCATTTCATCTTCAAGCCCGTCAAACTCTGCTTCATCTTTCAGTATATAAACTTCTGTAAAGCTGTTTTGCCTGTTTTTATCTTCAACAATCATATAGTTATGCTGAGTATGATTTTTAATATACTCTTCCAGTTCTTTTGCGGTTTGAAGATATTCATCCCGCTTAGACGGAATTACATCGTAATTAATTTGAAATAAAATTTTATTCATAATCTTACAATATAATTTTAGAATATTTTAATTAAAAGTGCAATTTTTATGATAATTTAAGGAAAATATTAAACTGATTTGCAATAAGGCATTATCAAATCAAGTAAATTGGATAATTTTGTAAAATTGATACGACATTTTAAGTTTTTTTATGAAATGGATTTTGTTAACTTTGTGGATTGTATGATGAACCGGGTTTCACGCAAATTAAGTAAACAGGCATAAGTACTAATCAAATAAATAATTCTGCAGAAGAGCAGAACGATAAAAAAAGCTTTAAGTACCTATTATATCTTTCATTAGGTGCCTTAGGGGTTGTTTATGGTGATATTGGCACAAGTCCATTATACTCCATAAAGGAATGTTTTTCACCCGTTCATGGAGTATTGCCAACACACGAAAATGTTTTAGGTGTGCTTTCGCTTGTTTTTTGGGCATTAGTAATCATAATTTGTATAAAGTATCTAATAATAGTGATGCGTGCAAATTATGACGGAGAAGGCGGAATATTGGCATTAATGGAGCTTGTCCGCCCCAAAAAACAGGGAATGAGATTCATGATAATTATCAGTATGGGATTATTTGGAGCTGCCCTGCTTTATGGAGATGGTATAATTACACCTGCAATATCTGTACTTTCTGCTATTGAAGGAATTCAGATTGCTACCCCTGCATTTGACCACTATGTAATACCCATTACAGTAATAATTTTATTTTTACTTTTTTATTTTCAAAAAAGAGGGACAGGGAAAGTTGGATCTGTATTTGGTCCAATTATGATAATATGGTTTTTAACCATTGCAATACTTGGCGTAAATGCAATTATAAAAAATCCTGAAGTTCTTCATGCTATGTATCCAATGTATGCATTCAATTTTTTTATAGAAAATGGCTTTCATGGATTTGTAATATTAGGTTCAGTATTTCTGGTAGTAACAGGAGGAGAAGCACTGTATGCAGATATGGGTCACTTTGGACCAAAGCCAATAAGGTTTGCCTGGTTTACGCTTGTTCTGCCCTGTTTATTGATGAATTATTTTGGTCAGGGAGCAATTATGCTTCAAAATCCAAAAGCAGCAGAAAATCCTTTCTATTTTTTAGCACCTGAATGGGCAGTATATCCGCTTGTTGTAATTTCAACAATTGCAACTGTGATTGCATCACAAGCGCTGATATCTGGTGCATTTTCAATTACGCAGCAGGCAATGAAATTAGGTTTCCTGCCGAGAGTAAGGATCATTCATACTTCTCAGGATGAACGAGGACAAATTTATATACCTCAATTGAACTGGGCATTGTTTATTGGTACAATCTGGTTAGTTTTAAGTTTTAAAACTTCTACAAATCTTGCAGCAGCATACGGAATTGCAGTAACCTCAACAATGGTAATAACAACAATTTTAGCATTTGTTGCTATGACAAAATTGTGGAAATGGTCATTTCTGCTATCTTTGCTAATTTCTATATTCTTTATAATAGTAGATCTGGCATTTTGGGGTGCAAATCTGCTGAAAATATTACACGGAGGATGGGTCCCGCTGGTAATAGGAACCGGAATATTTTTGATAATGACCACCTGGAATTGGGGGAGAAAATTATTACAGGATAAAATTGAAGAAGAAACACAGCCAATAGAGAATTTTATTGATGAAGTTATGAGCGTACGGCTTGTAACAACACCCGGCACTGCAATTTATATGACAAGCAACCCCAAAGGAACACCGCAAGCATTGATTAAGAATTTGAAACATAACAGAGTACTTCATAAACAAATAATAGTTTTAAGCATATTGTATAAAAAAGTACCTCATATAAATACGGAAGACGGAATTGAAATTCATAATCCTACTGACGGATTTTACAGGGTAATTGCATCATACGGTTTTATGGATAATGCAAATATCAAACAGGTAATTGATGTACTTAATAAAAGAGGACTTGAAATAAATATAGATAAGACGACATTCTTTTTAGGAAGAGAGCTTATAGTAGCAAAAGAAAAATACGGATTATTAAGAATGCGTAAAAAATTATTTATTCTGCTTTCAAGAAATTCACAAAGGGTAACAGAATATTTTAACATACCAAACGAAAGAGTATTTGAAGTTGGCTCTCAAATAGAGATATAATTAATACCCTGCAGCCCTGACCTCATCTTCGCTCATACCAAAATAATGACCAATTTCATGGATTAAAACTTCTTTAATCTTATCCATAAGCTCATCATAGTTATTTGCATAACGCTCTATGTTTTTTTGAAATAAAATTATCCTGTCGGGTGTTGTGTTCATATAATAAGTATTTCTATATGTGTATGGAGTGCCTGAATAAATACCGAGCAAAGAATATTTATCAGTTAATCCAACACGGTTCAAATCTGCATTGCTTGGGTATGGTTCTACCATAAAGGCAAGATTTTCAATTTTCTGTTTAAACGGCTCAGGAATACAGTTCAAAGCAGTTTCCATCATATCGCTGAAATATTCTTCACTTACAGAAAACATAGTTATTTTTTAGTAAATGGCTGAGAAATATTAACAATCCGGAATTTTTCGCTGTATTTATATTTTTTTGTGTAATTGGACAAATGTTCTTTTACCCATTTAGACATTGATTCATTATCATAAAATTGCGACCGGTGTGCTTTAATTAAATTGATTTTATCGTTTATATATGCTGTAATATTTTCAAAATAGTTAGGTTTATCGCAGCCAAAAAACCAAAACTGTTTAACTGCGTGGGGTTCACCCTTGAGAAGATACCTGTTTCTAGCAGCAAAAACGGCATCAAATGCGGCTTCTGCAATCAAACGATGATCTCTATGCAGCACATTTACACTTTCAAATGAATGATTTGAAGGGTCAAATGAAAACACAATTTCCGGTTTAATTTTTTTTATAATTAAACCTAACTCTTTACGAAGTTTATCATCATATTTAAGGAAACAATCTTTTCTGTTGAGAAAAAAGACTTTTTTCACTCCAAGAATTTTAGCTGCTTTAAGCTGTTCATCGTGCCTGATTTTAATTCTGCTTTTTGCGGGTTGATCTTTAATTTTAAAGCCATTTTCACCGTTTGTTGCAATTACAAAATATATTTCATATCCTTTTTTTATGAATTTAAACATTGTGCCGCCCGCAGAAAACTCAACATCATCAGGATGTGCGGATACTGCCAGAATTACTTTAGCCTGTTTGGGCTTTTTTTTACTTTGTACTGTATCTATCAAGTTTAAATGTTTCTCCTAAATACAATTTCCTAACCATTTCATCACCCGCAAGGGTTTCACTTGATCCTTGTCTGAATATTCTGCCTTCAATAAGAATGTATCCTCTATCAACAATTGAAAGCGTTTCATGTACATTGTGATCAGTTATTAATACACCAATACCTTTGTTTTTAAGTTTAGCAACAATTTTCATTATTTCTTCAACTGCAATTGGGTCAATACCTGCAAAGGGTTCATCAAGAAGAATAAATTTAGGATCAGAAGCAATAGCTCTGGCAATTTCTGTTCTTCTTCTCTCACCACCGGAGAGTACATATCCTTTGCTGTTTGCAATGTGACTTAGACCAAACTCTTTCATCAATTCAGTTGTTTTTTCTTCACGTTCAAATTTATCAAGTGGCATAAATTCAAGAACTGAATAAATATTCTGGTAAACGGTCATTTTTCTAAATATAGATGCTTCCTGCGGCAGATAACCAATACCTAATCTGGCTCTTTTAAACATTGGTTCATTGGAAATATCTTCAGCATCAAGCATAATTTCACCGGAATTAGGTTTTACCATTCCGGTTATCATGTAAAATGTAGTTGTTTTACCTGCACCGTTAGGACCAAGTAATCCTACAATTTCACCTTGTTTAACAGAAACAGAAACACCATCAACTACAGCTTTTTTACTGTATTGTTTTACCAAATTATTTGCTTTTAAAATAGAAGCCATTAATTTGAGTTCAACAGTTTAATTTCAGTTATACATTTTACAAGCTGATTTAATATTATTCCGCTTTTACCGGTTATAGATTCATTAATTTCAAAAGTAATTGCAGTAGGTTTAACATTAATTTCAACAACATAGGCGCCATTTCTTTTGGCAATCAATGGAAGCATAGCAGCAGGATAAACCTCTGCAGATGTACCGATTGTAAAAAATACATCGCAATTTGCAGCAGAATGTTCAGCGTGCTGTAATTCTTTAACGGGCAGCATTTCACCAAACCAAACAACATCGGGTCTAACAAGCCCTCCGCATTTTTCACACTTTAGAACTTTGTTTTGAATAATATTAATTTCATCTGCAAAAGTATTACATTTAATGCAATAATTTCTTTCAATATTGCCGTGTAATTCCGTTATTTCCCTGCTGCCTGCACGGCAGTGCAGATTATCAATATTTTGTGTTATCAGGTTAAATTCATTGAAAAGCTTTTCCATCTCAGCTAAAGCATAATGACCCTGATTAGGTTTAACATTTCTCATTATTTCACGGCGATGCTGATACCAGCTCCAAACAAAATCAGGGTTACGAATAAAAGCATCAAAGTTAGCAAGTTCTTCGGGTTTAAATTTTTCCCAAATACCCCCCGGATCACGAAACGTAGGAACTCCGCTTTCAGATGAAATTCCGGCACCTGTAAGAACTGCGACCTTATTTGCATGTTTAAGTTTATTTAGCAGAATTTCAGAAAACTGCATTACACTCTAACCCGCCTTATAGCAGTAATCATTTCTTTAACAGCATTTTCAAGCCCGATAAATACTGCCCTTGCAATAATGGAGTGACCAATACTAACCTCATCAATTTCATTAATATTGGCAATAGCAGTAATATTAAGATAATTTAGTCCATGTCCGGCATTTACACCTAAGCCAAGTTCTTTAGCCAATCTTGCAGTTGCACTTATTTTTCCAAGTTCAGCAAGAAGGTCATCATGATCTCTTAAAAGTCCGTATTTACCGGTATGAATTTCAATCATATCAGCACCAAGCTCAAGAGCACGGTCAACACTTTCGGGGTCCGGCTCAATAAATAAACTGGTTTTAATCCCTTCATCTTTAAGTTTTTCTATTACCGGTAAAATTTTAAATTCAGAAGTTTGCAGATTAAGCCCGCCTTCGGTGGTAAGTTCCTGCCTTTTTTCAGGAACAAGAGTAACCATATAGGGTTTAATATCACTGGCAATTTTTAACATTTCATCAGTTGCTGCCATTTCGAGATCAAGTTTGGTGTTAATTGTTTCCTTTAAAATATGAACATCTCTATCAATAATATGCCTTCTGTCTTCTCGTAAATGACAAACAATGCCATCAGCACCGGCAAGCTCGCAAATACCGGCAGCAATAATGGGGTCTGGTTCATTTTGAAGCCTTGCCTGACGCAGGGTAGCAATATGATCTATATTAATACACAATTTCATAATAATTCAGATTTAATTGATAAATAATTTAATAAAAGCATCCGGTCCAATTCCGTATGATTGCGATTTATATCTTAAAACAGAAATAACATCGACAAAAATAATTACAAACCAGTGGACAATAAAACAATATATAAAAGAATTAGATCTCCATGCCTGCACACCAAGAATTAATCCGGCAAAAATAGAAGCAAAAGTTTCAATTTCGGGTTTACCTCTGTGTAAAATAAAAAAAGGTATCATTTGAATAAAAATTGCATAGAAACCAAATTTTTGTTTCAGTCCAAATAACATATATCCGCGCCAGAAAAACTCCCATGCAAGCATATAAAATCCGGTAAAAAGTTCATAATACAGCAAAACAGAGATATTTTCTCTAACATAAGAGCCGCCTTGAGGATAGGTTCGTGCAAAACTTTCATTTCCCGATGCTATCCATAAAAAAGGAAGCATTATGACAATAAAAAGAGCGGCAGATTTCAATCCAAACTTATAATCACCTAACCTGAATCCAAAATCAGATAATTTTTCCTTTAAAACAACAGGTATTAAAATAATTGGAATTATCAGCATTAAAAAACCATCTGCAGAACACCAATACAGAAACGAATAAAACTTGTCATCATTTGTATCAAAGGTTTTCCTGAAAAAAAACGGATTTGCATAATACATAGAAATAAAGGTGATTAAAGCAACGGAAATAAATATAAAACTTTCCTTAAAACTTAATGTTTTAATTGCTGAAAATAAAGAGCGTAATTCAATTTTAAATTGTTCTATCAAAATAAATATTTTAAAACTTTTTCTTAATTACGTACTGAATAGTTTCGGGTTTAACAGATATAACTGAACAGCCGGGGGGGACAGAAAAATTAGGTTTTAAAGAACCTGTTGAATCAGCTAAAATGCTTCTGTATTCAATCCAAGCTTCAATTTTACCGGGATCAATGCCTGCAAGCTGGTTCACCCCTCCTTTAAGCTGAATTGTGATAATTTGAGGAATAAGTAAAACTTCTTTATCATCCGGAACCTGTTTAACCTTAATTTCCAAGCCGGAATACTCTTTATCAGCCGTTGGTTCAATATTAACTTTCAAATCAAAATTATTTTGAGAAAACCAAAGTATGTTGCTAAGACTATCTGAAATTTTAACATTTTTCGTTATGCCGGCATTAACATTATCAAAAATAAGCGGAGATGTATGCAGTGTATCTAAAACTTTTAAAATATCTATAGCACCACCAATTTTAATGCTATCCGGTTCAATAATTGGTTTACCTACAACCTGATACCCATCCATAGCATTAATTATTAAATTTGGTTCAACTTTAACATATTTTTCTTCATAAGCTTCAATTTTAACAAAAAGGGTTTCAGGGGATACCGAGGTTATCTGAAGATTTTGCATTAAGCCCAAATTATTATTAAGAAACTCTTTTGTTAAAATAATAAATTGATCTTTTTTTCTGGCATTAATAGAATAGTTGAACTCAAGGTTCATTGAAGTAAACAATCTGATGAGGTTCCAGCCAATACCTCTGAACTTCACATCAAGTTTAAGCGGAATATTACCGGAAACAGCAAAAGGTTTGTTAATATTAATTTTAACAGGTACTGTTTTTTCAATTTCGTAAACTTGGTTAAAATTTAAACTTAGCCAAAGTATAATAGAAAGAAAAAGCGAAGTAAATACTATGTGATATCTGAATTTGAACACTTTGTATTAATAATTTTCAAATATCACAATTTTAATTGTTTGTTTAAACCCTAAAATTATGCAATAAAAAAGCCGGTAAAAACCGGCTTAAAAATTAATTAATATTGATCTTATCTTTCCAAAATTCATCATTAATTTCATTTTGAGCAGTAGAGTGTACAAGAGTATAGTCGCCAAGCCCTGTACTGTTATCAACAAAAACAAAAATTACACCGCCCTGAATATTATTGTATGTCCAGATTTCATACGCACGAGTTGAGCCTTCATAAGGATACCTTTCAATTTCATCATATTTGCCATAAATTGCATAAATCCTGCCGCGGTCAGTTTTCCATCCCTCACGCAGGTCTGATTTAAAATTTTTGTTTGCAAAATCAATTCTTGAAAAATAATCTTTCTTATTAATATAAGAAGAAATCCCTTTCCAATACTTAAACATATACATCCTTTTTTCATCCAGATTTTTTAATGATTCATATTTATCCTTTTGCTTATCAGACATCAGATAAATTGCTTTATTAAATTCATCATCAACCTGTTTTTCAGGCATCTTGCTATACTCGCTTAATAAGTATTCATTTTCTATTTCTGTTAGATTTGTTTGTACAACGGCTGAATCACTATTATAGACAAAGAAATATTTATAAGCTCTTAGAATTTCATTTTCTTTACTATCAGTTAATTTAACCAGAAACAGATATTTGTTTGATTTTAGAGCAGAAATATCAATTGAACCATATTCAACTTTAGATTCAGTTTTAAGATCATACGTTTTTTTATAATTATTAATTTCAGAGCCATCCTGATTTGCCAATGATGTGATAACAGAAAATGATTCACCCAGCTCTTTATTATTTAGATTGTAAAGTTCAATGTAATAGTAAAGTTTAGAAAGATTTTTTCCGTAAAGATTAGAAGGATTTGGTGTTACCTCTAAGGTATTTTTGTAAAATATATTACTTTCGTCAGTGCTTTTAATAATTTTAGTACCCAACTCAATAGTACTTATACTAACATTTTTTTCGGGAAAAGAACTAAGATGAACCTCTTCCTGAGAATTATAAACTTTATGTTCATTATTAAGATCACCGGCGGATAATTTAATAATATATGTTCCAGAGTCGAGAACAATATTTAATTGTCCTGTTAAATGGAAATTCTTTGAAACACCTGAAGTATCTGACAGTGTAACAGGTACTCTGAATTCTTTCATTACTACAGTATTAGAAGTTAGCTTGTTAATAATATCTAACTGGAATTTTCCGGTTGCTTCAAAGTTATTGCCTGACTTAATAAATATCAAATCATGCGGGTCAAACCCGTAATATAATTCCACAAAAACCTTTGTACCCTCATCTCTGAATATTGAAAAGTCATAGTCAAAAGATAAATTGTTTTGAGAAAAGCTAATATTTGTAAAAATAAAAAATAAAAATAAAGAGGGTATTAATTGTTTTTTTGCACGTAACATAAATGTTCTAATTTTAAACAGAAAATGCCATTTACATAGTAAATGGCATTTTCAAATTATAAATTATAATTAATTATCAAAAGCCCATAGTAAATGAGAACCATTGATTTGGCTGGAACTTCTCAGTCATTCTGTATGAATAATCAAGTCCAAGTCTAACACTTCCAAAAGGATATGCTAAACCTATTCCAAAAGTAGGTCCAAAAATGTTCTGGTCTTTTTTGGTTAAACCATCTTCAGCTTTGTAATCAGGTGTGAAGGCATAAGCACCTCTTAAGAATACGTAATTGTTATAGTTATATTCTAACCCAACTCTGTATTCATCACTTGAAAAGTTATTATTTTGGAACGTGGTTGAAAGCTGAACATTATTCTTCTTTCCAACAGGTAAATCATAGGATAAACCAATTTCGAGAGTTGTTGGAAGAGAAAAATCCTGTAAAGTAATTCTTCTTGGTTCAGGTGTTGAACCAGAAGGAGTTCCTGATGGTTCGTAGTAAGCATCTAAACCGCTGCCATCAAATTTCATTGATGGACCGAAGTTTTTGAGTGCTACGCCAAACTTTAGACCTGATTTTCCGGCAATGTACTGTAAGCCGAAATCTAAAGCAAATCCGGTTGAAGAAACTGTCATAATCTGCTCATAGATAACTTTTACAGTAGCACCAAACAAAATCTTATCAGACATTTTTCTTGCATAGGAAACAGATGTAGTTAAGTATGTTGGTGACCATGTTTCTCCGGTACCCATGGGGTTTTCCAAAGTTGTAACAAGTTCATCTCCAAAACTTAAAGATTTTAAACTGGCGCCAATAACACCCATGCCGCCAAGATCAACTGCACCTGCAACATAATTAATATTAATGTCAGCAATGTATTTCATGTGTGAAGCAAGAATTTCGGTACGGCTGTTTAATATAGAAAGCCCAGCCGGGTTCCAATACATAGCATCTACGCCAGTAGTGGAAGAAATCATGGATCCGCTGAGTGATGTACCCCTAGATCCCACCGGAATAAGTAATTCCGGTGCTGCAGAGGTACCGTATTTACTACGGTCCCCTGCAAAGTTGATGCTGCCTATCAGTAAAGTAAATATCAATGCTGATTTAGCAGCTATTTTTATATTTTGATATAATTTCATTTTTTTTTAGCTCCTTATTGAATTATTTACAATACTGTTTAGAATGAATCAATTCTTTCTTCCGGTGTAAATATAGCAAGTTTAATAGTTTTAGTACCAATGCCCGGGGCATCAATAAATGCTATATAAATACCGCTTGCAATAGGAATCCTATCGGTATTTAACAGATCCCAGTTAATTGAAGTAGTATTGTCATCTTTATTTATCTGCCTTACAAGGTTTCCATTTAAGGAATAAATGTAAATTGTAGCAGTTTTTGGCATGTTCATAAATTTAACAAATCTGTCAAAAGGACTAGTTTCCTGAGCATGACCTCCGTAATACGGATTTGGTACTACTCTAACAGTTGATAATTCACCTCTTGATGATGCTAATTCATTATTTCCAATAGTAGGAGCTGTAGTTGACTGAGTTTCTACTACAGTAACCGTACCGGGTGATTGCTGATATTGCAGCCTTGTGTAAGGTACAATTTCCAATACATCACCATTATTGTATGCCGGTCCGTTATTGATAAGCTGCGGCCACCAAACATATTGAACATCCATTTGCTTAAATTGAGTCTGGAAATTGATGTTTTTAGTAGTATAGAATGTACTTGGGTTAGCATCATAAGTAGAATACATAATATATACTATTTCCAAGCCGCCATAACTACCAGCCTTTGGATTCCATGTACCGCTTGAGTCACCATCATAGAAAGCAACATTTACCTGCCTTGGTACAGTAGAATTTGTATCCATCGGGTCATCAATTTCAACTTTAAACGGTACATCAACATAATCAACATACGGAGAGTTATTAACCGCACCTCTGTATCTGTATGCTTTTTGGGTTGTACCAAATGTTATTTTAACATTTTTTAAAGCTGAAACCTGCAAGAAAGCCAGATCAATTTTACTGGTAAAATTAGATTTAAAAGCACTTCCATTAGGCCAGGTTAAACCCATTGAATAACTTTGCATAACCTTATAGTTACCGCTTGGGTATGCAGTAGTTAAACCTGCTGTATCAACACCTTTTAAATTAAGATTACCGCCTGTGTAATTCCATCCGCGATTATAGGATTGTGAACCTGCGACCGGATCTGTAATTACACCATAATTTGATTTTGATATTGTATCAGCTTTAAATAATAGACCATCAACAATATATGCATTATTATCAAGTAATGACCTGTTAAACATATTACCTAATATAGTATCTGTCTGCGCATTCTGTATTCTAACAACTTTCCATGTTGTATCTGATGACCAAACCATTTTGTATTTAGCTGTCAGAACTTTTGACGGATCAATTACTATTGGGAAAAATACTCTGTCAGGTCTGTTAGTAGGTATGGTATCAAGAGACTTATTAACAAAGTTAGTTCCCATCATTGGGAAATTAGGAGTTACATTTAACATTTGTGATGAAACAGGATTTTCGAGTACTTTAAACGGTCTGCCTGCATTTAAGTTAACACCGTAAGCAGTAATTGCAAACCTGTAAGTTGTACCGTTAATAAAGAAGTTATTAACACCGGAAGGATATTGGTTTACAGAAAGTGTAATCATTCTTGCAACACCATTATCATTACCAAATGCGACAGGTTTGTACTCATCTTGTGTAGTACCGTTTGGCTGAATAACAGAAATAGTATCATAAACTATCTTAATTCCGTCAATGCGGTCATAAGTAGCAATAAGCACTCTTTCATCAGTATTATCACCTGATGTTCCGGGTTTTATTTGATATATATTATATCCTTGAAATGTCCAACTTCCTGTTTGACCTAAAGAGTCATATACATTATAAGATTCAGACCTATCACCCCAATACAGGGTTACTTTACCATCACCGTTAGCAACAGCATTTACCTGCGGTGCAGGCGGAAGCGGAGTAGCCGCAAAGTTTGAATTATAAAATTGCTGAACTCTGGAGCCGGCATCCAATAACTTACAAACACTTTGGTTATTAGTTGAACCTCTTTCAATAAAAGCACCAATACAAATAATCTGTGTATCAAGCGGGTTCATTTGAAACGGTCCGCTGTTTTGCAGAAATCTTTTATCGCCCATAACGCTATCATACCAGCCGGTTTTATTACATGCGTCACCATTCCATTTATAACGTGAAGGACCGCCGGTTACCCAGTTAATTAACGGATTACCGCATCCATCTTTACCGGTCATAAAATTATATGCCGGTATATAATTATCAGGGTCACCTAAACATGTGTTTCCTGAATTAGCAAAATAGTTAAAACTTGAAAGCCCCAATGACCTGTAACCAACTAATGTACCATAAGGCAATTTTGCAGTATCAGCCGGGTTCCCGGTATATTCAATAGGGCTTTGTAAGTATTTAAAGCCCACTGCAGGAGGTGCAGAACCATACTGCGGGTCTTCGTTATCAAAGTTATAACAGAAACCTATATTTTGTGTTGAATCGCATCCTACAGCGTCATCACTTGCATCGCCTAAATCAGGGTCACAGTTTACTGAAGTATAAGTGCTATCCCATACATCGTTACTTTTATTAATTATCTTCCATTTAACAAAATACATATTAAGCAAACCGGGAGATAAAAATGCAAATGATGTTTGCTGAACTTCAGCTCCCATAGGAAGAGTTCCTCCGGGTAATGATATTTCAGCTACATGTATATTATTATTGCAATTTGTATAATCCATAAATACACACCAGATAATTTCATCGGGGCGTGCTGCACTGTTACCAATACCGGGTCTATCGCCATCATAAGCCGGCTGATAACCGGGGATTCCGTTTACTTCAACATAAGGAGCACCAAGATCAACAGGCCAGCTTGCCCATGAATCATAAGTAATATCATAGGATCTGCCGGCAGCAAATTTTTGGCGATTTCCGCCGTTAACTAAACTGGGATCTGAAAGATTAACCTGATATGCCTTTAGTCTTGGGTCAGAACAAACAGATGAACCGGGTACTTGACCTGCAACCGGAATATTACCCGGGGAGAAGTGAGTATTATACATAGAAGCCGCTAACCTTAAATCTCCGTTTATTTTTGCAGCAATATAAATACCTGTTGTAAAAATTGCTGTTTGTCTTTGAGGGGATGATACAGGCCAAACAAAGCCAGCTTCACCGCCTGAGAAGTTAAATTTATCGTAATTAAAATAGCCATCACTTCTGAATATAGCGTTGATATTATTTACCTGAAGGAAGTTGTTTGTAACCCCGGCATTTGTCATTACCGGGGAGAACCCTTTCCTTTCTTTGGAAATAATATCATTTACCGGGGTAAATAAAACCACACCGGTAACGATTAATAATAATAATTTTATTGATATATTTTTCATATTTATTAACACTCCGGTAAATTAATTAAAGAATAGTCTAAATCCGAGCCTAACCTGTCTTGGCGGTCCGTAGTTACCAATTGCATGTGATCTGATATTATAGTAATCCACAGCGGTTTGAGGATTTTGTGACTGCCAAACTCTGCCAGGATAGCTGTTTAACCAGCCGGTGTTACCGGGTTCACCTGATGTAGCAAATACATCATTAATAAGTGTCTGGTCAAGAACATTTAATGCCAGAATATAAATATTACCATTTAATTTATTAAAGATCTTAAATGATTTATCAATCTTAAGATCAAGTCTCAAATTCCAAGGAGTGTAAGCAGAATTAAGCGGAGCAACAGGTCTTTCACCGCCAACAGATGAAACTACACCTAATGGGTCTCTGGAATTATCAGAAGGTGTATATGGTCTTCCGCTGTTAAATGAAAACAGTACGTTAAAACCTAATCTTGAAAGTACACCGCCCCAGAAACCTTTAGGAACATCCTGCGTTCCCCATCTGTAGTCAAGCTCAACTGTACCTGTATGTCTTTGATCATAATCAAGAGCAGTAGGAATTCTTGGAGCTTCATCTCCGTTATATGCAATATTATATTGACTATTAACATTTGAACCGGTTCCGGAAGCAAATGATAAACCGTAAGAAATTGTAGCACGGAGTCTGTTAATTCTTCTTAAATCAAGACTGAAGTCAACACCTCTAACAATACCAAAGTCACCATTATCATAAATAGCAAATGTGTAAGAATTATCGTTAGCTTTAATGTTTCTAATCTTGATTAAATCAGAGGTTTCTTTGTAATAAGCAGTTAATCCCAATGTTACATAATCACCTGCAGTATGTCTTACGCCAAGTTCGTAGGCAGTAGTTCTTTCAGGTTTTAACAATGGATTATTGAATGCAGTATAATAACCAACTCCACCATCAGCAATATCTCTGATTACTCTTTGATTTTCATATAAATACTGCAAAGCAGGTAACTGAATAAATTTACCGTATTGAGCATGGAATACAGTTTTTTCAGTAATTGGGAATGAGAATCCAAGTCTTGGGCTGAATTCGATTGTTTTTTCAACTGATTTATAATCAGCCATATCTAAAACACCATCATTACCTTTTAAATTAAAATAATCAATAGGAACCAAAGTGTTAGGATCCATGTAATCAACTCTTACACCTATATTGGTATTAAAATAATCAAATTCCATTTTATCCTGCAGATAAAAACCGCCTATCCTTGGTTTTTTAGGTGCCTCTGTAACGTTTAATCCGTTTACAATGTAGTCTTCTTCAATTTCATTTCCATAAACATCATATCCATAGGCTTCAACAAAGTTTGAATTAGCGCCATTTTCATCTACAACCGGATAATTAATTACGCTGCCATTACCTTGTCCGTTTGCATATTTATTAGGATTAGTTATTGAGCTATAACCAATAACATTTGCCTGAAAATTTCTGACTTTAAACTGTTTAAACTCACCGCCTAATTTTATTTCATGGTTACCATATTTTTTAGTTAAAATCTGGTGAGTAAAATTCAAATTAAAGGAAATAGCTTCGGTATTTTTCTTCCAGTAAGTTCCGCTAACTGTACCGGGTCTTCTGAAAACACCATAATAATTACTACCTGATGTAAGCCCGCTTCCCATAATTGTTAATCCGGGAACAGTGTTTGTATCACCGTAAGCTAATATAGAAGGATACATATTACCATCTCTTCCCTGAATCATATCATCAACAAAAAATATTCCGTCACCTCTTTTATATTTTGAAAGTAAATAAGATGCCTGCAGATCATAAAATGTTTTTGAGCCGAAGGATTGGTTAATTTTAACATAACCCTGATGATTTTCATCTTTAACAAGCGGATTATGATATGAATTAAATTTACCAAAAGAACCGGTCCAAATTCTTGATTGCTCTTTATTACCAAAATAACCGCCGGTTAAAGTTAAATTAACTTTACCTTTTGTCATCTCGCCAACACTGATAATTGTTTTACCAGTCCATGACTGTCCATTTCTGGAGAAATTTGGTAAAATGCCATCATCTGCCCAAAGTTCAGCTACATCAGTATTAACGGGCTGGTCAACCAGATTATATTCTCTTTCATAACTACCATAAACAGACCATACTTTTTTTAATTTTTTTGAAGGGATAACAGGTCCGCCTAATGTTGCACTGTAAACATTATAGCCCTGAGATTTTGTTTTTATATAATCTCCTGCAACAATATCAGAGACAACTTCAATTGATGCAGTATAATCAGACTGAGCTGATTTAGTAGTAACGTTAATAACACCGCTAAGCACGTTGCCGTATTCAGCACTAAAACCACCTGTTAAAACGGAAAGTTCTTTAAGTGCATTAGTAGAAACATTAGCCGTAGAACCTCTATCAAGCGGATTGTTAGTTACAACACCATCAATAATTACAGTAGTTTCACCGGTTCTGCCGCCGCGGATGTTAATGCTTGAACCTTTTTCATCCTGCACAACACCGCTAGTTTTTGCGACAATATTATCAATACCTCTGATACCGGTATTATCAATAAATTCTGAACCTATGATCTTTCCGCTTCCGTTATCTATTGTTTTTCTTTTTGCAATAATAGTGGTGGTATCAATAACAACACCTCCAACAGAAAGCACGAAATCTACAGTGGATGTTAAGCCAACACTAACGCTGATTTTAGACTGAACCTGCGGGTCATAACCAACATAAGTTGCTTTAACCGAATACGTTCCTACCGGAACGTTAAGAATTGCATACTGACCATTTTCATCAGTACCGGCTCTCAATTGAGTTCCCTCAATTTCAACACGAGCTCCTATTAGAAACTCACCTTTATCATCTTTAACAACACCGGAAATTTTTCCGGTAGTTTGAGAGTGAAGGCTTGTTCCAGCAGCTGCAATGATTAAAAGAAGGGCTAAGAAATGGTTAAATAGCCTCATTTAAATTACCTCCGATTTGTTTTAAAAAGAGTTTAAAAAATTAATCTCTTTTTATTAAATAATATTTACTTTTTATTTTAGTACTTAAAAATTACTTCAAGAAAAAACATGTTAAAAAAATAAAAAATTTATAATCTCAATTTTTCATTAATTGTAATTTTAGCTGATTTTTTCTTAATTTCAAAATAAATATAATATAATAAAAAAATGAAGTCAAGTATAAATTAAGAATAATTTAAGCAGTATAAATTCAGGCATTGAAATTTAAAATTTTGAAATAATAAAAAAAGGGGCATTTTTAAATGCCCCTTTATGAGAATTTGTTAAAAACAATTACTTAACTAAAATCATCTTTTTAGTCTGAGTAAAATCACCTGATTTTAATGTATAGAAATAAATTCCGCTTGCTAAACCGGATGCATTAAAATCAACTTCTTTTGTTCCGGCTGTAACAGCTTCATTTCTAGCAAGTGTTTTTACTAATTTTCCTGTAACATCAAAAACTTCAAGTGTAACTATTGAACTTTTTGGTACAGAGAACCTAATTTTAGTATTAGGGTTGAACGGATTTGGATAATTTTGTGATAATGAAAATCCAGAAGGAACTTCATTTGAAATATTCTGAATACCTATAACAGCGCCGGTAACAGGATTATATTTTTTGTATATCTGGTAAACTTTACAGGTTGGAGTTGTAGTATTTGTAAAGCTTGTTGAACCCGGACATTCAGAAAGTGCATAAGTTATAGCAATTGATTCAGTTCCGTTGCCAATTCTGGAAATTGATGGATAAATTTCATCAGCAGTTGGAGTATTTGTTAAGTTACGAGGTGCTGACCAGGTTGTACCGTTATCATCTGAATACTGAACATAAATATCATTATAATTAAAACCATAAGATGAAGTATCAAGCTGCTGACCTGAATATACTACAAACAATCTTGAGTTATCACTTGAAAATGCCAAGCCCGGATGTGACATAGCTGTCATACCAACCTGTAATTGATTTTGACTAGCATTATAAACGTTTGTATCAGCCATTGGAGGATAGTTTAAGTAATCAACAACTCTAACCGGTGTACCGCTGTTTAATCCCGGAGACCAAACCATTAATTTATATCCGCGTACAGTTCCAAAATTTCCTGTTAATAAAGTACCAAATGCCATATACAGGTTAGTTGTTCCCGGTTTATATATCATATCAGCATTAAACCATGGAGCAATAGGTGTACCGTTAACAACAAGTCCTTCTGTTACAGCAGTTACTTCAGAACCGAATGTTGTACCGCCATCAGTTGATGATTTAACCTTTATACTTGTTGGTGCAGTAGCATTCCAGTAAGCAACTGAAACTGCATTATTGCCATTGGCTGCTGTAAATTGTCTTCCATTTGCAGGAACTCCTGAAAACAGTACAATCGGATTAGAATATGTATTGGTTGTAATATCGAAATTCGCATAATAAATGGTATCTGCTGAACCGCCGCCAAACCATCCGCAGCCTAATGTAGTTGCATTTAATACACCGCCAAAGTTATCACCGCCTGAACCGGTATTAACTAATGTATTTGTAAATGAACCAGCACCTAAAATTACATCTGAACCAACATAACCTCTTCTTGCACCAGCAACAAATTGCCTTCCGGATAAAACTACTGTTCTAGCACCTGAAAGTACCATAGGATCTAAGTTAGGATATGCATTTCCGTCAGAACCAACAAGAATTGCATCTGACCCCCATGTTACACCATTATTAGTGGTGAACTGATAATAGGATTTTCTGGCAGTTGAAGTTTGAGCATTTGCAGAATCTGTTTGGTCAACTGATACTATTACCGTATCACCGCTTAACCAAATTCTGTGCAGATTATTACCATTGGTATAATAGTCATAGTAACCGGTAAGCCCGGGGACTGTGCCTAATGTATCTAAAACTGAGTTAGACTCAAAATGTACAGGTGGTTTATTATTTGTTTGAACACTACCTGTTTCTTTTATATCAGAAATTTGCTGAGGACCTTTGTTGCCTACACTATAAAACATTGCAGCAACAAAAGAAACAGCAATAACAAGCAGAATAAGTCGTTTCATTGGAATTGCCTTTCTTGATTAATTATAGATAAAAATTAAATTTAATGATTAAATATAATTGAAATTATAAATGAAATCAAGTATATAACAAAAAGGCATTTTTTAGTATAAATACCAGCTTTTAAAATAAAATAAATAAAAAAGGGCAAAAATGTAAACTTTTGCCCTTTTTACATAAAATGAATTAATGTTATTTAATTAACATCATTTTCTTTGTTTGTTTAAAATCCTTTGTTTCTAATGTATAGAAATAAATTCCGGAAGCAAAATTAGATGCATTAAATTTTACTTCATGAATACCTGCTTGAACATTTTCATTATTAACTAATTTAGTAATTTCTTTTCCGGTAATATCAAATACTGTTAATTTTACAACCGAATTTGATTTCAACTCAAACCTAATGTTGGTAGAAGGATTGAATGGATTAGGATAATTCTGTTTTAAATTAAATTCAGAAGGAATTTCATTTGATATAGTATTTATGCCAATAGGAATTTGTCCGCCTGTTACAGGATTTATTCTGGTATATATAGTATAATTCCGTGAGCGAGGTGTAGTTGTATTTGTAAAGCTTGCACTGCCCGGGAATCCGGAATTAAAATATAATAATCCAAAACTTGTACTTGTATTGCCATTTTTTGAAAGTGTGGGGTAAATTTCATCACCATCAACAGCAGAAACTGAAAGCTTAACAGGTGCTGACCATGTTGCGCCATCATTTGAAGAATAGGATGAATACAGATCATTAAAGAAGTACCCATAATCTGATGTATCCTTTTGAATTCCAGAAAATACGCAATAAATAGTTGAGCCATCATTTGAATAAGCAACAGTTGGGTGAGAAATTCCAACCATACCGACCTGCAATTGAGAAGCTGAAGTATTTATATAACCAGTATCTGCAAGAACGGGGGTATTAGTCCAGTCAGCAATTCTAACAGGTGTGCCGCCATTGATACCGGGAGACCAATACATTATTTTCCAACCTTGAGCAGCACCCGTAGCACCAGCCGGCTGAGTGCAGAAAACTACAGAAACTGTGTTTGAACCCGGTTTATAAGCTAAATCCATACCAAACCATGGGAAAACCTGATCACTTCCTACAGTTAAAGGATCAGTACAAATATTAGTCATTGAACCAAAACTAGTACCGCTATTGGTAGAAAATTTACAATTTAAAGCTTCAGTGCCAGCAGTTGATTTCCACCAAACAACACAAACATTTTGTCCATCGCTTGATGATGCAATCATTTTTCTGCCGCTTGCGTCAATTTCTGTGGTAGGAGTAGCTAAAAGCAATCTTGTATCGTAAGTATTGGTTGTATAGTCAAATTTTCTGAAAAACAATGTATCTCCTGATTGATATGTTCCACCAATATTGGAAGAACTTAACCAGCATGAAAAATAGTCACTTCCTGGAGCCGGTACTAAAGTAGATGTTATAGAACCAGCACCTAATAATACATCAACACCGCTAAAACCTCTGCTGCCGCCTGAAAATTGTCTTCCGGTAAGTACAATTGTACGGTTACCGCTTAAAATTACCGGTACAATATCAGGATATGCACCACCTAATGGTAATGGTGCAATTTCAATTGGATCTGTTAACCATGTTAAACCGCCATCATAACTAACCTGATATAACATAGTTCTTCCTGAAGAAGTAGCCGCACTGCTTGAATCTGTATATTGTACAGCTGCAATAACAGTATCACCAAGAACAACTATTTGGTGCTGGTTTTGACCGTTAGTTGCATAATCCCACCAGGTTACCAAACCGGGGACTCTTCTTGCAGTATCTAATGCAAAAGTTTGCCCATAAACAGGTACAAAATTGTTATCAAGAATTTGTGTACCGTTTTCAAGAGCTTTATTTTCTCTCATAGCTTTATGACTATCAGATAAAACCGGATAGCTTAAAAGTATGAGCAGAATGAAAGTTAACATTTTTTTCATATTTATCCTTTCTTAATTGGATTTATAATTATTTTACTAAAATCATTTTCTTTGTATCAGAAAAATCACCGGCTTTTAACTTATAAATATAAATGCCGCTTGGTAAATTTGTACCATCAAATTCAATGGATTTTACACCCGCAGTTTGTATATCATTTATTAAATTAGCAACTTCCCGTCCAAGAATATCGTAAACTTTTAAAGAAACAAAACCGGTTTTCTTTAAATTGTACTCAATTTTAGTTGTTGGGTTAAAAGGATTTGGATAATTTTGTCCAAGATGCCAATCAGTTAAATTATTCTGATTATTTTCAATTCCGATAGGAGATGTACCTGTTAATTTTCTGTAAACCTGAAAATTTCTTGATGGCGCAGCAAGTGTACCATTACCGTTAAAAGATGCAGGTCCAACACCAGGATCTTTCATATATACAAGATTTAATTCATAAGCACTTCCGTTTGAACCTTTATTGTATAATGAAACAGAAGGATATGATTCATCAATTGTCGGAGTATTTGTTAATCTCAGCGGAGTTGACCATGTTGCACCATCTGTAAGTGAATACTGCATATAAAGATCTCTTTGATTAAATCCGCCATTTGAAGTATCTGATTTAACCACACTGTAAACACAATACAAAGTACTGCCGTCTTCAGAAAACGCCATTGCCGGAAAATCAATATTAAATACAAATGCCAAAGACTGACTGTAAGTAGTAGTTGCCTGCACATCATTAACGTTACAAATTGTTGTAGTAGTTAATGTATTGCCATCGCTTTTAGTTAATTTTAACTCACCGTTTGCAAATAAATTATCTGCGGTAACGGGATATGCCAGATACCAGTTATTTGTATTCTTTTTATACAGTAAATAAGAACCTCCTGCAGTTGCAACAGTATCCTGCCCGCTGTTTATAGTATATGGAGCAAAAACAGTTGAAGCAGTTCCCCAGGTTGCACCGTTATCGGTAGAAGTTATCTGGAACATTTTACTGTTTTCCAAAGTATCGTTTTCATTTACTGGAGCAATAACAACCGTAACTCTTCCCTGTTTATTATTGGCTATATGATACCTCATGTTGCTTCCAACAGTTCCGTTAAAGGTCATACCAGTTAACCATAACGGGGTTCTTGTGCTCATAGATGAACCATTGTAATATGAATAAAACAAAGTTTCCGGAGGATCGGTTGAAGAAACGTTCCTTCTGCTGATTAAGCCAACATTACCGTTATTATAAACAGAAATCTGGGGCCAAATTCCGAACGGGGAGTGAGAAGCATGAGAATACTCGTTAAAAGTTCCGGCTAAAGGTGCAACATCTATATATAAGTTTGCATCTATAACATTTCCCGAATTTGTATTGTGATTAGAAATAACAGCAGCACCATCAGTTGTTAGCTGCAGCACACCAAAACCTGAACGCACTAATGGAACTTCTATTGTTGAAGTTTCCCAGGTATTGCCTCCGTCAGTTGAAAAACTGTACCTAGTTTTTCTTGTAGTACTTCCGGCAGCATCAAGGGAGTCAGACTGCACATCAATTACATGAATTACATCAGGATTTGAAGGATCAACCTGTATATATTCATTGGTTTCACCATTAGTTTTATAATCATAAAATCCTGAAATACCAGTAAGTATTTCATTTCCCACTGTAATACTATCTGTACTAAATCCCTGTGCTAACTGAGGCATAAAAACAACAGATTGCGGCAGAGTATTGTAGGGAATTAAAGAAAAAGAACCGCCATCATTTAACCTTTGATTTCTATCAATTTTAGTTTGATACCTATCACCGGTTAAAACATTTGCTGATATAAAGAATATCAGAATAAAAAATAATAATGTTTTATTTTTCATAATGAATTAAAATATAGTTAATTGAAAATTATTTAATTAGAATCATTTTTTTAACTGCACTAAAGTATTTAGACTCCAGCTTATAAAAATAAATACCGCTTGCAAAATTTTCTCCATTAAATTCGTATTTATACGTACCGGGCTGAAGTTCTTTAGAACTGCGTTCAATAACTCTGCCTGTAATATCGTAAATAGATAAAGTAACATTATCCTCTTTTGGAATATCAAACTTTATTGTTGTAACGGGGTTAAACGGATTAGGATAATTTTGAGACAGGTTAAATTTTTCAGGAATATTATTAGAAATATTCTGAATACCAATTACGCCAAATCTGTTTTTTGCTGTATTAGTATTGGTAATAATTTCATTAAGGTCATTACCTTTTACAACAGCAAACCCAACAACAACACTATCGTTATTATTCAGATTAATAGGTCCGGCAGAAATAACAAAACAGTTAGAACCGGGTCCAACGCTTCCGTTTACAATACCGTTACTTAAGGCATCCCACTTTTCCTGCGTAGTAAAACCGGTTAATACTTCAGCGGCAGTTAAAGTTTTAAAATTCAGTGTTTGGTTAGAAAGTAAAGCAACACCCAGATATGGATTAGGTGTTGAATTATTATACGAATATCCTAATTTATTAATAGTATCTAATTTAGAATAATTATTTGAGTTTACACCATTGGGGGTAAAATACATGTAAATTCCGGAAAATAAATTAGAAATTGCAGCACCGCTTGTATTTTTGATTGTATATCTTAAAATAATGTAATTTGCATCAGGAGAATTGCTCCACGCAAAACTCTCAGCACGAACAGTAACACCGATTTTATTAGATCCGGCACCATTATCATTAAAATAACCTCTGCCGTCTTCATTTGAATTTGTTCCCGGCATTTGCATAACATACGGATTAATAGCAGTAAAATCTGTATCTGATTTATTTGTTGGCGAGCTTCCTCTTCTGCAATCATCAGAAACTTTTGTATTGCTAATGCCTATCATAAGTCCGCCTTCAAGCATCTGGTTTCCGTTATAACCCGGGATAGTTAACCCATTTCCATAAGCTTCTGTTTTCTTGCCAACAGCCCCATCTTTTGTAAGAGATAATTTCATATTATTAACGCTGTGTGTAACCCAGCCTTGCCTGAATGTAACGGTAAAAGTTGAGGTTGCATTATCGCTATAAGCATTATTTGAGGTTCTTAAATTAAAAGTTACAACTTTATCAAATGGGCAAGTTGATTTTGCTTTTACTCTGAATGTATTGCCCGGTGTTGTATTATAACTTGTGTATGCATTTAAATTTCCGGCATAAACCGAATCCTGAACTAATTCTACATCAGGGTCTGAAGTATAAAGTCTTAGTGAAACATTATTTCCGGCAATCCAGATATTTTTGTAATTTATAGTAAATGTAACCACTTCATTTATGTCAAATGATTTATCGTTATTGCCGTATAAAGAATCGCTTGCATTAAAATTAAGCAGTGAAACAATTGGATAATCTGCAACGCATTTAAACGCATTAACTCTGCCTGTACCAAGTAAACCAATATAATTGGGATTCAGATTATAGATACTATCTACCCCAAGCTTTAATCTGTCAACTACCTGTGTATTTGTCCACGCGGGGTATTTAGAACGGATCAATGCAACAACTCCCGCTGTAACGGGAGAAGACATAGAAGTACCGCTTAAATTTGCATAACCATTATTATAGAGTGTACTCAAAATATTATCACCCGGTGCAATAACATCAACTGTAGAATGATAATTAGAAAAACTTGCTTTTTGGTCAGCAGAGTTAGAAGCTGCCACACTAACAACATTATCATAGGATGCGGGGTATCTTGGAATATTAGCTCCGTCATTACCTGCGGAAGCACAAATAACAACACCGGCAGTCCAAGCATCATTTATGATATTTTGAGTTGCTGCACTATAAGTACCGCTTCCAAAGCTGCAATTAATAACTTTTGCACCATTTTGATATTGATAAACAATGCCTGAATTTGAATTATAAATACTGTTATCAGGTACATCGGGGGCATGTTTAGTAATTTTTAGCTTGCATTTAAATCCGGGACCGGCACCGTGAACACCATTATTAGTAACCTGAGAAGCGCATCCTGAAACGTGTGAACCATGATCACTTCCGCCGTTAATATTGGGATCATTATCAAAATAATAAAAATCCCAGCCTTTAAAATCATCTACATAACCGTTACCGTCATTATCAATTCCGTCAACAGGATCTGAATAATTATATTTAATATTAGCGCTAAGATCCGGATGATCAAGATCACTACCGCTATCAACAATACCGATTACAACATTTGTATCACCCTGAGTAATATCCCACGCCTGATAACAGTTTATTTTGCTAATGTGATACTGCAAACCTACACTAGGGTCGTTTGGAATAAAAAGCTGGTCATAAACAAATTCAGGCTCAGCCCATTCAAGTATATCAGAATTCTGCTTTAAAATTTCTGCTGAAAGATCTGTAGGGTCAATGTTTCCGTTATATTTAATTCTCACAAATTTATCAAGGTCTTCATCTCCCGGCATACGTTTACTTACATCCTTTTTTAAAGGAAATAATTTATATACACTTTTAACATCGTATTGAGCAGCAATATTATCAATTCTGCTGAAACCCGTTGATAAAGCTGTTATGTTATTGTTTGTTTGTTTAAATTTAATATTAATCATTCCGGGCTGATATTTTGCTCCATCAGATGTTCTTAGAATGACTCTTTCACTAATTTTTTTATATTTAATTTCAGGGTTATCATTGAATGAAAAAAAAGATAAAAACAGAGGAAAAAGCAATAGTATAATTATTCTTTTCATTATAATTTGTTGAATTTGTAAAAATATTAATATAATCTATATAAATTTTTATAATGTTGCAATGCTTTTTTTTAAAAAAAATAAATTAAATGATATGGTATTCAATGATAAGGTATTCGTAGGTAATTGAATAAATTTATTGAATTGTTTAACTGTGGTTTAATAACCATATTTGCGGGATATGGTAAAAATATTTGATTGGTTTATTGATAAGATAGAGTTTTTTTTCCTTGAGGTTGGCAAGATTACAATGCTTATATGGGGAATTATCCTCAGTTTTCCAAGGATATTCAGAGATAGGTTACTTATAATTAACCAAATGGAACATGTTGGAGTAGGTTCTTTGCCATTGGTTATAATAATCGGATTTTTTACCGGAGCAGTTTCGGCATGGCAGGCAGCATATCAATTTCAGGGATTCATATCACTTTCATATTTGGGCTCGGCAGTTACAAAGGCAATTTTAATTGAGCTTGGACCTGTATTAACAGCAATTGTTCTGGCAGGAAGAGTTGGAGCTTCTATGGCAGCCGAGCTTGGGACAATGAAAGTAACCGAACAAATTGATGCTTTGGAATCTCTTGCCATTAATCCCGTAAGATATCTTGTTATGCCCAGATTTTTAGCGTGTATAATTATGCTTCCTGTGCTTACAATTCTTGCAAATTTTATAGCTATTATGGGTGCATTTGGAGTTTCATACTTTTTTATGGATGTATCATTTCAGGTATTTTTTACAAGTGCAAGAAGAGTTTTTGAAGTTAAGGATATTGCAGGCGGGTTAATAAAAGCATTTTTCTTTGGAGCATCAACATCAATATTAGGGTGTCATGTTGGACTTGGAACCTATGGGGGAGCACAGGGAGTAGGTAACTCAACAATCAGAGCATTTGTACTTGCAGCAGCTATGACGCTTATACTTGATTATATACTTTGGACAACAATTTTTGGCTGATAAAATTTTAAATAAAAAAGAAATATAAAGCAAAAAAACCCGTTTTAATAGCGGGTTTTTTAAAAAATTAAAGTTTTAATTTTTAATACATTTCAACAAGGTTTCTTGCCAATATCATTTTCTGGACTTCGCTGGTTCCTTCACCAATAGTTGTCAGTTTAACATCCCTGTATAATTTTTCAACCGGAAACTCTTTAATAAACCCATAACCGCCGTGTATCTGAATTGCCTCATTGGTAGCTTTTACAGCAATTTCACTTGCATAATATTTAGCAAGAGAAGCTGCAAATTTAAAATCTTTTCCTTCATCTTTCATTTTAGCAGCTTTGTAAGTAAGAAGTCTTGCTGCTTCTAATTCTGTAGTCATATCAGCAATTTTGAACTGTATCCCCTGAAATTCGGATAATGATTTGCCGAACTGCTTTCTTTGTTTAGCATATTTTATTGAATGGTCTAAAGCAGCTTGAGCAATTCCAACAGAAAGTGCCGCAATTGAAATTCTGCCGCCATCAAGTATTGTCATACACTGTTTAAATCCTTCACCTTCATTACCAATTAAGTTTGAAAAAGGTACTTTACAGTTATCAAAAATAAGTTCACAGGTATCGCTTGAGCGCATGCCAAGCTTATTTTCTTTTTTGCCAACAGAAAACCCTTCAAAACCTTTTTCCACAATGAATGCTGAAATACCTTTAGAACCTTTGGATTTGCTGGTAACAGCAGTAACAACAGCAGTTTTACCAACTCCGCCCTGTGTAATAAAATTTTTACTTCCGTTTAATATGTAATAATCACCATCTTTAACTGCTGTTGTTGCCATACCGGCAGCATCACTGCCGGAAACATTTTCAGTTAGTCCCCATGCACCAAGTTTTCTTCCGGAAGCAAGGTCCGGGATATACTTTTTTTTAAGCTCATCATTTGAGAACATAAAAATATGATTAGTGCAAAGTCCGTTATGAGAAGCCACAGTAAGCCCAAGGGAGGGGTCTGCTTTGGAAATTTCTTCAACAATAATTGCATAATCAAGAATTGTAAGATTAGAGCCTTCGTACTCTTCAGGAAACATAATACCCATAAAACCCATTTCGCTGAGCTCTTTAACAATTTCCCAAGGAAACTCTGAAGATTCATCATACTTCATAATTACAGGTGCAATCCTGTTTTGGGCAAAATCTCTTGCAAGTTTTTGAATTTCTAAATTGCTTTCTGATAAATTAAAATCCATGATATATTTAAATTTATTTAATAATTACGTTTCTAAAAATAATTCATCAACAAAATCATAAGGAGAGATTTCTCGTTCAGAAATTTTCTGAATTTTATCATCAAGTTTAACTTTTTTTTCAGCTGTCCAGAACTTATGCTCAAGTTTATTGTTTACCAGCACATTAATCTGTTTAATCAGGTTTGCTTTTCTTTTCTGCTCAAGCTTTCCTTTTTTTTCAAGATATTCTTTATGCCTTATAATAAAGTCATAAAGCTCATTAATGCCCTTATTTCCGGTAGCAATTGTTTTTATTACGGGAATTTCTCTGTCACTTTGTTTGGTCATTTTAAGGTGAAGCATTGTTCTTAATGCTACTCCAAGGGCTTCAGAGCCTTCTCTATCAGATTTATTTATTACAAATATATCTCCAATTTCCATTAATCCCGCTTTCATTGTCTGCACAGCATCACCTGACTCAGGCACCAAAACAACTATAGTAGTATCAGCGGTTTGAGCAATATCAAGTTCACTTTGCCCAACCCCAACTGTTTCTATAATAATAAAATCTTTGCCGCTTGCATCCAGAATATCGCAAGCTTCTTTGGCTTTTTTAGAAAGCCCGCCTAGACTTCCACGGGTTGCCATTGAGCGAATGAATACATCATCATCAGTTCCGGAATCCTGCATTCTTATTCTATCACCAAGTAAAGCCCCGCCTGTAAATGGACTGGTTGGATCAACTGCAATTATTCCGACTTTTTTACCGTTTTGCCTTAAAATTTTTGTTAACGCATTTGTTATAGTGCTTTTGCCTGCACCGGGCGGACCTGTTATACCAATTAAATATGCTTTACCGGTATTTTTATAAAGCATTTTTAAAAGTTCGCCCGCATTTGTAGATTCATTTTCAACTAGAGAAATACCACGCGCAACAGCAGTTTTTTCAGAATTTAATATTTTGTTTGCTAAACTTTCTATCAAAACTTTAAATGATAATATTTTATATTATATTTTATTTTTAAAAAACTCTGTTGTAATTTTTAAACCTGTTTCAATATCAGTTTCAGGCTGCCAGCCAAGCTCACTGCTTATCTTCTGAAAGCTTAAAACAGATCTTTTTTGTTCACCAAGTTTAGCCGGACCGTGTTTTTCATCAAAACCTGCTGAGGCATAATGATTTATTCTGTTAAAAATATAATTTACATCCGTTTCTTTGGTTGTTGCAATATTATAAATCTTCGGTCCTTTAGCATCAAGTGCAAGAACATTAGCATTTACCACATCCTTTACAAATACATAATCACGGGTTTGTTTGCCGTCACCGTTTATCAGCGGCTGTTTGCCGCTAATTATTTTATCGGTAAAAATTGCAATCACGCCGCACTCACCATGCGGATTTTGTCTAGGTCCGTAAACATTGGCATATCTTAAAACAATATAGTCTAAATTATAAACAAGATTATAATAATACAAGTATTTTTCCACACAATTTTTATTAATGCCGTAAGGGGCACTTGGTCTGACGGGGTGATTTTCATCTGCAGGAAAATAATCAT
Source organism: Ignavibacteria bacterium (assembly GCA_020852705.1). GTDB lineage: Bacteria > Bacteroidota > Ignavibacteria > Tepidaquicellales > OLB5 > OLB5. The sequence continues at coordinate 133,691 of JADZAP010000001.1, read as the reverse complement.
GCTCTCCGTAAATAGCTCCGCCTGTTGAAGCAAATATAAATTTTTTAACACCGTTCAATCTGGCATTTTCAAGAAGGTTAACAGAACCTGCAATGTTAACATTTATATCAAACTTGGGGTCTTCAACTGATTTTCTCAGATCTATCTGTGCTGCATGGTGATTTATAATATCAATTTTATTTTCTTTGAATACCTGAGATATATTGTTATCACAAATATCCATTTTGTAAAATGCAGCCTTGGGATTTATATATTCCTTAACACCTGTGGACATATTATCAATAATAATAACATTATGTCCGTTTTCAATATAAGCATCAGCTATGTTAGAGCCAATAAATCCGGCACCGCCTGTAATTAGAATATTCATTCAGTAAATTTACAAACCTTTCTTTCCAATATCGTTTCTGTAGTATTTATTTTGAAAATTAAGTTTTTCAGCAATATGATAGGCAGAATTAATTGCATCAAGCAGACTAACCCCTGATGAACCAGTGGCATTTAAAACCCTTCCGCCGCTTGAAAATATTTTACCGTTAATTGATTTTGTGCCCGCATGAAAAACAAGCTCATTGTTTGCAATATTTTCCAGACCTTTAATTTCCATACCTGTATCATATTTATCGGGATAGCCCTTTGAAGCAAGAACAACTGTACAGTAAAAATTATCATCAGTTTCGAGATTATAATTTTTTAAATTCCCGTTTGCAGAAGCTAAGAACATTTCACACAAATCGCTTTTAATTTTAGGAATTACTGCTTGAGTTTCCGGGTCGCCAAATCTGGTGTTGAATTCAATGACAAACGGATCACCATTTTTATCAATCATAAGCCCGCAGTATAAACAGCCCTTGAACTCTTTGCCTTCTGCTTTCATATTTTTCAGAACAGGTTCAATTATCCTTGTTGTTACTTTATTAAGCACCTCAGGGGTTACGGCTTTATTTGCGGGTGAATATGCACCCATACCTCCGGTATTTTTGCCTGTATCACCATCGTTTATCTTTTTGTGATCCTGCGATGATGGCAGAATAATAAAGTCAGTTCCATCACAAATGGCAAAAATAGATGCTTCAACACCCTCAAGGAAATCTTCAACTACAATATTGTTAGATGCAGAACCAAATATTTTATCTTCAAAAAATTCTTTTACAGCAAGTTCAGATTCAGAAAATGAATTACAGATAATTACACCTTTCCCCGCTGCAAGACCATCAGCTTTTAGAACAACAGGAAATTTTGTTTCATTTAAAAAAGATAATAACTTATCTTTTTCACTTATATTAAAAATATTATAAGCAGCAGTTGAAATGTTATGCCTTTTCATGAAATCTTTGGCAAAAACTTTACTGTGCTCTAACATAGCAGCATCTTTTTGCGGACCAAATATTTTAAGTCTGTATTTATTGAAGAGATCTGTAATTCCTTTTTCCAGAGGAACTTCGGGTCCAACAACTGTTAAATCAATTTTATTATCAATTGCAAACTTCAGCAGACTATCAATATCATCAGCTTTAATATCAACACATTCTGCAGCACTGCTTATACCCGCATTACCGGGAGCACAATATAAATTGGTTACCATGGGACTTTGCTTAAGTTTCCATGCAATTGCATGCTCTCTGCCTCCTGAGCCAATTAGCAGAACATCCATTAAACACTCACCTCATCATATTTAAGCAGTAAATTAAATTCATCTGCTAATTTTCCTGAGAGTCTTTTACGGTTGTACATCCCGGTAACCTGAGAGTTTGGTTTAGGCAGTGTGCCTGATTTAAAATGATCATAATATTTTAATATTGCATCAGCAATTGCTGTAACATCATCGGGCTCGGTAATAATAACTGCACCGTGCATTTCTAATGACCTGCGTGCAACTCCATTTGGTACACATGCAAGTATTGGCTTATTAGCACCAAAGTATTCATACAGTTTGCCGGTTGAGTGCAGGTCTGATCTATTGGTTTTATTTATCATCATCCAAAGTACATCGCTTTGGGATAACAACTTTGTACAAACAGAGTGTTCAACGTAACCTGCTAAATTCACATTATCATTCAGCCCAAGCTGATTAATATATTCTTTATATTCATTTGGAAATGTTCCAATGAAACATGCTTCAATATTATTTTTAAGTTCGGGGAGTTTTTCAATTGCAAGTTTTAAGCCGTCAAGAAAATGTTTGGGAGTATAATAATTAAGAAAACTTCCAGAATATGTAATACGCATTTTGTTTTTTGAATTATCAACAGGAAAATTAAAATCTTCAGGATCAAATCCCTGTGGTATCACAGAAACTTTTTCATCATTAACAAAAGGATACCTTAAATGAATAAGTTCTTTTATTCTGTCATTAATTGTAATTACTTTATCAGCGCAAGCAAGTGATTCGGCTTCAAGCTTTTTATGCTTGTTTTTGTGAAGAGGTGTAAGGTAAAAATTATTTGGGCAGTCTATCCATGAATCTCTGTAATCAATAACTAGCGGGAGCCCGAATTTATTTTTAAATTCACATGCAATTAAAAAATCGGTATAGGGCGGCGCAGTAGCGTAAATCAAATCTATTTTTTCATCTGCGATAATCCTGCTGCCAAGTGAAATAGCTGCAGATTTCCATAATATTTTAGAATCGGGCAAAAGAAAAGTCTGTGAGAGATTACTTAAGAATTTTCTGTTAGAATCTTTTTTGAATTTAACAACTTTGTGTCCGTTGTTATTGCCTTTTTTAGCTGTATCATTACCGGTTCGGTAAATTTTAACTCCAGCTTTTTCAACTTCATTCAGCAGGCAGTAATCGCTTGCAAGATAAAGTTTGGGGTTTACAGTTAAAACATACGGCTGCCAGCCAAAAGAATTTAAATATTTGGTAAATTTTGCAGTTCTTTGCACCCCGCCCATACCCATTGGCGGAAAGTAGTATGATATGATTAAAACTTTATTCAATATTGTTTAAAATTGATAAAAAACTCGGTTTTTGTGTAATTTCAAAGTTAATTAAAAATTGAGTTTCATTCAATTTAGAATGTTATCCCTATTTAAAAATGATTATATTGGGACAAGATTTCAGTTTATTAATTAGCCCATAAATAAATGAAAACAATCTTATCTTTCCTTTTTATAATTTCTACTATTTTAAATTTTAATATATTTTCTCAGTGGACTTTATGCCCGGGTTCATCAAATATAACAGGTCTAGGATTAGATCCGGTAATTTCAGTTGCCGATTATAGTTTAATTGCAGTTGCTGGCGGAATGGCAAATACAGCAAAAGTTTACTTAACAACAAACCACGGTATAAATTTTATAAACATTACCGGTAATCTCAGCGGGCCTGAATTATATGCAGTGAATATTAGAAACAGTAACATGATACTTGTAGGTGATGGTGGCGCAAATGGGGGTGTAGGAGGAAATGCAAAGGTTTGGAAAACAACAAATAAAGGGATTAACTGGAACATTGTACTAACAACTGGAGGAACAGCAGGTTTTATTAATGGAATAAAATTTGCACAAACATTGCCAAACATTGGTATAATTGTAAGTGATGGTCCAACTGGCTCAGGTATACTTGTCTATAAGACTATCGATGGTGGAAATAACTGGATTTCACAGAATGTAGGTGCAGGATATAATACTGTAGCTCTTGGTTCAATATTTGTTGTAAATGAACTTGTTTATGGATTTGGAAGCTACGATGTGAACAAAGTAACATTTACTACAAATGGCGGTGCGAACTGGAACTTTGTAAATATTCCTTTAACCGGTACGGGAATATTAGTGGATTGCGTAAATCAAAATTGTATAGCTGTAACTTACAGTTCGTTACCAAATATATATAAATTTCAGTTAAATGGCTCGGGTTCAACAATAAATACCGGAATAGCAATATCAAGTGCATCAGATATAAGTCTTCCATATAGCAGTGGATTTGGAATTGGTTATTTAAGTGCCTTAGTTGGTAATAACCCACTGATAAAGACTCTAAATTATGGTACAAACTGGTTCCAGAATAACACAGCTGCAGTTGATTCACTCTCAGATATAGATTGTAAATATGACGGTAATGCTATTTTTAATGCCGCAGTTTCTACAAATAATGAAGTGATTATAAGTGCTGATATTTTAGAAGGTATTATTAAAACCAATGAATTAATCCCAAACGAATACAAGCTAGAACAAAATTATCCAAATCCGTTTAATCCATTGACATCAATAAACTTTTCAATTCCAATAAAAGATTATGTGATAATCAGTATTTTTAATGCTATGGGTGAAATTGTTTCAAAACCTGTTGCTGATTATTATATACAGGGAAATTATACTTTTACATTTGATGCATTAAAACTTCCATCAGGAATTTATTTCTGCCGAATGATTGCCGGTAATTATGTAAAAACAAATAAAATGATACTTATTAAGTAAATTTCAATTATTTTATTCTTTTCAATATCATTTCAATAAATATTCTGAATATTAATTAATTATTTATTTTTTCCAGAATATACATCTTAATCTTATCCTTATGGATTCTTTCCTGCTGCATACTATCACGTTCGCGGATAGTTACTGTATCATCTTTCAGGGTATCGTAATCAATTGTTGCACAAAACGGAGTACCGCATTCATCCTGTCTGCGGTAGCGTCTGCCAACAGCACCTGAATCATCATAAAATACCTTAAATGTTTTCTGCAGATCATTAGTTATGTTACGTGATAGGTCCTGCAAGCCGTCTTTATTCACTAACGGGAATACCGCGCATTTTACCGGGGCAAGTTTCGGGTGAAAGTGAAGTACAGTTCGTGATTCTGATTTGCCTTCGCTTGTAGGGGCAGTATCTTCATCATAGGCATTGCACAGGAATGCCATAAATCCACGGGATGCACCTGCAGAGGTTTCAATGACAAAAGGTGTGAATCTTTCTTTAGTCTGCTCATCAAAGTAATCAAGCTTTTTACCGCTGAATTTTGTATGCTGGCTTAAATCAAAATCACTTCGGTTATGAATGCCTTCAATTTCACCAAAGCCAAATGGAAAGCGGAACTCAATATCAACAGCAGCTTTTGCATAATGTGCAAGCTTATCAGCAGGGTGCGGCGCAAAGTTTAAGTTTTCACGTTTTATACCGAGTGATTGCCACCACCCGATTCGGTGTTCTTTCCATTCATTATATAAATCATCATCTGTTCCGGGTTTAACAAAATACTGCATTTCCATTTGTTCAAACTCGCGTGTGCGGAAAAGAAAATTTTTGGTGTTAATTTCATTGCGAAATGCTTTGCCGATTTGAGCAATTCCAAAGGGCAGTTTTTGGCGGGTTGATTCCTTAACATTATTGTAATTCACAAAAATACCCTGTGCGGTTTCGGGTCTAAGGTAAGCAATTGAGTCAGGGCTTTCAACTGCACCAATATATGTTTTAAACATAAGGTTAAATTTGCGGGCTTCGGTAAATGTACCGGTATTGCCGCAATTGGGACATGTGATTTCAGGAATAAAGAGATTTATATTATCAGAAAAATAATTGTTCATAGATTCCTGTTTATCTGAGGCATCTTCATATCCAAGAACGGTTTTAATTTTATCTTCAAAATATTTTTTATTCTTCTTAGTAAGCATATCAAAGAGAAGATCAATCCTGTAGCGTGCTTTACATTGTTTGCAGTCAACCATAGGGTCAGTAAAATTTTCAACATGACCAGATGCTTCCCAGACTTTTGGATGCATTAAAATAGAAGCATCAATACCTTCAACATCATCGCGGAAGGTCATAGACTGCCACCAAGCCTGTTTAATATTATTAAGCAGTTCAACACCAAGCGGACCGTAATCCCAGCAGCCGTTTAAACCGCCATAGATTTCAGATGATTGGAAAACAAATCCGCGACGCTTGGCAAGCGATACAATTTTATCCATAGTGGCTGCGCCTTTTGTGCTATCCTGCTGTTTATTCTTCTTTTCTTCACTCATTAATGAATAATTTTAGTAACATTAGTAAAGTACAAAGATAATTGTTTGAGAAATATCAAAAAATGGTGAAGTAAATGACATAAAGTATAAGGTGAAATTATAACCCACCTTCCCCCCCTTTAAATAGAAAGGAGGATGAAGAACAGTTTATTTTCTGAGAGGTATATGGAATTATGGGCATGGGGAATATTGATTACCTCACCCTCCAACTCCCTCTCCTAAAAGGAGAGGGAGGGTAAAGCAAAAATATATCTTCTCCTTCTCCTATGAAAGGACTTGACATAAGCAAAAATTAGTTGATTGGTTTATGGAACTAATCTCAGTGTAGCAATTGATTACCTTACCCTCCAACTCCCTCTCCCAGAAGGAGAGGGAGGGTAAAGCAAAAAATATATTTACCTGCTCACTCCTGCCTGCCTTGTAAAGGTGAGATATTAAATTGATATTCTATAAATTATTTCTGCAAGCTGGGCAACTTATGAGCAGTCAAAAAATCATTCCACAATAATATCCGTTTTATCCTTTGGGTTATAATATACTGTAACATTATCACCTGTTCTGGGAACGTTAACTCTGGAGACAACCATTTCCACCTGTGCATCAAAAGAAGGCTCACCCGGAGGCATAACTTCAAGATATAACCTTACCATCGGATTTTTGTTAATGGTGATATTCATATCTTCAACTTTTAATATTTCGGCTTCACATTTTCTTCCCTCTTTTTTAAGCCGCGCAATTTTTTCTTCATCATGACCCGTATATTTATTAACCTGTTTTTCAATAACACCGCATGAAACTGCAAGTGAAACAATTACAGCAAGCGAAAGTAAAAATTTATAGTGCATAATGATTAAATTTAATTATATAAAAATAATTAAAATTCTCTTTAAAATAATAGGAATAAAATTCAGGAATGTGAAAGGTGCAAGGTGAAACGTGAAAGGTGCAAGGTGAAAAGTAAAATAAGTATAATACACTCTATTTTCATTGTAACTATACACTATATTAGATATTTTGCCGGATTAATCAACTAAAATTATAACTTTGCAGTACGATCCTATAAAAGATAAAATTGGCGGAATAGTGAAAAAATCGCCATTTTTGCGTAAAATATTCTATAAAATTCTGGGATTAATGTTCCTAAGAGAGTGGTATGTAAAACTAAAAATTAAAGAGTTATACGGCAGAAAGAATCCCGATGATGTTTTAGATGCAGGCTGCGGATTTGGGCAGTATTCATACTTTATGGCGAAGCGTTTTACTGCAATGAAAATGCTTGCTGTTGATGTAAAGGTTGACTACCTTGAAGACTGCAAATTTTTCTTTGATAAATGCGGGATAAAAAATACTGAATTTGAATACGCAGACTTAACAAAAATTAATTTTGAAAACAGATTTGATTTTATTCTTTCAGTTGATGTAATGGAGCATATTGAAGATGATATTGGTGTATTTAAAAGATTTTATACTGCATTAAAACAAGGCGGCAGAGTAATGATAAATACTCCAAGCAATCTGGGCGGAAGCGATGCTGATGATGAGCATGATGAAAGTTTTATTGGTGAGCATGTTAGACTAGGTTACTCTAAAGAAGATATATGCACTAAGTTAGAGCAGGCAGGATTTAAAATTGAGAGCTTTGAATATACATACGGCAAATGGGGCAGGCTTTACTGGCGGCTTGGAATAAAATATCCGATGCAGATGCTGAATAAATCACAGTTATTTTTTATAATACTTCCCTTTTATTATTCATTAACAATCTGGTGGACACTGCTGTTTATGCTGCTTGATGTAAATGATAAAAACAAACCCGAAGGAACGGGGGTTTTGGTTGTTGGTAAAAAAGCTTAAAACCTAAAGCCACAGACTAAGCGGCTAGGGCTCAAAGAAAAACCATTTATAAATTAATACTTTCTGTATTTACTGCGATATATTGTTTTGTTTTAAATTAAAATAGTTGAAAAAGGCATTAATCATATCATATTACTTTCCTCCTTCCGGGGGACCGGGAGTTCAGCGGGTATTAAAGTTTGTAAAATACCTGCCTGCTATTGGGTGGCAGCCAATTGTACTTACAGTGAAAGATGGTGATTTTCCGGCAAGAGATGAATCTTTGTTACAGGAAATTCCACCGGAAATTACTGTTTACCGCACAGATATTTTTGAACCATACAGCCATTACCGCAAGTTAACAGGTAAGCCAAAAGATACTGCAGTTGATGTAAATAATATAGATGGCGGTAATAAATCAGGCATAAGAGATAAATTAGCTGAATTTGTAAGAGCAACATTTTTTATACCCGATGCAAGAATTGGCTGGAAGAAATACGCAGTAAAAGAAGGCAAAAAAATTATAGAAAAACATAAACCTGATATAATATTTTCATCATCACCGCCATATACCTGCGCGTTAATTGCAATGGAGCTGAAAAAGTATTCAGAAAAATTGCTCGGCAAAAAAATACCGTGGGTATCTGATTTCCGCGATGCGTGGACAGATTATTTAACAACACCTAACAGGTGGTTTTTGCCAAAAAAAATTGATAAGAAATATGAACGCACTACTCTTGATAATGCTGATGCAGTAACAATTGTAGCAGGCGGAATGAAAGAAGATTTTGAGCGGAAATATCCAAAAATTGCTGCAAAAACAAATTTTATACTCTTAAGAAACGGTTTTGATAAAGAGGATTATACAAATGCCTCAGTTCCGAATAAAAAAAATGATAAATTTACTATTGTATATACTGGCTCAATGTACGGCAAACGAAATCCGTTTTACCTTTTAAATACTGTTGGTGAACTTGTGAATGAAAATAAAGTTGAAAAGGATAAGATTAAATTTATATTTGTTGGAAGATTGGGAAGTGATATTTTAAGTTATATAAATAATTCTCCGCTTAAAGAATGTATTGAGCTTATTCCATACGTCCCCCACTCCAAAAGCATTGATTATTTAATGAAAGCCGATGCAATGCTGTTATTGATTGACGAGGATAAATATTCAAAAATGATACTAAGCGGAAAAGTGTTTGAGTATCTTGGTGCGGCTGCTATAACAGGTAAGCCGATATTTGCAATCACCGGAGATGGCGAAGCAAAAGACCTGCTAATTGAAACAAATGCCGGAATAATTACACCGCATAACCGCCCTGAAATATTAAAAGAAAATTACCTTAAATTATATAATGGTTTTTTTGAAAATAATACGGCAATTTTACCATCTCAAAATAAAAATGCTGCTGATAAATATGAAAGAAAGCTTTTAACACAAAAGCTTGCCGAAGTGTTTGCACAGCAAATATAAATCAGAAAATACAAATCAGCAATTAAAAATATAAAATTAAAAATAAGCTTACAGCAATTATTAAATAGTAAATGGCAAAACAAACAAACAAATCGCAGGCAAAAACAAGTACTGCAAAACCTAATCCCTTAAAAAAGGATACATCAAGAAGTTACACAATTGATTTAATTCCGGAAAAATGGCAAACTCCCCTGTTTTTAGCAGTAATTTTGATATTAATAATGATATTTTTTAATCAGGGGTTGTTTGGCGGTAAGGTATTTTCTTCAGCGGATAATATTGCCTCGGGAAGTTTTAAAACTTTCCTTGATGATGCCAAAGCAAAAGGCGAGTTTCCGCTGTGGGTTCCTTACATATTCAACGGAATGCCAAGTTTTGCTGCACTTGTTCCGCATCTGGAAAGAATGTATGACCTTTCACATGCAGTGTGGGTATATTTACGCGATGCCGTATATCTGCTATTCAGCGGAAATGATGTTTGGGCAATTGTTGTGTTTTATATTATTTTTGGCTTTTCATTTTATTTTTTGATTGAATATAAATTTAAAAATAAACTTATTGCTCTATATTCAGCAATTGCCTCGGTATTTATAACACCAATTATACAAATGATAATTGTTGGTCATAACAGTAAACTAATAGCTGTAATGATGTTTCCCGCAGTACTTCTGATGCTTGAAAAGCTGTATGATATTATTTCAGAAGGAAAAATTAAGGAAAATATTTTCAGGGTTTTACTATATTTTGGTATAATGGTTTTCTTTATTCATGTGCAAATGAGCAGTAACCACGTGCAGATGCTTTTTTATTTTTTTGGAGGTACAGGTGTATATTTGCTTTACAGATTGATATTTAATTTAGCAAAGAAAATTGATTTTAAGCCCGCACTTTACCTGCTAATTATGTTTGGGCTTGGCGCAGGGCTAAGTGCTGCAATGTATGCTGACTCATACATGGCAAGCCGTGAATACAATAAATATTCAATTCGCGGGGCACCCGCAATAACACAGCAGCAGGGTAATAATAATGTTCAGGGTGCGGCTGATTATGAATATTCAACTAACTGGTCATTTTCACCTGAAGAAGTATTAACATTTGTTGTTCCCTATTGGGTAGGATTTGGCGATGTTGAAGTAAAAGGTCAAAGAACAAATACATACTGGGGACAAATGCCGTTTAACACAATGCCTATGTATTTTGGTGTGATAACAATAATGCTGGCATTTATTGGGATTTATTACAACTTTAAAAAAAGTGCAATGGTACAGGCAATGGTTGTAATTGCCTTTTTATCGCTGCTGCTTTCATTTGGCAGAACGTGGCCTCTGTTATATGATATTTTATTCTATAATATGCCCTACTTCTCAAGTTTCCGTGCACCTGTAATGATACATATTCTAATAAATGCGGCATTTGTAATTCTTGCCGCATTTGGGATAAAATCAGTGATTGATATAACAAAAGATAAAGCAATTACAGCAAAATTTTTAAATTCATCAAAATTTATATTTCCTATATTGGCACTGCCAATATTATTTTCAATAATCGGATTTCAGGATTTTTATTTTAAACAGGTTGCATCAAGCACTTTAGTGCAGAAACTGACTGCACAGGGTGCAAATCAGCAGCAGATACAGCAATATATCGGGCAAATTTCACAGATTGCGTATGATAATGTAAAATCAGAAATGCTTGTTGTTGGATTGCTGCTGCTTGTATCGTTTGGTATGATATATCTCTATATAAAGGGTAATATTAAATATCAGATATTCATACTTTCGCTGATACTGATTTGTTTAATTGACCTGTGGCACATTGATTTTAAAACTCTGCATTGGGATAACAAAACCGACAGCGAAGCATACTTTAAAACACCTGATTATGTTGACTGGATATTAAAGAACGAAAAAAATACTTATGATTTCAGAGTGCTGAATCTGCAGAAAGGACAGCCGGTTAGAGAAAACACACTTGCATACTGGCGATTGCAGAATATATACGGCTATCAGGGCGCGAAGCTGAGAATATATCAGGATATGGATGATGTTGTTGGATTAACAAATCCCGCTGCATGGCGGCTGATGAGCACTAAATATATAATTACCGATCAGCCCTATAGTGACTCAATGTTTACCCCTGTATTTAAAGGGAGCAAGTATGTTTTACGGAACAATAATTATTTGCCAAAAGCATATTTTGTAAAGAATGTTAAAACTTCGGGCGGACTGGAAATTTTAAATACCATAAAAGCGGGAACGGTTGACCCAAGAGAAACAGCATTTTTGGAAAAAGATCCGGGAAGTGTTATTGAGCCGGCTGACTCAACAGCATCGGCTGTAATTACCTCGTATGATATACATGATGTTACTTTAGATGTAAATGCATCAGGTAATAATCTGCTTTATGTCAGCGAAGTTTACTATCCTGACTGGAAGGTATATATAGATGATAAACAGGCGGAAATATTAAAGACCAATTATTTATTCCGCGGTGTTGTTGTGCCTAAAGGCAAACATAAAGTTGAGTTTAAATTTGAATCTTCAACATATTACACCGGCAAAAATATTGCAATGGGTTCAAATATACTTCTTGCTGCTATACTTGGTATAGGCATAGGCGGGCTGTATTTCCGCAGAAAAAAACAGCAAGAAACCACAGAAACAGCCGAAAACCAATAGAAATATAATTATATATTGTTTACAGCAAATTTATTTGCTATTTTATAGAACATAAATTCACTGTTTTTATAACTAAACAACTATAGTTATGAAAAAGATTATCTTACTGATTTTTATTTGCACATCGGTTTCAATTGCACAGCCATATTTTAACAGAATAACAACAGGTATAATAGCTACAGATGTTGGTTCATATTCCATGTCTGCCTGGGGTGATTATAACAATGACGGATTTCAGGATCTTGCTGTTGTACCCTGGAATGACGGCTGCTGGTCCTGCAGAAGTCCGATCTTGGTTTATGTGAATAACGGTAACGGAACTTTTGGCCGCGGAAATAATACATTGATAGATGTAAATTTAAGCTGCAACGGAGTTACATGGGGAGATTATACAAATGACGGTAAACTGGATCTGTATATTACCAGATATTTCAGTAATGTAAATTTTCTATTCAGGAATGATTCAACTGAGTTTACCAGGATTGTTACCGGGAATATAGTTACTGATCAAAACAGTAGTACCGGGTGTTCATGGGGTGATTATAACAAAGACGGCTGGCTGGATATGTTTGTTTCAAACGGTCAGAATCAAAATAACTGTTTATATAAAAATAACGGAAATGGTACTTTTACAAAAATTACTACAGGAGCAATTGTAACGGATGGCGGTGAAAGCAGAAGCTGTCAATGGGGAGATTACGATAATGACGGATGGCCTGATCTGTTTGTTGTTAATTACCAGAGTCAAAAATGTTTTTTATATAAGAATAATGGTAACGGCACTTTTACAAAAATCACAAATGTTGCTCCGGTTCAATATATCGGGTGGGGGGCAGGTTGCTCCTGGGCTGATTATGATAATGACGGGTGGCTTGACCTTTTAGTTACATACAATAACGATAATAACAGATTATATCACAATGAAAGAAACGGTACTTTTACTTTAACCTCTCTGGCACCTTCACAGGAATTTGGTTACAGCTACTATCCTGCATGGGGAGATATAAATAATGATGGTTATATTGACCTGTTTGTCCCCAAAAGATCCGGCAGTTTTAATGCATTATATATAAATAATAACGGGGCGAGTTTTACAAAGGTAAATAATGATATAGTAGCATTGGGAGGCGGTGCAAGTGATGCCGGGTCATTGGCAGATTTTAATAACGACGGTAAACTGGATCTTTTTGTAGCAAACGGAAGCACTTCTAACCCGATCAATAATTATTTTTATCAAAATATAACATCAAACAGCAACAAATATATAGTTATAAAATTAAAAGGATGCACATTAAATAAATCTGCAATTGGTACAAAAGTTACAGTAGTTGCCGGGGGGAAAAGAATGCTTCGTTATGTTCAGGGAGGTAACGGATCGCAAAGTATGTTATGGCAGCATTTTGGTTTGGGTACAGCTTCAATAATTGACTCTATATTAATTAACTGGACAATAGGTATTACCAAGATATTAACAAATGTAGCTGTAAATCAGTTTTTAACTGTTACAGAATGCCCCACCGGAATTTTAAACAGTGAATTACCTGTGAAATTTGAATTGAAACAGAATTATCCGAATCCATTTAATCCTGTAACTCAAATAGCATATTCTTTGTCTAAAACAGGTTTTGTTACATTAAAAGTTTATGATATTAACGGGAAATTTGTAAAGAATATTGTTAATGAAAACCAGTCTTATGGAACTTATAAATTTGATTTTGACGGTTCAGGATTATCAAGCGGTATTTACATTTATGAATTAAAAACTGCTGATTTCTATGAAACAAAGAAAATGATAATTTTAAAATAAAATCAGAATTTTATACCAAAAATGGCAGGGCAAATAACCCTGCCTTTTTCATTTATTTAGACTAATTTTTTAAATAATTTTGCAGATTGCTACAGGATATTAAAAATACAATTAAACAATCCGCAATCTACGGATTGAGCAGGATTTCACTTAAATTTGTATCTTTTATAATTACCCCCGTTATATCAATTTATTTTACAGTCAGCGAGTATGGTATTCTGGATAGATTTGAGAGATTCTGGCAAATAATATTTGCCATCTCACTATTTGGAATGGAAACTGCACTATTAAGGTGGTATACACTTACTGAAAACAAACAGGAAAAAAGATCATTAATATTTACAATTCTGGTGTATCTTACAGGATTAAACCTTGTACTGATTTTAGCCGGATATATTTTTTCAGAATCATTATCAATAATTATTTTTGATAACCCAGCATTCCGCAATATAATTGTATTAACTTTTTTAATTGCATGCTTTGAAGCATTAATGGTGATACCACTTTCACTTTTACGGGCAGAAAATAAGCCCGTGAAATATCTGCTTATTACAATTACATCAACCGTTATAGCTTTGCTTATGCAGCTATATTTTTTAATTTATACAAATAATAAACTTGAAGGTATTTTTATTTCTAAATTTGCTGCGCCGTGTATAACATTTATTATTCTTCTGCCATTTCTTTTAAAGAGATTGAATTTTAACTTTAGTTTTGCACATTTAAAAGAATTGATTGCATTTTCATTTCCTTTAATGTTAACCGGAGTTGTTTCAATGCTTTTGAACAGTGTAAACAGGTTTATTCTGGGATTTATTGGCAAGCCCGATGATGTTGGTTTATTCAGTCTTGCCTCAAATATAAGCGGTATTTTAACATTTGTTTTAATTTCACCGTTTCAGCTGGCATTTAATGCAATATTTTGGCAAAAATTGAAAGATTCTAATGCTGCCAGATTTTTTACAAAATCAGTAACGTATTCATTTTTATTATATGTTTGGGGTGCGATTGTTATAAGTTTATTGATACCATACATAATAAAAATTTATATCCCAACAAAACCGGAATATTGGGAATCGCAAAAACTTGTTTCAATATTATCAATGTCATTGGTATTTTACGGTATGCTTACAATTTCATATATGAGCTATCATCATGCAAAACGCAATGACCTGATATTTTATTTTCAATGCGGAGCATTGCTGCTGAATATATTATTAAACTATTTATTAATTCCTTTAATTGGAATGTATGGGGCTGCAATTTCAACCTTTGTATCATTTTTTATACTAATAGTTTCAATGTATATTTTTTCAAAGAAATTTTACTTTATTAAATATGAAACTCTAAAATTAAGCATTATATTTATTTTAGCGGGAATTATTATATTTGTTTTCCAATATTTTAATATTCAGCCAAAATGGCTTGATATTTCTTTACGAATAATTACAAGCATAGTATTTCCTTTATTGCTTTTACCATTAAATATATATGAAAGTATTGAAATTGAAACTGCAAAGAAAATTATAAGAAAATATCTTAAAATAAATGTCTGAAAAAACTGCTAATAATTTAACACAGGAGTATTGGGATAAGCTATTGAGCCAAAACACTTCACTTAAAGGAGTTGGCTGGCCTAACTGGCCTGAATCATATAATTTAATCCTTTATAAAAAATATCTTAAGGGTTTTGAAAATGTAATTAATGAACTAAGTAAAAATTATTCTTTTTTGCTGAATGATAAAATTAATGTATTTGAAACAGGACCGGGCACAGGATTTTATACAAATTATTTTTACCGTGCCGGAGTTAAAAATTATACAGGTGCAGATATTAGCGAGGAATCGGTTAAAAACCTCAAAGTAAAATACACTGAATTTAATTTTGTAAGAAAAGATATTTCTGAAGATGATGAGTTTGTAAAAGATAATACAGGCAAGTTTGACCTGATATGCATTGTTGATGTTCTTTTGCATATAACAGATGATACAAAATTTAAAAGGGCTGTAAAAAATATTAGCAGTTTGGTAAAGCCCGGAGGTTTTATAATAGTTGGTGATGCAATAAGTATATACAGAAAAACCAATCATGCCGAAGGAAGTAAATATACACATGATGTATCAAGACACATTGATTATCTTAATGAACAATTTAATAATGGCGGAGCTGAAAATTTAAAAATATATCACAGATATAATTATTTACTTAATAAAAACTTTGATTTCAAATATCCGGTATTTGATTTACTTAATAAACCATTTTTCTGGTTGTTAAACGGGGGGCTGACGGTATTCAGAAATAATGACTTTATTGGTAAGTTAGCTGGCTATCCCCTTTCGGTTCTGGATTCAGTTATTACACCATTTCAAAAATACAGCAAAAACAGTAAATTTATTTTATACAGAAAAAACAATTGACTCCCCTGCTATTCATAAAACATAAAGGTTTTAATGCTCGTACAGTTGAAAACGATGTTTTAATACTTTCCGAGAAGTTTTCGGTAGAAATGTATGAGGTTAATACAACTAAAGGTGCGGGATTTTTTATTGCTTTAATAAAACAATTGTTCTGGCTGCTGTTAAATATTTACCGCTATAAGGTAGTATTTATCTGGTTTGCTGATTATCACTCATTACTGCCCGTATTTTTTGCAAAGCTGTTTGGAAAAATTTGTATAATAAATATTGGCGGATATGATGCAGATGAAATTCTGCCTGGCAGCCCGAAGGGCTTAAAGGAAAAGTTCAGGAAGTTTTGTGTAACATACTCAGTTAAAAACTGCACAAAACTGTTTGCTGTATCTGAAATAATAAACAGCTACCTTCAGCAGGCAGTGCCTGCAGAAAAAATTGAAACCATATACTGCTGTGTAGATACATTAAAATTTGTACCTGCTGAAATTATTCCGCTTAAAAAAAATATTATTATAACAGTTGGAGGCGGAGGTGAGTTTATAAAGGAAGCTAAACGCAAACGTCTTGATTTTTTCATAAAATTAGGTGAGGAGTTCACCAAAAGATACCCAGAGTATGAAGTTAAATTTTATGCAATTGGTCACAATGAAGGTACTGAAACCCTGAAATTTTTATCATCACTTATAAATTCGGAAAATGTTGAGATTAAAGTTGCAACAAGTTCGGTTGAAGAGCTGATTGAATATTATAAAACTGCGAGCATATATATGCAGCTTTCATATTACGAGGCATTTGGAATTGCACAGGTTGAAGCAATGCTTTATGGGTGCATACCGGTATCAAATAAGGGCGGGGCAATTGCGGAAGTTATAGGCAATGCAGGATTTGCAGTTAAAGACTATAACATGGAAGAATATTTAAGGATAATAAAGGAAATACTTGATAAAAAACATGAAAACCTCCGCATAAAAGCACGAGAGCGTGCAGAAGTAAATTTTTCGTTAACAACCCGCAAAGAGAAATTATTTAAAGTTTTAAATAATTTTAAGGTATAAAACATAATGTAACATTTCAATTTCTTAGTAAAACCACTTCACTGCAAGTTAAATATAAGAATATAATTTAATTACTTAATCAATTCATTTACTTTTTCAAGAAGCCATTCTTTTGAATTAGTTACTGTTTTTTCAATTTCAAGCTTAAGCATATCAGCATCCCTGTATTTTTTATCAGCTTTAAGTTTAATTAGTTTTAGGTAAAGCAAAGAGAAATTTGTATATGAAGTTCTGTGAAGCTCGGCATAGGTTTTATCATTCTGCACCATTTTTCTGTAACTCTCAGCAAATGAAATTCCCGGTTCAAAATCGTTTAATTCATAGAACATTTTCATAGTAAGGGCTTTAATTTCGTGTTTGGTAAGGAAATGATCATTTTTAACTGACTGCAGTTCATTTAGTGCCTCAGAAAATTTGCCGGTATTATAGTGAACAAGTGCTTTTGTCCATGCCTGCAGAGATTCACGCTGTTCGGGCAGAATTTTTGAGATATATTGGTTCATAAATTCAATTATCCAGTCATTTTTCTGCAGATTACTTGCAGTTAAGACAATATTGCGGAAAGTATGCAGATTCATATAATCATCTTTTTTTTGCACATACAAACCTCTATCAAGCATTTCCTTATGCACTTCGTGCAATTCAGTTTTAAAAAATCTTTTGCCTTCAATAAATTTGCGAGTGCAAAAATTCTGCAGACTTATAAATACGGCAAACTGATTATCCCAAGTAAGTAACTTAAGATTTTCCAGTGCAATTTTTTTATATTCATAATAGAAGTTATCATCATCAAAATTTTTAAAGCCAAGATACCTTTTGTAGAACAGGTTAAACACAGGATATAATTCAGGGTCTTTAACGCTTAGTATTTCACCAAAAGAATCCAGTTCAATGCTTTCAAGCAGCCGCAATGATATATTTTTTTCACCTTTATACATTGTTGTTATTCCAACCAGAATATTATATCCAATATCAAGCAGATTCACAATACAATCGTAAACAATATATCTTTGAATATTTTGCATAGATTTTTGCTGCAAAGAAATCAAGCTGCTGTGATCTAAATAGTAATTTATTTTTTCCAGTTCAAGCCTGAATCTGTTCCTGAAATATTCACTATCAACTGAGTTGTTTGTAATATTGAGCTGTTTTTCCAGCAATACTGATTCACTTTCAAAGAGTTTCTGGATTCTCATTTCTCTTAACTTTCGCAGGTATAAAATGCTGCTCTCAGTCTCTGATTCCTTAAAAGCCCTGAATTTTATATATTCTTCACAAAGTTTAATTAAGGCAGAGCCGGCTTTTCTCATAATAGCATCATTGTAGGTTTTATCTTTATAAATTTTTTTATAAAGTTTTTCTTTCATTAAAGCATCAGAGTCAAATACCGGATAGTATTTTTTTATTTCATCAAAAACCCTCACAATATAAGAGCCTTCTTTATTAAAAAAGCTGGAGTCAATAAATTTTCTAAACTCCTTAATTTCCTCATCAGAAAAATGCTGTAAAATCTTGATTAATTTGGAATTATGCATATAATAAAGTAAATTATTTCCTCACAAATTACTAATAAATTTTAAATAATATAATACAATTTATTCATTTTAAATATATTTTTACAAAATAATTTCAATAATCTTCCTCACAAATACCAATATTTTTCTTTTTTTAATCGGTGTTTAAATTTTAAATTTACAAAAACAATTAAACAGAAAGAAAATCATGAAAAAAATACATTATTATTTTATTTTTACTATTTTGCTAATTACAGGTAATAAGGTAACTTCTCAGTGGGTAGATCAGCAATTTTGGCCTGAATATGAAAAATCTTATTTTATTCCAGGAACATCAACAGGGTATACAATTTGCAATGAAAAACTTATCAAAAAAACTACCAACGGGGGGCAAACCTGGGAAAACAATCTTATAGGAGATGTAAGTGAAATTTTTACTAATGTATATTTTATAAATAATAATACCGGGTGGACAATTGGATATAATGGAGAAATAAGATATACAACTAATGGCGGTGCATACTGGGATTACCAATCTTCTGGTGTTTCATCTGTACTTACCGCAGTTGACTTTGTAAACCCATCAACAGGTTTCATTACAACTAATAATGGTGTACTAAAAACAACAAACTCGGGTTCAAACTGGAATTTTATATCTGTTCCGGGTAATTATTATGAAAGTGTAAAATTTAAAGATGCCAATACCGGTATGATGTGCGGTAATAATAACGATCAGGTTAAAGTTACAACAAACGGGGGCAATAACTGGGCAACTTACTCAACCGGGTCAGGAATAGGTATGGGTATATTAGCATATACTGAACTTTCAACATTTTATTGCGGCGGTAATTCAAAAATTTATAAAACAACCAATGCAGGAATAAACTGGCAAATATCTGCTAACATCAATCCAGGAATGATAACATCAATTGAGTTTTATAATCCTAATACCGGTTACGCATGTATTCAAACAGGTAAAATATATAAGACTACTAATGCGGGATTAAACTGGGTAATTAAATTTGATAACAACAATGAATATGATTTAAATACACTTAAATTAATTTCCGGAAGCGGAAATGATTTAATTGCGATGGGTGGATATGGAATTATCCTGAAGAGTACAAATTCAGGTGAAAATTGGAGCATAACTTCCGGTAATAGTTTATCAGCGGTAATTGAATCATTAAGTTTTCCAAATAATTTAACGGGTTATGCCTGCGATGAAGAAAACTTGATTTACAAAACCACAAATGCAGGAACTACATGGCAGGTTAATAATACATTTGAAGACTGGGTTTTTGAAAAAATTCAATTTTTTAATTCAAATACCGGAATCCTTTTTGCCCGAGATCAAAGTGCACCTCTTGATGGTAATGGTAGTCTTTCATTCCTGAAAACTACCAATGGAGGAAATAACTGGATAAATAACAATATTACCGCTTTTAATAATTATTTCTCATCTTATTTTGTAAATGAAAATACAGGTTTTGAATGCGGTTCAAGTAATTCTGATAATCCTTCTGCTAAAACAATTTATAAAACCACTAATGGCGGTTTAAACTGGGTAACACAATTTAATACTACAACTACCGTTAGAGATATATATTTTACTGATGCAAACACTGGCTGGGGCAGCTGTGATAGCGGCAAGATAATAAAAACCACAAACGGCGGTGCTAACTGGAATACTTATTCTACACCTGTAACTACCACATTACACTCTTTAAGTTTTCCAAGTGCAAATACAGGTTATACATGCAGTGAATTTGGAAAAGTATTAAAAACAACAAATTCAGGAATTAACTGGAATATACAGGGAGTTTCAATAAATGATCTATATGATGTAAAATTCAGTACAGATTTGAAAGGGTGTGCAGTAGGCGATAATGGTGCAAGATTTATCACTACAAACGGCGGTGCTAACTGGATAAATCACTCTGCTATTTATATAGAAACACTTAATGCAATTGCATTTACTTCACCGGATAAATTTTACACCGCCGGAGCTTATGCATACATTGGATATCTTGATATGACATTTTTAAATGTTTCAGAGCCAAATGAAACCGGACCGACTGTTTTTAAATTATACCAGAATTATCCAAATCCGTTCAACCCGGTAACAAAAATAAAATTTTCAACGGCACTTTCGGGTTATGCTGATTTAAAGATATATAATATAGAAGGAAAATTAGTCAAAACAATATTCAATGGTAATTTGAATAAAGGCGAACATAACTTTTCAGCAGATCTTTCTGATTTTTCATCCGGAGTATATTTTTATTCGTTAACAATACAAACAAAAACGGGTTCTTACAAGGATTCAAAGAAAATGATCCTTATAAAATAATAAATCAATATAGAAGATAATAATCATAAACCATTATGATTATTATCTTCTTTTTAAAACATTGATTTTAAAATATAAAAAACATAACTTTATATTATCTAAAGGAGGTAAATGATGAAGAAGTTATTTAAAATTCTGGGAATATTGCTTATAATAGTGGTTGTATTTGCCATTGGCGGATATATTTATCTTAATGCTGCATATCCAAAGGTAAGCGCAGCACCTGATATAAAAATAGAGCCAACAGCAGAAAGGATTGAACGCGGTAAATACCTTGCCAACAGTTTTGCATTTTGTTTAGACTGCCATAGTGAGCGTGATGCAAGTAAATTCGGCTATCCGCCAATACCGGGCACTGAAGGCAAAGGCGGATTTGATTACGGAGCTGATGTTGGTTTTGTACCTGCAGCAAACATAACACCTGATAAAGAAACCGGTATAGGGAATTGGACAGATGGTGAAATTTTCCGGGCAATAACATCAGGGGTAAACAAAGACGGCAAATTTCTTGCTCCGATGATGCCTTATACATTGTTTTCAAAATTGGATAAGGAAGATATATACTCCATTATTGCATATATAAAAACCTTAAAACCCATTACTAATAAAGTAAAGGATAAGAAATTAAAATTTCCTGTAAATTTAATTTTCAGAACCATACCTGCTGATGTAAAAGATTTTGGTAAAAAGCCGGACGGTTTAGATAAAATAAAACTGGGCGAATATCTTGGGGTAGGATGCAAATTCTGTCATTCGCCAAGTGATAAAGGTGAATATATCCCCGGTAAAGAATTTTCAGGAGGTGTGGAGTTCCCGCTACCTGATGGAAGAGTAATACACTCAGCAAATATATCACCTGATAAAGAAACCGGAATAGGTAATTTTACAAAGGAATTATTTATTGCAAAATTTCATGCATATAAAGATGCAGCTAACTTAGATCCCAAAGTTCATGGATTTAATACTCCAATGGCATGGTCATTTATTGCCAATACGGCAACAGATGATGATTTAGGGGCTATATATGATTATCTGATGGCACAGCCGCCTGTAAACCATAAAGTTGAAACGGTAACTCTTAAGGGTTTAAATTAATTTGTTTTATATTTCAAAAAGGGCTGTTCTAATAGACAGCCCTTTTTTATTTTAAATTTTTGTTTAAAAACTCAACTATTTTGGGGTAAAGGTCAAGTCTGTTTTTTTGTTTAGAAATACCATGACCTTCATCTTCATAAATGTGCAGCTCAGCAATACCTCCGTTATTAATAACGGCATTATACATTTGTTCTGCCTCACTAACAGGAACACGCGGATCATTGCGTCCGTGAATTATCATCAAAGGAGCTTTAATGTTGTTAACTTTATTCAATGGAGAAATACTTTCTAAAAATTCTCTGTCATCTTCAATACTGCCGTATTCACTTTGCCTGTTATTTTTTCTGTAATCACTGGTATTTTGCAGAAAAGAGACAAAATTACTTATACCAACAACATCAACACCGGCAGCAAAAAGTTCAGGATATAAAGTAAGACATGCAAGCACCATATACCCGCCATAACTGCCGCCATATACAGCAATTTTAGAGCTTTCAATTTCAGGCTGCAGCTTTAAATACTCAACAAGGAAGGCAATATCTTTAACTGAATTTTCTCTGTTTCTAACATTATCCAAAGCAGCATAAATTTTACCATACCCGGAGCTTCCTCTGACATTTGGTTCAGCAATAACATACCCAGCATTTAAGAAATATTGGAAAACAGGTTCAAAACCATAGGTTGCCTGACTTTCGGGTCCGCCATGTATCATAATTATACACGGCAGTTTTTTTGATAATAGATTTTGCGGCTTATAAATAAAACATGGTATTTCCAAACCGTCAAATGATTTATACGAAATTAAAGTGGGTTCGATAAAAGAAACCGGGTCAATTCCCGCAAGATCGGGTTTAGTTACCTGCAATACATTTCCTGTGATAAAATCCCACTCATATAAAACACTTGGATTAGCTGCGGAGTTAACTCCAATAATAACTTTGCTCTTTTGATTTGCAAAACTTATTGCCGTAATGCTTAGAGTTGAAAGAATATCAGGCAGTTTAATTTCTTTTCCGGAGTTGGTTTCACACATAAACAGTCTATCGTAACCGTTATCATTTATCTGAATAAGCATATAATTTTTATCAGGAGAAATTACAAGCCGCTGAACTTCATTATTTGAATAAGGTTTAAGAAAACTGAATTGGGGAAAGGAAAGTTTTTTGCTGCTTATGTTAATTATACATGGTTTAAAAAAATCACTTTTATAATTTGTAATTATATACAGGTTTTCTGCATCTGCATCAAAATCAGAGGCATAAAACTCAGCAGGGCTGTTATAGTTATCGTGCCCGGTTAACAAAGTTAAATCATTACTTTTTCTGTTCAGCAAGTACAGGTCATTATCATAAGTGGAATAAGAACGGGTAATAATAATAAGGTTTCCGTCGGGTGAAATTACAGATGTAAAATTACTGTTATCACTGCTGTAAATTATTTCACCTGCACCTAAGTTAATTTCATATTTATATATATCGTAAAAATAGGGTGATCTTTTATTGGAATAATAAGTAAAAAAACTGCCGTCCGGCGACCATTTGCCAAAACCGTTTAATACATTTGGTTCATCAGCCGTTATAAGATTAAATGCGCTGCCGTTTTGATTTGTTAAGTAAAACCTGTCATACTCAGACCCTCCCTCATCGCTTTCTATTAATATGCTGCCGTTAACCGGATTAGGAGAGTAACCGGTAATTCGTTCGTTAAAATAGGTAAATTGAACAGGTATATCACCCGGATTATTTACATAGTAAATCTGCGAAGTGCCCGTTTTACGCATTGTGAAATATATCCGGCTGTCATCAAATGAATAGCCGGGCGATGCTGCACCACTAATTTTTAAGTATTGCTGTATTGTATATTGCTGAGCAAGAATGGTATTTAACCGAATATAAGAAAAGATGAAAACAGATAATAAGAAGATAATTTTCATTCTTTAAAATTTAAGTTTAAAGAAATTAACCGGGGGGCCAGTTCATTTTTCTGCCGCCAAGTAAGTGCATGTGAACATGAAAAACAGATTGTCCTGCATCTTCATTGCAGTTCATAACAAGCCGATAGCTGTTAAGCTGTTTTTTTGCAGCAATTTCAGCAGCTGCAGCAGTAATTTTACCTGCAATTTCAACATAAGAATTATTT
The DNA here is from genome assembly GCA_020852705.1 of Ignavibacteria bacterium. GTDB lineage: Bacteria > Bacteroidota > Ignavibacteria > Tepidaquicellales > OLB5 > OLB5. The sequence continues at coordinate 109,357 of JADZAP010000001.1, read as the reverse complement.
AGTTCAGCAGGGGTATTAAAATGCTGTTTGGGAATAATAAGTATATGAACAGGTGCTTGAGGCGAAATATCATTAAATGCAAGCAGGTCATCGGTTTCATATTCAATTGCAGCCGGTATTTGTTTATTTATTATTTTACAGAATAAACAATTATCCATAAAATTATAAATTAATTTTAGTATAAAAACCTGTTTTTTTATTAATCATCTTTGGGAGATTTTTCATTAGGAGCTTCATTATTATTATTATCCGGATTTTCCTTTTTCTCTTCCTGCTGCTTATTCAATTCCCCCGGATCTACATTTCCATCATTATTAGGGTTATCATCGTTAATTTGCTCTTTGTTAGGTATATTATCATTCTCTTTATTTTCTTTTTGCTCGGTATCACTTTTTTTTAGTTCTTCATTGTTTGAGGGCTGATTGTTGTTTAAAGGTTCCTGGTTTTGTTTATTAACTGAAGAAGTATCTTTAAGATTATTGAATGATTCATATTCTTCAACCTTTTTAATTACCATTGCAGCAGCTTCGCTGCCCGGGCTTCCGTTAACAAGCAAGCTGTAATAATTATAAGCACTGTCATTTTTAAATAAAACATTTTCATAAATCCACCCTGCACCGTAATAAGCTTTATCTAAATGAACGGAAGCAGGGTATTTATTTATCAGGGTTATGAAATCATTTAAAGAAGCAGTATAATTACCGCTTACAAAATTATTTTCTGCAGTGCTGTAAATTGAATCACCGGGGTCTCCCCTGTATTCATTTTCAACGGAAATATTAAGCAGTTTTCTGCTTGAGTTTGCTACGGGAGAGTAGGGATAGTCTTTTATAATAGTCCGTAAAATTTCATCGCTTTTGGCAATCTCTTCAGTTTTTCTGTAAAGTGCAGAAAGTGCAAAAAGTACTTTTGCACTAAAGTCATAATCATAAGATTCATTTAAAGCTTCTTTAAGATATATTTCAGAAGAATCAGTACGGTTAAGGTCATATAAAAATAATTCAGCAAGTTCAAATTTTGCAGCAGAAATAATTTTTTCCTGCGCATGAGTTGTATCGGCAATTGTGATAGTGGAATCTTCTGAATTTATTGTACTATCAGTAAACTGCGATTTAATTCCGCCAGATTTACCGTTATCAAGTCCTTTAATTGGATTACCCGGGTCTTGTTTGTTTTCCTTAGTTGTATTCTTCTTAAATTCATCGTCATATTCAGTTTTAATAGTGTTTCCTGTAATAATTGAGCGAAGCTCAAAGTATCTTTTAAATATCCCGGCTTTTTTAGAAGCATCGCTGTAATATGTTCCTTTATTGCTTTGCTCGGTTGAAAATCTGTAATACATTAAAGCGTTAAGATAATTATTATTTTGTTCAAAATATTTTCCTATTTTAAAACTTGCATCCGCAGAAGAAACAGTAGCGGGAAAATCTTTAATCACTTCATAAAAAGAGCTTAATGAGTTTTTTTGATCTTTTCTTTCTTCATAATATACGGCATGCAAATAGTTCACTCTGCTTAAACTTTGCGGTTCATCTTTGTATTTTACCTCCATATCTTCAATAAGATCTTTTGCACTGCTGTATTTGCCGCAGGCAATAAGATATTTAGCTCGGTTGAGCTTTGCTAAGTACTCAAGGTCATAAGAGGCATTAAAATCCAGGACCTTGTCAAATTCAGCTGCAGCTAATTTAGGATTTGATTTAGCTTCAACTGATGCGACTAAAAACTGCATTTGAGCTTTAAACTCACTATCATCTGAGTACTGAATAGCTTTTTTAAAATTTTTAACAGCATTTTCATAATCTTTCTTATTCAGCCAATACTCCGCAAGTGACTGATAACTGCCTGAAACAATATTATTATCCTTTGAATTTTTTATAAGTTCATTAAGTCTTTCTAAGGCAGGTTTATCATTTTCTAATCTTAATTGAGTTCTGGCAAGAAACAGCAATGCTTCATCAAGAAGAGTGCTTGCTTTTAACTTTGAAATAAACTCGCTGAACTTACGCTCAGCTTTAAGGTAGTCGCCAAGGTAAAAATAAGATTTGCCAACAAGCAATACAGCATTATCCATGTAAAGACTGCTTTTGTGATATTGTATAACCTTTGAAGCTTTTTCAATAGCAACAGTAAATTTATCAATAGCTTCCTGCGAAAGCTGAGGTTTAGCAAAAATAGAATCCTGTTTTTCGCTGTAATTTACAAGCACACGGGTAACATAATCATCATAAGCTTCGTTAAACTTTTCGTTAGCATTAAAATAAGTATTAAAATAAGTACTAAAATTCTCAATTCTGTTGCCAATAAACATAAAACTTGTAAAATCCTGAAAGTTTCTATCAAGGGTTATTTCATAATTAGGTTCGGGGTCATCAACATCTTTATAATATTTTTCATCATAAGTCTTGTAGTTAAAAGTTGAACAAGCCTGCAGAAAAACAATTACACCAATTGATGAAATGTTAAGAAATTTGCTGAAATTCATAAATAAAATTAAGCTATTTAAAGAGAAATAACAATGAAGATATAATACAATATTACATTCAACCTATTAAACTTTATTTTTTAAACTTTATTTTTCCTTAAATAATTTCAAATTTTAATTAATTATTTATACCAAATAATTTAATTTAATTGATTAATTTAGATAATGATTTGTTAATTGTTTTTGGTAAAATTTAATAATATTATAGTTAATTAAATTTACATTAATTAACTTAATTCACAAATGAAAAAATTTATTATATTAACAGCTTTATTGTTGTTTTCTCATGGGTTTAAATTAAATTCACAAATTGACCCAAACGAACCGCTTCCTAACGGTCCATTGCCTTTAAGATTTGTTTTGCCTATGGCTTATACACCGCAGCCATACGGAATGGATGCAGTTATTTCAGTTGGTGCATTTGATAATTATCAGGTTTCAACAAACAATGGATTTGCTGAAACAGATATTGCTGTTAATCCACGAGACCCGTTAAATTTTGTAGGAAGCGATAACCGAGTTACCGGTTTTTCGGGCACTCCATGGGTATATTTTACTACAAACGGCGGTGTTACATGGGGCAATTCTGCAATTGCAGGAAATCAGGGCGACCCTGTTTTCTGTGCCGATAGTTTAGGCAATTTTTATCTGGCAGTTCTATCTAATGGAATCAGACTTTTAAAATCATCCAATGGCGGAGCATCGTGGGTAAACCTTGGCAATATAGTAACAAATGCAAATGCTGATAAGGAATGGATTGCAGCTGATCAGACCTCGGGACCGTTTCAGAATAATGTATATATGTCTTATGTAAATTTTGCAACAGGCGGCAGTGTTGATTTTTGGAGGAGTACAAATAACGGCGGTTCATGGAGTTTTGTAGGCAATATGGGTTCAAGCACAACAAATCCGGGTCCAAATATCTGTGTAGGTCCTGGCGGCATTGTGTATCTTTCATGGCACACAGGCGGCGGAACAGGAATTAGGGTATCAACAGATGGCGGAGCAACATTTTCAGCACAGGTTATTGGCTCATTGCATTCAATTCCAGGTACAATCCTTGGCGGCACCGGAAGAAACGTACTTAAAACAAATATCCGTGTAAACGGAATGCCTCAAATTGCTGTAGATATGTCAGCTACTTCAACAAGGGGGAATGTATATTTAGTTTATGCAACTAACCCTCCGGGACCTGATGCTGCTGATATATACAGCACACGTTCAACCGATGGAGGTTTAACCTGGTCAAGCGGGTCCCCTGTAAGAGTTAATGATGATACAGGATTTATGGATCAATGGATGTGCGATGTATCGGTAGATTTACAGGGCAGAGTTTGGGCTTACTGGTGGGATTCCAGAAATGATGACCCTAATAACCTGTTAACAGAAACATGGGGAGCTGTTTCTACAGATGCAGGTTTAACATTTACAAATTTTAAAGTATCAAATCAAAACTTTAATCCGTCAGTAATTAAGATTAATCAGGGTGATCATTATTATTTGGGTGACTATCAGGGTATGGCAGGAAGAACTATAACATTTCCTTTTTATACCGGACAAAATAATACATTGCAGGATTTTACAGCATATCTGCCTGATTTTGGAATGCAGTTCAGCAAAACAATTGATACTATCACACCTGGTGCTACATCTGTTGTAACTATGTTAAATCCGGTAATGGGACCTTATTCGGGAACAGTTACATATACAACAAATATAACACCATCACCTGCACCCGGTACTTTAACACCGTCATTTTCACCGGGTAATGTAAGAACATTTACAGGAAGTGCGGATTCTGTAGTAATAAGCACATCTTCAACAAATGATGTACCGGTGGGTTTATATACTGTAACTGTTACGGGCACAGAGTCATCCGGACCAAGAACTCATCAGAGGTCTTATCAGATATATCTGGATAATTCAATTGGTATTCAGCAAAACGGTTCTGAGGTTCCTGCAGCATATTCACTTTCACAGAACTATCCTAATCCGTTTAATCCGGCTACAAATATTAAATTCGGACTGCCAAAGAGTTCATTGGTAACTTTAAAGATATATGATATGCTTGGAAGAGAAGTTGCATCACTTGTAAACAATCAAAATCTTGCAGCAGGAAATTACACATTTAATTTTAATGCTGCAAATATACCAAGCGGTATATATTTCTATAAATTATCTGCAGGTGAGTTTAGTGACGTACGTAAAATGACTTTAATAAAATAACATAAACAAAAAGGTTTATAAATTTAACCCGGCAAGTTTTTTAGCCGGGTTTTTTTATTTGTGTTTTATTGATTTTCAATTTAAAATTATAATTATATTTGAATATTGTAAACAAATATTCAGCTATATGAAAAAATCTATAATACATATTGGTTTATTTCTGCTGTTAGTTTCTGTAAATATTTTCTCACAGGATTTTAATTTATTTAATTCGGCAAATGAGCTGTATTTATTTTCTGCACATGATGAAGGATCAAATGCTTTCCGATACAATCCAGCTGTATTAGGGTTAGGTCACAGGTTTAATTTTACAATAAACGGATTAATGCAGTTTGGCAAGTTTTACGGATTAAATGAGTTTGATGTATCATTTAATGCGGGTTTCCTTGGTTTAGCATACCGCAGATACACCGGTCATAAAGATTTCATCAGAAATCATGATACAGATTCCTTAGGAAATTTAATTGAGTACACAGGAATAGGTTATAATAACAAATTCAATATAAATACATATTCATTGGGAATGGGCTTTGGGAATAAATCAATTACTGCAGGGCTGCTATTTGAATTGCTTCACCGCGGCGGATACAGGTCGCCAACTGATGTAAATTCATCAATACCATCGTTCAGATTTGGTGCAGGATTGCTTTTTAGACCATCACCCTATTTATCAATAGCTCTGAATTACAGAAGCAATGATGCACTTACTGTTATGAATTATACAACCGATAAATATACATTTGGTATTGCCGTTAGACCTTTAAAGAATGACAGAATAACTGTTATGAGTGATTTTTCTGTGTTCAGATATGAAGGGAATTTTATTAAAACAAATCAGTTAAAAGCGGGATTGGAAGTTAAATTAACCAACGGATTATTTTTAAACTTTAATTATACTCAAAATAACGAGGTAATTAAAAATCAATTTTTAGGAGCAGGGCTAAGATTTGATTTTCCCAACGGAAGTTTAAGATATAATCAATTTTTCAACAACAGCAGAACAAATTTGTTTTATTCTAATTATTCAAATCCACAATACTCTGTTTATAAAAATACATCTGGAAACAAATACGCATTCATAGGTTCACAATTTTCATTATCGTATAACCTTGAAAGAAGAAAAAGTTTAATTCCAGAGAAGAAAAAGATAATAGAAATTACATTATCCGGAAGTTTGCAGGATTATAATACAGATGATATATTTTTTGGACTATTGGGTAACGGAAAGAGAAGCATTCATGAAGTTATTGCAGATATAGATTACGCATCACAAGACCCCTCTGTAAAGGGAATGCTATTAAAAATATATCCGCTTGCAGCCGGCAGATTTGAAGTTAATGCACAGATTGAAGAGCTAACAGATGCTATGAACAGATTTCGTGCAAAAGGAAAATCAATAACAGCATACTTTCCGCAGGATGCAGGACCCGGAGGGTACTATATAGCTACTTATGCAGATGATATTGTTATGCCCCCTGAGGCATTATTTTTTTATGGTTTAAGTATAAATATATTTAACTATAATTCACTGCTAGAAAAATACGGAATTGACCTGCAGACATTTTATGCAGGTAAATATAAATTAACTTTTCAGGGTTTATTAGACTCAACCACACAGCAGGGCAAGGAAGTAATAGATAGAATACTTGATATAATATATGAAAAAATGATAGGAAGAGTTACAAAGGGCAGGAATTTGAATGTTGATGATTACTTAAGAGATAAACTTTCGCAGCCCTTAACAGGAAACGAGGCATTAAGACTTAAACTTGTGGATAAACTTGGTTGGTATGATGATGCAAAAAGTATTGCTGAAAATAAATCTAAAACAAATAATATAGTAAGTACATTTAACAGAAGTGAGTGGGATAATATTTGGGGTGAACCTGATCAGATTGCAGTTATAGGAGTATATTCAACTATAACAACGGGTAACAGCCAGCCCCCGCCTCCTGTTACACTCCCTATTCCTTATGTAGGCGGAAGCCGTTCAACAGGAAGTGAATCGGTAGTTAAACAGCTTGAAGATGCTTTCAGTAATCCGAAAATTAAAGCAGTAGTATTGCGGGTTGATTCAGGGGGCGGCTCTGCGCTTGGTTCAGCAGAAATTAATGCTGCAATAATCAGATTAAAGAAGAAATATAAAAAACCTTTCATTGTTTCAATGGGCGGAGCTGCAGCTTCGGGGGGGTATTATGTATCAGCAAGTGCTGATAAAATATTTTCTGACGGATTAACTGTAACAGGAAGCATTGGCGTATTTACAGCAAGACCAAATATTGACAGTTTATTAAAATGGCAAAAAATAAAAGTTGAAAATTTTAAACGCGGAGAAAATTCAGATATCGGGACATTTTACAAACCGCTTGACAAAGAAGATATAGAAATTATTCAGGGGATTATTGATTATTATTATGACCGCTTTACTTTAGCAGTTTCAGAAGGCAGAAAAATGAGCCGCGAAGAAGTTGAAGCAATTGCTCAGGGAAGAGTATGGCTTGGTACAGATGCGTACAATAAAAAGCTGGTTGATGAAATAGGCGGACTTTATGAGGCATTAAAATATGCACGTAAAGAAGCGGGAATAAACCAAAGATATAAAATTGTTTATTATGCTGTTCCCGGAGGGAACAAGATAAATGAGGTAATTACTTCCTCTGTTTTAAATTATTTAAGCACTTATTTAATTGATATGTTTGGAATTGATGAAACCAACTCAGACGGAATTGATATAAAATATTAAATAAAAAAGTATCTGTTATCTGATTCAGGGAATATATAATTTATCGGAACTTATATATTAAATACAGGTATAAATAAACAAATAATAATTACAGTTATATGAAAAGTTCCTGTAAAATCTTCATATTAATTTTGCTGAGTGTATTTAATTTAATATTTTCTAACCAACTGTTAAATTCACAATCCCCGTATAAAAACATAATGATATCCAATGAATTTGAGCCAAGCGAAGTAACAATTGCTTATAATCCTATAAATCCGCTGAATCTAGTTGCTGCAGCAAATATTGATAATTATTTTTATAGCTTTGATGGCGGCAATACCTGGGAAGTCAGAAAACTTAGTTCAAGTTATGGTGTTTGGGGAGACCCTTGCGTTGTTTCTGATATAAGGGGTAATTTTTATTACTTTCATTTATCAAACTCAAACAGTGAAGGAGGAAAATGGCTTGACAGGATAATTTGCCAAAGATCAGAAGACGGAGGCATAACATTTAACAACGAATCACATCTTGGGACAAACTATCCTCATCTGCAGGATAAAGAATGGGCAACTGTTGATAATACTTACTCGCCATACAGAAATAATATTTATGCAGTATGGACACAATGCGGTCAGAAAAATAACTACGATGTAACAGCTTCAATTGACCCTCTTGATAGTGCTTCAAATATTATTTTTGCATATTCAGAAGATATGGGTGAAACCTGGAGTACAAGAAAAAGGATAAATGAATTAACCGGTGCTGAGTGTTCTTATTCAGGTGCTACCGTTTTAGGAGCAATGCCGTGTATTGGCATAAACGGTGAAGTTTATGTTACCTGGGCTTCACCCTATGGCTTAATGCTTGATAGGTCAACCGATGGAGGAATTACATTCTGGGATAAAGATGTAAAGGTCTCTGACCTTCCGGGCAGTTTCAAATTCACAGTACCCGGAGTTTACAGATGTTTTGGGTTTCCATCTATGGCATGTGACTACAGTAACAGTTCATACCGCGGGAATTTATATATTTCTTGGTGTGACCAAAGAAACGGATATGATAATTCTGATATTTTTATTTCATGCTCAACAAATATGGGTGTGAACTGGAGCGAGCCATCAAAAGTAAATGATGATAACGGTATGAGACATCAATTTTTTAACTGGCTAACAGTTGATCCTGAAAGCGGTTACATATACATTGTTTTTTATGACAGAAGAAATTACACAGATGAAAATACAGATGTTTATCTGGCGGCTTCAAAAAATGGAGGTAAGACTTTTGAAAATGAAAAAATCAGCGAAAAACCATTTAAACCTGAAACAAAAACTTTTATGGGTGACTATACTAATATTATAGCATACAATGGTATGATAAGACCAGTATGGACAAGACTAGACAGCAATTTGTTAAGTGTTTGGACAGCTATAATAGATAAATAATTTCTTCAGGTTTCTGCCTTTATAATTGTTACTTTATTATATATTTTTAGTATATAAACATAAAAATCACATATGAAAATTATACTATTTTTATTTCTTGTTATCTTTTCAGCATCTTTATACTCACAATCATCATATACCAACATTTTAATCAGCGGAACCGGAGGACCAAATGAACCTTCGATAATGATAAACCCTAAAAATACTAATCAAATAGTAGCAGGTGCTAACACTGATAAAATTTACAGGTCATCTGACGGAGGACAAACATGGGCAAGCAGTATCTTAACGGGAACATATACAGTTTGGGGAGATCCCTGTATAATAACAGATACTTTAGGTAACTTTTATTATTTCCATTTAGTAAATGGTGGGGGATTTATTGACAGAATGGGGGTAAATAAATCAACCAATGCAGGGGTAACATGGAATGCCGGAACATACTGGCAGTTTAATCCGCCAAAACAGCAGGATAAGGAATGGGCAATTACAGATTTTACTCACGGTCCCCGCGGCAACTGGATTTATGTTGCATGGACTGAATTTGATGAATACGGAAGTAGTAGCCCTTCGGATAGTTCAAGGATATTATTTGCTCGCTCAACCGATCAAGGTGCATCTTTTACCGGAATTAAGAGATTAAGCAGATACGGAGGAAACTGTGTTGATGAAGATTACACAACGGAAGGTTCTGTACCTGCCGTAGGACCAAACGGAGAAGTATATGTTGCATGGTCAGGTCCGCTCGGAACAAACAATTTTAAATTATTTTTTGACCGTTCTACTGATGGAGGAAATACCTGGCTGGAAAATGATATAATTGCAGGAACACAGCGGGGAGGATGGGATTACTTAGTCAGCGGAATTTATAGAAGTAACGGCCTGCCGGTTACATTATGTGATATCAGCAATTCACCTTACCGGGGTACAATATATATTAATTATACTGATAGCGCAGGTCCTGCAGACCATGACGTAATGGTGGTAAAATCAACAGATGGCGGTACTACCTGGAGTGCACCGATACGAATTAATGATGACCCTGCCGGTAAAGAACAATTTTTTACATGGATGTGCATTGATCAGGTTACCGGATACCTTTACTGCGTATTTTATGACAGAAGAAATTATACAAATACATCAACTGATGTTTATCTGGCTAGATCAACTAATGGCGGAGCAACGTGGATTAATGAAAGATTGAGTGCATCACCATTCACTCCGAATTCAGAGACATTTTTTGGAGATTACACAAATATTTCTGCACATAACGGAGTAATAAGACCAATATGGATACGGTTGGCATCAGGCACATTAAGCTGTTATACTGCCATTGTAAATATGCCGATAGGTGTTGAGCCGGTAACAACAGAAATACCTGATAAATTCAGCATAAAACAGAATTATCCAAATCCATTTAACCCTGTAACAAGAATAGATTTTGATATACCTGCCATTACAGGCACTCAGCAGGATGTTTCTATTAAGGTTTACGATATACTTGGAAATGAAACAGCCGTAATTGTAAACGGTAAACTTTCACCCGGTTCATATAAATATGAATGGGATGCATCTGCATATCCAAGCGGGGTATATTTCTGCAAATTAGTTTCAGGCAGTTATACAAATACAATCAAAATGATATTAACAAAATAACTTTAATAAAAGGAGTTAATGAAAATCCGGTTATTTTTTTTATTATTGCTTCTGCCTAATTTAATTTTTACTCAGTTTAAGAATATAAAGGTTAATAAAATTAACAATTCTCCCGAAGAAGTTTCTATAGCAATCAATCCGCTTCATCCTGAAAATCTGGTTGCAGGAGCAAATATTAATAATTATTATTTTTCATTTGATAGAGGCAATACATGGACTAACAAAGAAATTACGGACAAAGAAAACGGAGTTTGGGGAGACCCTGTAATAATATTTGATAAAAAAGGTTCGGTTTATTATTTTCATTTATCACGCCCTGTAAAAGGAGAATGGATAGACAGAATTGTATGTGCAAAATCTACAGATGGAGGTATAACATTTATTGATCCGGGTACATATATGGGTTTAAATCCGCCTAAAAAGCAGGATAAACCATGGGCATGCGTTGATTTTACCGAAAGTCAGTGGAAAAATAATATTTATGTTACATGGACGCAATTTGATGCTTACGAAAGCAGTAAACCTGAAGATAAATCTAACATTTATTTTTCTCTTAGCAGCAATTTCGGAGAAAGCTGGAGCGAAGCATTAAAAATAAATCAATTTTCGGGTGATTGTATGGACTCATCAAACACAACAGAAGGTGCAGTGCCTTGTGTTGGACCAAACGGAGAAATTTATGTTGGTTGGTCTGCAATGGATAAATTATATTTTGACCGCTCAACAGATGGCGGAAAAACATGGCTTGATGAAGATATAACAGCAGGCGGGCAATACGGGGGCTGGGTTTATGATATTCCCGGTATTTACAGATGCAACGGTTTGCCAATAACAGCATGTGATATAAGCAATTCACCTTATAGAGGAAATATATATATAAATTATTCAGATCAAACTAACGGAAGCAATGATGTAGATATATTTTTGTTGAGATCAACAGACGGCGGGAATGTTTGGAGCAAACCAATTAGAGTTAATGATGACAATATTGGAAATGGTAAACAGCAGTTTATGAGCTGGATATCTGTTGACCCTGTAACAGGGAACATCTATATTATTTTTTATGACAGGAGAAATTATGAAGATACTGAAACTGATGTATATTTAGCCAGATCAACTGATGGCGGTGAAACATTTAATAACACAAAAATTTCTGAAAAACCGTTTACACCGCATGAGAGGGTCTTTTTTGGAGATTATATAGGGGTATGTGCATATAATGACTTTGCTGCCTGTATTTGGCAGCGTATGGATAGCAGGAATTTAAGTGTTATATTTGCAGGGAATAAATTTTAGTCCGAATAAGCTTTACCCCGGATAAATTTTAATCTGTATAAAATTTATTTGTTTGAAATTAAAATATTACGAAAAAATATCAGATGGCTGAAGAATTAATTAATAAAGAACCCGAATTTCAAGTAACCGCCCGCAAATGGCGTCCCAGAAATTTTGATGATGTAACATCACAGGATTTTATTACAAAAACCCTTAGGAATGCGGTAAAAAACAACCGGATTTCACATGCATATTTATTTTCTGGTCCGCGGGGTGTTGGGAAAACAACAGTAGCAAGACTTTTGGCAAAATCGCTTAACTGCAATAACCGCAATGCAAACGGTGAGCCATGCAATAAATGTGATAGCTGCAAAGAAATTAATAATGATAACCGCAATCATCCCGATGTATTTGAAATTGACGGTGCTTCTAACAGGAATATAGAAGATGTGCGTGAGCTGAAAGAGAAAGTAAAATACGGTCCGGTCAGATCAAAATACAAGATATTTATAATTGATGAAGTTCACATGCTTACCGGAGCATCATTTAATGCACTGCTTAAAACACTTGAAGAACCGCCGGCTTATGTAGTATTTATTTTTGCAACAACAGTACCAGAAAAAGTTCCGCTAACAATCCTTGGCAGGTGCCAGAAATTTGATTTTAAGCGGCTAACAATTGAAGAAATATCTTTAAGACTTAAGTTTATTGCAGAGAATGAAAAAATAAAAGTTGATAAAGAATCACTTTTTTTTATATCTAAAAAAGGCGATGGTTCAATGCGTGATGCACAGGGTTTGTTTGATATGTCTGCTGCATATTGTGATAATAAAATAACATTTGAAAAGCTGAAATCTTTCTTTAATCTGACTGAGAGTGATGTTTATTTTGAAATTACTGACCTGATTAAAGCACGTGATGCAAAAGGATTACTGAATTACTTTGACAGTCTGATGGATAAAGGTTATGATATGCAGATATTTCTAGAGGGATTAACTGAACATTACAGAAATCTGCTGGTAGCATGTTCAACGGGTTCTAGTGAACTTATTATTGAATCTGAGGCAGTAAAACAATCATATACCGAAAATATAAGTAAATTCACTCAGCTTGAAATTTTAAACTCACTTAAACTGATACTGCAAACAGAATATATTTTTAAATATTCATCCAATCAAAGGACATTGATAGAGGCATTGCTGGTTGAGATGATAAAATTTACAGATACCCGTGATATTTCTCAATTGATTGATGAGCTTAAGGAGCTTAAATCAGGAAATTATTCTGAAAGTACAGCAATTAAATCCGGTTCAGCAGAAAAAAAGGCATCATCCAAAACCAATGAAACGCAAATAAAAGTAAATTACAGCAGTAAAAAAATTGATACTGATGAAAAAACTTCTTCTGTAAACAAACCTGAAACTACAAATGATGAATTACAATCAAATGAAACAACCAATATAAATATTGAAACAGTTGATCTTAATTCACACTGGATTTCCATTAAAGACCAGATAAAAACCGAACGTAAATGGGTTTACAGTATAATAAAAGATACTACATTTGAAAAAGATGATAACGAAAATCTTCTGATAAGGGTAGATGATACAACATACGAATTAATTGACGGATACAGAGACTATCTTACAGGTAAAATATCCAAATATTTTGGGCAATCATTAACAATAGGGCTTGTTAAAAGTTCTGAATTCATTTCAAGTTCAAGCGGGAATGATTATTTTCAGCCGTCAGAAAGCCAGAGTGTTTTGGAAAATGAAACACCTCAAGCAAATAACTTTGATAAAATAAGAAATATTCTGCTTAAAGATTTTAATGCTAAGGAAATAATTCATAAATAAACTGATTTAATAATTTTTTAATGATAAAAAAGAGCTACAAAACACTTCCCTTAAAAAGTAATTTTCTTGCAATCGAAAAAGAGTTCAGTTCATACGATAATTCTAAAATCGTAATACTTTCAGTTCCGTACGAAAAAACAACATCTTATGGCAGAGGCACTGCAAAGGGACCCGCTGCAATATTAAGAGCATCGCACTATGTAGAATTTTTTGATGAGGAAACCGAGAAAGAAGTTTGTTTTTCACATGGTATCGCGGCACTTAGAGCAATGAACTTGGCGAAACTTTCGGGAAGAAATGTGCTTGATGTTATTTACAATAATGTATCAGAACATATAAAAAACGGGAAGTTTGTTGTAACTTTGGGCGGTGAGCATTCAATTTCAACTGCACCAATTAAAGCACATTTTGATAATTACGAAGAGCTTTCTATACTTCATTTTGATGCTCACTCAGATTTGCGAAGCGAATATGATGGCACAAAATATTCACATGCTTCATTTGCAGCAAGGGTAGCAGAGTTTACCACTGAAATTACTCAGGTAGGTATCCGTGCACAATGTAAAGAGGAATTTGAATTTATAAAACAAAAAGGCATAAATACATTTTATGCCTATCAAATGCGAAATGAGGGATTTAATTCTGAACTTATAGAAAAAATTATAAGTACTTTGAAGAAAAATGTATATATTACCTTTGATGTAGATTATTTTGATCCATCAATTATGCCTGCAACAGGCACACCCGAACCAAACGGTTTTTACTGGGATGAAACAATGCGTCTGCTTAAGGAAGTATGCGTTAACCGGAATCTTGTAGGTTTTGATGTTGTTGAATTAGCTCCGCAAGAAGATTATAAATTCCCTGATTTTATGACGGCTAAGCTTATATATAAAATTTTAAATTATAAATTCTGATTATTTATATTTGCATTACCAATTGCTGAAATAAGGACAGTTCCAGTTAAAGTAAACAAACTGTTTTTGTTTTAAGCAGTATTTCTGACCATATTCATATTCAATTTTTTCACCTTCATTTTTTAATCTCTCAAATAAATTCATTGCATCATAAACAGTTGTATTTCTGCAATAGTAGCGGCATGCTAAGCACGGCTTGTTTAAATCAGCAAAATGCGGTAAATAAATTTTACTTATCAACTATTTAAAAAAAACAATTTAAATTAATATTTCAATATTAGTAAAGTTTAAAAATAAAAATATATATTTTTAAATAAGTATCATTAATTGATACTTTATAAAATATTTTGTAAAGTAACAAAAATGGGAGTTTGATTTATGACCTATCATTTACAAGACAATCCACTACGTAGAGTTCCCTTCGGATTTGACCCTAATATGAAGAATAGATTATCACCGCTCCCCTGCCCCTCTCCTAATAGGAGAGGGGAGAAATTATTAAACTTCTTCTTCGCAAGGCAAGATCTCTCCATAGGACTTAAGGACTTAACAGAGTCCCTTGGGGAGAACCCTCGATTGAACTGCCGGGCAGTTGAGGGTTAAATTAATCACACGTTTAATTCTCGGCTCTCGGGATTGGTTTGAGCCATAAAAAAAGCAGAGTCCCTTATCAGGAGACTCTGCCTTAACGATTCTACTTTAATGCGGAGAGGGAGGGATTCGAACCCTCGATAGAGGTTAACCCCCTATGACGGTTTAGCAAACCGTTGGTTTGAGCCACTCACCCACCTCTCCGAATTGATGAAAATAGCTCAATAGTTTGCAAATTTACTAAATATATTGTTTTTAATAAAGGGTAAGAATTTTCCAGAAATCCAAAATATTCATAAAATTAAATCATCTTGAATTCATCAATTCTTCAATTTCATCAGCTTCAATGGGAATATTAGACATTAAATCTTTATTTCCGTTTTTAGTTAACAGGATATCATTTTCTAATCTTATCCCCAGCTTTTCATCTCTGATATAAATACCGGGTTCGCAGGTTAAAACTGCACCTGCTTTTAAAGGTTCATTAAAAATTCCAACATCATGCACACCTAATCCCAAAAAGTGAGAAACATCATGAGGATAATATTTTTTAAATTCGGGAGATTTAATTATTATATCTTTTACATCCTTCGTTTTTAGAAGTTTAAGAACAACTAATTCTTTAGAAATTAATTCTCTTGCTATCATACAAATATCTCTAACAGTTTTACCGGGTTTAATTTCTTTTACTGTACCATTAAAGGCTCTTAAAACTGCGTTATATACTTTTTTTTGTCTTTTTGTAAATTTACCATTCACGGGAATTGATCTTGTCATATCAGCATTATAGTTACTCCATGCAGAAGCAAAATCCATAAGCAGTATATCACCTTCATTACACTTATCATTATTTTTTATGTAATGCAAAAAGCAGGCATTTTCACCGGAGGCAATAATTGGCTCATAATCAGCAAATAAAGTACCCTGTTTTATGAATTCATGTGCTAATTCTGCCTGCACTTCGTATTCCATAACACCGGGTTTAACAAACTTTAACAGCCGTTTAAATCCATCACCGGTTATATCACAAGCTTTTTGGATAAGTTCAATTTCTTCGGGAGATTTGTAAACTCTAAGGGAGTAAAGTAATGGAGAAATTCTTTGATAATTATGCAGAGGGTAATTTTTTTTGCAGTAAGAAATAAACCGCATATCCCTTGATTGAACACTGTTAAAAGCTCTGCTATGATCATTGGTATTAAGGTAAATGTTATTTGAATAACAAAGCATGTCATGCAAAACAAATTCAAACCTTGAAAGCTCAACTACATTTTTAATGCCTGAAATTTTAGATGCCATTTCAGGAGAAAGTTTTTTACCTTCCCAAACTTCAAGATCGGGATTGTAATCTCTAATAAAGAGGATCTCCCGGCTTTCAGGATCACTGTTATCCGGATTAAGAAGCAATACAGTTTCTTCCTGCTCAATTCCGGTAAGATAAAAAAGGTCACTGTTCTGCAAAAAACGCATAGTACCATCAGCATTACTGGGCATAATATCATTGGAATTAATAACTGCAACACTGTTCTTTAAAAGCAGTTTTGAAAGTTTATCACGGTTATTAATAAAAAAAGAACTGTTAATATGGATTTTTTTCATGGATAAATGATGCTGCTTTTAAAGGACAGCAATAATTCAAAAATAATTACTTATTATAAATTTAGTTATTAAAATGTTTAAAAATAATTTTAATTATTTCTTTCACTGTAGTCTGCATTATTAAAATGTATTCTAAACTCTGTACCATTTAAATTAATAATTTCAATTATGCCATCAAGCTGCTGAACGAGGGTATTAACAAGTTTTAGTCCAAATGATTCAGAGTTAGCATTATTCACTTTGTTTTTTATACCTATACCATTATCTCTTATTACAAACCAATATTCTTTGCTGTAATTATCGTAAGCCGCACTTATATTAATACAGCCCTTCATATTACCGGGAAAAGCATGTTTAAGGGCATTTGAAACAAGCTCATTAATAATTAAACCGGCAGGAATAGCATTATCAATTGACATTTTAATATTGCTAAAATCGGTATTTATCTTTACTCTGTCTTCCAGGATTCCATAGGAGTGCTGTAAATGAGTTGTAACAGTTTCAATATATTCGTTAAAATTAATTTGACCCAGATCTTTAGACTGATAAAGCTTTTGATGAATAAGGGACATTGCATTTACCCTATCCTGGCTTTCTTTGAAAAGCAGCTTAATATTTTCATCTTTAATATACCCGGCTTGCAGCTTTAACAAGCTAGTAACAACCTGAAGATTATTTTTAACCCTGTGGTGAATTTCTTTAAGGAGTATTTCTTTTTCTGTTAACGACTTTTTTAAAGCTACATCAGATCTTTTTTTCTCAGAAACATCTCTTTGAATACCCCATATACTTGTTAAAATTCCATCTTCAATAACTCCGGCTGCGTTAATAACAAACGATTTTACATTTCCATCTTTATCATGTTCGTTTATTTCATCTTCTGTAATATTATAATCATTTATAACAAATTTTAGAATTCGTCCCTTAAGATCAAGATTTGTATATTTTAAATTAAATACAGGTTTACCTGTTAAATTAGCAGGGTCATTTTCATCATACATTTTTGCAAAAACAGTGTTACACTCAGCAATATGAACATATTTAATTATCAATTCAACCTGTTTATCAACAGGAAGGTTAACGGATATTTTTTGAGAAAATTCCAGTCTGAAAATACCTTCTGAACTGTGTTTTACAAAGTTTCTATACTTTTCTTCACTTTTTTTAATCAATTCATCAGCAGAATGTTTTTCGGTTATATCTCTTTGAATTCCCATATAACCGGAAAATAAACCGTTACTGTTATACAGGCAGAAATAATCTCCTTCAATAAAAATCCTGCTTCCGTCATTGCGCTGATAATATTCTTTTGTATGAGAATGACCGTTTTTAAGAAAATATCTCCATCTTTTTCTTGCTTCATCCATATTTCCTTTAAAATATCTTTCAGTGGCAATATTTACAACTTCATCGGAATTTACTCCAAACTGTACTGCAAGAGGTGAGTTTGAGCGGATAATTTTTATATTTTTTATAATATTATCAAGATTTTCATCAGTATTATTATTATTCCATAGTACAGGGGGATTGAGTTTTGCAATAAAAATGCCGTCTAAAGACTGCTGAAAAAATGCATCGAGATATTGTTTTGATTCTAAAAGGTATTCTTCATTTTCTTTTTGTTTGCTGATATTAAGATAAATCTGATTTACGGCTTCAATTGATCCGTCTGTATTAACATCAGCATAATGAAAACTATCTAACCAAATAAGATTTTTATTTTTATTGTAAATTCTGTATGTTAAAGTTTTAACCCCCTTGCATCCGTTATTAAGCCATTTTGAATATTCTTTGTTAACCATTTTTCGGTCATCCGGATGCATCATATTAAGATATTCTTCATTTGAAAGTGAGTTGAATTCATCTAAAGTATAACCTGACTGTTTTACAAACTCATCATTTACAAATTCATACCTGTTATTTTTAATAATCAGCCGTGTAATAGCAAAAGGGGAATTTTGAACTAGATTTTTATATTTATCTTCAGATTTTTTAAGTTCACTTTCATAATTTTTACTGCTGCTTAAATTTTTAAACAATACAAGTAAATCGTTTTTGGAGCATCTGATAAAGCGGGTTTCATATTTTAATTTTTCGCTTCCTAAATTAATATAATGCTCAAGTTTTTGCTCAAGCCCAGTTTCAAATGTTTCCTTTATTAAGGCATTAAACTTTATACCGGTATTACCGGGGAAATGATTTTGAATCTTTTTATTAAGAAAATGAGATGTCGGAAAATTTTCAATTTTTGCATGATTATTTACGGCTGTAACAAGTCCTGTTTGATTTACCAGAAAAGCTGTAGAAGGTATTGAGTTAAGCAAAGCAATATTCATTCTGCGGGAATCTTTCAGCAATTCTTCTGCTTCATCTACACGTTTTTCTGATTCAATTCTGTAAATTGCAGATTTAATACATGAATTCAAATCGCGGTCATTTAAAGGTTTCAGAAGGTACCCATAAGGATTAGTTGATCTTGAACGATCAATAGTTTCATCATCAGTACGGGCAGATAAATAAATTACAGGTAATTTCCCCGCAACATTTAAAAGACGGGCAGTTTCAATACCATCAATTTCTCCTTTGAGAAATATATCCATTAAAACAAGATCCGGCTTGGCTTTTCTAATTTCTTTAACAGCAGTATCTCCCCTGTTGCAAATACCGACTACTTCATATTTCAGCTTTTCAAGAGTATTTTTAATATCAAGTGCTGTTATGGCTTCATCTTCCACAATAAATATTTTGGCAATAGGCATAGACTTTCAGATTAGTTCTGAACTTTTTTAATGTAAAAACAAATTAAATACAAATATAATTAAAAAACCACCTAATAAATAATAATTTAAAGTGGTTTAAAAAAAGATCACACATTCATCTAATATACAGTAATAGTTTTGAACACGAATTACACTAAATATACTAATTAACACAAAATATTATTCAAAAATGTGATTTCATGTTTTTGAAAAACATTTGAACTCTTTAGTATGTATTTTTTAAAGATTGATTTTTATAAACATAGATAACAGATAAGGGATATCAAAAACATATTTAATTATTTAAAATTAGATTATGCAACAAATATTTTGGTAAAATGTAAATAGACCAGAGTTTACTAAATTAATACTCATAAAAAAACCCGCTAAATTAACGGGCTTCTGGAGCTGGCGAAGGAATTGTTGAGCTTCTGCGAAATCCCGCTTTAGCGGGAAACCCCCGACCTGCGCATTATCCCGAGAACTCGGGACGCTGCTCTACCAAAAAAATTGTTTAATTTTGATTTCAAATTGATCTCTGCAAGGATAATACTCATAAAAAAACCCGCTAAATTAACGGGCTTCTGGAGCTGGCGAAGGGACTTGAACCCCCGACCTGCGCATTACAAGTGCGCTGCTCTACCAGCTGAGCTACGCCAGCAATAAATACATATTTTAAAACAGATTACAAAAATAAAACATTAAATAAAAACCTTCAAGACTTAAAAATCTACATATTGCTTTCAAGTTCTAAATATTTAAAAAGACTTTTAAGAGCTTTACCTCTGTGAGAAATTTTTTCCTTTTCCTCAATTTTCATTTGGGCAAAACTTTGGTCGTATCCAATCGGCTGGAAAACCGGATCATACCCAAAGCCATTTTCACCTTTAGGAGAAAATAAAATTACACCTTCACATTCACCATCAAAAACCCTTTTATTAATGCCATCATATAAAACCATAACACACTTAAACCTTGCTGTTCTTTTATTAATCAAAGTGTTACCAAGCTTTTTAAGGAGTAATTTGATATTTTTTGTATCATCAGATTCTGCACCGCTGTAACGGGCAGAATAGATTCCCGGTTCTCCATTTAAAAAATCCACTTCCAAACCGGAATCATCAGAAATGACAGGAATTTTTACAATATCAAAAACAGATTTAGCTTTTAAGTAAGCATTTTCTTCAAAGGAGTTTCCAGTTTCAGGAATATCATCAATATTAGGAGTATCTATAAGAGAAAAAATCTCATAATTTAATTTCTTTAAAGCAAAACTAATTTCCTGAACTTTGCCTTTGTTTTTAGATGCTATAAATATTTTTTTAAGCATAAATTAATTCAGGCATTAGATTCTTTATACTGCAGCTGGTAAAGTTTAGAATAAATTCCGCCAAGCTCAAGCAGCTGCATGTGAGTACCCATTTCTCTTATTTCACCTTTATGCATAACAATAATTTTATCACATTTTTGAATTGTAGAAAGCCTGTGTGCAATTATTATAGAGGTTCTGCCTTCCATAAGTTTATCAATAGCATTTTGAATTAATAATTCGGAGTGAGTATCAACACTAGAAGTTGCCTCATCTAAAATAAGTATTTTGGGATCATAGGCAAGAGCCCTTGCAAAGGTGATAAGCTGACGCTCACCCTGCGAAAGTGTAACTCCCCTTTCTTTAACATTTTGCCTGTAACCTAGCGGAAGTTTTGAAATAAATTTATCAATACCTATTATTTCAGCTGATTCTTTGATTTTGCTTTCAGTTATCAAATTGTTTTTAAGACTTATATTATTACCAATTGAATCAGAAAAGAGAAAAATATCCTGCACCACAAGTCCGATATTTTTTCTAAGATCATCCTGACTGATATCTTTAATATTAATATCATCAATAGTTATTTCGCCGTATTGAGCATCATAAAACCTGCAAAGCAGGTTCATAATAGATGATTTACCTGCTCCGGTGGCACCAACAAATGCAACTTTTTCACCCTGTTTAATATTGAAAGAAATATCTTTCAGCACAAAATTCTTTTTTACATAAGCAAATGAAACATTTTTAAAGGAGATAACCCCTTTGCAGTTTTCAAACTTAACGGGGTTTTCGGGATCAACAATCTGCGGTTTTCTGTCAAGCAGTCTGAATATCCTTTCTGAAGATGCCATAGCTGTTTGCATAATATTATACTTTTCAGAAAGATCTCTAATAGGTCTGAAAAACATTTCAGAATACTGAATAAAGGAAACAAGAATCCCGATAGTTAGAACACCCTCTAGAGCTTTAGCTCCGCCGTACCAGATAATTAAAGCACCTGATATTGCTCCAATTAGCTCAACCACAGGGAAAAATACTGAATAATACTTTACAGATCTTTTATTGGCTTTAGTATGATCAAAATTTATTTCTTTAAATTCATTAACAGTCTTTTTTTCTTTTACGAAAATTTTAACTACCATAATGCCGCTAATGTGTTCCTGAAGAAAAGCATTCATCTTAGCAAGGTAAAACCTTACATCTCTAAAAGCTGCTCTAACTTTTCTTCTGAAAATTACAGTTGCATATATTAACGGAATAATTACTGATAAAGAAATTAAAGTGAGCTGCCAGCTTAAACTGAACATAAAGAACAATATACCTGCAATAATAAAAACATCGGCAAAAACCATTACAATTCCGGAAGAAAACATTTCATTTAAAACTTCAATATCATTAGTAAGTCTGGTAACCAATCTGCCAACCGGATTTTTATCAAAAAAACTCATTGAAAGTTTCTGTATGTGGTTAAAAAGCTCCATACGCAGATCAAATATAGTTTTCTGTCCAATCCACTGAGTAAGGTAAGTCATGGAATATTGCATCAATCCCTGAAATACAAGAGTTGCCAGAAGAATTAAGATAATATTGCGTAAACCAACGGTATCTTTATTAACAATGTAATTATCAATTGCAATTTTGGTTAAATAAGGTCTTAAGGTACTTAATAATGCAACACCAACAGTAAGAAGAACAGAAAAAACAACCCATTTTACATAAGGTTTAAGATATTTTATAAGCCGTTTCATAAGGCGGGTATCGTATGCCTTGCCTAAAACTTCTTCCTGCTCATTTTCATCAGGCTCAATGATATTTATTTTCTTTTCTTCTGCCAAAATAATTTTATTTCAATCCAAATCCCTTAATTCATCTTCAAGCAGCTGTTTAAAGTATATATCAGCGTATATTCCTTCTTTTTGGATAAGGGATTCGTGTGTTCCTTCTTCAGCAATGCTTCCATCTTTAAATACAATTATCCTATTAGAGTTTTTTAAGGTAGAAATCCTATGGCTGATAAGTAAAGTTGTTCTGCCTTTCATCACACCATTTAAGCCTGTTAAAATTTCTTCTTCGGTATAAGTATCAACAGCAGAAAACGCATCATCAAGAATAAGAATACGCGGGTCAGAAAGTATGGCTCTTGCGATAGAAGTTCTTTGTTTTTGCCCGCCAGAAAGGTTTATTCCGCGTTCGCCAAGTATTGTTTCAAAACGACGGGGAAAATTATCAACATCTTTATAAATCTGAGAAATTTTTGCAGCTTCAACAACTTTTTCCTTATCAAAACTTTTTTCAGCATAAGCTATATTATTTTCAATAGTATCAGAAAACAGGAATGTTTCCTGAGGCACATAAGCTATAGCCAATCTAAGTTTATTAAGTTCATATTGTTTAATATTTTTACCGTCAACAAGAATTTCTCCTTCTTCAACATCAAACAATCTTGAAATAAGATTTACAAATGTTGACTTACCCGAACCGGTATGCCCAATTATTCCAATAGTTTCGCCTGCATTAATTTTAAAATTAATATTTTTTAACACATAGGGAAAATTGGGGTGATACCTGAAGTTAACATTAGAGAATTCAATGTTTCCGGTGATATTTTTATTATTAACAGCCAAAACAGTATCAACTTTAACAGGATCATTAATAGATGGTTTATTATCAAAAACTTCACAGAGTCTTTTCATGGAAGCTTCGGCACGCTGGGTAAGGTTAATTATCCATCCAAGAGAAATTATTGGCCAGGTAAGAAGTCCAAGATAAATAATAAACGCAGTAAGCTCGCCAATGGTAAGCTCACCATTGATAATTTTATTACCTCCAAAATAAAGTACAATAACAGCAGAAAAACCGGTAAGCAATAACATCATTGGAAATGAAAAAGACTGTACTTTGGCAAGTTCAAGATTCTTATTCATATAATCAACGGAAAGTTTTCTGAAACTCTCGGTTTCACTTTGCTCTCTAACATAAGCTTTAACAACTTTTACGCCTGATAAATTTTCCTGTGCACGCGTTGTAAGTTCGCTGAATTGCTGCTGAACTTTTTCAAATTTATAATTAATGCTTTTGCCGATTCGGTAAACTAAATAAGAAATAAATGGTATAGGAATAACAGCAATAACAGCTAACTGAAAATTAAAAGAGATCATAAGTGAAACGGCAATTGTAAAGTTGATCAATGTTTCAGCTGTGTACATAATTCCCGGACCGAGAAAATTACGGACAGCAGAAATATCATTAGTAGCCAAAGCCATTATATCTCCTGTGGAATGGAAATGAAAATACTGCTGATCCTGAAAAAGAATATGTTTAAGAAAATCATTTCTCAGGTCATTTTCAATTTCACGGGATGCAATAATTATCATCTGCCTTGTGAGGTAAAGAAAAACACCGCTAATAGCTGCAAAGCCAACAGTCAACAATGCATAGTTCAATAAGGATGTTCCCTCTGCATGATTTTTAATCTCATCAATTGCTTTAGATAGAACAAAGGGAATTAGGTTAGTAAAAACTGCACTAAATGCAATTACAATAAAACCAATTATAAGCTTTTTCCTGTAAAGTTTTAAATATGGAAGCAGTCGTTTTAGATACATATTTACTAATTTAATTTAATTTTTGTCCTCAAACTATACCAAAAGATATAGATTGCAGAAAAAAACAACCCCGGAAATAAATTTAATCCGGGGTGTTACAATTTAAATCATATCAAATGCATTTTTCTGAATAAATTATTTAACCATCACCATTTTTTTTGTTTCAGTGTAATTGCCGCTTTTTAAAACATAAAAATAAACATTACTCGGTAAATTTGCTCCGTCAAATTTTACAGTATAGGTACCCGCAGAAAAATTATCGTTTAAAAGATTTTTAACCAATTTTCCTGTAATGTCATAAATTTTAATAGTTACGTTTACTGTTGAAATTTCCTGCTCAAGTTTAGGGACTGTAAATTTTATATTTGTAACCGGATTAAACGGATTAGGATAGTTTTGCAGCAGACTGAAATTTTGAGGTAAAATTTCACTGTTAGGATTTTCTTTCCAAGGATATTTAAATGCCCTGTAGCTGAATACACCTTGAGGCAATGACATTTCAAGAACTTTGGTACCGTCATATCTGACTTCGGCTAAAGTTGGATTAGTAAGCCCCCAGCAAATGATGGTATTATTGTTATCAAGTCTTTGTACATAACCAGTGGCAGGTGCATAAATATCGGGGGAGTTACGGAATTGCCAAACAAGCGTTGCAGTTTTATTTACTTCATCTAATTTGTATTCAACAGCTCTGGAAAACGGCGGGTTATGAAAATTACCGTTATCAAATAGAGTTACATTACCGTTTTTAATTCTTCTTATAGCATGCTGATGAGAGAAACCAATTGTATCATTAATAAACGTAAACTGATTATTTTTCCCTCCCATTCGCCATATAATTTTTCCTGTAACTCTGTTAATTTTTGTAATTTCATCCATATTTCTTGAAGAAAGCAATAGGTAGCCATCGTTATCAAATTCAATAGCATTAGAGTGGCAGTAATCAATTTTTGCCGCAGAGAAATTTTCATGTGTAGCATCGGTTATAAGAAAATGATCCCAGCTTCTGAACTGAAAAATTACATCTTTATTTTCATCAAGTTCCTGAACAATAACACCAATTACGGTAGCATTCATGGGGTTTTCACCGCCAATATCAATTAATGCCCGGGCATCGTAGCTTAGGAGAAGAAAATGACCATTATTTAAAATTCTCAATTCGTGTAAATCAGTTGTATAACCGTTTCCGCAGTAAAAGCTATCTATTATATTGTAACTGCTGTTTAAAGCATAGTATTTATTTTTTTGACCATCAAAATAAGTAAGCATTCCGTTTGGCTGAATGTTGAAATCGTAACATTCTTCGGGCATTTGCCTGGAAAATACAAAATTTCCGTCATTATCAGCTATCAATAAACAAGGTGTATTATTTGGGTCAGGCATTCGGGTTAAATTATTAAAAAATAACTTTCCCGGAGAAGGGAATGATGAATAAGTTACTGTAAGCTGAGGTACTCCGCTTGTAATTTGCGAATTGTGTTTTATAAAATTGTATTCATCATTATAAAAATTTCTCTCATATTTTGAAAATAATCCTTTATTAGTAGAATTACCGGTTATATAAAATTTATAGTTAAAAGGAGTAATCGATTCACCATTTGTTGTTTTAATTGAGTCAGTAAAATAAACATAAATACTATCAAAGGTTTTAAAATTCATTAAAGGTTTTAAAAGAATTACTTTTCCGCTATCAGCAATTTTATAATTAAAAGGCAGCTCAGAAACATTATTTGCCAATAATCTGATTGCCCCTGATTGTATAATAGTATTAATGTTAATGTTTGTTTTTGGACGAATAATTATTGATGCCTCCTCATTAATATATTTTGAATTTGGCAGAGGGTCAAGGTAATCAAAGTTTTGATTGTAAACCTGTGATTTTAAAGCAGATACAAAAAGAAGGAAAATCAATGCGGAGCAAAAGTATTTCATTCAGTTATCAATAAAAAAATTAATAATTATACCTTATAATATGAGTAAAAAAACAAAACTCAAAGTCAATTATAAAGTAAGAAATTAATCTAAATTAATTAATAATAATTGATTATTGATTGAATTAATACAGAATTTAAGTTAGGAGAATTTGTTATAAATTGATTTTTTATAATCTATATTTTTAAATTTATTCATATATGGTTCTTAATTGATTAAGGAAATAAAAATAAATAACTATTTTATTAAAACCATTTTTTTGGTTACAGAATAGTTTTCAGTTTTAAGTTTATCTGAATGGATTGATATCTGATAATAATAAACACCGCTTGGATAATTTGATGCATCCCAGTCAGCTTCATAAGTGCCGGGTTGTAATTGTTGGTTAAGTAAAACGGCAACTTCTTTGCCAAGGGCATCGTAGATTGTGAGATTAGTAAACACACCGCGTCCACCTTCGGCATTCAACCCTCTTAAGAGGGGAATTTGAAATTTTATTTTTGTAACCGGGTTGAAGGGGTTGGGATAGTTTTGGGAAAGTAAAAATCGTTCAGGAACTTCGTTTGAAATATTGCTTAACCCTACATAACTTCCCCAAACTTTATAAACTGCATCACTAGTAGCTACTATTACTGTATCACCGGATGAAACATCTTTGGAAATACCCAATACATTTCTAGATGGCAAAAAATGATCATTGTACAGTACAAAGTTAATTCCGCCATTGGATGACCTGTAAAGTCCCGAAGAATTTCCGGCATAAACAATATTGCTGTTTTCGGGAGATACCTCAATACATCTTAATGAACCAAAATTGGAAACCTGAGTCCAGTTAAATCCATGGTTGGTGGACTTGTAAACGCCGCTATAAGTCATTCCATAAATTGTACTATCAGAATAGCAGAATTTCATATCAGTAAAACCCTGCCCCCCCACAGGAAAAAAGTCAGCGCCTGAATTTGTACTTAATAACATTTGACTGAAAGATCTGCAAAATACGTTAGTCCTTTTTAATGGATTTATTTTAATATAGCTAGAGAAATTTGCATTTGTATCAACAGGATTCCATGAACCTCCTCTATTTGTTGTTTTATAAATAACCTTATAACTTGTGCCTATTATTGGGTATCCAATATAAGCAACTGCATCATTTACAGGATCAATATCAATACCAAAACACAGCTGCCCTAAAAAACCATTACTAAACTGAGGTAGATCTATTGAATTTGTACCGTTTTTGACAGTATAAAAAACAATATCACCCGCATCACATCCGCAACTACCCATTAAATTTTTAATTGCATATTGTGTATCAACCGGAGAAGGAACAAAAATTAATACCCTGTTACAAACAAATCTTGGGGGATTACAAAAGAAAGGACAGGTACAAAAACACCAGTTTGCATTTGCAAAACCATTTAACGGAACATACCAACTGCCATTTTGCCTGTTAAATTTAAGGTATTGCCCGCTTGTGTTTGGATTACCATCAGGAAATGAAACACCACGCTGAATGTAAATTTGGTTTAAGCCGGTTGAGCTCATTTTAATAGAATTCATTTTAAATATACCTTTTCCGGATGTATCATCACTATAAATTTTCTGATTACCATACTGCGAATAAATATCAGCAAAAATAAATAATATTATAAAGAGTGATAGATATACTTTTTTCATAATTCCTCCAAATGGTATTAAAAATAATTCATTTTGAATTATTGTTTCCTATTTTATTAAAACCATTTTTTTGGTTTCAGTATAGTTTTCAGTTTCAAGTTTACCTGAATGGATTGATATCTGATAATAATAAATGCCGCTTGGATAATTTGATGCATCCCAGTCAGCTTCGTAAGTGCCGGGTTGTAGTTGTTGGTTAAGTAAAACGGCAGCTTCTTTGCCGAGGGCATCGTAGATTGTGAGATTAGTAAACACACCCCGTCCACCTTCGGCATTCACCCCTCTTAAGAGGGGAATTTGAAATTTTATTTTTGTAACCGGGTTGAAGGGGTTGGGATAGTTTTGGGAAAGCACTAATCGTTCAGGAATTTCTGAATTGATCTGTTGTAAGCCTACCAGAATTGAAGTATCACCAATAACAACTCCGTTTATAACGCAGCCTATTAATGTATCCGTAGATTGGTTCATTTGATAACCATAGCTGCTGAAAACTATACCAATACCTTTTACATATATTGTACTATATCCCGGCCCAAAGAATTCATGAAATGTTTTTGACGGATAACTAACACCAAAAATTGAATATGCTGATGTATCATAACAATAACTGCTTGATGTATAAAACTGCTGCGGACAAATTTTTAATGAATCCGTTTTTTTTGAGCTTAAGCTGTCAATTGAGGTTTCATTAACATTACAATAAAACCAAAGCTTTTTAAAATTCATTGATAAGGAATCTATCCTTACCATGTTTGAAAATTGCATAACCCCTGAGCTGATAGTACCGCTTATCATGTAAACCCTAGTTTCAATCCTGTAATAATGGTGACCAAGTGTATCGGCAGTTCCTGTAATTTTATAAACAGTGTATGACCTTCCGTTCTGAATATATGCATGAGCCGAACCCATGTATACCCATTGGTTTCCAACTTGAAGCGGCATATATTTTGCCGCAGTTGAATCCCATGCATAAATATCCATTAATCTGCCGGTAAGAGTAAATCCGAGTAAAATGTATAGAAGGTATTTCATTCCACCTCCAGTTGTTAGTGTGGTTATTTAAATATAATCATAAAATGCTGATTTTGTAATTCAATAATACCAGATTTTTAGGTAAAATTGGAACTATTGATTAAAAAATTTAATTACATTATATTAGCACTCATATAATCTGAGTGCTAATACATTTCTAAAAATTATAATTATATAAATATCAATAAATTAGGAGGGTTAATAATGAATTTAAAACCACTTGGAGACAGGGTAATAGTAAAACCGAAAGCTCCTGAAGAAAAAACCAAAGGCGGTATAATTTTACCTGATACAGCACAGGAAAAACCAATGGAAGGTAAAGTTGTAGCAGTTGGCAATGGCAAAACCGATGATACAGGCAAAAAAGTTGCAATGGATTTAAAAGTCGGTGATAATGTACTTTACGGAAAATACAGCGGCACTGAAGTTAAGGTAAATGATGAAGAATATTTAATAATGCGCGAAAGCGATGTTTACGCTGTGATAGGATAGTAAATAAAAATAAAATAGTAAAAGGAGATATAAAAAAATATGGCAGCAAAATTAATTCATTTTGATACCGAGGCAAGAAGCGCCTTAAAAAAAGGTGTCGATAAATTAGCAAATGCCGTAAAGGTTACATTAGGACCTAAGGGCAGAAATGTAGTAATAGATAAAAAATTCGGAACACCAACAGTTACAAAAGATGGTGTTTCAGTTGCAAAAGAAGTTGAGCTTGAAGATCCCATTGAAAATATGGGAGCACAAATGGTTCGTGAAGTAGCATCAAAAACAAGTGATGTTGCCGGTGACGGAACAACAACGGCAACCGTACTTGCACAGTCAATTTATGCAGAAGGTGTAAAGAACGTAACAGCAGGTGCTAACCCGATGGATTTAAAACGCGGAATCGATCTTGCAGTTGGCAAGATAGTTGGCGGTTTGGCTAAATTAAGTAAAGGTATTGATAAGACCAGCAAAACTGAAATTGCACAGGTAGGTTCAATTTCAGCAAATAATGATATGCAGATTGGTGAGCTTATTGCTGATGCAATGATGAAAGTAGGAACAGACGGAGTTATTACAGTTGAAGAAGCAAAGGGAACAGATACAACAGTAGATATAGTAGAAGGTATGCAGTTTGACCGCGGATATCTTTCACCTTATTTTGTAACCGATGCTGATACAATGGAATCAGTACTTGAAGATCCGTATATTTTAATATACGATAAAAAGATCTCAACAATGAAAGACCTGCTTCCGATACTTGAAAAAGTTGCACAGGCAGGCAGAACAATGTTAATAATTGCTGAAGATATTGAAGGTGAAGCACTTGCAACATTGGTAGTTAACAAACTTCGCGGAACATTAAGAATAGCAGCAGTAAAAGCACCGGGCTTTGGCGACAGACGCAAAGCAATGCTTGAAGATATTGCTGTACTTACAAACGGAACAGTTATAAGCGAAGAAAAAGGTTACAAGCTTGAAAACGCTACAGTTTCTTATCTTGGAACTGCTAAGAAAGTAGTTATTGATAAAGATAACACAACATTAGTTGAAGGCGCAGGCAAATCAGAAGACATAAAGAAACGTGTTAATGAAATTAAAGGTCAGATTGAAAAAACAACCAGCGATTACGATAAAGAGAAACTTCAGGAAAGACTTGCAAAACTTTCAGGCGGTGTTGCAGTATTAAAGATAGGTGCGGCTACTGAAGTAGAGATGAAAGAAAAGAAAGCCAGAGTTGAAGATGCACTTCATGCAACACGCGCAGCTGTTGAAGAAGGTATTGTACCGGGCGGCGGTGTAGCATTAATAAGAGTATCAAACGTACTTGATAAACTGAAAGGCGATAACGAAGACCAGAAAATTGGTGTAGATATTATAAGAAAAGCAATTGAGTCACCTTTAAGACAGATTGTTGAAAATGCCGGTATAGAAGCATCGGTAGTTATCAATGAAATAAAGAAGAACAAAGATGACTATGGCTTTAATGCACTGACTGAGGAATATCAGAATCTGATAAAAGCTGGTGTTATTGATCCAACAAAGGTAACAAGAGTAGCATTGGAAAATGCAGCATCAGTTGCCTCTATGTTATTAACAACAGAAGCTGTAATATGCGAAAAACCTGAGAAGGAAAAACCTGCCCCAATGATGCCTCCAGGCGGCGGCGGATACGGTGATATGTACTAATTCAATTAGTAATTCAATTAATAATTAGTAATGAGCTATTAGCAATTAAAGCCCCGAAGAAATTCGGGGCTTTTTAATTTACAATTAATTAAATAAATAAATTCAAATTTTTATCAAAGCATGGGCTTGGCTTTAATATAAAAGCAGGATTCTTTAAAGATATTTAGTTTCTCTTACGTGGTATGTATTCGCCATTAGGTTCTATCCGGTGAGCATATTCACTTCTCCAGCTTTTGTAAAAAATATCTCTTACCCTTTGAGTAAATTTGCCGTTTTCAATAACAACACCTGCATTACGTGATTCATAAAAATAATCATAACTCATGTTGCTAGTGCCAATCCAGCAAACGGAGTCAGCTGATATAAATTTACAATGCTCAACCCGGGCAAAAGGAATGTATCCGCCTGAATAATCAGGAATAGATGTGTACTTTATCTCAAAATTGGGGAAATGGATAAGTTCTTTAAAATGTTCAACAGCGGTTTTGCCTAAGTTCCAGTCAGAAACAATTAACTTAACCTTCACTCCCCTTTTTGATGCATTGATAAGAGCTGTATCAATTTCTTCCCAGTACCCATCTTTTGTAACGGGATTGTAAGAAAGAAACTGAAGGTTAATTTCTGATTTAGCATCATAAATCATTTTTAAAATTGAATTAAGGTCCCAATTTGAATAAATATTCTGTATAATAAAACCATGCGGACTAAATACAGCTTTGGGATAAATTGTACCAAATAAATCAGAGAATATTTGAGATCGTTTTTTATTTACTGCTAAAATTGAAGTAGTATCAGAGATCCATTTTACATTATCTTTACTGCCGGCATATCTCCAATCAAGTTCAAATATATTTTGGAATGGAATATAAATATCTGATTTAATTCTGACGCCAAGTTCATGAATATGATTAAGTGCCCGCCAGTCAAAATTCTGCGAGCCAAGAAAAACTTCTTTACTATCAACAATAAAATATTTGGCATGCTGAATTCCGCCAGCGAGACTTTTTACATCAATTTCGCGGACTTCAATGTTATCAAATTTATCAAATTCATCTGCGCTTTCAGGATATGTTTTGTACATACCGGCATCAATGATTATTCTAACTGTTACTCCCCTTTTTGCTGCTGCTACAATTGCATTTAAAATTGTATCAAGCGGTTCACCCTTTTCATTTGATATATAGAATTGTTCAATATCAAGGGTTTTTTGTGCTGAATTAATCATCTCAAGCCATACTTCCTGCGTATTTTTAATATCGGGGTTATCAAGAGTTGTTTCTATTGGGATGCTTTCAACAAGTTCAATACTATTTTGTGAATAGACGGAGGTGAAAAAAAACAGTACGAATACAAAAATCAGTTTTTTCAAAATATTATTTCCAAATATCATTAGCTAATGCCCGTTTTATCATAAATTCTACATTATCATTTGCATTAATATATTCTATTTTTTTATCGGGGTTGGAATTTTTAAATACTCTGAAAATTTCATCAGAAAATGCCTGCCCTGCTTCTATTACATCCTTAAAATCAAGTAAGATGAATTTAAACTTCTCCAGCCCTGCTAATATTCTCCGGGCTTGTGAGCGTGAAAGGTATTCAGTACCATGCTTATATAGCTTTACATGAATTTTAGTTTTATTGAATTCAAAGTCTTCATCAGTATATTCATCAAATATTTTATTTAATTCTTTAACTGATTTTTCAGATAACGTAAATGTAACTTTTGTGCCTGTGTTCACTTTTGAGTTGGTTAAGATTAAGTCATTTATCAGATTATTTACAAATAATTTTTTACCGGAGCTTTGAATAATAAAAGTATCAGATGCTTTGGAAGTGAAGAATATCCCTTCACCGGAATGAGCCGCAGGAAATGTTGTTTTCTTGCCTTTTAAGAGCTCCTGTACTGCTTCGATTTCATTTTTCAGCTTAAACTTTTTTGCAAGATTATTAAATATACCTATACCGTTATCTGTAATATCAAATCTAATTATCCCGTTTGCTCTTTCTGCGGAAATTGTGATATTTTCTCCGTTAGAGTGTTCAATTGCATTATTGAGCATTTCATTAAAAGCATATTCAGCTATTGATTGAACATTTTTTTTTGAAGAATTAAAAATTGAAGTTCTTCTGTTAATATCCTCAAGAACATCACTTTCTGAAAGACCTTTATTAATAAAACGCAGTTTTATTTTATCGGTATCTTTAGATAAATTATATCCCGGTTTAGTGTAAATTGTATTTTTACCATTGCCTGATTTTACCAATAAACCGTTTTCGATGAGTATATTTACAATTCTGTTGATGTATGGCTGCGATAGGCCTGTAACTTTTACAATATCTTTAATCTTAAATATCTGTTTTTCACTAACATATTTAAGAATTATGGAGGAAATATCGCTATTTTTAGTTATAGATTGCATTTTATAATTATTTTCAATTATTCTATAACTAATATATAACTAATTGTTATAGAATGCAAGTGGCTTTTTTTTTAAACATTCTATAACTAAATATAACTTTCTTGGGTTTTAATTTTCAGGGAAATGCAGATTTTATTTACTCGGGTTTGTAGGTCTTAATTCAATTTCACTTATTGTTGCAGATTCCGGCAGCGAAGCTGCAAGAAGAATAGATTCCGCAATATCATTTGCCTGCAGAACAGTTTCCTTTTTCCAGCCAATTTCTGTCATAGACTCAGGTCTGAAAAAATCAGTAGCAACACTGCCGGGGCAAATTGCAATTACTCTGATATTATACTTTCTTACTTCCAGCATTAATGCTCTGCTTAAGCCCATAACAGCATGTTTGCTTGCGCAATATATACTGCCTGATGCAATTCCAACTTTTCCTGCAATAGAAGCAATATTGATTATTGTACCTGATTTTTGTTTTATCATGTAAGGCAGAACTTTTTTTGTCATAATGTATAATGCCTTAACGTTGGTATTAAAAACAGCATCAAAATCTTCTGTTTTAGAATCAACTAAATTTCCGAACTTACCAAAGCCGGCATTATTAACAAGAATATCTATTCCGCCAAATTTAGAAATGGCTTCATCAGTAACTTTATTTATGGTATCTTCTTTGGAAATATCGCCTGGAACTACAGCTATATTTCCCCGTAGATTTTTATTTTCGCTGATAATCTGCTCAAGCTCTGTTTTGCTTCGCGAATTTAAAATAACCTTTGCGCCTTCTTTAAGAAATAGCTCAGCTGCAGCTTTCCCAATACCTTTACCCGCACCGGTAATAATTGCTGTTTTATTTTGAAGTTTCATAGAAATTTAAAATATTAATTTGAACTTGTGTAATATAACAGATTTATAAAGTTAAATTTATAAAAAAAGAATCGGGGTTTTACAGTAATAACAAAATCATAATAATATTAAAAAATTACAGATCACCTTTAACAGGTTTGATCACAATATCTTCAATAACAACCTTTTTGGGCTGGTTTGCAATAGTAAAAACAATTTCTGCAATCTCTTTTGGTGTCATCATTCTGGAAGAATTTTTTTGGCGAGTGGTGCTGCTCCACATTGGGGTATCGGTAGCCCCGGGCATTACATTAGAAATTTTTATATTATATTTTCTCAATTCAGCCCTTAGTACATTAAACATTGCAAGCATTCCCGCTTTAGAAGCAGCATAGGCAGAGCTGTTTTTAAAAACAGTTTTGGCGGCTACTGATAGAATATTTATAATATGCCCCCGTTTTTTTTTGATAAAAACAGGCAGAATTGATCTGCTTGTAAGATAGCTGCCTCTAAGGTTAGTTTTTATTATATCATCAAATTCAGCCGGTTTGGTATCAGTAAATGATTTGAATGCAGTTATAGCAGCATTATTGATAAGAATATCAATAGTTCCGCACTTTTCCAAAATCTTCTTTTTTGTACTTACAATACTCCGTTCAGAGCGAATATCGCATACAAAAGCATAAGCTTCATGTCCGGCAAAGCGTATTTCGTTTACAAGACTAACAAGCCTTGATTTCCTTCTAGCTGTAGCAACAATAACATATCCGGATTTGGCAAATACCTTTGCAAGCTCA
Organism: Ignavibacteria bacterium; assembly: GCA_020852705.1. GTDB lineage: Bacteria > Bacteroidota > Ignavibacteria > Tepidaquicellales > OLB5 > OLB5. The sequence continues at coordinate 74,033 of JADZAP010000001.1, read as the reverse complement.
AATCCAATACCTGTAGAAGCTCCTGTTATCCAAACGACACGATTCATAAAAAATATTTTTATTTAAATTTCAGATTAAAATTGTATTACATTAATATTCGCCCCAAACAGTGCGGAGCGTATTTGAAATCTCACCAATTGAGCAGTAACTTTCAACACATTTAAGAATATACGGAATCATGTTATCGGTGCCTTCAGCTGCTTTTTTTAATTCAGTAAGGTTTATTATAACTTCATCATTATTTCTGGCAGCTTTAATTTCTTTTAGTTTTTCAATCTGCTTTTTACCAATTTCTTCATCTATATGCAGCAGTTCAATTTTTTCCTGCTGTGATTCATCGGCAAATTTGTTAACACCAACAATAATGCGCTGTTGCGATTCAATTTCTTTTTCAAACTCATAAGCACTGTTTGCAATTTCATCCTGCTGAAAATTAAGTTCAATGCATTTAACAGCCCCGCCCAATTCTTCAATTTTATTTAAATATTCCCAAACGCCTTTTTCAATTTCATCTGTAAGATACTCAATATAATATGAACCTGCAAAGGCATCAACGGTATCTGCAATTCCGCTTTCATACGCAATAACCTGCTGAGTTCTTAAAGCGGTAGTAACAGAATCTTCAGTAGGCAAAGCAAGAGCTTCATCTTTAGAATTTGTATGCAGTGACTGGCATCCGCCAAACACTGCTGCTAAAGCTTCAATGGTTGTTCTAACAACATTATTTTCAACCTGCTGTGCTGTAAGTGATGAACCGGCAGTTTGACAGTGAAAACGGAGCATCATGCTTTTACTGCTTTTTGCATTAAAACGCTCTTTCATTATTTTAGCATAAATTCTGCGTGCTGCTCGGTATTTTGCAACTTCTTCAAGCAGGTTTATCTGGCCATTAAAGAAAAATGAAAGTCTTGAAGCAAATTCATCTACATCAAGTCCGGCGTTTATTGCAGACTGAATGTATGCAATTGCATTTGCCAAAGTAAATGCAACTTCCTGAACAGCATTACTTCCGGCTTCGCGGATATGGTAACCGCTAATTGAAATTGTATTCCATGCAGGCAGATTTTTATTACACCATGCAAAAATATCGGTAATAAGTCTCATAGAGTGTTTTGGCGGATAGATAAATGTTCCGCGAGCTATATATTCTTTTAGTACATCATTTTGAATTGTACCTGAAATTTTTTGAAGGTCAGCACCCTGTTTTTTTGCAATCGCAACGTACATACAAAGCAACACAGCTGCTGTTGAGTTAATTGTCATTGATGTACTTATTTTTTCAAGAGAAATTCCCTCAAAAAGTATCTCCATATCTTTTAAAGTATCAATTGCAACGCCAACTTTGCCAATTTCACCATCTGCGGCTGCTTCGTCGCTATCATAGCCGATTTGTGTTGGCAAATCAAAAGCAATGCTTAAACCGGTTGTCCCCTGCTGAAGCAGGAATTTATACCGTTTGTTAGATTCTTCGGCATTTCCAAAACCTGCATATTGCCTCATAGTCCAAAATCTGCTGCGATACATTTGTTCATGTACACCGCGAGTATATGGATACTGCCCCGGGTTATTTAATTTTGATTTATATTCATCAGAATTTTTTTCAATGAAAGGGGGAATTTCAATACCTGAGGATGTAACAAATTTTTCTTTTCTGAATTTTAATTCTTTCATTAATTTTTAATCCTTTGCCCAATATTTTTCAGCTGCATATATTTCTTTACAAAAATAGCTATAATTGAATATAAATAGTATGATTAAGATTTGGTTTTACTATAGTTTACGAAATTTAAATTTTTAACTTACTTGGATAAACGGCAAAAAATTAATATCTTTGCTGAATTAATTTTAATAAAAATAATAGGGATGCACCATGAATAAAAAAATAATTGCGGCAGCAGCTTTGGTTGTAATATTTGCAGTTACATTTCTGTATCTTAATCAGTCATATTTAATAGCAAATGATAAAGACGGCAAGAATTGCAGCAGTGAATGCACCGAGAAAACTTCAAATGTAAAAAAAGATTGTGATAATAAAAAAAGCATTAAAGCAGGCGGAGATTATTCAAATTATGAATTCACCACAGATAAAGCCTGCTGTGAAGAAATGAAATCGGATCTGCAAAAGAATTTGCTTTCATTTTCCGGTGTAAAGGAAGTTAACTTTAGTTCAACATGCAATGTATCAAAAATGACAAATGTAACAGTAAAATATGCTGCAGGCGAAACTAATGAAGAGGCAATTGCAAAATACATAAAAGATAACAGTTATGACTGTTCAACAAAATCCGGATGTGATAAAGACGGAGTTAAATCAGGCAATAACAAAAACGGATGCGAAGATAAAAGCAAATGCCCGGGTGATAAAATGAAAAAATCAAACGATTCTAAAGAGCTTTAAATTTAAAATTTTAAAATTCACAAAAGGAGATTGAAAATTCAATCTCCTTTTTTATTTTCAATGATACTAAACCTGCTAATTACATTTTATAGCTTATAATAATTTATTAATTTAAAATATTAATAACAATTATTATGGCAGAAAAAATATTAGTTGGTAACGAGTTCATTTCAACAAATGAAACAAAAACCCTTTTTAATCCTTATACAAAAAAGCAGGCGGGCGAGGTTTATATGGGAAATGAAAATGAATTTAATAAATCAGCAGATTATTTAACTTCAATTTCAAAGGAATATGCCTTAACGCCATTATATAAAAAACAGGAACTCTTAAGCAGGATATCTGAAGCAGTTAAAATAAGAAAAAATGAACTTGCAAAACTTATTACAGATGAAACAGGTAAGCCTATAAAATTTTCATTGATTGAAATTGAGCGGGCAATATTTACATTCAGACTTGGTGCTGAGGAATCATCACGCATATACGGTGAAGTACTTCCGTTAGATTTGCTGCCCGGTTCTGAAAGGAAAACAGGTATTATACGCAGGTATCCGGTTGGGTTAGTACTTGGCATCACTCCGTGGAATTTTCCGGTAAATCTAGCGGCACACAAAATTTCACCCGCACTTGCATGCGGCAATGTAATTATGATAAAACCCTCATCAAGCTCAATACTTACAGCGTTGGCACTTGGCAAAATAGTTTATGATGAATCAAAAGCAATTGGATTAAACTTTGTTCCGCTTAATATACTGCCGATTGCAGGAAGTAAAATAGATAAGTTAGTTTCAGATAACAGAATAAAACATATAAGTTTTACCGGCTCAAGCGATGTTGGCTGGAGTTTAAAGCGAAAAGCTGAAAAACAAAAAGTATCGCTTGAGTTAGGCGGTAATGCCGGTGTGATTGTAAATCTTGACGCAGATATAACAGCAGCCGCTGCAAAAATTGCTGTTGGCGGATTTTATCAGGCAGGTCAAAGCTGTATTTCTGTTCAGCGTGTCTATGTACACAGTAAAGTTTACAATGAATTCAGAGCCAAGTTGATTGAAGCGGCTAAAGGAACAAAATACGGTGACCCTTATGAAGAAAATACAGTAGCAGGTCCAATGATAACTGAAGATGAGGCAATACGTGCAGAAAGTTGGATTAAAGAAGCTGAATCAGCAGGTGCCAAAATATTATGTGGAGGAAACCGAAATTCAGCAGTCCTTGAGCCAACTGTGATTGAAGATGCACCCGATACTTCAAAGGTAAAATGTGCTGAAGTTTTTGCTCCGGTTATAGCAATAGAACAGTTTGAAAAATTTGAAGATGCTGTTGCAAAAGTAAATGATTCACGCTTTGGCTTACAAGGAGGGTTATTTACAAATGATATGAAGGCAATAATGTATGCGTATAATAATTTAAACACCGGAGGTGTAATAGTAAATGAGGTATCGGCATACAGAATGGACTCAATGCCCTATGGAGGAGTAAAGGATTCAGGTAATACACGCGAAGGAGTACGCTATTCAATTATTGAAATGACCGAAGAGAAGATTTTGGTGATGTAAGAACCCTCCCTAGCCCTCCCCGAAGGGGAGGGAAACAAATTTACAATCTTTTTTACTATTGTTGATGTAGTAATATCTTTCCTCTCTGAAGGGGAGGGAATTATTATTTATAATTATTTATACTTACTGATGGTATTATATGCAATTTGATATTCTGTTTTTTTCCTATTGATGGAAGTAATGTGATGACTTACCCAAATAATCTTTGAATAAGACGGTTTTCCACACCGCAGAATTCGCAATCAATTGGTTTTGCCGGGAAATCGGGTACTTTATTTTCCGCACCGCAGGACATGCAATTAAATGCCTGCTGAACCTTAGTATTTTTATGGCAGCTTTCGCAATGCACTTTATAAGAACCCTCGGGAATATAAATTTCAGCTTTGCAATGTTCACATTCACCTGTTCTGCCTTTGGGACGCTCAATATCAACATACTGTAAACTAAATCCGGACATTTTAAGTAATTTTTCCTGGTCAGCTTCGGTTAAATACGGCAGCCAGACCTGCACAAACATTGAAAGCTTCATTTTCATGTGAACCTGTTCAGGAATAAGGTCATTCATTACGGCGTACTTTGGATTTGAATAAAAAACCCTCATGCCGTCTTTTGTCATGTTGATAAAAAAATCTGCCAAATGGAAAAATCTGGTGCTTTCAACTTTGTTGCCTGTGCCATCATTATAATATGCAAGGGACTGCTGTAATCTTTGCTGTTCAGTTCCGTAATTCTGCCATTTGGGATCAAAGCCGTATTCTGTGCTGGACTCAGCACAAACATCAAGGTAGTCGCGATACTTATAGCCATCATCAATAGAAGGAGGCAGATAAGCGGGATATGTACGGTAGTAATAATCCCAGTAATCCCTCTGAAGACTTTTGTATTCATCTTTGTTTCCGCGCTGTAAAGCTGTTTGCATTTTGTTCATAAGCGCCATTTTGGTCATCTGATAATTCATAGTTTTAATTCCCGATTCATTCCATTTATCAAGTCCAAGTGTGAAGTCAATATCAGTAAAAGAACCGCAATAGTCACACATAATATAGGGTGATTTATATTCGTTTACCTTTGGAGCCCCGCAATTTATACATGTAAATTTCTTAATTTTCATAAAAATCTGATTTATTAAAAGAATAAAAAATTAATTTCAACCAATTTAAACACAATTTGTAAGTTTTCCAAAGAAAACTAAATGCAAATGTTTGTAATTTATTATTAATATCATTGTATGAAATAGTTAAAAAACCGTAACTTTGTAAATGTATTTAAAAGGAAATTTTTTGATACAACAAGAACCAATAAAACAAAACATGCTAAAAGGAGCATATCAATGGCAAAATCGTCATCAGTAATAAAAGACGTAATAGATATAGTTAAAACCAAAGAAACAGCACAACCGGAATTTCATCAAGCAGTAGAAGAAGTACTAACAACCTTAGAACCCACCGTAGCAAAACATCCTGAATTTGTTAAAGCAAAAATTTATGAACGAATTGTGATTCCAGACAGAGCCATATTGTTCCGAGTACCATGGGTGGATGATACAGGAGAGGTTCAGGTAAACCGAGGTTTCAGGGTTGAATTTAATAATGCAATTGGACCGTATAAAGGCGGATTAAGGTTTCATCCTTCAGTAAATTTGGGGATACTAAAATTTCTTGGATTTGAACAGATCTTTAAAAATGCTTTAACCACATTGCCAATGGGCGGAGGTAAAGGCGGAAGTGATTTTGACCCTAAAGGAAAATCAGATGATGAGGTTATGAGATTCTGCTATTCATTTATGAGAGAATTATACAGGCATATAGGTCCCAACAGAGATGTGCCCGCCGGTGATATTGGTGTTGGAGGAAGGGAAATTGGTTACTTATACGGTTACTACAAAAAAATAGTAAATGAGCATACAGGTGTTTTAACCGGCAAGGGACTTGAATACGGAGGAAGTTTAATAAGACCTGAAGCTACCGGATACGGTACTGTTTATTTTGCAGCTGAAATGCTTGCAACAAGAGGAAATGATTTCAGCGGAAAGAGAGTTGCTATAAGCGGCTCGGGAAATGTTTCGCAGTATGCAATTGAAAAAGTAAATCAGCTTGGCGGAATACCTATAACAGCATCAGATTCAAATGGTACAATAATAGATGAATCAGGGATAGATACAAGAAAACTTGCATATTTGCTGGAGCTTAAGAATAACCGCAGAGGAAGAATAAAAGAATACGCTCAAGAACATAAAGTAAAATATTATGAAGGCAAAAGTGTATGGGAAGTGATAAAGGATGAAGGAATAAAAGTTGATATTGCTTTACCCTGTTCAACTCAAAATGAGCTTAACGAAGCAACTGCACAAGGTTTGGTTACGGCAGGCTGTTATTGTGTTTCAGAAGGTGCAAATATGCCAAGTAACCCTGAGGCAATTAAAATTTTTCAGAATAACGGAATTTTATTTGGACCTGCAAAAGCAGCAAACGCAGGTGGCGTAGCAGTTTCAGGGTTGGAAATGAGCCAGAACAGTATGCGTTTAATGTGGAGCAGAGAAGAAGTTGATGCCAAACTTCTTGGAATAATGAAGAGCATTCATAAAACATGCCTTGATAATGCAGAAGCATATGGAGCGAAAGGTGATTATTTAACAGGAGCAAATATAGGCGGGTTTATAAAAGTTGCAAATGCAATGCTTTCTTACGGTATTTTATAAGTAATTTATAATTGCAATGAATAATAATAGCGGGGCACTTCGGTGCCCTATTTATTTGATTATTATGTATAAAATATATATCTACTTTCCCAAAATTTTTTAAAACTTTTTGGCATTTGAGAAGTTTACTTATTTAAAAAATCAACAATGATTTCAACTGAATAAGTTTGTTTCCATTTTCTTCCGGATAATAAATCAATTGCACCAAGATATTCACCGTGATTTCCGGGTAAAATTACAAGTTCAGAACCTGAAATGTACCGGTACATTTCAACAGCATGCTCGGGGCTGCCAACATCATTATTAGCGGTCATTATTAATACAGGAAATTTAATGGAAGAAATTTCTTCATCACTCCAACCTTTAAAATTCTTCATTCGTTTCACATCTTTATCAAACATATTCTGCAAAGCACTTTTATTGTTATTAACTTTAAGAAATTCATCCTTTAAATTTTGCGGCATAACTTCTAATTTTGCATTTTCAAATCCCTTCCAGAATTCAGGAGCTGCGGCATCTCTTTTATATAATGCAGAACAGATAATAAGTTTATTTATAAAATCACCATACCTTAAAGCTAACTCAATTACAGTTTGCCCACCGTTGCTGAAACCCAGAAAATCAGCTTTTTTGATCCCAAGATTTTTTAAAAGCATGGCAATATCATCTGCATCCTGTTTAAAACTAAGATCTGCATCTCTATCACCAGTACGTCCATGTGCCTGAAGGTCCATTGCAATAATCTGCCTGTGATTAACAAGATAGGGAATTAAATTCCCAAACGAAGTTTGAATGAAAGAACCTCCGCCATGAATTAACACCAATGGTTTTCCTTCACCGCAAATTTCGTAATACATTTTAATCCCATTCACATCAGAATAACCGCTTTTAAAATTTGAATTACTCATTATATCCGGATAATTTAATTTATTGTAAATTGTATCATACAGCAAAATGCCTTGTTAGATTAATATACTTCAAATTATAATTGCAAAAATACTTAAAATTTAATTATGATTAAACAAGGGGAGCTGAAAAATGGATTTAAATGAGGCAAAAGTATTAATAACAGGCAGCAGTATTGGAATTGGATATTCAACTGCAAAATTACTTGTTGAATGCGGTGCAAAAGTTGTAATTTGCTCAAGAGATGAAGCAAGATTAAATAAAGCCGCTACTGAACTTGGGGCGATATCGTTTATAGCAGATGTTTCTATTGAAAGTGATGCAAAAAATCTTGTAAAATATACAATAGATAAACTTGGCGGATTTAATGTTTTAATAAATAATGCTGCATACGGATATTTCAGTCAGTTAACACAGATTGAAACCAAAAAATTTAATGATGTGCTTATGACAAATATCACGGGTGCAATGATATGCGGCAGAGAATCAGCAAAATATTTCACTGAAAAAAATTACGGTAATATAATAAATATTGCCTCGAGTGCGGGAAAGAATGGATTTGCAAACGGCAGCCCATATTGTGCTACAAAATTTGCTTTACGGGGTATGACTGAATGCTGGAGAGCAGAGCTGAGGAAAAATAATATCAGGGTTATGCTTGTAAATCCAAGTGAAGTACAGACAAATTTCAATATAAATGCCGGAGGCAAAAAAAGGGAATTTAATAAAACCAAGTTAGAAGGATTTCACATAGCACATTTAATTAAATCAATGCTTGAGCTTGATGACCGAGGATTTATTCCAGAGGCAGGAGTGTGGGCAACTAACCCTCAATAGCAAGTCAAATTATTGTATTTTACATATTAAGTTTTTGTTGAGTAACAAATGGGTAACAAAACAGTCTGATTTAATAGAAAATCTGATAAATTTTAAATAAAACTATGAAATATACCAATATTTTCTGGTTGTCAATTTTCGTTATATTTTCCAGTTTCATGAATACAATAGATTCGCAATGGGTTGATGATTCCTCAATTATCAGTAATTATGTAGTCCAGTCAGTAGCTGCGAACAATGAATTTAACTTTGTTGGTACTCAAGGTAATGGCATTTTTAGAGCTCCCATAAATACTTCAGACTGGGAAAAGATTTCAATGGAAGAATTGGATGAAAAAAGCATAACTTCTATAGTTGTAATTGATAACATTATAATAGCGGGTACAAAAACTTATGGCATTTGGCGAACGACAAATTCTGGTTTAAATTGGATTAACACTTTACTGAATAAATCTGTAAACACTTTATTGATAAAAAATAATATTGTTTTCGCTGGTTTAGGCAGTAAAGGTGGTATTATAAAATCAACAAACTATGGTGCCAGTTTTGATAATACAAGTATTATTGGCAAACATGGTGTAAGATCTTTGATAAAAAATGAACTATTTATTTTTGCAGCAACTGAGGACCCTGGCATTATGAAATCTTCTACTAATGGAGATACCTGGGGAAATGTAGATATTGATATTGGTACTTATGGTATTAATATTTTGGCTATAAATGGTAATTTTATTTATGCAGGTACAGCAAAACATGGTATTTATTATTCTCCTAATATAGGTAAAAAATGGTATAAATCTAACTTTGATGAAAATTCAGAAATATATTCCTTTGCATTTAACAATTGTTATGTTTTTGCAGCTACTCGCAATAAAGGAATATGTGTTTTAGACGAATATGGTGAAAGTATCGGCAGTGAATACTATGATGATCCTCATGGTTTAGATGTTTATAGTTTTTGGATTGACAACGGTTTTCTATTCGCAGGTTCAAGCAAGATGGTAAAAAAAAGAAAACTTACCTACGGACCTTATCAAAATTAGTTTCAACAAATAACGCGTTGTGACATCACCGAACACGCAATTGTGGGCTTTGAACCTTAACAAACCTTAACATTTTTACAAGAGCCATGCGCCCGCGCTCACTTCGTTCGCTTTTTTATTTATTCCCGCCCTTGCGACCCTGCCAAGTTTCATTTTCAAAATAGATAGAAGCCATTTGTCCCCTTTTTTATAAGCATTAAGTATCTATAAGATATTTTGCGCTTCAAATTTTATCTGCCTTTCTTTTGCGAAACTTGCACGGTAAAGACCGCCTGCAGAAAGCAGGCAGCCAATTCGAGCGTTCATTCCGACTTCTCACTTCGCTCACGTGCTACATTCTCATACTTATTGGCTAAAGGCCGGCGCTAATTGCGCCACCGTGCTTCAAACAGACGCAAAATTCATTTGCAGCTAAAATTCTGTGCTTAAATTCCTACGTGATCACTTGATAATCTACTTCTCTACATATTGATGTAGAAGTAAATATAACATAATTTTTTACGTCTGGATTCAGATCTTATATTGAGTAGAATTACTCAAGTTAATTGGGTATTTACGTCTATTTACAAAACCAGGTGACTACAGTATTTTTGAGTAACGTTTAATCTAATTATTATGAAAGTTATTCTATTTGTGATCTTTATTGCTTTTATTTCTATTTCTTGCTCAATTGAACAGTCCCAGAAAGCAATAGTTTATTATCCTTATGCTAAAGGACAAATTGATATCCTTTATCTTAAACATGGTGTACAGATATATGATTGTTTTCCTTCAGGCGAACCTGCTTTTGCACCTTCGTATAAAACATTTACTTATATGCGTCCGTATTGAACTTAAATTTAACTACTTTGAAAGCTCTTTTATCTTTACTCATTTCTGCTTTTATCTTTAATTCCTGCCTTTCAAAAGTCGATACACCAGCATTTGAAGCTGATCATGTTTTCAAAAGTAATACTGAGAAATATAGTTATTTAGCTAAAAAATACAAAATTCCAAGTTTGTATTATTTCAGGAATATCGATTGCAAATGATATCTTTTATGAATTACTATTTTCATTGATCATATGTTTTATATAGCTTCTACCAATATGCTAATCAGTACAACCTAAACGATTTTAGTTTAAATAGTACTGTATTAGTAAATAATTTGTAGTAATTTTGAACTTAGAAAATACTTAGAAAATACTTATAATAACAAATCTATTGCTTTACGTAAAGAATAATGGAATAATTTTATTATGGCAATCGTAATTATTGGCATATTAGTATTCTTGCTTACAAGGTTTTTCACGAAATCTGCTTTGGAGTATAACGATAGAATGCATTCTAATGGTTTAAGATTAGCTTCTACTTTTATTATTGGCATTATATCGTTGCTTATATTAACAGCAATATTTAAGGACCCAACTAAAACAGGTTTTTTGACTTTTATGATTTCACTTGGTGTTTTTTTCGGATTTTCTAATAATACAATAACGGCAAAAAAAGAAATTATAGATAAAGTACAAATCGAAAATAAGGAAGAAATTAGTTATCAACCTAACAAAGTTAGTATTGAAAAATTAGAAAATAAGTTATCAAAAAGTATACCTTTAAACCTATCAACTAATATGCATAAATCTGATAAAATCTCTTTCCTGCAGAAAATTAATATTTTTAATTCTTTATTGCGTAAAGATTTGGTTATCCTTATAACATTAATTTTTGTCTTATCACTCTCAACTTTAGTGTATTTTAACAGGGGTTATTTAACATCATTTTTTGTCAAAGATAAAATTAATGAAGAAATTTTAAAAGAAAGGGAATTCAAAAGAACAAATTATAATGCTAAAATAAAATTTGAAAATAATCGATTATACTTTAATATCGAAATATATAATAAATATTTTGGTAGAAGTGCTGATGAAACAAATATCGATATAATTTTTGTTGATATAAGCGGTTATTCACTTGAAAAAGTAAGAATTAAGGCAAATGACTTGATTAAAAATGAAGGAGTTTATTATTATAAAGATAATCTTCAGACTAAACCGGATATCTACCAAAAGATTAGCAATGTAGAAATCACTTTTAATGTCAACCGGACATATCGTTAATATTCTGAAAAATCGACATTATTTACTTCACTCATTTGCTAACACACATTGATCTCGTTGCGCAATGCTGCAATGATTCTTTTACAAATAACCTATGGAATTAGTAGTTCATCAAAGAAATCAATTTCATCAATTTCCCCTAAAAGCCTTTTTAATTTTATTAATGGTATATTTATCAGCCAGCCAAATACGACACTCTCAAAACAAAAAATGAATTTACTAACTGCCTTAAAATAAATATACTTATTTTTAGAAAATTTACTATAAATTATCTACTGTGTTAATAAGATAATGAACTTTTTACTAAAATTTCCCTTTTTGAAATCCGGACATTCAAATTTAATTCCAGTTACCATTTTATGATTTTCACTATGCCTGTTTTCACACATACCGCATCCCCCCGGCCTCATAACTTTTTTCCTGTTCCAGAATTTACATTTTTTGCAATTATTCATAATTTTATTCGTTTCCTTTCAACTATATGTTAGCTTTTGTTAGCTATATTGGTTTTAAAAAATGTCATTTAACAAATATTTTCTGTTTACGCCTATTTGGTTTCATCTGCCTTTTTAAATACCGGCGGCGCAATGATTCCTTAACCATTCCAAAATTTACAATTCTTACCTTCTTCAAATTTTTATTTTTTAATTTAGCTTTTAACTCATTTTTGAAAAAATGAGGTTCTTATTTATTTATATATACTTGTTATATCATTATAGTGTGCAATAATTACATACCTTCAATCTGTCTTGGTTTTCTGCCGATAAATCTGGCAAGATACACTTTGCTTGCAAAGCACCAGCCTGGTACTTTATTGGAAGGGCCATTGCTTAAATGATAAATGCTGTCGGCAATAGCGTATTCTGTTAGGTCCAGACTTAACTCTTCACGGGCTACATGTTCAATCGTTGTAAATTTAACCCCTCTGCTAAAAATATATTTTTCGTTTTTATTTAAATTATCCATAATTTCTAAATTTTACTCATTTCTTTGTTATGTTTTGTTAGGTTAACTCCAAAGACAAACCTTAGCTTTTCTTAGCATTTTTGGTTTTTCTGTAGTCAATTTTAATGTCAACATTTGTAAACATTTTTAAATAACAAGTATCCGTTTAGATACCAACTTTTACCTACAATTTATTTCATAATTTTTCAAACTTAAAATAATTCAAATACCAATATTTTTATTCACTCCATTTCTTACCTTGTTCTTTAAATGGAAAGTGCTTCTCTTTCCAGCACAGCATCCTTAATCCTGTCTCTGGTACCTTAATGACCTTAAACGGACCTGTTTCATATACAAGTTTATCAAGGTACGCGGTAGTTGTTTTAGAAGAACATTTCGCTATGTTAGCGCCATCATTAATTACCTGCGCTACTTCCATTGTTAACTTCCGGGTCATTTCCTCCCACAGCCACTTTTGAAATAGCGGTTCACTCCTAAGGTTCTTCCAGATTGGAAAGTTTTCAAGTGTTATATCCGGTGCAGAACTTAAATATGATTTTGAATCATCCAAATCCGATGGTATGGGGGAGAGAGAGATAGAGAGAGAGAAATTGTCAACATCTTTTTTTGAACAATGCGGTGGGTTTTTCTTAATATTGCAGCTCTGGCAGCATAATTGCAGATTACCTTTTTCATTATTTAAGAAATCGTTATCAACATGGTCAACTATCAATTTCTTTGCAGTTCCCGGCTTTCCGCAAATATTACATTTATTGCCATCCCTGGAAATCAAAAATTTCCTCATCATTAATAGCTCTCTTGAATTTAACCTGCTTATTCGTTTCGTCATTAATAGCCCCTCTTTATACTTATTCTATTTAGAATTTACCATTTTGATAGCCTCAGCTTCAATTTCATCCGCAGTTTTACTTGTCTTGCTCAATGCCCATGAATCCAAATCAGTTTTTGAGAACCAAAGCCGCTTACCATTCGGCTTGCTGCACTTGATTTTGTTAAAATGAACGAGCTTATATAAGGTTGATCTGCTGACTTTAAGATATTTTACAGCATCATCAAAAGTCATTAGTACTATTCCCTGGCTCGCAAGCATTTGCTCAATTTTTTCTAATTTCGCTGCTAATTCGTTATTTCTCATATCGCTTTTAGTTTTAATTTATACAATATTTTTTCATAGCTTTACAAATATAAAATCAATAATCAAAAGGTCTTCTGCGGTGACGGTAGTTTCATATATTGTCAAAATACCTTTAAAACGTAGTTCAACATTCTTAAACAAATCAATGGATCTTCATATCTTTAACCCTATCATTTGCAAACAACAGCATTATTACAGTAATGAATATATTTTCAAAAATATACCTTAATTTGGAACTTCAATAAATGTTCTTAGATTTTTCTTTTGTTGTTATCCATTAACCTTTTATTTTTCCTAAAATTACCCTAATTTTAAATATTCAATATTCTTAATTATTCTCAAAATCCCCTTCCAAGGGAACCTATGGCTAAAAAGCAAAAAGATATAAAAGAAGAGCCGCTCGAAAAGAAGCTGTGGAAAGCCGCAGATAAGCTCCGCAAGAATATGGATGCTGCAGAATACAAGCATGTTGTCCTTGGTCTTATCTTCCTGAAATATATCTCCGATTCATTTGAAGAGCTTCATGCAAAGTTAATTGAGGGTAAAGGCAATTACGAAGGCGCTGACCCGGAGGATAAAAACGAATATGCTGCAGAAAAAATATTTTATGTTCCACCTTCATCAAGATGGAGCTGGCTGCAGGGAAGGGCAAAATTACCAACGATTGGAAAAGATGTAGATGATGCTATGGATGCGATTGAAAAAGATAATCCCAAAAGCCTTAGAGGTGTATTACCAAAAGTGTATGCACAGGAAAAATTGGATAAGGCAAGTCTTGGAGGGCTAATTGATCTTTTTGGTACTGCCACATTGGGTACCATGGAAGCAAGAAGTAAAGATATACTTGGAAGAGTGTTTGAGTACTTCCTGGGTGAGTTTGCCCTTGCCGAAGGCAAAAAAGGCGGACAGTTCTACACTCCCGCAAGTGTTGTAAAGCTGCTGGTTGAAATGCTTGAGCCATACGAAGGCAGGGTGTTTGATCCTTGCTGTGGCTCTGGCGGAATGTTTGTGCAAAGTGAAAAGTTTGTTGAAGCTCATAAAGACCGTTACAAAAAACCGGGCAAAAAAGGATTGGAGTTAGACCCCAAGGACAGGATATCTATCTTTGGGCAGGAAAGCAACCAGACCACATGGCGTTTATGCAAGATGAACCTTGCAATCCGTGGTATTGATAGCAGTAATGTTAGATGGAACAATGAAGGCAGCTTTTTAAATGATGCACACAAGGACCTGAAAGCCGATTACATTATTGCGAACCCTCCGTTTAACGATAGCGACTGGAGCGGTGAGCTGCTGCGTGATGATGCCCGTTGGAGCGTTTTAGGGCAAAAGCTAACACCGCCTGCAGGTAATGCAAACTATGCATGGATACAGCATTTTATTTATCATTTAGCCCCAACCGGTATGGCTGGCTTTGTGCTCTCAAAAGGTGCGCTTACAAGCAATACCACCGGTGAAGGTGATATAAGAAAAGCATTAGTTGAAAACGATTTGGTTGATTGTATTGTTAACCTTCCTGCGAAGCTGTTTTTAAATACACAGATACCTGCCTGCCTTTGGTTTTTAAGAAGAAATAAAACTAAGCGCAAAGGCGAAATACTTTTTATTGATGCCCGTAACCACGGATATTTAATAAACAGAAAAAACCTTGCATTTACTGATGAAGATATTACTAACTTAGCCGCAATTTTCCATAACTGGCGGACTGGTGAGAATGAATATAATGATATTGCGGGTTTATGCAAAAGCTCAACTATTGAAGAAGTAAAAGCCCTGAATTATGCGCTTACACCCGGCAGGTATGTTGGTTTGCCGGATGAAGAAGATGATTTTAACTTTGCAGGGCGGTTTGCGTCACTAAAAACAGAGCTTGAAAAACAGATTGCAGAAGAATCAGAATTAAATAAGAAAATAGCTGAAAATTTAGCTAAAATTAAACTATAAAGTCAACTTTCATTTGTGCAACTACTGGTTGCACAATTGAAGTAAATATGATATGGATCAATTTACAGAAACTATATACGGCAAAATACCTTCAAGTTGGCAATTGATTCCGTCGTTGAAATTTTGCATTAGAATAACAGATGGTACTCACGACAGTCCGAAAGAACAAAATATTGGTAAATATTTGATTACTTCAAAACATATTAAAGGTAGAAATATTGATTTTGATAATGCTTATTTCATAAATGAAGATGACTTTAACAAAATAAATCTTAGAAGTAAAGTTGACCAGTGGGACGTAATTATTAGTATGATTGGTGAATATTGCGGATTTAGTTATGTAGAAAGAAATGAAATTATAGATTATGCGGTCAAAAATGTTGGCATTCTAAAAGCTGGCAATGAACATAAGGCATTATGGTTATATTATTTTCTAAATTCAAAAATTGGTAAATTTATTTTAGACTCAAATAAAAGTGGGACAAGTCAACCTTATTTAACTCTTAGTTTTCTTCGAGATTTCCCGATATTATATCCAAAATACCAAACCGAAGCTGAATCAATTATTGATATCCTCAGCAGCCTTGATGATAAAATTGATCTGCTGCACCGGCAAAACAAAACACTTGAAGCATTAGCCGAAACACTATTTAGGCAATGGTTTATTGAAGAAGCAGATGAGAGTTGGGAAGAAGTGAAAGTAAGAGATGTATGTAAGACAATTACTAAAGGAACGACTCCAACAACATTAGGATTTAAATTTACTAAAACAGGAATAAATTTTTTAAAGGCTGAATCAATTACAGATCTTGGGGATTTGATAGAGAGCAAATTTGCATTTATCGATGATGTAACTCATAATGCACTAAATAGATCTAAAATTGAAGCAAATGATGTAATTATCACAATTGCCGGTACTATAGGAAGAGTTGCAATTGTAACAGAAAGATTTCTACCAGCAAATACAAATCAGGCGATAGCCTTGTTAAGAGTTAACAAAGATTCTATCAGTCCATATTTCTTATACTATTTATTGAAGTCCCGAGATGTTGTAAATGATTTTGAAAGTAGAATCGTTCATGCAGTACAACCAAATTTAAGTTTAGGTGAAATCGGTGATATTTCCTTTAAAATGCCTGAAAAAAATAAATTAATGAATGGTGAAAGTGTTTTAAAGCAATTATTCGATAAGAAAGAAAAGAATAACGTACAAATCCGCACACTAACCAAATTGCGTGATACACTTTTACCCAAGTTGATGAGCGGCGAAGTGCGGATGGAGGGGTAAATATGTTTAATATTTTGAACGAATATAAACTAAATGGAAAGTTCATTCTTGAAATAAAATACAAATTAATTAAAGTAAGCAAAGATGTAGTTAATGAGCCCGGAGTGTATTTAATTTATAAAAACTCATTAAATGTGAAAAATTTATTATATATAGGTAAAGCAGGTACATTTAACAATATAAGGAATGATTTCAAAGGTCAGAAACTAAGAACACGGATTGTAAATACCAGATGGAATTTGTCGGGCGAAAAGTCTTTAATTAGAAAAATGAAGGAACAAAATATTTCAAAGTTAATTTTTAGATGGTATGTCACAGTTGATACTAATGTAAAGCACATTCCATTATATACTGAATCCTTTTTGCTTCAGGAGTATTTTGAGAAGTTTAGAAAATTACCAAGTTGGAATAAATGCTTTTGAGAAAATAATAAATTCAACTGATTTTTATTAATGAAGTTTACTAAGGAAATTTTAAATTCAAAAAATACATGGCAAATTGGTACAGGTGATGATACCAGATCATTTTTTTACACATTCTTGAAATATGGTGTTGCTTTAGTTGGCCCTGGAATACCGGGTAAAGAAGGTGATATCTCTACTACTGAATTTTATAAAAATAATCCAACTTGGAAAAATTGGGGTGCAGTTTTAAAAAATGTAAAAAAAGGTCAATGGTTAATAGCTCGAAAAGGATCAAGGTTAATTTTAGCAATAGGAAAAGTTCTATCAGAATATAATTACTCAAACTGTTTCCAGGATGTTGATGGTTGGGATCTTCAACATTTTGTAAGAGTGAAATGGTATAGACCTAAAACAAAAAATAAAGTTATTCAATTTAATAATACACCATTAAGCCAAAGTACTCTATCAGGCTGTAACAATCCTGTAGTTTATAAAGAGATATATAAAACAGAATTTGAATATTCTAAAAAAACATTCCTTAAAAGAAAGTTGCCTGAAACTGTCAATATTAAACAAAACGAATTAAAAATTCACCTACAAGAATATTTCAAAAATTCGGAAAAGGTTACAAGAATTTCAAAAGCCATTGAAAAGATAACTAAGCTATTTAACAATTACCAAAAAAATGACTGGCAAACATCAGAAAGCGAGATTGTATCGTTTTTAGTATTGCCGCTTATTTTTACCCTTGGCTGGAATGAGCCGAATATTAAAATTGAATATAATCATATAGATATTGCATTATTCCGTAGATTATTTGATGGGGATTACAACACTACTCCTGATATAATTGTTGAGATAAAACAATTAGGTAATGGGCTAAGTTTTACCCACAATCAAATAAATTCTTATTCAAAAAATTTTCCCAAGTGCACAAAATTTGTAGCTACTAATGGTATCCGATATAAATATTTTGAAAAGCGAAAGAAAAAATTGAAACTCTTAGGCTATTTCAATCTTATGAATTTCACAAGCAATGTTTTAGATAATGAATATAAATTAACACCCATTAAAACACTCAATAAAATTGCAAATTACTGAAATATTTAATAAATCACTTGAAATCAGAAATTCTTTGAAATCACAAAATGATTTCAAAGAAAATCCAATTGATATAAATCTATTACCGGTTCTACCTTTCAGGATCACTAATAAAATTAAGCTCATAGTATTAGGACAAGACCCGACTGTTAAAAACGTAAAGAGCAGAGAGTCAATTGAGTATACTTTAAACTTGGATAAAGCGGGCTCATTAAAAGCATACATAAGTTCTATTTGCAGCTCAATTGGCATAAGTTTTGAAAATATTTATGCAACCAATGTATTTAAGTATTTTTATACACATCCGCCTGAACGTACAATTTGTGTGCTGCACTCACATTTACCTGCAAACCTTGAATTATTGAAAGAGGAATTGGCAGCATATCCTAAGGTTCCAATTATTGCTTTAGGTTTGCCTGTATTGCAGCTATTAGCAGGTGAAAATGCCCAGGTAAGAGACTTTTGGAGTTACAACTCCAAAACCCGAAAATGTGATAATAATTTTACTTTCTGCCAAGCCAAAGATAATAAACTTGAGCGGGATATATATCCCTTCCCCCACCAGCCAAGCATAAGGAAAGAGTTTTATGGTAAAAATCTCAATAACTATTTGGAATATTTAAAAAATAAGCAATTTTGATATGTTAAAATTCAATGTATTAACATTATTTTTGATTGTTTTCAGCAGTCTTTCGATTTCTCAAATAAAATATACAACCACAAATTATTATGGTATAGACGCATTTTATTTAATGGTTAGTAACTCAGAAGATGGAGAGTATTTCAAAGATATTCTAATGAATGAATCAGACATTAAGAACATAATTGCATATAAAACCGGATTGAAGGCATTAAATGATGATACTGGGAATGATATTAATAAAACCATTTTTATACAAGTGAATTATCAAATAAATAAGAATCCATATTCAGAAGAACAGTATTATGGAAATTATGAATTAAGAGTTTTAAGAGTTTTGAATATTCCTAATTCTGAGTTATATACGATTCCACATGCAGAAATTTTTTCATCAAATACTTCATTCGTAAACAATTTTCCTATTAAAAGTGCCTGGAAAAAGGAAATTAAGGAAATTATAACAAACCTTATTGAACAATTTGCTTTGGATTATAGGTCTTCAAATTAATTTTATATAATTGTGAAACCAATCACTGAATCACATATCGAAGAGTTTGCATTGGAAGAGCTTACTAAGCTGGAGTGGGACTATGCCTACGGTCCGGATATATCCCCCGAAGGCTCAAATCCTGCAAGGACATCGTTTGAAGATGTGGTTTTGGCGGATAAGTTAAGAAACGCTGTAACCAAAATTAACCCTCATATTCCGGTTGATGCCCTGGAACAGGCAGTCCAAAAAGTTTTAAGAATATACTCGCCTGACCTTCTGCATAACAATGAAACATTCCATGTACTTCTTGTTGAAAAAGTTAGGATTCCATACCAGCAGGATGGCTTTGAAAGAAGCCATGAAATTGCATTGGTAGATTTTGATAATCCGTTAAACAATGATTTCCTTGCGGTTAACCAGTTTACAATACTCCATAATAACCAGAATAAACGGCCTGATGTAATTTTGTTTATCAATGGGCTGCCTATGGTTGTAATGGAGCTTAAAAACCCCGCAGAAGAAAATGCTACCATAGATCATGCATTTGAGCAGATACAAACATATAAAGCAGTAATACCTTCATTATTTACATATAATGAAATATGCATAATATCTGATGGAATTGAGTGTAAAGCAGGCAGTATTTCTGCAGGTAAAGGCAGGTTTGTTCCCTGGAAGAGCATTGATGGCAGCAAAGATGCTTCAAGGTTTATCCCTCAGATGGAAACACTTATAAAGGGAATGCTGAATCCGCAAGCCCTGCTTGATATAATCAGGAATTTTATTGTTTTTGAAAAATCCAGAAAAGAAGATCCTGGAACAGGTATAACACAGGTAATAACAGTTAAAAAACTTGCAGCATATCATCAGTATTATGCAGTCAATAAAGCGGTAACACAAACTATTACGGCAGCATCACCTTCAGGTGATAGAAAAGGCGGAGTTGTTTGGCATACCACAGGCAGCGGAAAATCACTTTCAATGGTATTCTTTACCGGTAAGCTGGTTTTAAGCCTCAATAATCCTACAATTGTTGTAATTACCGATAGGAACGATCTTGATGATCAGTTATTTGATACCTTCGCTAATTCAACCCAGCTATTGAGACAGGAACCTCACCAGGCGGAAAGCCGTGAGGATATTAAAAAACTGCTTAAAGTTGCAAGCGGCGGGATAATTTTCACTACCATTCATAAATTCTGGCCTGATGAAGGAAAGGAAGTATACGATGAGCTTTCTGACAGGCAAAACATAGTTGTAATTGCTGATGAAGCTCACAGAACGCAATACGGCTTTGAAGCAAAGTATAAGGATATAGTTGATAAATCAACCGGAGAAGTTGTTGGTAAGCGTGTTGCTTATGGTTTTGCAAAATATCTCAGGGATGCGCTGCCCAATGCTACATACATTGGTTTTACCGGCACACCAATAGAAAGCAGTGATGTAAATACCCCTGCTGTATTTGGCAAGTATGTTGATATCTATGATATATCACAATCAATTGCAGATAAAACCACAGTAAAAATATATTATGAAAGCCGTCTTGCAAAAGTAAACCTGAATGAAGAAGGCAAAAGATTAATTGGTGAGTTTGATAAAGATCTTGAGGAAAGTGAAGAACTCTCTGAAGCTGAAAAAGCAAAAGCAAAATGGTCAAAGCTCGAAGCTATTATTGGAAATAAAGAGAGATTGAAAAATCTTGCAAGTGATATTGTAACACATTTTGAAGAGCGAAGAGCAACTATGGATGGCAAAGCAATGATTGTTGCAATGAGCAGAAGAATTGCTGTTGATCTGTATAATGAGATAATTAAGATAAAACCCGAATGGCATAGCGATGATTTTAATGAAGGTTCGATAAAAGTTATTATGACAGCAGTTAGCTCTGATGGCCCGGTAATGGCTAAACACCACACTACAAAAAATCAGCGTAAAACACTTGCTGATAGGATGAAAGACCCTTCAGATAGCTTAAAAATTGTTATAGTGCGTGATATGTGGCTTACGGGTTTTGATGTACCCTGTTTGAATACAATGTATATTGATAAGCCAATGCGTGGTCATACCCTGATGCAGACAATATCGAGGGTGAACCGTGTATTCCAGGATAAACCCGGCGGCTTAATTGTAGATTATCTTGGCATTGCTACAGATATGAAGAAAGCGCTATCATTTTATTCTGATTCCGGCGGTAAGGGTGAACCTGCAGAAGATCTGGATAGGGCTGTTGATGTTATGCTTGAAAAGCTGGAAGTAGTTACGCAAATGTTTTCAGAAAAGTGTAAATCCGAAGGCGATATCCTTCTTGAAGAACCTTCCGCATATATCAATAGTGCTTTTGATTACAAAAGATTTTTTACAGCTTCATCCCGTGATAAACTATCCATCATCCTTCAATCAGAAGAACATATCCTTGGTTTAGATGATGGCAAGGAAAGATTCATTAAAGAAGTCATTCTGTTATCACAGGCTTTTTCACTATCAATTTCCAAACCAGAAGCTGCAGCTATAACAGAACTGGTTGCATTCTTTCAGGCAGTAAAAGCCAGGTTAACGAAGTTCACCGGTACAGGTAGCGGTGAAAGAGACTTAAATCTTGAATCCATCATTAAGCAGATTGTAAATGAAGCGATCAGCTCCGAAAAAGTAGTTGATATATTTGATGCTGCAGGTTTAAAACGACCTGAAATACCCATACTTTCAGAAGAATTTATGCTTGAAATACAGGGTATGAAGCATAAAAACCTTGCACTCGAACTGTTAAAGAAGATACTTAATGATGAAATTAAGTCCAGGCTTAAAACAAACCTTGTAAAAGGTAAGGCATTGCTTGAAATGCTTGAAGCATCAATCAAGCGATACCAGAATAATCTGTTATCAACTGCTGAGATCATTCAGGAGCTTATTAATATTGCAAAAGAAGTAAAGGAAGCTGATAAAAAGGGTGAAAAACTTGGCTTATCAACCGATGAAGTAGCCTTCTACAATGCACTTGAAGTAAATGAGAGCGCTGTACAAGTGCTTGGTGATGATACTTTAAAGCATATAGCCCGCGAAATCGCTGATAAGGTCCGCAGTAATGCTACCATTGACTGGACTATCCGTGAAAGCGCCAGGGCAAATCTAATGCGCTTAGTCAGCAGGACATTACGTAAATACGGCTATCCACCGGATATGCAGCAAAAAGCAATTGACACGGTATTGAAACAGGCTGAACTGATGGCAGATTTTTGGGTGAATGAGTAAAGGTACTCGTTAAAATGAAACCAAAATCTATACGAAACTTATTCAATAACTTTCTTTCAATTCAAAAATCATTGAATTTGGCGTTATGTTCGCTTTGGTATTCTACTAACACATATAATAAATTGATATGGACATAGAAATTAAGCAGAAATATATTAAACTGATCTTGAAAGTTTATGAAGAGTTGAAAAAGACTGACATACTTGATAGATTACAAGACGCTGAGGCAATTTTGACTTTTGAATTTTATGCAGAATCTGATGAAGGAGCTGGAGAAATCCCTATAGAAGACGCTATACCAATTGGATACATTTACAATAAAGAATTTTTTACAAACCCTTCAAATTTATTTAACATAGTTAGAAATAAGAAGAATAAAGAAAATAAAGAATTATACACTTCATTCTTGAAGGGTATTGTGGCCTCGATTAATCAATTTAGATTAAATGGAGTTTTTGATGAAATTCAGAAATTTATGGCATGGGATATTATCAGATACGATATACCATATTCTAATGGTGAGTATCTATTATTTCTTAAACAGATTGACATTTACATAGATAAAATCAGGGTGTTAACCGTAAAGGAATATGATAACCCGGGAATACCATACGATGAAGATATTGAATTTGACCAAAACAGAGTTTATGGTGAAATAGATGATTTAATGATCAAGACTATTAGTCCTTTGAATAAGAATATTAAGAAACAAATTTGGTTTGAAAATTTATGCAAAGAATCACAGCAACTAATAATTGCAGGTGAAAATCTCATATCAAGTTTTGATAAAGAAATTGTAGATAGCCATACCAGTAATTATGATCTAAGTTGCTTTCTATTACCTTTTGTTAAAGCAATAGAAAGTGAAGTACCACATTTGGTTGAAAGATATATAGATAAATTGGTTGTAATATCTGAACAGATATTGCATACAACAAAAACAATGAAAGTTCCGACCCATCACAAATCTATCGTAAATACTGCTTCATTAATCAAAAAGAACCGATATAATGTTGAAGTAATCAATAGTATTTCTAATTTGTATAAAATAATACATTATTTTGGCTTTGTGGAAAATCTTGTATATGTGGAAAATGCTGAAAGTATATTTGATAAAGGGTTGATGGATCATCTACGAAAAGAAAAAAGAATTATTGAGGAATTGGAACATCTTGGGCGGGATAGAAACAATTTTGTTCATTCAAGGATAATCACGCAAATCAGTGAATTTAGGCTTCACCTTGAGAAACTTTATTTAGTTTTGGAATTTCTTGCGATGTTTAAGCAGCTTTCAAAACAGAATAATTAGCTGAGATATGCCAGATATTTTTGAACAATATTACGGTCCTTTTCTACCGGATGAGAGAAAAGAAAACTGAATTTGTATAAGAGCAATAATCTAAATTTAATTAACCTTGAAAATGAACATATACAAAATTTAGACGATATTCTCCCAGTTAGATTAAGAAAATTCAGAATTAATATTTTGTAGAAATGAAAAATATATTAAATAAGTTAATACCTAAGATTTATCCTTATCTTTTGTTTCTAACAATTCTTATGTCGATAAATATTCAAGAAATAAATTCACAAGAAATGAAAGATCTTAAAATATATTCTGGATTCATAAATTATTCAGATGAAGCTGAGAGATTTAAATCTTATTTACCTGATTTAAAATATATAACTGATAAAATAAAATATAAAATACCGGAAATAGAATCAACTAATTACTTTTTGATTGGTACAGATGGATTTTTCACTTTGTGGTTTTCTTATAACTTCTTTCAAAATCATGAAAGTGTAAATGATGTTATATACTATGGCGGAATTGAACTTAGAATATACAGGGATTTTACAGATAAAAAAACTGATGCTCCAATAACCGTAAGAGTCTTTCATGACTTGTATTATGTAAATTTAATGAATCCGACATTAGAAATGATAAAATCAGATTCATACTGTATAACAAACGAATTAATTGATAAATTTGCACTTGAATATTACAAAGATAATTGAATACAGAAAAATCAAAATTGCTTGAATATGTAAAAGCTAACAACAGGATTTGTCCTATACCTACTGAATGGAATAAATTATACCAGTTATTAAAAAATACAAAGAGAAAAGGTGGCGGTTGGGAACCTGCATTACCATTAATATTAGCTGCATGGTGGGAAACAAGTGAAATACAAAAAGTGTTGCGTTTCATTGACCATATTGAATGGGCAGAAAGTAACGGCCAATTGGAAGAAATATCAAAATTTTTATTTGAATTGAAAGAAGAAGAGTGGCATCATTTGGGAGAATGAATAATATGAATAAAACAGTAAATAATCTAACTGATTTTGAAATAGCAGGTTTAATTGAAGATTCTGAACATGAATTATTCTTTTGCAGTTCTGGCATTAACGAGATTATTGGAAATGCGCTTCTAAATAGAAGTAAAACGAAAAAAGTTAACATTATTTGCAATGTTGATGAAGATAATGATTATAACGGTGTAAGCAAATTCTCCATTATTGAAGAACTACTAAATGCTAAAAATGTAACGTTATTGGATGCAAAAGCAAAAACGATTTCCTTTATTTCTGATATTCACAGTTTCAATATAATTTGGTTTCCTGTTCCCCGGATATTTAAAGATGATACCGAAGGTTACAATGTTATTCACATTGATAAACAGTTGGCATTAAAGCTAATTACTTCGTTCTGGGAACTTGGTGACAAAATGCTAAGCTATGTTAAGGATGAAGCTGTAAAAGAGGCTATAAGCGAAGCGGAGGAGCTAAATCAGCTTGATAATATGTCTATATTGAAGATTGATGAATTTGAAACTCCATTAGAGCATAAATTGCAGCACATTAAGCAAACATTGAAAGATGTTCCCCCGGTAGAACCGGACCTAAAAAGACAGATAGAAGTAATCAACCGAACACTCCAATTTATAGATATCAAGTTTGAAGGTGCAAATATACAAAGTATTAAACTAAAACTACCGAAAGGAGCTTTACCATTTAAGAACAAAAAAATTATCGAAAACATTGAAAGTAAACTCAAAATCTTTGATGATGTTGAAAAATATAAATCATTTAAAAAAATAAAGGAAATAGAAACATCTATTAATGAGCTTAGAGATCAATATTTGTATAAGAGTAAGTGCAAAAGTAAGAACCTCATGAAGTTAAAGGATAAAAGCTATATTTTTGGTGAAATATCAAAATTCCAAATTTTGCTTAAAAATACAGTGAGTGATTTGATAAAGGACTTAGATACAGGTTTGAGCAATTGTAGAAAAACTTTTAAAGGTGAATTGATTGAATTTTATAAGAATAATGCACCAGAAATGCCAGAACAACTAAGTTTTGGAGACAATCGTGCCATAATGAGTGCCCAAATAGATAAAATATTGAGCTATATAAAGTTTCCTTTTCCAATTGATCTTGTCAAGAATATAGGAATTTCACATAATGAATTTGATATTGCTTTGGAGGATTATGATAATGAATTATTTCTGGAAGAACTGGCCAGTTCCGACTTTCTCAGTCAGGAAGAGTATGCAGATTTATTTCAATCTGAAACAGCTATCAAAGTAAAAGCAGTAATAAATGAAGAAAAATGATTATTTAAGATTAATTGAAGACGTCATTAAGTCAAACATCCATTAATCTGTTGTATGAAAGAAACACTTCTAAATAACTGTTTTTGAGACTATGCAGCTTATTCGATACAAGACTTTACTAAGAAGATGATTTTTCTAAGGTATATATTATGAGTGAAATATTTCAATTATGTGTAGATTTGCTAAACTATCTTGCCAAACAGTTTGGCTTATCTTATGTTCAAATTAATGTCATTATTTTTTGCATTATAGAGCCTATTGTATTCATCTGGATGCTTGTAATTATCATCAAACAAAAAAGACAAATAAAATCATTAAAGAAAGTTATAAGTAATTCAGTATAAAACCTTTTCACCTTCCATCAGAAATACTTTATCCGGTTCTACTTTAACAAAGTGCGGGGTCCAGCAGTCCGAAACCTCTGTTGCGAATTCATGTCCGTTCATACAGATTAGATTTAGCCCAGCATGTCCATCCATACCGCAGCAACCACCGGCATTTTCAAGGTTATACACTGTATTTATTATATCTTTCAAATGTGTATAGATCCATCCAACTGAATTTTCTATAGGTCTTTCATCACTTGTGTAATAAAATCCCTGTGGTAGAACATCTGTTTTATCTTCATAAACCGGTTCAATATCTGCTGGTAATGGCACAAGTTCATTGCTCAATTCCATTTCGCAGATTTTGCAGTAAATTCTCATTTTGGTATGTTATAATGTACAACCTTGCTTTTATAAAACAAATTGTTTTTATATAAGCCAATGATTTGAGCATATCTATTTAATCTCTTTACAGTATCTCTATAACCGAAATAACTCATAAACCGCTTAGGGCTTTTATTGAACTCTTCCGTATTAAAAATATGTACATTTGGATTATCTCCGTCAACCAGAGTATCAACATAGTAAATTTTCTGAAACAAGCTGTCTTCAGAATAATTCACAAAATAATATATGTCATGTATTGGTTCAAACTCATTATCGCATTTATAAGTCAAAATAATGCAAATGGTTATGGCAAATAAATACTTGAAATTATTTGAATTCCAGAATTTGATCATAAGCAAACTTAATAATTATTACTTTTAAATTATATATTGTAAACAATTCTAAGTTTAAAAAAACCTGCTTGATAGGCAGGTTTTTTTGTTACAAGGTTAGAATTTGTAATGCTATTCACTTTTAACCAGATTAGCTTTATAACTGTCATAATCGAAACTATTCCAATTACCAGTTGCGGCATCTACGATAATGCCAACCAGCCCGGAAAGAATATCAAGTATAAGCCAACCGGCTCCTAATCCGTAAGTCATCCTCAGGCTTTTGGTTTTGAAACCATCTTTTACAAATTCAATTGTATATTCCTTACTTTTCTTGAGTCTTAAAGTAAGCGGCGTTGTGCCTTCCTCCTTGCCGTTTACAAGCACTTTTGCATCTTTTGGTTCACTGCTAAGATCAACCTCATCATAACTACCGGAAAAGATTGTAGCGCAGCCTTGAAACGAGAATAAAACCAATAGCAATCCTGTAATGAAGCTAATGTATTTCTTCATTATATACCTCCTCAGATATATTTTAAGTTTTCCCCGTAATTAGGGTTATCTACTTATCAGAGTAAAAACAAATACTTTTAATAATCAAACTTAACAAAATTAAATACTCTATCCATATCATTGAATGATATTTTTTAAAGAAAAAACCCGTAAAATAACTACGGGTTTTGGAGTAACTGATAAATTTATATGATATATTATGCAAATTTGAGCTGAGGTAGCTTGTTAACTGCCTCTTCTTTTACAGAATCAATAATTTTTGCATAAACCTGCGTTACCCGCACATTACAATGACCTAATAATTTACTTACCGTAAATATATCAACTCCTTGAGAAAGTAACATAGTTGCAAAAGTATGTCTACTGTTATGGTAAGTTATTTTCTTTGTGATCCCTGCCCTTTTCACCCATTCTTTTACAATTACATTAGCATAATCTTTGCTTAGCAGATCAAATATCTTCCCGGTTCTTAGTTTATGGATATTCCCGTCATTAAAATTAAGTATATCTACTGCAGTTTTTGAAAGCGGTAGATATTCATATCCTTTTGTTTTTTTCTGCCTGAAATCTATCATATCCTCTTTTACATCTTCCCATTCCAGATTTCTGACATCCGAAATTCGTAACCCTGTGAAACAACTAAATAAAAAGGCTCTTCTGACATCCTCATTGCCACATTTAGTGTTATTTAGTGTCTCAATTTCTTTGATTGTTAAAAATTCTTTCTTGGTTTCAACCCTCTTAACGTTTTCCCTGAAGTAGTGCAATGGATTTACCTGGATAAGTTTTTCTCGGTATGCTTTGTTAATTCCGGCTTTCAAAGTATTCATATAAACCCAGACTGAATTTTGCGATACGTATTTAAGCATATATCTTTGGAATTCAGCTATCCAGTTTTCATTGATTTGTCCAATCTGGATTGTGTACTTTGTATATTTTCTTAGATAATTGAGCGTGTTTTTGTAAACTTTACAATTCTTTCTGTCTCTTTCATTTGCCATTTTTTCAAAATATTCAACAAAATTAATTTTTGTTTTATAAGATGGAATGAATCCATTTTGGTAACTTTGATATTCAAGTTCTTTTGTTGCCCTGATCTTATTGGCAAGTTTAAGTACTTCTTTATTGTTTTCTTTATCTTTCGTTAGTCTCAGGTTCAAAGTCTGGCAATGTCTTTTACCTTCAAAGTAAATATCTAAATACAGGCTGTCGCTGCCATCGGCGAGTTGTTTCTTTCTTAGTTTGATCATGGTTATGTTATTTTATTTATTGAATTTTCTAAGTAACAAATGAGTAACAAATAAGTAACAATCATATGCAATTAAGCATATAAGAAGAATACGAGAAATTCACAAAATGATACTAAAATCGTATCATTTGTTACTTTTGTTTGCATTTGTTATCTTTACAATAATAGGGCAACAAACCCGGTGTAATATAAAAGCAAAAAAGTTCATTTTACTTTTCAATTAAGCTAATACTTTTTTTGCCATCCATAAGGATATTTACGGGTTTTGGGAGCTCGAGATGAATATAATGCTCACTTTTGTTTGCAGGTTTAATTGAATTGAGATACTCCCAATTAATAAAATCACTGCCGTTTGATTGACGTACGGTAAAATAGCCAATATTCATGGAAGTGATATTATGAAAGAAATGAGAACCAAGGGAAGCATCAACTTTAAAATCATCCAAATCAGTTTCAACAATAATTCTTGCGTTGCTAATTTGAGTCCATTGCACAGGAATACCAAGCCACCTATCGCGGGTACCCCACCTGCCGGGACCGATTAAAATATATTTTCGTTTTAATGATTTCATTTTTTCATTCAGCATTTCAGCTTCTATAGCCATTTGCTGAGTATGGGCAGCATTAAATTTTTTGGGGTCAGCATAAATTATATCAGAAATATTTTCAATTTTGCCGTTACCCATACCGCACTCGGTATATAAAATAAGATTTTCTTTATTTATCTTATCTTCATTAATAGAAAAGAATTCTGAATTACGAATAAGCGGTTTTAGCTGCAGAATGTAGAAACCCGGGTTATCTTCATCAAGGTTAACGGCAAATTCAATTTCAACAGGAAGCCCCATAGAGCTTTCAATAATTTCAAGCAGTCTGCTTAAAATTTTAGCAAAAGGAAACAGATCATATTTTAGTATGCCTGCAAAATTAACAATTCTGGGTCCTTTGTAATTTAATCCGGCTTTAACTTTATTATCCTGCGGGTCATAAACAGAAATTACATCATCAAGTATTCCCAGATTTTCAGCATCAGCAATTTGTACTTTCCTCAGGGTAATATCTTCGCCCTGAATTAAATTAGAAATCCCCCGCTGCATATCAATAGCATAAAAAAATGATTGAGTATCTTTAATTTGAGTTTCCGGGCTAACAATATCAATTTTCGGAAATTTAGGGCAAAATCTGAAAGCTTTTTCACCATCAATAACATATTTGCCTAAACCAACAGCGGCAATACAAATACCATCTTCAGGTTTAAAACGTGCAATTGGATAAAAATTATGAGATTGCGCAACGCCTGAAATATGGGGGAAAAAAATATTATCGTATTTTTTTCCGGCAATTTCCTGAAGTACAACTGCCATTCGTTCATCATCAATTTTATAATTGATAGCCTCAAAGTAACTTCTGGCATGTTTTGAATAAATAGAGGCATAGACAAGTTTTATTGCATCGGTAAGATTATTTAATCTTTCATTAAGATTATCGTGATTATTAGGAATAAGGAAAGTTTGATAAATGCCTGAAAATGATTCTGAAATTGAATCTTCAAACAAACCAGATGATCTGACTGCCAAAGGAGAAGTAACTTTATCAAGGTAAACTCTTAACTTAGAAACAAGTTCTTCCGAAAGATCTTTTGAAAGGAATATCTGTTTTACTTCTTCATAATTATGCTCTAAATGTATTCCGTAGAGATCATATTTATTAATAAAATTCTCATATTCTTCGGCACCAATAATTGCAGTTTTAGGAATTTTAATAGAAACATTTTCAATACCTTTAAACATTTCTTTTGCCTGAAGCAGTGTATTTATAAAAGCAATACCTCTTCCCTTTCCGCCAAAAGAACCTGGTGCAAGTCTTAAGATAAGATTATCATCATCCAGAAATTTGGGGCTAAAGTCAACAACACCGCCCCGTGAAACGGTTGTTTCAATGTTTTTAGTAACACGGATAATGTAATCTCTAATAGCATCTGCACCGGGGAAATCTGTGATTTTAAGTTCTTCAAGGTGCTCGGCAATCTGAATTTCACCTCTAGCCATAAGCCAGGCAGAAAAATGGTTTCGGCTGCCGTGGTAAAGGACTGATTCAGCAGGTACTTTTTTAAGCAAGCGTTTAAATTCATCAATTGATGATGCATGAGCAATAGTTTTACCGATGCGGTCTCTAAAAATAAAATCACCAAAACCAAGATTTTCAAGTATAAAATCCCTCAGGTCATCTGAGAGCGTTTCAGAATTTTTATTGATAAATGTTGCATCATGAAGCACTGCAGTTTCTGCATAAGTGCTTTCAGAGGATTGCAGCAAAAAGGGAATATTGCTATCTTCGCTCTTAATTTTGTGAAGCAGTTTTATTCCGGCTTCTTCGTTAATTTTTCCTTCATAGGGAAATTTAACATCAGAAATAACACAAAGCATAGTATTGCGGAATTTTTCATACAGTTCAACAGCTTCTTCGTAATTAGTAGCCAATAGTACTTTTGGACTTGCACGCATACGAAGTATTTTTTTAACTCCGTCAAGGTTATCACGTGTTATGAGTCTTTGGGTCTGCTTTATTATTTCGGTATAAAGCAAAGGCAGGTAACGGGAGTAATATCTTATGGAGTTTTCAACAAGCAGAATTACTCTGACAAGACCAACCTTTGTATCATTTTCACAGTTTTTTAGATCCTCAAAATATTTTATAATTGCTAAAAATATTTTTGTATCGCGGTTCCAAACAAATACTTTTTCAAAAATATCAATTTTATCTCTTATCTGATTAACAAGCTCAATATCACTGTTATCATATAAAAGTAAAAATACAGGCAGTTCAGGTTTTAAATTTTTAATTTTTGAAGCAAGTTCAAACGGTGAAAGGTTTTGAGTCCGCAATGTAATAATAACAAAATCAAAATATTTTTGTTTAAGCAGGTTTTCAATTTCAGTTTCATCTGATGCATTTGTTATGCGCGGAACATTTGAAAGCTCAAGTCCAAAATACTCACCAAATATCTTCTCATTAAGTTTTTCTTCTTCTTCAAGAATAAATGCATCGTATAATGAAGTTACAAGCAGTATCTCTCTTACGTGATATTGTGCAAGGTCATGATAAATTTCGTTATCACTTTTATACTTTTTAAATATTGATTTCAATTCATCCTGAAGCATAATGCGGAATTTTTAAAGATTTAAATTTATTTAATGAAATTTATTTATAGAGCAAATACTTTGCTCTTTTTTCTCTGAATAAATTAAGCCCTTCAAGCCAAGTTTGTTCAATTTCATCAATGGTGTTACCTGCAATAATCATTTTTCTAAGTATCACAGAACCTGCGAGTTTATCAATAAAGTTATCTTTATTAAATTTAAACTGAGGACAGTTATTATACAATGCAGATATAATAGCTGCACCGCATTTAAACGGGTTAAATTTACTTATATCTTTAACATTAATAAATATACCATTGCACTCCTGATTAAAAAACTTTGGCGGATAAGCAGAAATCTTTTCTGATGGTGTAAATTTAACCGGCACAAATGTAACACCATCAAAATTGTATGCATTAAGCTCGGCAGAAATAATTTGGGAATTAACCCACGGCGCACCAAAATACTCAAATGGTTTATCAGTTCCCCTGCCTTCTGAAACATTTGTGCCTTCAAGCAAACAAGTACCCAAATAACAAACAGCAGTTGAGGGATAAAACATACTTGGCGAGGGTTTTACCCATGTTAAACCAAGAGAAGCATAATCAGTATTTCTTGTATATCCTGTCATTTTTAAAATTTCAAGTTTTGCGGTATTTCCAAAAACTTCTGAATTTAAAAATAATGCAAGTTCTCCGCATGTCATGCCATAAGCGGGAGGTGTTGGAATTTTCCCGACAAATGATTCAAGCTGAGGGTCTAATAAAAATCCATCGGTATATTCAGCATTTGTTACCATGGGTCTGTCACAAATCCAAACCGGAACCTTATTTTCTGCGGCAGCTTGTATGGTATAATATAAAGTAGATGTATATGTGTAAAACCGTGCTCCAACATCCTGAATATCATAAACAATCATATCAACATCTTCAAGATCACTATTTGAAGGTTTAACTTTTCCATTATATAGTGAGATTACAGGAATTCCGGTTTTATCAGTTTCGGAATAATTTTCATCACCTCTGATACCATGTTCAGGAGTAAAAATTTTTACAACATTCAATCCATTTGCAATCATAGCATCTAATATATGTGAGCCATCCGGCAGAATTCCGGTTTGATTTGTAAGCAGAGCAATTTTTTTGCCGGTAAGTTCATTGCTTTTTTCAAGTAAAATCTGATTACCAAGTTTGAATTTATTATCCAAAGCTTTATTGGCTTCACCTTGCCAATTAATATTAATAAGTAAAAAAATTGATACTATATAAATTTTAAACAATTAAAAATTTACTCCTTTGTTTGTTTTCAATTACAAAATTAACTTTTTAAAAGTTTAGAATCATAAAATTTTAATAATTTTACCTTTTTTTATTGACTCATCTATAGCTTTTAGAACTATCATATCATTAAGGGCAATTAATAGTGAACTTTCAGGTTTAATGTTATTAGTTACGGTTTTATAGAATTCTTTCCATTGGTCAGCAGAACCGGGATGCAGCGGTTCATTTTTATATTCATCATAAAATACTAAATTTTTTTCAGAGGGCGGATAGCTCATTGGATATTTCCATGGCACTTTATAATTTTTATTATCTTTGAATAAATAAATAGAAGAAGGATGCCCTTTCCATTTATTTTTTGAAACACCGGATGATTTAACAAATGTTTCAAAATGAGCTGCAATTTTTGCTTTTTCAAGCTGAATTATCCATCTTGATTCGCGTGAATGCGGACTAACATAAGAAATTGTAATTGATGCTTTAACTCCGTTTTTATATTTAATTATAGCCATCAAATTATCATTTGAATTTCCTTTGAGTTTAACCATACTGGTGAAAGCTCTGACACTTTTGAAAGTTTTGGAGTTTATCAGATATTGTCCGCCAAATGCAGCAGCTTCAACGGGTTTTGCACCTGCAAAATGATTAAACAGATTAATCTGATGAACAGCTTTATCATGTATAATTGCATCACCATCTGCAGCTGAATTTGTGTATCTCCAAAGCATTGGGTCAAACGGCCTGGTTTCCAGCCAGTTCATCCATAGCAAACGTCCGTATTTTTTTGAATTAATAATTTCATTTAATTTTTTGAAAAAAGAACTATATCTTAATACCATCCCAACCTGAACATGTTTATTAAATTTTTTTTCAGCTGCAATAATTTTTTCAATATTTTGGGGTAAAACTGTTACAGGTTTTTCAAGGAAAACATGTTTTCTGTTTTTTAAAGTATTAAGGGTATATTTTAAGTGTGTGGATGTTGGAGAAAGAATTGCAACTGCATCAATGTTTTTTGAGCGGAATATTTGTTCAGGAGATACAGCTTTATATGTACTGTATTTATTTGAAATTAATTCAGCTGTATGGTTTAAAGAAGTTTTATCAATATCATATATTGCATCAATTTTAAATCTGTTTGCAAGATTTAACAGAACCGGAATATGCATCAACCTGGCAACTGACCCGCATCCAATAATTCCAAGCTTAACTATCTTTTTCATATATAAATTTATATATAAAACATATAAATTTATACGGAATTTAAATACTACGGTTTTATAAAATTAATAATGAAATTTATAATGTTAAAACACCAACCAATTTTAAGAATTAGTTATAATCAATGAACAGGATAAGTTAGTTAAAATTATGCAAATCAATAAAAAGTAAATGCAGTTACATACTTTTGTATAGAAAAATATTGATAATATTATAGATGTTAATGTTTAAATAATTGTTATAAATTATTTTAAGAAATGCACAAATCTTTGATTTTTCAGAATATTATAGGTATTTTTGAAAAACATTACATATTAATGAAAAGAAATTATCCCCAAAATTTAAAGTTCTTTAAAGGTTTTATAATAAATTCAATTTTATTTTTTACTGCAATATTAAGTTTTAATGGGTGTGATTATTTTTTCCCTCCATTAAGCGGAGATAAGATATCTGTTACAGAAGCTGAAAAGTATTTGCAAAAGGACAAAAATAACGAAGATGTAAAGTTAATTGACCTGGATACAAAAAATGAATATGATTCATTACATATTGAAGGAGCAATTAACATTGATTTTTCGATGACAGATTTTTCTGAAAAGATTATAAATTTAGATAGAGAAAAAAGATATATATTAATAGATATGAACGGCAGGAAAAGTGCAATGGCATTTCAGTTATTTAAAGAAGAGAACTTCAGTAAAGTTCATTGGATAGAAGGCGGTTTGATTGAATGGCAGAAACATGGTTTTAAAACTGTTTTAAAATAAAAATCATTAATTTTGAAGTTCTTATTTAATATTATATTACTATTTTTATACACATTTGATTTGAATGGTAAGAGATTTTTTAAACAGAGCAAATAAACCTGTTATTTTAGCAATTGGAATCGTTCTGATTTCATTAGTAGTTTTAACAGATTATATAACTTATAATTTATCTTTTTCAATCTTTTATCTTATTCCTATTGTTTTTGTTACATGGTATACTGGCAGTAAATACGGATTGATATTTTCATTCGGCTCTGCAGTATTATGGTATTTAGTTGATTATTCAAACATAACTTACTCAGTTGATGGTGCAATACTTTTTTGGAATGCAATAGTAAGATTTGGCTTTTTTACTATAATAACACTGCTTTTGGCAAAACTGAAATTACTTCAGATAAACCTGGAAACAAAAGTAAGAGATAGGACTGCAGACCTTGAAAATGAAATTTCAGATCATAAAATTGCAAAAGCAGAACTGACGAGAATAAGCACCCAGCTTCGCGAACTTAATAAGAAAATTGAAACTATAAAGGAAGATCAAAATACAAGAATTGCGAGAGAAGTGCATGATGAATTAGGGCAAGCTCTAACAGCAATAAATCTTGAGGTTTTGTGGATAGGTAAAAAATATTCAAGTAATATAGATATTGTAAACAGAATGTTGATGCTTTCAGAAATTGTGAGCAACACAATTGGCACTGTAAGAAAAATATCTTCAGACCTTCGTCCAAGGCTTCTGGATCAACTCGGACTGGTTTCTGCAATGGAAAGCCAGCTTAAGGATTTTTCAATACGTTCAGGTGTAAAATTCAAATTCAATGCCTCAGATAATTTCTATCTTAATAATAACAACAACTCAATTACAATTTTCAGAATATTACAGGAAGCATTAACAAATATTAGCCGTCATTCAAATGCAAGAAATATTGATATTTCAATTTGCAACACAGCAAATAATAATATTGAAATGCATATTAAAGATGATGGTAAAGGTTTTAATGTAAACAGAGTTTTAAAAAATAGTAACTCTTTGGGTTTAATTGGTATGAAAGAAAGAGCTGCTATTCTTAATGGCAATCTTGAAATTAACAGCAGTTCTTTAGGGACAGAAATATTATTAAAAATTCCAAATTAATATATTATGATAAAAATACTAATAGCAGATGATCACTCTGTAGTAAGAAGGGGAATCAAACAGATACTTTCTGAAGAACCTGAGATGCAAATAGTAGGAGAAGCTTCTAACAGTGAAGAGCTTATTGAAAAACTGAATGCAGAAGAATGGGATTTATTAATACTTGATATCACAATGCCCGGTAAGAGCGGTCTTGATGTATTAATAGAAATAAAGCAAAAGATGCCTGAGCTAAAGATACTAATTCTTTCAATGCATCCGGAGGAAGAAATTGCAATGCGGGCATTAAAATCAGGTGCAAACGGTTATTTGAACAAAGAAAGCGCCCCTTCAGAACTTATCAAAGCTATTAAAAAAGTTATAGCAGGCGGAAAATATATCAGCTCAAATCTGGCAGAATTACTAATAATGAATATAAATAATGAAAGTAACAAAGCAATTCATGAATTACTTTCAGAGAGGGAGTTTCAGGTTTTTTGTCTTTTAGCATCAGGAAATTCACTTACTGAAATAGCAGAAAAATTTAATTTAAGTATAAAGACAATAAGTACTTACAGAACCAGAATTATGGTGAAGATGAATTTAAAATCAAATGTTGAGCTAACCCACTATGCAATAAAGCATAAGCTAGTAATAAATTAACCCCGGCTTTGCCGGGGTTTTTAATTTGAGGATAGTTTAATGGTTTTAAAACTTAATCTATTACATAATTTTTATAAATTGTTCGTATAATACCTTTCACATTAATTTTAAGTTCTGCCGTAACTTGTGTTCCTTTTGGTGGAAGCTTTGATGAATTCCATACAATACTTATATTAAACGAGTTAAGAACCTGTTTAAATATATTATCATATATATTTCCAAGTTCCGAAGAATTTTCTGCTGTGTAATAAAATCCACCGCTATTACTTGCAATTAACTGAAGATCTGCCTTACCTTTGGATAACTCATCTAATGAGGGCTTGTAATCACCATTTACCTCAAATAAACCAATTGTAAAAATTCTGGTACCAGTTTCTTCGCACTTTTTGAATATATTTTCTAAATTAACCCCTTTTGAAGAATTTTCCATCCCGTCAGTAAAGGCAATTACAGTTTTCATTATAGTTGGATTGGAAGAAAACATAGTATCGCTCAAAGCGGTCATAATTGAAGAATACAGAGCAGTTCCTCCAAGCGGGTAACTATAACTATCCAGAGCATTTTTCAAATCTTGTTTAGAATTTGTAAATCTGCAAACAGGAATTACTTTGCTGCCAAATTTGATTATTCTTCCATACATCTGTTTGTTCATTTTTTTAATAAAAGAAGCTACACTTTTTTCCATTTGAATAATATTTTGGCTCTTTGGTGTATATCTATTATAGTTTTTAGTTCCATACATACTTCCGCTGTAGTCCATTGTGAAGGTAATTGCCAGCTTTTTTCTGTCATTAATAGGAATTAGTCTAGGGGTTCCTTCTGTTGAATCCATCTTTCCCTCATTATCCCATTTTAATAAAGCGGTGATATCATCTGCTGACAATTGTTCCACTGGCACACCTGAAGAATCTCTTAAATTAATTTCAGCACTAATTTCATCTCTTTTTATATTAGTAAAGTTTGCATTTGAAAACTGGTTAATCAGTGTCCCCTCTGCTGATTCTTTGCCTGAAATTTTATTATTAACAGATTTACCAATATTTTTTTCTAAACCAGTTAATTCAAAATAAACTCTTCTGTTTAAAGCCCTTTCGGTTTCATTACTATTAGAATTAACCGGCTCAGTTTTTCCTTTTCCTTCAACAAAAATTCTATCCGGCAAAATTCCTGAATTAACAAGAAAATTTTTAACTGCATTTGCTCTTTTTAGTGAAAGCTCAAGATTGAATTTATCACTGCTTATATCGTCAGTATATCCTGTTACAATTAATTTACAATTTTGATTTGCGAGCATTTTATCAGCTAATAATTTAAGTACATCATAAGCATCTTTTTTAATAGTGTATTTTCCGTATTCAAAATAAATGTTACTGCCTGAATTTAATGAATCAGCCAGTAACTTTAGTTCTAAATTAGTTTCAAATACAGGATTTGAAACAGAGATTTTTAAGAAAGCAGATAAAAAGAGTGCTATCAAAATCATTCTGCTGACGAAGCAGGAATTGTTAAGAAACAATTTTGAATTTTTGTATTTCATTTTTTCCTCCTTTAAATAAATTTAGTTCAAAGTTATATCAATACTTTAGCAGTTTCATATCATACATTGATAAAATTTCAAAATTTTCTAACTATATTTGTTAACTAATTATTTTAATTTTTAGATAAATAATTTCCTTTACAAGCTATTAGCAGTTTAATTAGATATTATTAATTTGTATATTACAACGTAATATGCAGGACCTACGAAGTAAACTTAAACGTCAGTTGGAAATTACGGGAATAATTCTATCGCAAAACTATTCTGGAATTATTCGTGCTGCTGATTTGGCATACATCTTTACGGTTGAAGAGCTTACCATAATGCGTGATCTTCAGCAGCTTAGAGCAATTGGTATTGATATACATTCTACAAAAAAACACGGCGTTTGCATTAATAAAAAGATCAAAAATAATAAATTACTCGAACTGATACAGCAATATGTTTCACTTGCAATGTATTCATCAGTAGCTGATAAACCAACTAAATTGTTAGTAAACCGATTGGGTGAAAAATCTATTGCAAATATAGTTATACTTCAAATGTGTGCTGAAAAAAACTGTTCAGCAGCTATAGATTATGAAACAGAAAACGGCAGGCTTGATTTTGGAAGAGAGATAAATCCGGTACTTGTGTATCAAAATGAAGGATACTGGCGCGTATTGGCAAGTGAAAACGGGTATTTTAAGCAGTTTCATTTAAATAAAATATTAGAAGCCAGACAAACAGAAAAGGAATTCCAAAAAATTGATCCCGAAGTATTAAACGAATTATTTATGTTTTCGTGGAAAAGCTGGATTGGGAAAGAGAAATTTAATGTTAAACTTCAATTCACACAAATATGGAAAGAAAGAATACTTCCAAAACAGATGATGGAAAATGAAAAATTTACCCAGGCAGGCAAAGATGAATATATATACGAAACAACGGTAAATTCACTTGATGAAATAGCATCGTGGATAGTAAGCCGCGGAAAAGGAATTAAGGTTCTGGAACCGGATGAATTAAAAGAAAAAGTTATATTTCTGGCAAAACAAACTATAGAAAACTACGAATAAATACCCTTTAAACACTTTAAACCTAAATTATTTTTTTATGTAATTTATTACAGTATTTTGCTCATGAAAATGAGTAAAAAATTGATTAAATTTGTAAATTATTCTTAAGATATTCATTTTTTTCTTATGAATTTCAATCAAAAAAATCTAATATTTTACAAAAATTTTAATTTATTATAATGGGCGATAAAAATTTCAATGCTTACCAGATGGCACAATCTCAGTTTGATAAAGTAGCAGACATACTTTCACTTGATGAGCCAACAAGACAATTACTTCGTGAACCGCTTCGGGAATACCATTTTTCAATTCCCGTAAAAATGGATGACGGGACAACAAAAATTTTTAAAGGATTCAGAGTGCAGCACAATGATGCATTTGGACCATCAAAAGGCGGAATCAGATTCCATCCTATGGAAACAATTGATACTGTTAGAGCACTTGCAATGTGGATGACATGGAAATGTGCAGTAGTTGGAATTCCATTAGGAGGCGGAAAAGGCGGCGTAATTTGTGACCCGCATAACTTAAGTATGCGCGAGCAGGAAAATATTTGCCGCGGCTGGGTTAGGCAGCTTGCAAAAAATGTTGGTCCAATAAATGATGTACCTGCTCCTGATGTGATGACAAATGCTCAGCACATGTTATGGATGCTTGATGAGTTTGAAGTAATTCATGGCGGAAAGCAGCCCGGTTTTATAACCGGTAAACCTGTTGGTATGGGCGGTTCTTTAGGGAGAACTGAAGCAACTGGCTTTGGAGTTATTTATACTTTACGTGAAGCATGTATAAAAAATAAAATAAAAATAGAAGAGACCACTGCCGCTTTTCAGGGATTTGGAAATGTTGCACAGCATGCACTTCAGCTTTATACAAAACTTGGAGGCAAGGCAATATGTGTTTCATCATGGGATCAAAAAGATCAGACATCATATACTTTTAAAAGGGATTCAGGTATAAATTATGATGAGCTTAAAAAAATCACTGATAAATTTGGCGGTATAG
Source organism: Ignavibacteria bacterium (assembly GCA_020852705.1). GTDB lineage: Bacteria > Bacteroidota > Ignavibacteria > Tepidaquicellales > OLB5 > OLB5. Next base: position 33,071 of record JADZAP010000001.1, on the reverse strand, counting down.
ATAAAACCGAAGCTAAAAAACTTGGATACGAAATTCTAGACGGTGATATTTGGATAGAGCAGAAAGTTGATATTTTAATACCTGCTGCTTTAGAAAACCAGGTACGAGGTGATAACGCAGTAAAAATAGCAGATACTGTTAAAATAATAGCTGAAGGCGCAAACGGACCTACAACTCCTGATGCCGATAAAATATTTCAGGAAAAAGGAATATTTGTTATTCCTGATTTTCTGGCAAATGCCGGAGGTGTAACCTGCAGCTACTTTGAACAGGTTCAGTCTAACATGAATTACTTCTGGACAAAAGAAGAAGTACTTACAAAGCTTGATAATATTATGTCAGATGCATTTGAAGCTGTTTACAATACCGCTGTTAAAAACAAGCTATATATGAGAGATGCAGCGTACGTTATTTCAATTTCAAAGGTAGCACATGCCTGCAAAGATAGAGGCTGGCTGTAAAAATATAATAAATACAGCGTTAATATTATAGCCGGGGTTTAAAACCGGCTATATTTTTTTACATCATTTTAAAGTAAATTTCATAAAATTTGAAGAACAGTTTATTTAATAATTAGACTATGGATGAAAAAACTCAACCAGCAGATAACCTTGTAAAAGAACTTGAAGAAAGAGCTAAAGAGCTTAACTGTCTGTATAAAATTGAAGAAATACTTAATCATTCTGAACTTTCATTTGAAGAAGCATTTGACAGAGTTGTTAAATCAATTCCGGCGGGCTGGCAGTATCCTGAAATAACCCGCGTAAAGCTTGAGTATAGGGATAAAATATTTACAAGTGAAAATTTTTCTGAAAGTGACTGGTTTCAAAATTGCGAAATAAAAGTAAACAATAATACTGCCGGTATTATTACTGTATTTTATGTTAAATCAGTTATTGAGTTTAAAGAAGATCCATTTTTAAAAGAAGAACATAAATTGCTAAATTCAATTGCTGAGAGGATTGGTAACTTTATACTGCATAAAGAGACTTTTACATATATTTCAGAACTGCAGAATAAACAAGATACAGCAACAGATGAACAGAAACAAAAATGGCAGGTAGTTCTTGATATGCTGAGAAAAACAGATAAGCCGCTTTTTAATACAATAATCAGGAAACTTCTTCATAACTTATGCTGGCAGGAAATTAAAGAAGCACAGCAGCTTTTAAAAGAAGCGGGAATTGAGCAGAAAAGTGATAACGATTATGATGATGATATGTTTGATGAAAACAAACCGCTCAAGAAAAAATCAGTTAATAACGTTCAATTTGCAAATACCGTAATCAGTTTAGCGGATGAATATATAAGTGATGATGAAATTCTGAATAAACTGCAAAAATGGATATTTGAAGATAAATGCAGCGGTCTGGTAAAAGCAGTTGAAACACTTGAAACATCTCTGAATGAAATTTCAGAAACATTAAGAAAATACTACCCATTGATTTCAAACGGAGATCTCTCCCCTTCTATTGAAAAGGGACTGAAGGTATCACTTATTCGCAGATTTTTTACTGATCAGACCGAATACATTTCAATTGCAAAAGAATTTGTAGAGATAAGCGATTTTTATGAACTAATAGATCGTATTATACTGCCTCCGAAGAGTTACGGAAAACTTGGAGGAAAAAGTGCAGGTATGTTTCTTGCATCCAAAATTATTTCCAAAAAAACCCGTGGTTCAGATAAATTTAAAAATATCAAAATCCCAAAAACATGGTTCATTCCTTCTGACGGCATTATGCAATTTTTGCATTACAACGAACTTGAAGAAGTAATTGAACAGAAGTACAAAGAAATTGAAGAAATCCGCCGGGAGTATCCGCATATTGTGCAGATATTTAAGAATTCTGATTTTACACCTGAGTTTATAAACGGAGTTTCGGTTGCATTAGATGATTTTGGCGAAAGCCCGCTTGTAGTAAGAAGCTCTAGTTTGCTTGAAGACCAGTTTGGGGCAGCATTTTCTGGGAAGTATAAGAGTCTTTTTATTGCCAATAAGGGAACCAAAGCCGAAAGGCTTTCAGCCCTGCTTGATGCGATAAGCGAAGTTTATGCATCAACATTTGGACCTGACCCTATTGAATACCGCGCAGAGCGTAACCTGCTTGATTTTCATGAGGAAATGGGAATTATGATTCAGGAAGTAGTAGGCACAAAAATCGGCAAATATTATATGCCTGCTTATGCAGGCGTTGCATTCAGCAACAATGAGTTCCGCTGGTCACCCAGAATTAAGCGGGAAGATGGATTAATCAGATTAGTTCCAGGTTTGGGAACCCGTGCTGTTGACCGTCTTGGCGATGATTACCCAATACTCTTGGCACCAGGACAGCCAAATTTAAGGGTTAACGTTTCATTTCTAGAAAAAAGGAAATATACTCCTCAATATATTGATGTAATAGATTTGAACACAAATGAATTTGAAACTCATAAAATAAGGAATATAATTGCTGAAACGGGAAATGAATTTCCCGGAATAAGAAATATGATATCTATTGTAAAAGATAACCATATTACTCAGCCAATTGGCTTAAATACTGATTATGATAATGATGATATTATATTAACTTTTGAAGGACTGATAAATAACACGACATTTGTTTCACAGATAAAGTTCCTGCTAGAAACTCTGCAGGAAGGAATGCGCTGCCCTGTTGATTTGGAGTTTGCATCAAACGGAACAGATTTTTATATACTGCAGTGCCGTTCACAAACAAAATCAAGAGAAATCCAGCCGGACCCGATTCCCAGAGATATTCCAAGAAAAAAAATAATATTCACAGCAAACAAATATGTTTCAAACGGCAAGGTACCGGAAATTTCTCACATAGTATATGTTGATCCTGAAACATATAATGATATTGGTTCAAAAGAAGAACTTGTGGAAATAGGCAGAGCAGTGAGCAAGCTGAATAAAATACTTCCTAAGAGAAGATTTATTTTAATGGGTCCGGGCAGATGGGGTTCAAGAGGTGATATTAAGTTAGGAGTTAATGTTACATATTCTGATATTAATAATACCTCAATGCTAATAGAAATTGCCAAAAAGTTAGGTAATTACACTCCTGATCTTTCTTTTGGAACGCATTTTTTTCAGGATTTAGTTGAAGCATCAATCAGATACCTGCCCTTATATCCCGATGAAGAGGAAGTAATATTCAATGAGCCATTTTTCAGGAAATCGGAAAATATGCTTAAATACCTTTTGCCTGAATACTCTCATCTTGAGGAAGTTATAAAAGTAATAGATGTAACACAATCAGCCGAAGGACAGATATTAAGAATTTTGATTAATGCTGAACTTGAAGAAGCAGTTGCATTTTTAAATGAGCCGATGAAAAATAAAATTTCTGAGCTTGATACAAGTGAATATGTTGAGTGGCAGCCAAGCAGCTATTGGCAATGGCGTTATAAAATGGCAGAAAGAATGGCTGAGCTTGTTCCCGCAGAAAAATTCGGTATAAAGGGATTTTATATATTTGGAAGTTCTAAAAATGCAAATGCCGGTCCTTCAAGCGATATAGATCTGATTGTTCATATAGATGAAAAAAATACTGATATTGAAAAACTTAATTTATGGTTTGAAGGATGGAGTGAATGTTTAAGCGAGCTTAATTATTTAAAAACCGGCTATCAGTCAGAAGGTTTATTGGATATACATTATGTAACAGATGAAGATATAAAACAGCGTACAAGTTTTGCCAGCAAGATAGGTGCAATTACAGACCCCGCCAAACAGCTTAAACTAGGCAAATAAATTCTGATTCGCTTTAATTCAATAAAATGATTTGAATAGCGTTTAGTTAAATTAATACTCTTTCAGCATTTTGAAGTGAATCAGTATTGAATTTTATTACAGAAAGTTCTCTTCCCGAATGAGCTGCATTAAAACAAAATGTATTTCCAATTATATCCTTCCAACTTCCGCTTAGTTCAGTTGATTCATGTAAATTGCCATGAAGGCATAATAATGGCTGCTTAGACTCAATAAATTTCCGTATTGCATAACTACCAGCATGAGAAATAATTTTGTTACCAGAAATATCGGCTGCTTCAAGGTTATCAAGAAATGTATCAATGGGAGGTGAATGGAAAAGGCAAATAGTTTTTCCAAAATCTGCTATCATACCTTTCAGCAGTTCAAGATCATCTTTTATTTTATTGTTCTGAATTATATTCTTAGGAATTTCAATTGTTCTTATGCCATCTTCCGGAGAAACAGCACCGCGGGGAACAAATCGTGAAATATCATATTTTTCCCAATCTTTAAGCATAAACGGAGTAGGCGGAATATAAGGATAGCCAAGGATATTGAATCCTTTAAAACTGATATATTTATTATTAATAAATTTAATAAGCGCAAGCTTATTTAAATCTTCAAACAGATATGAACTTTGTGCCGGGTCATCATTACCGAATATTATGAAAATTGCAGGGTAGTTTTCTTTTAATTTAAGCTTAAGCAGATTTAGGAAAGGTTCCAGAAAATTTAATACAAACTCCTCAGGATCTTCTGCATAATAATTTGGTAAAACATCACCTGTAATAAATACTGCTTCCGGAAGGTTTTCTTTTATAAATTCTCCAAGCTTTCCGTACTTTTCAATACTGCCATGAAGATCGCTTACATGTATTGCCAGCATATTTTTTATAAATAAATAATAAAATAATAATTTATTTATAAAAAATTAAGGGTTAGAAATTTCTAACCCTTTTTGTTATCATTAAAATAATTTAATAAATTATACTTTTTGTAATGCCTGATCTAAATCTTTAATAAGGTCATTTGAATCTTCAATACCAACTGACAATCTGACAAGTCCATCGGTTATTCCCCCTTTTAGTTTATCTTGAGATGATACTTTTGAATGAGTCATAGAAGCGGGATGTTCAATAAGTGTTTCAACACCTCCAAGAGAAACAGCCAAAATTGCAAGTTTAACATTATTCATTAATGTCTTACCTGCATCTAATCCGCCTTTTACACTAAAACTAATAATTGCACCTGGACCTGACATTTGCTCTTTTGCTAATTTATATTGGTGATGAGATTTAAGTCCGGGATATTTTACCCATTCAATTTTGGGATGTTTTTCCAGATATTCAGCAAGTATCATTGCATTCTGCTGAGAGCGTTCTATTCTGATTGCAAGTGTTTTTAAACCTCTTAACACCATATAAGACTGATGCGGATCTAAATTGCATCCCAGAACTGTCATCATTGATCTTAATTTTTTATACAATGATTCTGTTTTTGTAACTACTATTCCGCCAATGATATCCGCATGACCGTTAATGAATTTAGTCATTGAGTGAAGTACTATATCAGCACCAAGCTCAATTGGTCTTTGCAGGTAAGGACTGGAGAAAGTATTATCAACAACAAGTAAAATATTATTTTCTTTTGCAATTTCTGCACAAGCTTTTAAGTCAGTTATTTCAAGTGTCGGATTAGCCGGTGTTTCAACATAAAGTAATTTTGTATTTGGCTTTACAGCTCTTTTAATATTATTAATATCAGAGGTGTTTATATAAGTTGATTCAACGCCAAAGCGTGAATACTGATCTTCAATTAATCCTCTTGAAGGACCATAAATTGCCTGTGAGCTTATAATGTGGTCACCTTTTGAAAGCAAAGCCATATATACAATATTCACAGCAGCCATACCGGAGCTTGTACCAATGCCGCCAAATCCGCCTTCAAGTTCAGCAATTGAATTTTCAAGTGCATTAATTGTTGGATTTCCAAGGCGGGTATAAATATAACCGCCGCTTTCACCAAGGAAACATTTTGCACCTTCTTCAGCACTTTCAAACTCAAATGTTGATGATTGATAAATAGGCACATTTACGCTGCCAAGTTTATCTTTAAATTTACCGCCATGGATAAGTTTTGTATTAAAACCTGTATTTTCTGTGCTCATAACTTAAAAATTATTGAAAATTTATGATTTTATTAACAAAAATAACTTCTTTAAAATGAAAGAAATATGAAATTATAAATGGCAACTGCATAAAATATGCTTGTTAAAACAATTGATTGCAGGTATTGGTAAAAGAATTAAAATTTAATCGATTTTTTGATATATTTATAGTTCTCTTTATTCATTTTAGGGCTATAGCTTCTGCCTGCGCCTAACGGCTTAAGCAGACAGGCAGCTGATTTAGTTGAGTTTTAAACGCTCCTTCTTCAAAAATAATTAATTCGTTTTTAGATTTTGGGGCTATAGCTTCTGCCTGCGCCTATCGGCTTAAGCAGACAGGCAGCGGATTTAGTTGAGTTTTAAACTCATGTTCTTCAAAAATATTAAATTCGTTTTTGGATTTTGGGGCTATAGCTTCTGCCTGCGCCTAACGGCTTAAGCAGACAGGCAGCTGATTTAGTTGGGTTTAATCGCTCGTTCTTCATAAATATTAAATTCGTTTTTGGATTTTGGGGCTATAGCTTCTGCCTGCGCCTATCGGCTTAAGCAGACAGGCAGCTGATTTAGTTGGGTTTAATCGCTCGTTCTTCATAAATATTAAATTCGTTTTTTGATTTTGGGGCTATAGCTCAGCTGGGAGAGCGCTTGAATGGCATTCAAGAGGTCAGGAGTTCGATCCTCCTTAGCTCCACAGCAGATAAAGTAGGGAAACTAAAAGGGTTAGCATAAGTTGCTAACCCTTTCTGTTTTACTCTTGTTTATTCTCGCTACACCTTGGCTACACTTTTGGGAGAAAGTTTATCATAATATCCGTTTAAAAAATACTCTTTCAACAACAATTCTGTAAGATTCAAATTAATTTTTATTATGAATTTACAATGAATTTTGTTTTAGATAGATACTCTTTAGTACCTTCAATATCATAATACTTTTCTTTTAGAAGCTTAACTTGAAAACTTTCAGGTAAATACAAGCCCCATTTAGAGAAACTTAATAATCCCGGGTTTGCATTTAGAAGGTCACGTATGTGTGAATCAATGTTTTCTATAGGGTAATTTAGATTATCAAGCTTCTCGCAGAAATTCTCATTTAACCCATCGAAATAAAATGAACTGCTAATTGTGTCTATTATGTTTTTAATTGCTGATACATTCAATAAAAGTTGTAATGTTCTGTTTATGCGTGATCCCGTGAATGTAAACAATTGAGCATGTAATTCAGTCATTAACAAAGGTCGTTCCTTTTTCAAATTTTTAATATTAAAAACTGAGAATTCTTTACGCATTGTTTCTAATTCATCACTACTTGCTTGATCAAGAAAGTCAAATGTTACATCAGAAAAAAGAATTTCGAACATTTTTTCTCTAATTTTGGGATGAATATCAGCACTGCCACCGAAAAACATAGGTTTCTTTCCATCGTTTGCAGGAATTACTTCTATCTTTTTTGCTCTATGGTCTACAAATTTTATTTTCCAAATTTTAGCAGATAATAAAATATTTTCATCTTCAATAATTTGCGGAGAAAAAGGAATTTCACCCACGGTATTACCTGAATTTACTACTTTGAAGTTTTCCTCTGTCTTAAAAACGCTGTAGAAATCCCGACTATTTACGATTTTTTCTCCTTCAATACCGATAATAACTTTTGACCGCAATTTTTCCAAAAGGTCAATTTCAATCAGATGATTTAAGATTTGCTCTATTTCAGATACTTCAATTTGATTAAAAGCTGCATTATCTTTTAATTGTTTTACTAGTTCGGTTAATAAAATCCCGGAATGTCCTTTGGTTATTGATAAAGCTTGGTGAAGTAAAATATCATATGGTTTTTCGTTTTTCTGAGGAGGTTCAATGAAGCCTTCTGTGTATAGCAGCCAACAAGCAATAGATTGAAGTAAATTCCATTTAGTAGTTGCATATAAATATAGGTTACTGCTTTCGCCTTCCTTTCTGCCGCTTCTTCCTACTCTTTGAATTAATGAGGAAATGCTATGAGTTGCATCAATTTGCACAACTTCATCAACAGTGCCAATATCAATACCTAATTCTAGTGTAGATGTGCAAGATATGCAAAAGTTTTGTCTTCGGTTATTCTTGGCAAAATATTCAACATATTCCCTCACTTCTTTGTCTACTGAAGAATGATGTGAAAAATAATTTGAATGACCCTTTACCCGGCTTGAGATCTTTTTGAGCTTTACTGCGACTTCTTCTGCTCGACCTCTATTGTTAGGAAAAATTAAAACTTTATTGTCTTTAGTCTCAATATATAAATCTTTTAACAATTCTAACGGCAATTCCGATTTCAGATTTTCAAAATAACGAAAAACAACATTAATTTCCTTTGCCGTTCTATCTAATAAAACTTTTGTTCTCAGTTCATTACCTGTAAACTTCTTTGCCTCATTGTAATCACCAATTGTAGCCGATAACCCTACTATGCTGAACGTTTTTGAATTTATCTTTTGAAGTCTTGATATGATTGATTTTAGTTGAATTCCTCTATCTGTACCAATAAAGGAGTGAATTTCATCAATTACAATATATTTTAGGTTTGAAAACAATTGCTTGATATTAAAAGGTTTGTTTACAAACATTGCTTCCAATGATTCAGGCGTTATTAAAACAATTCCATTTGGCTGTTTAATCAATCTGTCTTTAAGAGTTTTATTTGCTTCTCCATGCCACTTGGTAACTGTGATATCAAGATTTTTGCAGAGTTCTTCTATACGATAAAACTGATCGTTGATTAAGGCGATTAAAGGTGAAATGTAGAGTATTTGAACACCCGATTGTTTAAAATCTACTTTTGAAAGAATTGGTAAAAAAGCAGCCTCTGTTTTACCTGATGCCGTCCTTGATGCTAGAATAAAATTGTCGTCTGATGCCAAAATTTTGACAATAGCGGCGGTTTGTATTGGACGTAATTGTTCCCATCCCTTATCCCGAATGAATTTCCGTATTGGTTCAGAGAGTAAGTCAAATGACATTATAGTTCTTCAATGCTGTCTAATGAAACTTCATCAGGTCTTTCGTCTGAAATTTCAAGTTCTCCAAATAACTTATTTATATCAACTGTAGGATTTTGACGAATGATATTCAGAATATTTAAAAAATCTCTTATTACTTCTCTTGGTGTCAAAAATTCTGATGCACCAGGTTTATTGAACAATTCCTCCATAAACAGTTGAATTTCATTATCACTTATTGGAATGTCGGTTTTATAATTATAATTAAAAATTGCTTTAAGTTTTTTAAGTAATACAAATATTTCATTGTGGTCTAAAGGCATTAAACGAATTACCGGTTGTGCAAAATCTCTTATTTCTAATGTTTCAAACTTATTTGTAAGAAGTCTTGATTTTAAAGCACTATAGCTGAAAAGTCCTCTGCGTTCATTTTCTAAAACTTCCTTAGTACCTGCAAAATTGAAAAACAGGTTAGCTACTTTTCCTTGAAAACAATCGTTATATATTGTAAGTATTTTTTCATAGTTTTTTTCTCTCATAACAGAAGTTGAAATCTTATAGAGATTGATAGCTTCATCAAGATTTACCATAAAACCGCTATAACCCATATTCACAAAAAGTTTACAAAAGTTTTTGAGCATATCATAATAATTCAAATCATTGATAACCTCTCTAACCCCTAGGTCCTGTTTTGCTTCAGTTTTGGTTCTATATTCGCCTTTCAACCACTTCAGGGCGCTTCGCCTTAAATGCTCATCGTCTTTGATATAGCCCTCATAGTATTTCATTACAACAGTTCCAAAGTCGAAACCCCCGACATCCGTAATCTCGTTAATGGTTTTCATGATATTTCTTTGAATAAGCTCTAGATATTGCTCATTACGAATTTCAGTCAATGAAATATTATTTTCACCTGCCGTTTTCGTGATAATTTGTTCAATCCATTTTTCCAGTAAAGTTGGTAATGCTCCACCTTCAGGTTTAGTTTGAATTGAGATATTATCTATAATGGCAGAATATAGTGCAACACCTTTTCCGTCATTTGAATACAAACGATTATCAGGGGTAAAGTCAGCATTTGCTACGACAAACTTTTGTTTTAAAGCAACTGTGTTTAATAAATGGAGCATAAAGGACTTACCGGAGCCAAAATCTCCAATCCAAAATTTTACCATACTATGTCCATTTTTTACATCCTGTAAGGCTGCTACAGCTGCATTTATTTCTTCAGAGCGTCCAACGGTTATGTGTTGTACTCCAATTCTAGGGACTACACCACTAATCAATGAATTGATAATGGAAGTAGCTTCTTTAGGTTTAATATTGTCTATCATTTTGCAGAAATTTTTTGATAATAATTAATATTAATTGTGTAATATTCATCTTCTTCATCAATTAACACATCATCTAATAAATCATAGCATGCTTCATTGATACTTTCTACTAATTGATTTTTAAAGATTCCCTTTGATTTTGCAAATATATCAAGATCAAATTGAGGTACAGAATAATTACTTTTTACAAACAACTCTAATGTTTCTAAATGTAGTGGAGTAAAGTCAATAGTGCTTTCGGTCACTGATTTCTGAGATCTATCATTTTTGGGGACTATTTCCATAATAATTTCATCTATATTTAATTCTTCAGCTCTTATTGAATTATTTTCATCTTCATAATCATCCTTTAAATATTCGTTCAAAAGTTCAACTGTTCCAGAATGTTGTTGTTGAACTTCTTTTATTGAAGCGGTATCAAGTTGAATTTTCTTTCTCTTTATCTCATATACTTTGGAAACACCATTTATAGCCTTGTCTAGGTTTTTGTCATTAATCAGTTCACTTACAATTATCTCAAAATCATGTAATTGTTCATTCGTCTTAAATAAATTTTTTTGAATAGTTTTTGTGAATGGTTTATTATCAAAAGAAGTTGACATTAAATCATAATATAAGTAATGAACATAAAGAGTAAGTGCAGATTCCTTATCGTACTTAGCAATAAATTTAGAAGCATCAAAGAAAATATTTTCGATTGATGGATTCCTTTTATTTAGTTTTGCTAAAATATGAATCGAGTCAATAAACTTCTTAATATTTCCATCGTAATTTTTAGTTAACTCTTCAAATGTTGATTTCCACCGACTAGTGTTTTTTGCGTAAAGCTCAATTTCTGTTTCTTCGTCAGGGGGAGCAACCGTATTAATCAGAATCGGAAGTATTTCAGATACCCGGGAAACAATTATAGACTCATATATTGCTTTGACTTCTTTATTTGAATAATATACATCAGTACTTATCTTACGTTTATGCCCATAACATTCTCGAACCGCATTTTCGCAATGTTTAAAGATATAAGAATATAATTCTTTTGTAGTTGTTTCTAAACAATACTTGTAATTAGAACTTCCATTTCTGTAATTATAGTGTTTTCTTGCAACGACATCTGCCACCAAGGTGAATTGTGAATCAATAGTACTTCCTTCTTGGATAAATTTTTTATTCAATTCTACTATTACTGAAATATAGAGCTTGAGAATTTCCATAAAACAATACTCAATACCACAGAAATTATTTGATGGATACCAAAGTTTGTTAAGAAGTTTAACCTCCTCATCGTTAAGCTTAAGTTTAGCTTTATATTTTGTACCTAAAGACCAATAGTCATTGTTATAATAATAATTTTGACTGTACGCATTTTCGCTTTTTATTTTTGCAGCATCATCACTTTCATCACCCGCTAATATTTTAGCAAAGTTAGCATTCCCATAAGGCTTTGTCTTGGGATAATATTGCCCTAATATATTAAGATAATTTTCAAGCTTAAGTAATTTTTTATTGGTTTCATATTCATTTAGCAGATCAAATAATAGAATGAATGCATAATTTGTGTTTCCTTCCAGATCTAAATATTCACCCTTGAGAAAACTTTCCTTGAAAAAGGAATAAAAACCTTTTTGTTCATATGTGGCTCTCGTTATCTCATCATAAGAAAAGACATAATGGTGTGCCCAAAAAGGAACACCATCGGCATATTTCTTCAAATCGATGTTCGATGGAATGTTACTTGATTGACCTGTAATATCAATAATTGAATCATCTTTATAGCTACTTGACGTTGTTATAGTAATTTTCATGTCTTGTTTACTATTTTCCAATTGATTATTTAAGTCTATTTTTGATCTTTGATAATCATATTTGTTTTTAGAAGCTGACTTTAATCTGTCTGTATTCTGGCTTTTATCAACCATATAACGTCCCACAATGATAATTAGAATTACTATAGCCATTATTATAAGTATAGCCGTCATACGGTTAAATGTTGATTCTAAATCTATAATACATTATAACTAATATCTTATTAAAAAAGTAACTTTAGAGTTTTATTTGGATTATCATAAAGTAAAATAAGGTAACTTCAGATATTGCTCTGAAAATTACCCTCTATTTTGTCTTCACAAATATAATGAGAAAATCATGAAAGATAAATATGGTTCAACACGCAAATAATACGTTTTTAAAATATGAAAGGGTATTACTTAAAACAATCCGGATAATAAAAAAGGGCATTCCATTTTTTTGGAATTGCCCTCAGTGTATGTTAATTCTTCGTTGTTATTATACTTTTTAAATTAAAACTAGCAATAACCATACAAAAGACGGCTTTATAGGTCTACGAGTTTCTATCCTAACATTTGAAGGTACTTTTGAGTTGTAGATAGTTGGCTATGTCCTAGTAAGCACATTACTTCATATAAAGGTCGTTTTTCGACAGTGTGCCAAATACTTGCCCGCCTGTGTCTAAGATTGTGCCAATTCCAACAATGCTGCCCTAAAGTCTGAATCTTCCTTTCTAAAAACTTCGGCGTATCAGACCATAATTTAAATAACCTTTCATCAGGTTCAAGTTTAATATCTTTAATGCAATCAGGTTTTGGCACTTTTCGGGGAACTACATTCGAGTTTTTACTTTTTTTTGTATACAATACTACATAAGTATCAAATATATCGTTCCCTGTAACTTTAAGCGGTTCGTTAATCCGTGCTGCCGTTTCAGATACGAAATCAATTAAGAGTCTTTGGGCTGGATCACACAGTTTTCTTACTGCTTCAATTTCTTCATCACTCGGAATATATTTTAATTTCTTTTTCACTGCAAAGGGTTTTATACCTAAACAGGGATTTCTCATATTCAACTCATGACTTTCAATAGCATAATTAAAAAGCGCTTTGTACAAGTTGAGCATATAGTTAACAGCATAATTATCCCTGCCCTTCTCCTTTGCTTCTTTTGCCTGCTTGAATATAAAATCATTAATATCTTTTCGGGTAATGATGTCTATTGGAGTATTGCCAAGAGATTTTAACAACATTGAATAATATCTCTTATTATCCTTATAGTAGTCAATGCTTTTTTTAGCCTGAACATAATCCAGTCTTTCAATGATAGCGTCTTTAAGGCTCAAAACAGGCTCAAGGGTATTTTTCTTTTTGTTGCTCACTTCCTCGTATTTAATGGCTTCAGCTCTCTTCGCCTCGCTTTTTGATTCATAAATACATTCGGAGAAATAAACCGTTCCTTTGTATTTGAATTTATAGTACCAAAAAGTGCCTTTCTTCAGTTTTCTTACGTAGGCAGACATTATTCCTCCTTTCTTTTTATTTTGATTTTTGACTTTAAATGAATTATTTTTTACTGCGGTAAAATATGTGTCTTTATATATGGTGGTGGTGTGTTAGGCAAAGTTAAAATAAAATGGGTGTTGGGAATCAGAGGAGCGATCCATATGGATTCCAATTACCTGTCTGTCGCAGATGTTGCATTGCTACTAAAAAGAAGTCAGAAGTGGGTGTATAAGCATCAGGCTATAATACCCGGCTACTTCAGATTAGCAAACAGCATATTCTTTGACAGAGCCATTTTAGCTGAAACGCTTAAGACAATTGCTACAAACCAGTTAAAGAACACTAAAAAGTTCCGTCAAAACCGTACCGATGACCGGCACGGTCTGATGGACTAACATCTGAGCCCTGCCCTGTACTGACGGGGCGGGCTTTTTTATCTGCATGAATTGAAAAGGGATTTAGCTCGTCTCATTTGTTTTCTTTGCTGTCGCCGTATCCTGTTAGCCGAGCGTTTTATGTATCGCTGTCCTGCTGACTGCCTTTTACTCTTCCCGCCAAATATTTGGCGGCTGAATTCTCTTGTCCATTTACCCATTTTGAGTAACTCCTTTCTCTATTTTGAGTTAATCAAAATTAGATATTCAGTTATCAAAGTGCCTTAGATATATATGCTCTGCAATGTATCTTATAGGACAATTTTCTTTTTCTCTACAGGTAGAAAAAGAAAAGCCCGAAACTCAATGATTGCAGTTTCGGGTAATACATTACAAAAAGAACTACACTATTATTATACTTTATTTTCCTTGATACAGCAACATTAATCTTTCTTTATCATTTTAATTTGAAATATTGTCACTTAAATTTGCCATCATTACTATAAATTAACCAATAGATTGTGAAAAAGGAAAAGTTTGCGTTAAAAATAGAGCACTCCTATGGATTAAAAGAGGTGGATTACAAAAATTATGATTTATTAATTCTGCCGGAAAATATAACGGATAAAAAAGAAGAAGATGAATTATTAGATCCGGAAGATTCCTTAGAATTTTATAAATACCTCAAAACAAACGGTATCAAAGCTGCAAATTCAGTTGATCTAAAATTAAACGGAAAATTAATTGAACGGCGTGGCGGTGATGAACTTTGGCTTGGCGTTGTTCTATTTATTCAAAGCGGAATGATAGGTATGTACTGGTCCCTGCTTTCAAGATATTTATATGAAAAACTCCAGTCAAGAAAAGCGATAACCCCTAAAGATGCGAAAGATCAAAAAGATATGGGTATTCACATTAAGATCGTTTCTGAGGATTTCCAATTTGAATATGACGGAGATGCAAAAACATTTATGAAAATCATTAAAGAGCTGGGGAAGTGAGTTTGCTGATAACACAATATCTAGAGATATTACATGATATGTGGGATGAGAATGTCAGGGAGATAAACAGAACAAATTATGAACTCTGCAAATTTAAGACCATTGAAGCAATTAATAACGTTAAGCATATTCTAAAGACAAGACCATGGGGTAAGTACAATGATTTTTATAACAACGTTCTTATTTTTGGAATAATGTTCAAAAGCCTGGATGATTTACTGGATATTATCGGGTTAACAAATGATAATACTTGGTTGAGGGACAATAAAACCATTGAAGAAGTGTGGCGAAAAATGATTGACTGCAAGGAACGCTCATTATTCGTAAAGGATTATCTGCCTGAAGGATTTTTAGAATTTATTATGACAAATATTAAAAATCTGGAAGGAGTATTTAACCGTAACTGGGGCGATTCAATGTACATGAGCGTAGAATTTATATATGACCCGATTTGCAATATCTGTTTTGACGATCTAAGAACCTGTGAGCATGAAAAAAATGTCATATATAACGGCAAGTTGTGCAAGATAATAAGGAAAAACTTCACATTTAAAATGAGCAATGTAGTAGATGAACCTCATGATTTTCGTTGCCGGATCTGGTCATGGAACATTAACCTCAAGAATCCCGGTGAAGCAGGAGGGTCAACATTTGAATCTGCGATTTTCACATTTTTTTCGGTCGATGATTTTTTAGATGACGATGAGCAATGATTTGAACAATATTTTCATATGCCAAATCAATAATAGGGCATGCTTATAATGCAAAAAACCGTTTCTGAGCTATAAAAGAGTTACTTTTCTGCTAAAATAAGAGTGTTGCTAATATAAAAAACTTAACCATGAAGCCTCCCAAAGAACCTAACCTTAATTTTTGTCCACAACATTACCTACAATTAGAGGCGAAAAAATTTGAGATAGTACTCAAACTTTTTTTTGAAACGGGCATAATAAATCAGGTAGATTACCGTTTTTTGACTGTTACTCTGGAAATGATTATAACCTTTCTCAATACCCGAATACCTGTTCAACCTCAGGAACAATCTAAAAGAAAAAACTATTGGGATCAACCGAACTATTTAAGAAAGCATTCTAAGCAACGGAAGCTGTCTGCTATTAATAATCTTAGACAGCTCTCTTTGTTTGACCTTACTAATCCTTTGCCTATTACAGGTAAAATAGAAGTAACGGGTTTAAATGAACGGCTTGATGCAATAAAGCTCAAAGAATCTATACCAACGGAACCGAAATTCCCTCATAAAATCCCTTCCGGCACTCATTGGAAGCAGGTTATAATTAATTTTTTGAATAACGAACAGATAGAAATCAATGTAAAAAAACTTAGGCATATTACAGATTATAAAGAAATGGGGTTTGTCGGCAAAGGCAAAATACCTGAGCCGAGCGAGCAATGGATATTCTTAAAAGTTCTGGCACAATGTAATGGCGAATTAACAATCAAAGATGACACGGCAAAAGATACGTATAAACAACAAAAGCATTTGCTGACAGAATCCCTGCAAAATTATTTTTCCATAGACTTTGACCCGTTCTATCCGTACAAGTCAAGTCCTGAAAAGCACGGAAATTCCTATCGTATTAAACTTACACTCATCCCGCCCCCTAAGCAATATAATGAACCCCATACTGAAACTGCCGAAGAAGATACACTAGGTATTAGAGAATTCTTAGACGAACACGCCCCTCAGGTAATTGAGTCTTAGTAAATTTTGTTTACTTTTCATTTTATACAAATCCTTCAATTTATTGAGGGATTTTTTGTTTTTCTTATTCATCGTGAATTTTACCATCTATAAACAGAAGTACTTCTAATTAATTCCTTAAATTAAAACTATATGAATGCGAATAAACCAGACGTAAAATTTCTCACGTACGATCTTGGCTTGGCTGCTGCTCTTATAACACTCGGCTACAGCCTGCACAAGGTTGATAAGCTTGGCGAAAAGAAAAGCCAGTTCATATTCAATCGTGATGAGCATATAGACAAAAAGGTTGATGAATATTGGGACGACAAGCTGATACTGCCTGTGCGGTCATTCTATGACAACCTAAAAATGCTCAAAAACCGATTGTATTCGGTTATAGAATAAACAGTTTTAAGCCCCCTAATGTAGTCGGATTAGGGGGCTTTGAAGCCTTTTTAAATTAATGTTAGGATAAGATAGTCGTTTGGGGATTTTTCGTCCTTAACGCTCTATTGTCTCCTTGACAATTAAATGGAATCATGGTCTATTCCTGACAATCTTATAAAAAAACCGTTTTTATCTCCCAAAGAGTTAAAAGATTTTCTTGGTGTATCAATCCTCACGATATACCGGCTTATTGAAAGCGGTACATTACCTGCATTCAAAATAGGAAAATCATTGCGTTTTCATAGAGAGGACATAATCGCTTATTTGAAAGCTCAGCGGATAGACCAGTTCAAATAATCTATGGCTGTAATAAAGCGTGGAAAATCTTTCTGGATTGACATAGGCTTTAACCATCGGCGGTATAGAAAACGAAGCCCGTTAAATACATGTAGAGGGGCTAAAGCATACGAAGTTGTTATCAGGCAAAAACTGGCTTCTGGAAAACCATTAGAAGAATCGGAGCCTGTTACCCCACCTATATTCAGAGACATTGCTCTAAAATGGTTTGATGTTAACGTTAAGAACAATAACAAGCCTTCGGAAATCCAAATAAGAAGTTACCTTCTAAATAGAAGAATTATTCCTTTCTTCGGAAAAAAAATCATTAACAAAATTACGACCTATGATATAGAGGAGTTTAAGAGTCAGCTTATACAAGATGAAAAGTTATCTGCCAAAACCGTTAATAACAACCTGTCAATCTTAAGTTGTTGCTTTAAAGCTGCTCTTGAATGGGAGATTATAGAACATATCCCGCGAATTAAGCTTCTGAAAGTACCACCTCAAACATTCGATTTTCTCTCTGAAACCGAGCTACAGCAGTTGTTAAGCAGCGCTAGTGGCTTATGGTATGATATGATCCTGACTGCGGCACGAACAGGAATGCGAATCGGTGAACTGATTGCACTCAAGGCAGAAGATATCGACTTTGAAAAGCGATTATTAACTGTTCAAAGAAACAATGTCAGAGGATTTGAGGGTACGCCGAAAAACAACAGGACAAGAATAATCCCATTAATCGAATCTGTTTATCAGGTGTTAAGACAAAGAAGCGGTAAAGACAGTTATATTTTCTGTAAAGCAGATGGTGACGTTCTTAAGTACAATTACTGCCTAAACAACCTTATCAGGCTGTGCAAAAAAGCAGGTTTGCGAAGAATAGGCTGGCATGACCTGCGACATACCTTTGCATCACACCTGGAGGCAAATGGAGCTACAATATTAACGATTAAAGATCTCTTGGGTCATTCAGATATTAAGATGACAATGCGATATACTCATGTAAATCTATCATCACTAAACAAGGCAATGCAGACTCTTGAACCTGCATTTAATCTCAACGGCACGCTAACGGCACAAATGCAAGATAAGGTAGTCTCTTAAGACAATCAGTCTCAAAAATCCTTAACAAAATATTAATATTTATAAATTTCAGAATGTCGGGGTGCTGGGAATTGAACCCTGTCGACATGCTCCCAAAGCATGCGTACTACCGGTATACGACACCCCGTTTACTGAACAATATTAACTTATGCAGTTACATTAACTATCTGTAAATATCTGATGCGGTCACTTCTACGGCACAATAGCGTCACAACTTTGTGATGCAGGCAATAGAGCGAGAAGTGGCTATATCTTATACTAAATAGCGGAATAAATCAATATTCCGTTTATTTGTGTATTACATGGATAATTCTCTTATAAACTTATAAACTTTTAATCTTGTACATCATAATAAATAGCAAGGATTCTCCAATATAATATTTAAATTATTTGGTGAGGTTAACAACTCTATATATGGTATTCAGGAAAATGGCTTTTTTATCATTTGGCACATTTGAAATAACTTTCATGAATTTCAAAATGTCACTAGCTTTTAAGTTCGCTTTATGCTTAAGGTAAAATCTAATAATCTCCTGCAACTCATGATTTTCCTTTAATATTTTTGCAAATTCATAGTTCTTGGAAAGATATGTCTCAATTCTGTCAAGCAGATCCTGTCGTGCATTTTCTTTAAAAAATGCTTCTGACGGAATTTCTAAGATTTTAGCAATTTGCGCTAATTTGCTGAGTGGCGGCACTATTTTGTTGTATTCATACTTTTGTACCGTTTGGTAAGATATTTTAAGAGTTTCAGCTAACTTTTCCTGAGTTATATCTTTTAAAATCCTATACTGTTTAATTACTTCGCCAACCGACTTACTTTTTATTTTTGCCATATACAAAATTATTGATATAAAGGCTATCAATTAACATATTTAAAAGTGTATATATATTGCAAGTAGCTTCTTAATCACACACTTTTAAAGTTGTATTTCAGGAATTTTATATATATTTTAGAATGCTAAAATTAATCCAAATTAAAAAACCAGAGGAGGTAAAGTAATGAAGTACTATTTGTTATTATTTTTTGCTTTTGCATGTATCTTCATATTATCAGATACATCTTACTCACAACAAATGGAAGACGTGTTGTATTTAAAAAATGGGAGCATAATCCGGGGAATTATTACCGAACAAACTCCCAATGTTTCAATTAAGATCAAAACAAAGGATGGAAGCATATTCGCTTACAAATATGAAGAAATAGAGAAGTTTGCCAAAGAGGAGATTAAAGGTTCGTTATACACAGATGAATACAAGAAATTAGGCGCTGACGGATTTATTGCCAAAAAATTCTATATCAGCCCGAAAGCGGGCTACGGGGATTGGGGCACTGTCACCTATGGCTTGAGCTTTGAATATGCGATTTCAAACTATTTCGGTATTGGCATAGACGGAGCTTATACCGCATGGGACGACATGGCTTATTCATTCGGTGACTATGATACATCATCGGGCTACACGAATTATACGCTTAAATATGATTACAGTCTGATCGGACTATTAGCTGGTTTTTCCTATCATTTTAATCCCGGTGAAAAATTCGACCCGTTTCTCAAGGCGGGTTTTGGCTATTTTCTTATTAACTCAGAAAGCAAGTGGAGTCCTAAGAAACCTACAGGTTTTACATATACTCCAAAAGCTGAGGCTTCGGGAATCGGTTATGGCGGACAAGCTGGTTTCAATTATTTCTTTGCTAAAGGGTTTTCCCTGTCCGTTACAGGAGGGTTCCCCTTTTATGCCAGTGGCGGCGTGACATTTAGATTCTAAATAATCATTTATAAAAAACAAAAAAAATGAAAGATAAAAATGGGTAAAATATATTTCTTAGCAATATTAAGTATCATCTTTTTAGTTTCCTGTTCTGATGATAATCCCATCATCGTAGATCCTCCCCCTAACCCATCAGATACTCTCGGCACAATAGTCGGCAAAGTGACTGATGTATTTAATGTAGGGGTAAATGGAGTTTCCGTGACTGCTGTTTTTAACGGAAATTATTACTATGGATTTTCAGATACTACAGGGCAATATACCATTACGAGCTTACCTGCCGGCAATCATCTGGTTTATACATATAAGAATGGTTATACCAGTGACACCTTAAATGTGACCGTTTCTCAAGGCGATACTGTACAGGCGGATTTTCAAATTGAGCAAACATATTGGTATCGTTTGAATTCCACTACACTACAAGCCGCCAATTCCTACCAAAACCTGTACATTAATCCTTCGCAGGTTATTTTTGCCTCTAACCGTCCCGGTTCATGGATAGGATATAACTTAGGCGGATTTATTAAGACCTCGAATTTAGGTGATAACTGGCAATCCGCAATTTCCAATGGAAGCGCAACACAGATATTTCCGATAGCAGATAATAACCTGTTTATCTTTACAGCTATGGGACAGGACGGCTTGGGTCATTATATCGGCGAAAACAAGTTATATCGTTCCGGTGACTATGGTGCTACTTGGCAGGAACAGATTGATTTAAATCTCGAGCAAATAGATGGGCACAAATTAGTCGGCATGAATAACAGTACATTGTTTTTAAATATGTATGGATGGAATAACAGTAGCCATTATTTTCATTTCTATAAGTCGGTTAATCAGGGTGGTTCGTGGACAAGCTATAGTCCCGTCAGCCAATATAATGTCAGCGGGCTAAACAAAACCAGTTCCGGTAAGATTTATATAGCTGATTACAGCGACAGTATGTATTACTCAACAAATGGCAATGACTGGACTAAGAGAGTAGTAACAAGCTCATTCCGTAGCTATATAATCAATTCAGTAACCTTGCCAACAGGCGAAATGGTTTCAAATGCCGGTACTTCAGGATATGTTATCTCGTATGATGATGGGCAAAATTGGAGCACTCTATCTACAAATATTACTTATTTCCCACGACCGAATCAATTTAGATTCAATAGCAATAATGAAATAGTGAGCATTGTCAATAACGAAAGCAATAATGCTTATGGTATATATAAATCTATTGATAAATGCCAAACATGGCAATTAATAGACGGCGGCTTGCCAGAAGGCTACCGTCCTGTTTCACTCGCACTACTTCAGGATTACGCTTATCTACTATTGAATGATGGTTATCTTTATAAGACAAGCAGGGCTACTACAGGGAGTTTAAGTGATAATAAAAATACAATAAATATCAATAAATTTTCGCAAAAGAAGTGACTTTTGCTTTTCAAGTATTTGTAATTTGCTTTTTGAAACATTAAGATTTATATTTAAGAACATGCGTATAAAGGGTAACTCCGTCCAGAAATGGATGGGGTTACCTTTTTTTGTTTTAACCAAAATTGCTTCATTCGTAAACCTCTCTTATCTAGTATAATAGGCTCATATTTGACCCTTATCTTTATGCCTTGAGACTTCTTGAGTATGCAATATACCCGCTTTGAGTACTTTACTCATATTTTCAAGACTGAATTGTATCTGTGACACATTTTAAAACTGTAAACCACTTTTCGTGTTGTAAATAGCATATTGTGGTCTTTTAAATATGTCACGCTTCCACTTGATCTTTGAGTTTTCCTTCAGTAACCAGTTAAATTCTGTCATATCAACTGTTGAATTTACTCTAAAACGTAAACTCTTTGAGATATTTATTCTGTCATTTATGTATAGAGAATGGAATACTGCAGAGCATAAACTCAAAGGGTAACTGATAAAGGTTCATCCCGACTCCATCTCAATCAGTGATGATTAAATGAAATCAGCTTTAAAGGTAAGAAGGCATATGAAGAGTCATTATATTTTAGATTTTAGACTATCTTCTCATGTAATAATATCGACATCAATGGCATCATAATTCAATTGAAAATTTATTCCAAATACTCACTTACGACCATATTTTAAAAAAATTCCATAAATTGGAAGAATTAAAATACAAGATCCTAGTAAATAAAAACTAATTCTACCCAATATGTCACCATTCTCAGAATAAAAAGTCTTTTCACTATTAAGTATTATTTTTTCTGTAATTACTCCTTCTTCTCCATAAGGAATGGTAGTATGAATAACCCCAAATGGATCTATAAAGCATGATATTCCAGTTTGGGCACATCGACTAACCCATTTACGATTTTCAATTGCCCTTAATACAGCATATCTCTCATGTTGGATTGGTCCTGATGTGTGACCAAACCAACCATCATTTGTAATAATAACTAAGAATTGAGCACCATTTTTAGTTGACTCTCGAACGTAATCACTAAAAACCGATTCGAAACATATTAACACAGAAAATTTTGGATTAATATTATGTTTTGGACTTTTAAAATTAAACAAGGTATTGACTTTACCAAATTGCCAACCAGAAATTCCAACTTGCCAAGTAAATAAGCTTTTAAGACTTTTTAAATAACTTTGATAAGGAAATTTTTCACTAAATGGAACTAATTTCACTTTTTTGTGTATCGTTGAATTGCTTAATTTTGAATTTGGTTCAATTAGGATTGCGGAATTAAATTTATCATACAATTTACCACTATTGCTCATCCTCAAAGCATCCTCCGGGACGTTTATTGTATCTTTGTAATATTCTAAATGTGGTATGCCCATTAATAAACTTTTCATACTGGAATCTACAATATCAGTAAATTTCTTTGACCTAAGTAGATTATGATCTTCTAGAAAGAAAAAAGGAGTTGCAGTTTCATTTAGAATTATTAGATCTGGATTTGATTTTAAAGCTTCTCTTATCCCTTTCAAATTTTTTTCAACAACCCAATTTGGATCTCCTTTCCATTTTTCGAATGGATCGATATTAGTTTGTATGACGCTAATAGATAATACATCTGAGTTATATGAATTATTAATATTATTTTGAATATTTTTCAAAGTAAAATACGAAAATATATTAGGAAAGATTAATATAATAATTATACTTAAAAACAGAATAAATGACTTAAATGAATATATTTTCCAATTCTTAAAGACAATTTGGAAAAATAAATACAATAATAATGACGAAGCCAAACAAATTAAGAAAGATACTCCGTGTATACCTGTATACTCGATATACTGAATTCTGTTAATATTATATGCTTCTGTATTACCTAATTCCAACCATGGGAAGTTAAGCTGCCATTGGTTGTCAAAAAATTCATAACCAACCCATAGAAATGGGAAAAAAAATAATAGTTCATATCTTTTTTTCTGATTGTTTAATTTTACAAGAAAGAAAAAGATTAAAATAGGTATTATATTAAATAATGGATGAATAATAATCGCAAGTATTCCCCCAATTTTCAAGAAGGTATCATCACTATGCCAAGCAGAAATCCAGTAAATGCCTATAATGTTTGAAATCAGTAATGAAAAATACGTATATTTAAAAACGCTCCTAAAAGTATCTTCAGAATACACAAAGTATAATAACAGAATAATGCCAAAATAAATAAAAAACCAAAAATATTCTCCGGTTGGGGGATAAGAAATTCCAATAGTGATGCCACTAATAATACTCAAAATATATTTTACATATTTATTAGTGAAGGTTAATCTATGTAGTGTGTTATATTCCATATTTATCGATGATAAGAATAAAAAATTAAACATTCTATTAAACAGCAATTTACGAATTCCTAGGTAATTAATTTACAGACAAATAAATACCTTGATTTTCTATATTAATACATTTAGTATTGATTACAATTCATATAAAATATATGAATTTCATAATAATCTTTAACTTAGAAAGGTTAATGAAATGAAAAATCTCAAAAGGAAACTAAAACTTGAAGATTTAAGAGTTCAAAGTTTTGTTACTTCGTTGAAAGAAGATGAGGTAAAAAAACTTAAAGGTGGAACATCCTACTGTATATGTTCTACTAGCTCTTGCGAAACAACAGATGTTAGTGGTTGCTCAAGTTCTTCAGCATGTTCAGCTTGCCATGGAGACAGACCACAATGCACTGGCTAAACACCTGATTTATGCTATTTCTAAAAAGCAGTACAATTGAATGTGCTGCTTTTTTATTAATTAACAATTATTAATTTTGAGAAGATTAATTCATGTATCTGTTTCAAAATCACTTTTTGGGATTCTTTAAGGTATTTACTTGAATCAATATCTAACACTTTCGATATCCTATCAATTAATTTTTCGATAGATTCATTAGGATAAATATTTTTTAGAATTAAGTAACTTAAATTATCTAGTTTCATTGCATATACACTTTCAAGATTCGGTTTTAGTAAAATATTAGCATGTTCTTCCTCTTGAATATTCTCCTTCAATAAATCAAAGTAATCATTCTTTGTCCAATCCCATTTACATGATATAACTTTTAGGAATGGACTTACTTTAACAGTAGCATGAATTTTTAATTTTTTCAGTCGTTTTTTTGAAGAATCAAATTCTCTATTTATCATTTTGTTAAACAGATAATCATTTCTTATTGATAAATATACTTTATTAGTTTCCCATTCGAATTTTAAGACATCCCGTAATACTCTTTTTTCCAGTAATGCTAAATCTTTCATTCTGTTGTTAACTTTTGAATAAAAATACTTTTTAATATCTTTAGGATTTGCAACAACAATCTTAGATAATATATCATCGTACATTATTTTATTGAAATATCTTAAAATATTAGATGTCTTGGGAAATGACTTATCAATTAGCTTTCGATAAGTAACCTCTAAATCAAATCTTACTTTTTTATAATTATCAGCATCTCTTGTAACTGCATTTACTGAAGGAAATAATACTGAAGAAACTTTCGTAGGATTAAGAAGTCTTAATAAATAGTGTCCAATCCCTGCAACACCAATCATCAAACCTGGATCTTCCTTTGCACCATAGTATTCCATTCCATTTAAATACTTCTTTAATTGACTTTTCTGTTCAATTGCCTTTAGACCAATAGATTTAGCCTTGTTTAAATAATTTAAATCACCATAATAATTATATAATTGAAATAAGATTTCTGAATTTCCACATCTACCATGACACAAAATAAACAACTCATTTTTTTTCTGATCTAAAATCCTATAATTAATTACTGGGTCCAGGTTATCCTTAACTTGTTTTAAATATTTTATATTTTTAAATAATTTATAAGCCATAAATCTATTAAGAATAATTCCAGCAGACCCATGACACCATGCATTAATATTTTTTTCATTTTTTCTTTTTATGAAACTATTATTATAAAATACATGTCTTTTGTTGTAAATTTCATTTTCTGTAATATATAAAGGTTTTCTAAAGTCTGACCAATTCTTTTCCTCATTTATATAATAAGAGTTCTCATATTTAATTGATTCCTCAATAAATGGGGTGAGACTATAATTTTGAAAATATTCTACAATCTCCATTAGCGCGTAAGATACTCCAGAAGTACCATGAGATAAACCACATAATCCTCTTAAATTATAATCTGCTCTGTCCCAAAAAATTCCTTTTTCCCCAACATAATAATTAGATGTAATTACATCTACGCCAATATCTATATACTCTTTAATCCATTTATCATTCACTTCTTTATAAAGCTTTAGTAAACACAATAAAGTTCCTGATATCCCGCTTAATAATTCAATGTTTTGAGGATATTGGATAAAATTTAGTGATTTTTTGGATATATATATAGCCCTGCGAATGTATTTTTCATCATTAAAAATACTAAACATTCTTAAATACACTAAAACTAAACTCATTCGACCAACATACAGAGAATAATTTGTTTTGGGATTTCTTTGACAATATTTTTCGATCCAATTTAAAGACTGCAAAACTATACTTAAATATTCATTCTTTTTTGTAATTCCATACAACTCCAAAAAGAAAATCAAAATTCCGGAATTACCATTATATAAATTTTCATTTATCTGTTCAATGATAATATCATTATTCCTACCTTGAGTTTTCCAAAAAATCCCGTTTTTATCTTTATTAGAATATTGGATTAATTTATTTGCAATATCTATAATTTCATCAGATATTGCTTTATCTAAATCAATCTTAAAATTATTATTTTCCATTATTCAATAAAATTTTATTAATTAAATAAACAATAAAAGGCTCATCTTTTGTATAAATACCAAGTCTATTATTTGTCATATGAACGTGACGTTCAAAAAGGAAAAACAACTTTTTATTATAAGTTAGATTTGAAATGCTATAAAGTTCCTTATACCATTCAGGTATTATCAATAATTTTTGAAAAGATTTTTTATTAATTATATTATAAATATTTGATATTTCCATTAACCAATTATCAAGCCATTTAAGATCATTATATTCATTTTTTTGTAATTTATTCCAATACTCAGACAATAAATTTAGCATCACCTTTGATTGATTCTCTGTCAATTGATCGAAAATAATCTTAACCTTTTTAATTTTCTGAGTTTGAGAATATCCCTTGGGAAAATCATAAACTTCTAACCAATGCTTAAAGTAAAAATTACAGAAATCAACAATACAACTTTTACTTAGATTGAATCTATTTAATAATCCTAAATTCAGTAATATTGAGATTCCGATTTTGCTAGAATAATCTATTTTAGGGTTAGCTTTGATGGCGGATATTACAGCCTTAGAAGAACTAAAGAAGATAGATTCACTTATATCCATGAAATCTTTCCCCCCATAGTTTTCAGTTTCGGGTTCATATTGTCGTTCAACAACTAAATTGTTATCGATTAGTTTATTACTATCGATAAATGATAGATCCCTTCTTATAGAAGGATTTTCTCTAAAAAATTCTGAAAAATATTTCATAGACATATTAGTAACATTAATTATATCTGCCTTATTTTCAACTTTTAACCTTAATCTAACATGCGGTCCTAATTCCCAATATCTCACAAAAAAAAACTTGGATATCAATTTTTTTTTGAATAATAGATTTACATAATTATTAATCGTTGTACTTATAAAACGATCCCAAGGTTCTTCATAATAAAGATATAAACTAATCCAATTACTTGATTTATTCATGGCTTTTCCATTGTATAATTAATTCTGAGATATGTTTCTCTTTGACAATATTTAATATTTCATCTGAATTAGGTCTCATTTCTTCAATAAATACTCCCTCTTTATATTTTAAAACTAATTTATGCAGTAATTCAACTAATAAAGGATTATCAAAGTTAATATACTGTGGCTTATGTGACGCCCTTGAATTTTTAATATTATTTTTTGTTTTCTTAATTTTATTATATATTGATTTAGAATAAAATCTAACGAAAACTTCTTTTGGAATACCTATTCGTTTTCTCATTAAATTGATATTAATAAAAAAATCGACATCACTAAGTTTAGTTTCGAAATAATCAACTGGTATATACCATACTTTTCTTTGCAGAATAATGTCAGAATCCAAGGTTATTTCAGGATATTCAATAATGCCTTTCTCATTCAGAACCGCCCTTTTGTAAGAATTACTGATCTTACTTGTTATTAGTGGCAAGAAAATCATTTCTGAGTTTGAAAATATTGACAACAATTTAAATAATTCCGACTTACTTGATTGTGCTTCAAAACCAAGATCATATATATAAATTTCTTTATTTGTTTGCTTATCAATTAGAATTACTCGATCCTGGTCAATCATATATTTAACATAGATATTACTTACCTGTATTTGATTCTCAAGATTCAATCTATGCTGACTACCAGGTGATCGTATTTCATAATTTAACAAAGGTGGGTGAAGGTTAGGATTAAAATATGAGGCTCCGTTGTATTCTGCTTGAATATATTCATTATTAATAAAATTGTCATGCAGAATTTCTTCAGTTACAGAACTTTCAAACAAATGCAAAAAACGACTGAACCACTTACCGAATCCAATAGTGTAATTATTTATAACAATTTTAGATTCTACTCCATCTATGTATTGTAAAAAAACACATCGTGAAGATGTGTTTTTAAACTTTCTATTTAAGTTTAAGATTTCATTTACCTTTTGCAAATACTCATTCTTCAGCATAAAAGAATGAGTATTTGCATTATACCCATTACTTGAAACGTCTATTAATTTTTCTAACCAAACATTAATCTTTTCATTAGATAAATCCAAAATTGAATAATCAACTGTATCTCCGGTTTCCTTTTTAAACTCATAGTATTTTTTATAAAAATCTAAAATATTTACTTCTTCCCATAAAGCAAATTTAGACTTAAAAAAATCTAATATTTTTTTTCTTTCAATCACTAGTTTATCCATTACAAAACAATTATCTATTAATTGATTGATAGAAGTTAAATGATGATTAATCCTTTTAATATCGAATACGAATTTTTCATCATAGTATGTATCTTCAAATAGAATATTATTTTTTCTAAAGTTAAAGTATGTTATGTGAAATTTCTCAAAATTGTCTAGGTGAACTTTGTTAATAATCTCTTCATAAAAATCATCATCTTCTTTTGAATGTAGTTTATAAAGTTCTCTTTCGATCTTCGGAAGATTTGCAGCCTCGTGTAAATCTAGAGCAGCTTTTTTAAAACCCGAAAATATATCATTCAAAATGTGATCTCTTGTTGCAAAATCAGCCTTTTCATATTCTGTAATCTTTTTTCGTATCTGAATTAGGGATTCATACAGATTGAAAATATTTTTATCATTATGATAGTTATACTGTTTTAATAGTTGTACTAATTTTACATCCCAATTGTAATCTAAACCTGAAACGTCAAAATCAAATTCGAGCAAACCAATACTAATAACTTTATATATAAATTCTCTAATTTCATCTTCTTCAGCTTCAAAATTAGAACTTAAAATTGTTGAAAGATTTTTAAATTCAATTTTGTTAACCCCTTTAAATGCATTCAAAATAAATTTTATATTATCATTAATTTCAAGGCTTTGAAAAAATTCAATGTTGTTCGTATTTACAAGAAATTCTATAAAATTATTTTTTATTTTAATTGATGGATTGAGTACTAAATAAAAATTTTTAGTAATAGGAAAATATTGAAATAAAACACCCGTCAAGAATCTCAAAATTCCAATATTTAATATTATTCTGTGATTTACAATTTTATTGTTATTATGATTAATATTAGCAACATTAATTAAAGCTTTTTGATTGTCAAACACCCCTAAGGCTAAATTAGTAAAAGTGCTGAATGGTGATGTTTTTGTGAAAATTCTTGACAAATACTTTAAAAGAGTAAATTTAGATCTTGAATGATACTTCGATTCGGTTTCACTATTTATATATTCTTTTAACCTTATTAATAAATTATCACTTGATTGCAAAACTCCTTTGAGAAAATATTCAGTGTTTAAAAGTGTTCTAAAATTATAATTGATAGTATCCAATTCTTGATAATAATTGCACTCTATCATTTCATTTAAACCAACTATCTCTAACTCTAACAGTTTTAAATTATCCAATTTATTTTTAATATAAATCGGTAATTCTAACAGAGTGTTCTGAACAGCAGTCCTATTATTGAATATATCCCTTTTCAGATTAATTATTTTTTTTCTAAGGTCATCGCTTTTAATGTCTTTTATATATTGGAATAATATTTCATTGATATCATCTTTGGATACTTGCTTTTTCATTTCCAAATCGTAAAAATTATCAAGCAATTTAGGGACCTTTGCGAAGCTAAGGTTTTCAAAAATATTCATTGATTCTGGTGAAACACGAAGTAAAAAATATGGAAAGATATTCATTTTCAGTTAGTTTTTATATTATGGGTTTGATAATTCATTAAACTGAAATAATCACCTTTTTTATTCAAAAGTGAACTATGGGTCCCAATTTCAGAAATCTTACCACTTCCGATTACTACTATTTGGTCTGCATGAGATATTGTACTAAAACGATGCGAAATAATTAACATAGTTTTATTATTTAAATATTTCTTAACGTTTTGTATAATATTAGATTCTGTTCTTGCATCAATATTACTTGTAGCTTCATCTAAAAATATATAACTTGGATTTTTGTATATTATCCTAGCAATTAGAATTCTTTGTTTTTGGCCCATACTAAGGCCATGCTCCCATTCTCCAATCTTAGTATTTAAACCGAATTGTAAATTAGACACAAATTCATCTAAACATGAAATATGGATAGTTTCCTCTAACCTCTCCTTATCATAGTCATTAACATTCATAACTATATTATTTAGGATTGAATCCGAAAAAATATAGCCATCCTGCATTACAGCACCGCATTTTTTTCTCCAATATTTAGAATCTATATCCTGTAAATTTTTATCGTCAACAGTAATACTACCAGATTCTGGATCATAAAATTTTAACAAAAGCTTTAATAATGTTGATTTCCCTCCCCCGCTATAACCAACAATTGCAGTAACCTTATTTTGGGGTATTGAAAAATTTATTTCATGTAAGTCATTACTTACACTATCTCTATTATATCTGAATGATACTTTATTAAATTTTATATTACCTTCAGAAATAATGTACTCCTTATTGCATGACTCACTTTCTTCCCGGATTAGATGAATTTCATTTAATCTTTCTAAGCTTAAATTTGCATCTTGAAGATTCTGTAAAAAAGTTATTGCTTGATCTATTGGGCTATTTAACTGACCAACTATAAAGGAAATGGCAAACATTGTTCCTATTGACATTGTATTATCGTTTATTAGATAAATACAAAAGTATAAAATGATTAAATTTTTAGTTTGTGTAATAAATCTGTTTCCAATTGTTTGATATTGACTAATTTTTAAAATATGTTTAGAATTATCATAAATTTTATTTTGTATTTGCTGCCATTCATTTTGCTTACTCTCTTCAATTCCATTAAGTTTGATTTCCTTCATTCCATAGATAATTTGAACAAGTGTTTTCTGATTTTCTGAATAGTTATTAAATCTTTTATAGTCGATGACTTTACGTGCTTTCATGAAAACTAATACCCAAACAGTACTCAGTATAGTAAATATTAAATAAAAAAAGAAAATAGTAGAGTTGAAAATAAAAAGTACTACTCCAAAAATAATTATAGTTAAAATTGAATAAATGAAATTTGGAATTGAATTTGTTAAGAAAGATTGTATTCTGAAATTATCAGTTATTCTTTGAAGTAGATCACCAATCCCTTTTGTATCATAGAATGAGATTGGTAACTTCATCAACTTGATTAAATATTTTGAAATAATATTAATATTTATTTTAGTACCAATTTTTAAAAGTATTTTATTCTTAATTACTTCGACACTTAGGCTACTAACTATAATTATTAATTGTGCAATAAATAGATTAATTATTAAAGAAGCTGGCGATTTTGATATACCATGATCAACCATCATTTGGGTTAGTTTTGGAGAAACAGCTATAAAAATGCTCCCTAAAATTAATAATATAAAAATTATTAAGTAACTATGAAAATGATTATGCAAATAGTTAAGATACAATTTGAAGTAAGACTTCAACTTCTCATTTGAAAAGTTTACGTTTTGATCTAATTCAAATTTTTCAATAATTATTAATATTCCTTCATTAGAATTTTTAGTTAACCAGTGACTTTCAAATTCTTTAATTGTATATTTTATACGACCAAAAGCGGGATCAGATATATAAACGAATTTTCTAGATATTTTATATAAAACAACGAAATGATTATCATTCCAATGAAGTATAGCAGGTAACTCAATTGAACTCTCAATTGTATCAACAGAAGCTTTAACGGTCAAAGAATTGAACCCTAATATCTTAAGGGCATTCATTAAATTATAGACTGAAATTCCATCGGACTTTTTTACTGATATATCCCTCAAATATTCAATATCAAAACTCAAATTATAGTATAAAGAGAGAATTTTCAAACATGCTGGACCACAATCAGTTTCATCAAGTTGTCTATATATTGGGAAGTTTCTCATTATGTTTATTTATTTTAAGTGCTTTAAAATAAACAATAAATGGCAATAAAAAAATATAAATTCGCAAGGTAATGATATTGATTTCAAATTTATGCAAAATGTGGTTAACCCAAATATTATTTTGCGATTAAATCTGTAAATTAGAGTATTGAAATATCATGCTTATTTTACTTTAGCTCCAATCATGTATTTTGGTTATAAAAAAAATGCGATGCTTAATAAGCAGCAAGACATTTTAAAAAAAGCCTTCAATTACGAAGGCTTTATTAACACAATTAATTCGTGTTCTGACATTTCTTTAATATACTTTGAAATTACAGGTGCTTTAACAAAACTAGTATTATATAAACGATTTACAATATTCTCAGGTTTTGGATGAAATAGAAGGATATACCTAAATCGTTTAAGCTGTTCCTCCTGCTCTAAAGTCATGGAATTAGCTAGTAACGATACAACCTGCTGAAAGCCTAAGGAGGCAATTCTAAGGGCATCAAACGGGTCAACTGTCACAATGACTGATTTAGAATCTTTGAGCCTGAAAACATTGTATAAAGGGCGTTTAAATCCTTTAGGAAAGAACCAGGAGTCATCTTCTCGCTTATAACCCATATATCCAATATGCTTGCCAAAATGGTCATTAATCTTAAAAGCTATTTTGCCTGCAACTACGCTCCTTTGTTTGACTAATCCAATTTCATATTCTTTGGCGATCTCGGGTGTGATGCCTCTTTCTTCCAGATATGGATCCCATTCAAGGGTAAGGTTAGGAATATCTCTTTT
>JADZAP010000058.1 GCA_020852705.1 Ignavibacteria bacterium | reverse complement strand
TATAGATTATCCTAAATTTTATATTCTTTTTAGAAGAAGGCTTATTCTGAAATTAAGTCATTACACTAAGATTTCAATAGTGTGGCTATTACGTCCCTCTCAAATACTAAAGATTTTCGAAGGACAGGCAACCCCTTTTAACCGCCTCAACAATAATGTAATTCTCGGACGGTACAAAAGGAGTTGCCCATCCTTACGGAGGAATAGCCACATAATAAAATAATATAATAAAATTAATAGGCACTTGCGCTCTTTTTACAGAAGGTATATACTACCTGTAGGTAGTCTTGTTGCCATTTTTTTCTTTCGCATAAGATAGATCAAAAAATTACATGATAATGAGCATTAGGGCTTAGTCATGTAATTTTTTGTTTTTATGAATACCCGTAAACTCTTACTTAATAACCTACTCGATATTGGGGGCGTTGCCACTCTCAATAATTTTTATTCCCCGACTGCTAAAACACACAAAGGAGGATTATTATTCACCCGAAAACTCTTTAAATCCTATCTTGAAGACGGACTAATAGAGAAAATAGAGCCAATCGGTAAGCCGGCTAATAAAGTCCGGGAAGTGTTTTATTGCCTAACCAAGAAAGGAGCGGCATATATCGACAGGGTTGTTGAATATAAATATAAAAAATATCAGCGTTCTCCTCATAATGCCCTGCACGAGAGCATGAAATTTGATATTGCCCTATCATTTCTACGATTATACCCCAATAAAAAGTTTACATTCAGGTATGATTCGAGTTTATATGGCGTCAGACCGGACATATTGATCCGCATTGAAAGCAAAAACCCTAAAGAACTTACCCGTTTTCTGCTTGTGGAAATTGAACGGAAGAAAACAATAGACAGGGTATTTCATGAAAAGATTAAACGTTACGAAGAACTATTCAAAGCCATAGAGCAGAAAAAATCCCACAACCTCAGCCAATTCCTGTGCCTCTTTGTCTATACCGATATCTGGTATGACTGTTTTTTACGACCTCAGGAGTATAACAGTTCACCTTTGATTGTTACAAAAATAAACGAAGTTAATTACCTGATTAAAAACTTAGTTCAAAGATACTGTCATAACTTATCTTATAAACGATACCTCTTTATGCCATTCCACGATTTTTACAGGCTCAATGAACCTGTCTGGCACACCCAGGACGGCAACCGCATTCCGTTAAATATTTCTTAAACCAATATGTTCTTTATAATTTTATCAATAATCGAACTATTAGTCATTATTGTTCTTTCATATTGTATTAAAGAATATTACATAGAGCGTGAGAGCCTGAGAATGTCTATTGCACGGCTTCAGCAGGATATGGGTTACAGAATGTCCGCTCATATAGAAACAATGCTAAAAAAGGCACATAACATCCGACACAAAATTCCAGCAGAATTCTATACAAAGAGCATTAGGAAAAACGCAATCGTAAAAGAGACATGCGAAAGATTTTATGAAGCATTAACCAAAGCCTATATGAATAAATAAGTCCACACAATCTTAGACTAAACCCGCACCTTTACAATAACAAATACTATGAAAAATAAATAACCGAAAGGAGTATAAAATAGATGAAAGATATCATACAATGTCTTGAAGCTATACTCCGAAACGGGTATAGCTCATTTACAATTTTCAATGACTGGCTCGACTTAATGCTATTTGCTCTGCAAAGAGATGATGTGCATTACTTGGAAATCGTCAGGAAATACAAAAACGACCAGCATCAGGGCAAGCGTGAGATAGACCACTTCTCAGAAGCCTTTGCTAATCTGATGCTTGAAATGCAAAAGACCAATGACGACATCTTAGGGCAGGTGTATATGCAGTGGAATATGAATAATAAGTACCGTGGGCAGTTCTTTACGCCCAAGCATGTCGCCTCAATGATGGCGAAGTGCCTTGTTCCCAAAGGCAGAGTCTTGGACCCGTGCTGCGGTTCAGGGGTAATGCTCGTTGAAGCCATTAAAACAATGAATAACGAGACCTTAGACAACTCTTTAATCTGCGGGCAGGATATTGACCTCACCTGTATGAAGATGTGCGCTTTAAACCTGTTATTCTTCAATGTCAACGGCTATGTGGTCTGGGGCGATTCTCTCGCTATGGAATGCAATAAAGTGTATCAGACAAGAAGAAGCTATCTGGGAGGAAGTATCAGGGAACTTACAGGCGAAGCCTTAGAATCGTTCAAAAGAAGCTATACAGCTTCGCTCGAAAAAACTTTGCATGAATTACCCATAAAGAGTTTAACCAAAGAAGAATTACAAAAATTAACCGCCGAAGGCGAGCAATTATCGTTCTTTTAGAAAGGAGGACTGATGTGGAAACAATAAAAATTAAGCCTGATATGATGGATATTCTATGCCGGAGAGCTAAAGAGGAAGGAAAATCTATTACATATATCATTGATGAGATGCTTCGTTCTTTGTTAACCAACGGAAAGGCAGTAAGGCTCACCTGTAGTAATTGCCGGAACGAGGTTGATTATGAAATCAGCGATAACAAAGCGTACTGCGATTACTGCGAATGTGTGGTATTCGTTGAAAATACATGAAAAACATAAAAGTTATCTGGTAAGAACCGGGTAGCTTTTTATTTTGCTTTTGGTTTTTAAAATAAAAC